>JBFWQR010000021.1:0-65953 GCA_050249335.1 Lautropia sp.
CTGGTCACCCAGCAGGTCGCCAGCTACGGCGGCCGGGTCGAGATCGACTACCAGCGCGGCTATCCGGTACTGATCAACAGCGCCGCGGAAACCGAGTTCGCGCGCCGCGTCGCCGAGGAGCTGGTCGGCCCCGAGCGCGTCGTGGCGCCGTTCGGCCCGGTCACCGGCAGCGAGGACTTCGCCTACTACCTCGAACGCAAGCCGGGCTGCCTGCTGCGGCTCGGCAACGGCGAATCGTCCCCGATGCTGCACAGCGCGCACTATGATTTCAACGACGACAACCTGACGGTCGGTGCAGCCTACTGGACTCGTCTGGTCGAACGCTGGCTCGCCGAAGACGCTCCGCCGGGCTGACCGTGCCCGCCTCGCTGTTCCCCGATCCGCTGCCGCCGTCCCGAGCCGCGCAGGACGATGGCGACGACGATGGCATAGCCGCGGCCGCCGGCGGCGGGGCGGCGGGCGGACACGATTCCGCAGCCCCCGACGGCAACCCGGCAAGCGCCGACATCGACGCCGCGAGACTGCCGGCCACCGCCGATGCCGGGCCCGAAGGCGTCGGCGCAGTGGTCGACGAGCGTCGCGCCGACAGCCATGCCGACGAGGACGACGAGCACCTCGACGATCGTCATCCCGCCGCCGTCGCCGGCACCGCCGGCAGCGCTGTACCGGGCGCCGCCGAGGCCGGCACGGCCGGATCGCCGGGCGCGCGTCCTGGCGTGCGTCCGGGTGCGCGCCCGGCGACCCGGCTGGACCGCTGGTTCGCCGCGAGTCCGGCGTTCGCGCCGCTGGCGCGGCCGGTGTTCCGGATGCTGTGGCTGACCTGGCTGACCTCGCATACCTGCATGTGGATGAACGACGTCGCGGCCGCCTGGCTGATGTCGTCGCTGCATCCATCGCCGGCATGGGTCGCCGCGGTGCAGGCGGCGGCGACGCTGCCGGTGTTCCTGCTCGGCGTGCCGAGCGGTGCGCTCGCCGACATCCTCGACCGGCGCCGCTACTTCCTGTTCACGCAGATCTGGCTCGCCGCGATCGCGCTGCTGATGTTCGTGATCATCAGCGCCGGGCAGATGACCGCCGAGCTGCTGATCGTGCTGACCTTCCTGAACGGCATCGGGCTGGCGCTGCGCTGGCCGACGTTCTCGGCGATCGTGCCCGAGCTGGTCGATCGCGCCCAGCTGCCGGCGGCGATGGGGCTGAACGGCATCGCGATGAACGCCTCGCGGATCGCCGGTCCGCTGATCGCCGGCGCGATCATCGCATCGAGCGGCAGCCGCTACGTGTTCCTGCTGAATGCGGTGCTGTCGATCGCGTCGGCGATCGCGATCTTCACCTGGCGGCGCCAGCAGAAGGCGTCGGTGCTGCCCGGCGAGCGCTTCCTCGGCGCGATCCGGGTCGGCCTGCGCTATGTCCGCGCCTCGCTGCATTTCCGCCCGCTGCTGGTGCGGGTCGGCATGTTCTCGTTCCACACCAGCGTGACGATGGCGCTGCTGCCGCTGCTGGCGCGCGAGCTGCGCGGCCCCGATCCGCATGCGTTCACGCTGCTGCTGGCGTGCCTCGGCCTCGGCGCGATCAGTTCGGTGCTGGTGCTGCCGCGGCTGCGCGGCCGCTACGACGCCGACCGGCTGGTCCGCGACGGCAGCCTGCTGCAGGCAGCCGCGGTCGCCGGCATCGCGCTGTCGCCATGGTATCCGCTGACGATGCTGTTGATGGGCGTCAACGGCATGGCCTGGATCGCGATCGCCAATTCACTGTCGGTCAGCGCGCAGCTGTCGCTGCCGAACTGGGTCCGCGCCCGCGGCATGGCGGTGTTCCAGGTGGCGATGATGGGCTGCGGCGCGGTCGGCGCGCTCTGCTGGGGACAGATCGCCACGGTATCCGATGTCCGCACCGCGATCCTGGTCGCGGCGCTGTCGAGCGTGCTGATGCTGGTGCTGGCGCACCGGGTGCGGATCGCCCATCCGCCGGCCGAGCAGGTCGACCTGATCTCGCGCGAGCCGCCGGTCGCGGTCGGCGACGTGCCCGGCCATGCCGGCCCGGTGGTCGTGCTGATCGAATACCGGATCGACCCGGCACAGCGACGGGAATTCCTCGCGGTGATGGAAGAGACGCGGCGCAGCCGCCTGCAACAGGGCGCGATCTCGTGGGAGCTGCTCCGCCGCAGCGACGACCCGGCGATCTACACCGAGATGATGGTCGACGAGACCTGGGTCGACCACCTGCGGCATTTCGACCGCACCACCGCCGCCGATATCGTGCTGCGCGACCGGCGCCGGCAGTTCCATCTCGGCGACGAGCCGCCGAAGGTCACGCGCTCGATCGGGCAGCGGCTGCGGGTCAGTCGCGCGCCTCCAGCTGCCGGCTGATCGCGACCGCCGCCAGCGTGCAGGCGGCGCCGGACAGCAGGTAGACACTGACCGCCGCGAGCCCGAACCGCGCCGACAGCCCGAGCGCGACCAGCGGCGCGAACGCCGCGCCGATCAGCCAGGCGAGATCGGCGGTCAGCGCTGCGCCGGTGTAGCGAAACTGCGGATCCAGGCTGCCGGTGACCGCGCCCGACGACTGGCCGTAGGACAGGCCGAGCAGCACGAAGCCGAGCACGATGAAGACCGCCTGGCCGACCATGCCGCCGCCGAGCAGCACCGGCGCGAAGCCGCTGAAGACCGCGATCAGGATCGCCAGGATCGCCAGCGTCATCCGTCGGCCGACCCGGTCGGCGACCAGTCCGGAAGCGACGATCGCGACCGCGCCGACCGCCGCGCCGCCGATCTGCACCAGCAGGAACCCGATGATCGACTGCGACGTATACAGCGAGATCCACGACAGCGGAAACACCGTCACCAGGTGGAACAACGCGTAGCTCGCCAGCGCCGCGAACGCGCCGAGCAGCAGGCTGCGCCACTGCCGGCCGATCAGTGCCGTGACCGCTGCCGGCTCGAGCGCGCGCCGGGTCAGCAGCTCCTCGTACTCGCGGCTGACCACCAGCCGCAGCCGCGCGAACAGCGCGACGACATTGATCGCGAATGCGACGAAGAACGGATAGCGCCAGCCCCAGTCGAGAAAGTCCGCCTCGGTCAGGTTCGCGATCAGGAATGCGAACAGCGCGCTGGCGATCGCGAAGCCGATCGGCGCGCCGAGCTGGCCGAGCATCGCGTACCAGCCGCGCCGGCCGTGCGGCGCGGAGAGCGCGAGCAGCGACGGCAAGCCGTCCCACGAACCGCCGAGACCGATGCCCTGGCCGATCCGCAGCAGCGCGAGCAGCACGATCGCGGCATAACCGAGCTGCTCGAAGCCGGGCAGGAACGCGATCCCGGCGGTCGAGGTGCCGAGCACGAACAGCGCGATCGTCAGCTTGACGCCTCGGCCCCAGCGGCGCTGCACCGCCATCGATGCGATCGTGCCGATCGGGCGGGCGACGAACGCCAGCGCGAACAGCGCGAACGAATACAGCGTCGCCTCGAGCCGGTGCTCGAACGGGAAGAACACCGACGGAAATACCAGCACCGAAGCGATGCCGTAGACGAAGAAGTCGAAATACTCCGACGAGCGCCCGATCGCGACTCCGACGGCGATCTCGCCGGGCGTGACGTGACCGTGCGCTGCGGCCCGTTGGCCCGGCGGGCCTGCAGGCCCGGCCGCGAGGTGCGCCGAATCGATTCCAGCCATCGCGTCGATTCCGATTGAGAGGCCGCCGAACGGAGGCGCGCGGCCCAGTTCCCCCTGCCGGCGGCCTGGATTGTGGCGAAGGGCCGCCGATTGACGGTAGCTTCTCATCTTGGCGCCGGCGGCGCCATAGGACAAAACGTCCAGTCGCTGCGGCGCAGGATCGAAGGTACAGTTTCCTGGTCGACCTCCCGCGCCGCGCCGAGTTCGTGATCATGCCATTCGATCAGCCGTTTCGTCCGCCCCACTCGCTTCGCCGGCCTGGTTGTTCGCCGCGGCGCCATCGTGTCGCACCGCTAGCGCTGCTGACGGCGACCGTCCTGCTCGCCGGCTGCGATCTGGTGGTGCTGAATCCGGCCGGCGACATCGCGGCGCAGCAAGGCCGGCTGATCGTCGTCGCCACCTATCTGATGCTGATCATCATCGTGCCGGTGATCGCGCTGACGCTATTCTTCGCCTGGCGCTATCGCGCCGGCAACGACCGCGCCCGTCACGACCCGGACTGGGATCACTCGACCCATCTCGAGCTGGTGATCTGGGCGGCGCCGCTCGCCATCATCATCGCGCTCGGCGCGATCACCTGGATCAGCACCCACACGCTCGACCCGTACCGGCCGCTGACCCGGATCGATGCCGACCGCGACATTCCGCTGCAGACCGAGCCGCTGACGGTCCAGGTCGTCGCGCTCGACTGGAAGTGGCTGTTCATCTATCCGGACGAAGGGATCGCGGTCGTCAACGAGCTCGCCGCGCCGGTCGACCGGCCGATCCGCTTCCTGATCACCTCGTCGAGCGCGATGAATGCGTTCTATGTGCCGGCGCTCGCCGGCATGATCTACGCGATGCCGGGCATGGAGACCAAATTGCATGCGGTGATCAACCGCGCCGGCGACTACCCGGGCTTCTCGTCCAACTACAGCGGCGCCGGCTTCTCCGGCATGCGCTTCCGCTTCCACGGCCTGGATGATGCCGGCTATGCCCGCTGGGTCGAGCAGACCCGCGCCGCCGGCGGCGTGCTCGACCGGGCCGGCTATCTGGAGCTCGAGCGGCCGTCGGCACGCGAGCCGGTGCGCCGTTACGGCCGGGTCGCCGAAGACCTGTTCGACGCGATCGTCAATCGCTGCGTCGCAGCCGGCAGCCGCTGCCTGCGCGAGCTGATGGCGATCGATTCGCACGGCGGCCTCGGGCCGTCCGGACTGGCGCGGCGGGCCGCACTGCTGGGACCGGAAGACGTCTGCCGCGCCGACGACCGGCCGCGGCCGCTGCCGACCATCGCCGATATCGCGCCGGCTGCCGCGGCCCGGGAACCGACACTGTGACTACCGCCGCCACCGAAACCAGCCTGCTGTTCGGCCGCCTCGGCTGGGAGGCGATTCCGCTGCACGATCCGATCCTGCTCGCGACCTTCGTCGGCGTCGCGATCGGCGCCGTCGTCGTGCTCGGCGGCATCACCTGGCTGCGCGGCTGGGGCGTGCTGTGGCGCGACTGGATCACCAGCATCGACCACAAGCGGATCGGCATCATGTACATGGTGCTCGGCATCGTGATGCTGCTGCGCGGCTTTTCCGACGCGATCATGATGCGGCTGCAGCAGGCGATCGCGTTCGGCGACAGCGCCGGCTACCTGCCGCCGCACCACTACGATCAGATCTTCACGGCCCACGGCGTGATCATGATCTTCTTCGTCGCGATGCCGCTGGTCACCGGCCTGATGAACTACGTGGTGCCGCTGCAGATCGGCGCGCGCGACGTCGCGTTCCCGTTCCTCAACAACTTCAGCTTCTGGATGACCGTCGCCGGTGCCATGCTGGTGATGGTCTCGCTGTTCGTCGGCGAATTCGCCAAGACCGGCTGGCTCGCCTACCCGCCGCTGTCCGGCCTCGAGATGAGTCCGGACGTCGGGGTCGACTATTACATCTGGTCGTTGCAGGTCGCCGGCGTCGGCACCACGCTATCCGGCGTCAACCTGATCGCGACCATCGTCAAGATGCGCGCGCCCGGCATGACGCTGATGCGGATGCCGGTGTTCGTCTGGACCTCGCTGTGCACCAACGTGCTGATCGTGGTCACGTTCCCGGTGCTGACCGTCGTGCTGGCGCTGCTCGGGCTGGACCGCTACCTCGGCACCCATTTCTTCACCGCCGACGGCGGCGGCAACCCGATGATGTACGTCAACCTGATCTGGATCTGGGGGCATCCGGAGGTCTACATCCTGGTGCTGCCGGTGTTCGGCGTGTTCTCCGAGATCGTCGCCACCTACAGCGGCAAGCGGCTGTTCGGCTACACGTCGATGGTTTACGCCACCGTCGTCATCACGATCCTGTCCTACCTGGTCTGGCTGCACCACTTCTTCACGATGGGATCCGGCGCCAGCGTCAATTCGTTCTTCGGGATCACGACGATGATCATCTCGATCCCGACCGGCGCCAAGATCTTCAACTGGCTGTTCACGATGTACCGCGGCCGGATCCGCTACGAGGTGCCGATGCTGTGGACCGTCGGCTTCATGGTCACCTTCGTCGTCGGCGGCATGACCGGCGTGCTGCTGGCGGTGCCGCCGGCGGACTTCGTGCTGCACAACAGCCTGTTCCTGGTCGCGCACTTCCACAACGTGATCATCGGCGGCGTCGTGTTCGGCCTGTTCGCCGCGATGACCTACTGGTTCCCGAAGGCGTTCGGCTTCCGGCTCGATCCGTTCTGGGGCAAGGTCTCGTTCTGGGGGTGGCTGATCGGCTACTGGCTCGCGTTCACGCCGCTCTACGTGCTCGGCCTGATGGGCGTGACCCGCCGGCTCAGCCACTTCGACGATCCGTCGCTGCAGCCGTGGTTCATCGTCGCCGCGATCGGTGCGTTCGTGATCCTGATCGGCATCGCGGCGTTCCTGATCCAGATCGCGGTCAGCTTCCGCAACCGCGCGGCGCTCGCCGACACCACCGGCGATCCGTGGAACGGCCGCACGCTGGAATGGTCGACCTCGTCGCCGCCGCCGGCCTACAACTTCGCGTTCACGCCGCTGGTCACGGACAGCGATGCCTGGTGGCACATGAAGAAGCACGGCTATGTCCGGCCGGAGTCGGGCTTCCGGCCGATCCACATGCCGCGCAACACGGCAGCCGGCTTCGTGCTCGCGGTGCTGTCGGGGGTGCTCGGCTTCGCGCTGATCTGGCACATGTGGCCGCTGGCGGCGGCGGCGTTCGCGACGCTGATCATCGCGGCGATCGTCCATACCTTCAACTACGACCGCGAGTTCAACATACCGGTCGAAGACGTGATCCGCACCGAAGCGGCGCGCAGCCGGCTGCTCGCCGGCGCGGGCGGTGGCAAATGAGCGAAGCTGCCACGCTGGTTGCAGAACCAGCGCACGCCGGCGCGGCCTACCCGGGCGATGCCGGCGGCGCCGCACCGGCACGCTTCCACGTCGCGGAGGAGCCGCATCCGGCCAACGGCACGCTGCTCGGCTTCTGGCTCTACCTGATGAGCGACTGCCTGCTGTTCGCGTGCCTGTTCGCGACCTACGGCGTGCTCGGCCGCAGCTACGATGCCGGCCCTTCCGGTGCCGACCTGTTCGACCTGCCGCTGGTCGCGGTCAATACCGCGCTGCTGCTGCTGTCGTCGCTGACCTACGGTTTCGCGATGCTGGCGATGCAGCGGCACGCCAAGGCGGCGACGCTGCTCTGGCTCGCCGTCACCGGCGTGCTCGGCGCCGGCTTCATCGGGCTCGAGCTCTACGAGTTCGCGCATCTGATCCGCGAAGGCCACGGCCCGCAGCGCAGCGCGTTCCTGTCGGCGTTCTTCGCGCTGGTCGGCACCCATGGCCTGCACGTCGCATCGGGCCTGATCTGGCTGGTCGTGCTGATGGTGCAGGTGCAGCTGCGCGGGCTGATCCCGGCCAATCGCCGCCGGCTGCTGTGCCTGTCGATGTTCTGGCACTTCCTCGACGTCGTCTGGATCGGCGTCTTCACGTTCGTCTATCTGATGGGCATCCTGGTATGACCACGACGACTTCGACCGGTCCGATCGACGATGGACATGATGCGCACGGCGGCCATGGCCATGTGGCGGCCGGCGATCACGACGGTGCCAGCCACGGCACGTTGCGCGATTACCTGATCGGCTTCGTGCTCGCGGTGATCCTGACCGCGATACCATTCTGGCTGGTGATGGGCCGGGTGATCGAAGGCGCCGGCACCACGGCGCTGGTGATCCTCGCGCTCGGATCGGTCCAGATCGTCGTGCACATGGTCTATTTCCTGCACATGAACGCCCGCTCCGAAGGCGGCTGGACCTTGCTGGCCCTGATCTTCACGCTGGTGCTGGTGGTGATCGCGCTGAGCGGCTCGCTGTGGATCGTCTATCACCTCAATCACAACATGATGCCGGGCATGGAGATGCCGATGCCGGCACCGCGCTGATCGCGATGCCGGGGCGGCGACCCGTGAAGCCGGCGCGGCGACGCTGGGGCCGCCGGCTGCTGCTCGCCGGCTCGATCGCGGCCTGCGCCGGCTTCATCGCGCTCGGCAACTGGCAGATCGAGCGGCGCGCCTGGAAGCTCGATCTGATCGCGGCGACCAGCGAGCGGATCCACCAGCCGCCGGTGGCGGTTCCCGGGCCGGCCGAATGGCCGCGCTTCGACGCCGGCCGCGACGCCTACCGCCGCGTCCGGCTCGAAGGCCGCTGGCTCGCCGGCCGCGAGACGCGGGTCCAGGCAACCACGGTCCATGGTGCCGGCTCCTGGCTGCTGGCGCCGCTGCTGATGCCGGATGGCGCGGTGGTGCTGGTCAACCGCGGCTTCGTCCGTTCGCGCCAGGCGGCGGTCGATACCAGCGACGCGCCAGTCGCGATCACCGGCCTGTTGCGCGCGTCCGAGCCCGGCGGCGGCTTCCCGCGTCGCAATGTACCGGCCGAGGACCGCTGGTTCTCGCGCGACGTCGCGGCGATCGCGCAGGTACGCGGCCTCGCGCGGGTCGCGCCGTTCTTCGTCGACGCCGACGCCGATCCCGCGGCGGCCGGCCGCGAGCCGATCGGCGGCCTCACCGTCGTCGCGTTCCGGAATCATCATCTCGGCTACGCGCTGACCTGGTACGGGCTCGCGCTGCTGGCTGCCGCTGCGGCCGGGTTGCTCGCGTTCGAGCCGCTGACGGCACGGCCACGCCACTGGCGGCAATGGCGGAGCTGGCGCCATCGGATTCATTGGCGCCATTGGCGCCGCGGCCGACGCCCGGCGGCGGCGCGCATTGCCGGTGGTTGACGCCGGCGGCCCGGCCACCGCCGAATCGGCGGGCCGCAGCAACCTGCGGCTGCTGGTCCAGCTGCGCTGGATCGCGGTGTTCGGACAGATCGCCACGATCGTGTTCACCGATGCGGTGCTCGACGTCGAGCTGCCGCTCGCCGCGATGTCCGGCGCGCTCGCGGTCCTGGTCGGGTTCGCCGGCTTCGATCATTGGCGCACCCGCAACCCGCGCGAGATCACCGATCGGGAACTGTTCGGCTCTCTGCTGGTCGACGTCGCCGTGCTGACCGTGCAGCTCTACCTGAGCGGCGGCGCCGCAAACCCGTTCGTGTTCCTCTATCTGCTGCAGGTCGGCCTCGGCGGTGCGCTGCTGCCGCCGCGCCATGCCTGGGCGCTGCTCGCGATCACGACCACTGCGTTCATCGGGCTGACCATCGCGCACCGCCCGCTGCCGCTCGCTTTCGTCGACGCCGACGGCAACCTCGACGCGCTGTTCCTGACCGGCCTGCTGCTCAGCTTCGCGCTGACCGCGACGCTGCTGCTGGTCTACGTGACCCGCATCGAACGGAACCTGCGGGCGCGCGACGCGCGGCTCGCCGATCTGCGGCAGCACGCTGCCGAAGCCGAGCACATCGTCCGGATGGGGCTGCTCGCATCGGGCGCCGCACACGAACTGAGCACGCCGCTCGCGACGCTCGCGGTGATCCTCGGCGACTGGCGCCGGATGGCACCGTTCGCCAGCGATCCCGAGCTGCGGCAGGAACTGAGCGAGATGCAGACGCAGGTCGCGCGCTGCAAGTCGATCGTCGGCGGTATCCTGCTGTCGGCCGGCCAGGCGCGCGGCGAATCGCCGGTCGAGACCACGGTCGCGGCGTTCCTCGACGGGCTGGCCGCCGACTGGCGGGCAACCCGGCCGGGTGCGGTGCTCGATCTGGTCGACCAGGTCCCGGCCGGCCAGACCCTGTTCGCCGACGACGCGCTCGAACAGATGATCTGCAACGTGCTCGACAACGCGCTCGAGGCGTCGCCCGGCTGGGTCGGGTTGACCGCCCGCCGTACCGGCGACCGGCTCGAGCTGACGATCCGCGACGCCGGGCCGGGCTTCGCCACCGACATCCTCGACCGGATCGGCCAGCCGTATCATTCGACCAAGCGGCGGCCCGGCGCCGGCCTGGGCCTGTTCCTCGCGACCAACGTCGCGCGCCGGCTCGGCGGCACGCTCGCTGCGGCCAACCGGCCCGAAGGCGGTGCCATCGTGACGATCACGCTGCCGCTCGCGGCGATCGCGCGCGAGCCGCCGGCCCGCCCGCCGCCCGCTCGCGCCATCGACTCCGCTTCATGATGACGTCGCCGCCACCCGACCCGCCGCTCGAGCCCCGGACGGCTGCCGAAATCGAATCGACCGCCGAAACCGAATCGACCACCGAACCCGAACCGGCTGCCGATGCCGAACCGGTCGCCGCGCCGCGCCGCCTGCTGATCATCGAGGATGACGCGACGCTGGCACGAACGCTGACCCGATCGTTCGAGCGGCGCGGCTACGACGTCCGGGTTGCCGACCGGAGCGAGGCGTTGGCCGGCCTGCTCGCCGGCTTCACGCCCGGTTACGCAGTCGTCGACCTGAAGCTCGCCGGCAGGGAGTCCGGCCTCGCCTGCGTCCAGGCGCTGCACCGGCACGACCCGCGGATGCTGATCGTCGTGCTGACCGGCTACGCCAGCATCGCGACCGCGGTCGAAGCGATCAAGCTCGGTGCCTGCCACTATCTGGCGAAGCCGTCGAACACCGACGACATCGAGGCAGCGTTCGGACGCGCCGAAGGCCGGGTCGAGGTCGGCCTGACCCGGCGGCCGACGTCGATCAAGACGCTCGAATGGGAGCGGATCCACGAGACTCTGGCCGAGACCGGCTTCAATGTCTCGGAGACCGCACGCCGGCTCGGAATGCATCGGCGGACGCTGGCGCGGAAGCTGGAGAAGTCGCGGGTTCGGTAACCGGCACGACCCGGTGCGGGATCATCGCGATGGAGGCCGGTACCATCCGCCACAGGCAGCAATCGGATGCGTCATGGCTCACCACAGATACCCGGCATCCCCGAGCGACGAGTTGCGCGCGCACTCCGAGAACTTCCACAGGCAGGTCGCGCAAGCGGCAAACGGGGTCTTCGTGGCGATCGGCTACTCCGCCAGCAACGTGACGCTGGTCCGGGGACGCACCGGCTCGATCATCGTGGACACCTCGGCCAATCCGATCGATGCTGCGGCCATCGTGGCGGCATTCGGCGATCGATTGGTCCGCCCGGTCCATGCCATCATCTACACCCATAACCATCCCGACCACTCCGGAGGCGCGACGATCTTCGCGGACGCCGACGCGCCGCAGATCTGGAGCCATCAGCGGCTTGTCACCGCAGAGCCCGAGCTGGCCCGTGGGATGCGCGACGGCGGCGACCAGTTCGGCATCGGGCTGCCGGACGACCGGTTCATCAACGCAGGCATCCAGCGCCAATATGGACGCGAAACGCCGCACACGCGCCAAGGCTTCCTGCTCCCGACCCACACCTTCAGCGGCAGCGATCATGCGCTGACCATCGACGGCATCGAACTGCGCCTTCTGCACACGCCGGGTGAATCCGAGGAGAACACCGCCGTCTGGATGGAAGGCCTGCGGGCCGGGAGAGAGCGATGACGCAGGGGGCCGGCGCATGGCCGCACGCCACTTCGCCGATCCGGGTCGGCCGGCTCTTGCTGCGCAACCGGATCTTCGTGCCGGCGCACACGACCAACTTCGGCGCCGACCATCTGCCGACGCAGCGGCATCTCGACTATCACGTCGCGCGCGCCCGCGGCGGCGTCGCGGCGATCATCTTCGAGTCGCTGCGGGTCCAGCCGAACTGCGTCGGCCGGCCGCAGGCGGTCGCCGGCTTCGACCGCCGCTCGATCGCGCCGCTCGCCCGGATCGGTGCGGCGGTCCGCGCCGAAGGCGCGCGGCTGCTCGGACAGATCATCCATCTCGGCCGGCAGGTCGACGGCGACTACGAGCGGACCGCCTCGTGGGGACCGTCGGCGATCCCGTGGTCGGCGACCGCGGCGATGCCGCATGCGATGAACGAGGACGACCTGCAGGCGGTCATCGATGCGCATGTCGCGACGGCGCTCAATCTGGTCGAGGCCGACCTCGACGGGATCGAGGTCCAGCTCGGCCACGGCCATCTGCTGCAGCAGTTCCTGTCGCCGTCGTCGAACCGTCGCGACGACGATTGGGGCGGCAGCCTGGCCAACCGGCTGCGCTTGCCGATCGCGGTCGCCGCCGCGGTCCGGCGTGCGGTCGGGCCGTCGTTCTGTCTCGGCATCCGGATCAGTGCCGACGAGTTCATCGACGGCGGCCTGACGCTCGCCGAGATGTGCGAGGCGACGCCGCGGATCGCGGCCGCGGTCGCGCTCGACTTCGTCAACGTCTCGCATTCGGCCTACCAGGGCAACAGCTCGCTCGCGACCCAGATGGCCGACATGGCGTTCGCGCCGACCGCCTTCCGCCACCTGCCCGGTGCGATCCGCAGCGCGCTGCGGGCCGCCGGGCATTCGCTGCCGGTCATGAGCGTCTGTCGCTACCAGTCGCTCGACGACGCCGAGGCCGCGATCGCGGCCGGCGATGCCGACCTGATCGGGATGGCCCGGGCGCACATCGCCGAACCCGCGCTGGTCGCGAAATCGCTCGCCGGGCAGGCCGCGACGATCCGGCCGTGCATCGCCTGCAACCAGGGCTGCGCCGGCATGCTCGAGAAGAACATCGCGATCCGCTGCGTCGCGAACCCGCGCGCCGGTATCGAGGGCGACTGTCCGGAGCCCGAGGACGATCCGGCGGCGGTCGCGCGCGACATCGTCGTCGTCGGCGGCGGGCCGGCCGGCGCGCAGGCGGCCTGGGTCGCGGCCGCCCGCGGGCATCGGGTCCGCCTGCTCGAGCGCGGCCGCCGGCTCGGCGGCCAACTCGCGCAACTCGAACGCGTGCCGTCGCGGCACGACTGGCTCCGGCTGCTCGACTATCAGGCCCGCCAGCTCGCGCGCCATCGCGTCGAGGTGGTGCTCGGCGTCGACGTCGCCGCGGCAGCGCTCGCCGGCGGCGTCGACGGCCCGCGCCCCGACCGGGTGATCCTCGCGACCGGCTCGCGGCCGGCGCCGGCGCAGCTGCCCGGCGCTGGCCCGGTGCTCGACCTCGCGGCAGTCATCGCGCGCGAGCCGTCGGCGCCGCGGCGGATCGCGTTCGTCGACCGGACCGGCGAATGGTCGTCGCTCGCGACCATCGAGCACCTGGCGCGCAGCGGCCATCGGGTCACGGTCTTCTCGCCGGTGGCCGCCTTCGCCTGGCGGACGACGATCTACAGCACGCTCGCGACCACCCGCCGGCTGCGCGAGCACGGCGTGCGGATCGCGACGCTGCGCCGGCCGGTCCATTGGGACGGCCGGACGCTGACGGTCGAGGACGTCTCGTGCGGCGAGCAGCATGCGCTCGACGGCTTCGACGACGTCGTGCTGGCGCAGTACGGCCTGGCCGACGACGCGCTGCACCGGCCGCTGCTGGCCGCCGGCATCGCGGTGACGGCGGTCGGCGACTGCCTGGCGCCGCGGACCGCGATGGAAGCGATCTACGAAGGACACCGCGCGGGACTCGCGGCATGACGATCCTGATCACCGGCGCCGGCGGCTTCATCGGACTGAACCTGGCCGAGCAGCTGCTCGCGCGCGGCGACGACGTCGTCGCCGTGACGCTCGACCCGTTGCCGGCCGCGGCAGTGGCCGCCTTCGCCCGGCTGCCGGGCCACCTGACCACGCGCGCCGTCGACGTCCGCGACGCCGTCCGGGTCGCCGAGGTCGTCGCCGCGCATCGGCCGCGGGCGCTGTTGCATGCGGCCGCGCTGACGCCGGGGCCGGCGGCCGCGCCCGAGCGCGCGACCGCGGTCATCGACGTCAACGTCGGCGGCACCGCCGCCGTGCTGCGCGCCGCCCGCGCCGCCGGCGTCGGCCGCGTGATCCTGACCAGCTCGACGGCGGTGCTCGGCGACGCGCCGTTCGGCAGCGAGCCGGTCACCGAGGCGACCGCGCCGGCGCCGCTGTCGCTGTACGGCTTCAGCAAGCTCGCCGCCGAGCGGCTCGCGGTCCAGGCACGCACGGCCGACGGGCTCGACGTGATCCGGGTCCGGCTGACCGCGATCTTCGGACCCTGGGAACACGACACCGGTGTACGCGACACGCTGAGCCCGCCGCTGCAGATCGCCGCGGCAGCCGCGGCCGGGACGCCGACGACGATCGCCGCTGGCGGTGCGCGCGACTGGACCTACGCCGGCGACATCGCCCGCGCGCTGCTCGCGCTGCTCGACGCCGAGCGCCCGGCGCACGATCTCTACCAGCTCGGTGTCGGCGAGATCTGGCATCCGCGCCGGCTCTGCGCCGCACTCGCCCCGCGCTTCCCGGGCTGGTCGTGGCGCGAGGCCGCGGCCGACGAAGCCCCGACCATCGCATACCACGATGCGCTCGACCGGATCCGCCGCTCGCCGCCGGCGCCGACCCGCTTCGTCGCCGAGTTCGGCCTGCTGTTCCGGCCGATCGATGCGGCGATCGCCGACTATGCGGCGTGGTTCGCGGCCGGCCAGCCCGCATGCCCGCCCGTCCCTTGGCCTGCAAATTTTTGCCCGCGTTGGCCATAGGCCGCACCGGCGGCGCTGCCTAGCATCGCGACAACGCGCCAGACCGGCTCCGATCCGAGTGTCGGGTCGGAGTCGTTCAATCACGATATCTCGCCGGCCCCGACCGGCGGTGGAGACACGGACATGCCAGGTCGAAGACTCATCACTGCGCTCGCGCTGTCGCTGCTTGTCGCCTTGCCGCTCCCGGCATTCTCGAACGCGTTTCCGACCCAGCCGGTCCGTTTCATCGTGCCGTTTCCCCCCGGAGGATCGGCGGATGCGCTGGTTCGGATGCTCGCTCAACGGATGTCGGCAGCCTGGGGGCAGCCCGTCGTCGTGGAGAACAAGCCGGGTGCCGGCACGGTGATCGGCGTCGACACGGTCGCCCGTTCGGCGCCCAACGGCCACACCATCGGCCTGGTGATCCCCTCGTTCGCAGTGAATCCGAGCATCACGCCGCAGATGCCCTACGACACGCTCAAGGACCTGGCCGGCGTCACCCAGATCAGCACGTTGCCGATCGCGCTCTTCGCCACGCCGGGCCTGCCGGTGAACGACATTGCGGAACTGATCGCCTACGGCAAGAAGAACCCGAAATCGCTCAGCTACGGCTCGGCGGGCACCGGCTCCACTTCGCACCTGGCCGGGCAGATGATGAACCAGATGGCCGGGATCGACATGGTCCATGTGCCGTACAAGGGCAGCGCGCCGGCGCAGACGGACCTGATCGGCGGCCGGCTGACGCTGTTGTTCGACTCGTTCGTCTCGCAGCTGCCCATGCTGCAGTCCGGCCGGATCAAGCTGCTGGCGGCGGCCGGCTCGCAGAAGCTGCCGGGATACCCCGACGTCAAGGCCATCGGCGAAACGGTGAAGGGCTTCGACGTCTCCAGCTATTTCGGCGTGATCGCGCCGCGCGCCACGCCGCCGAACGTGCTGGAGGAGATCCAGCGGGCGATCAAGAGCGCCATGGCAGATCCGCAGATGGCCTCCTGGATGTCGTCGCAGGGCATGGTCGCCGTCGGCTCCACGCCGAAGGAGTTCGACGCGTTCATCGAAGCCGACATCAGGAAATGGGCGGCGGTGGTGAAGTCGCTGGGCGGCAAGGTCGACTAGGGCCCGTTCGCGCTAGGCCGGTACCTCGACTCCGGCGAGGAGTCCGTTCAGCGATTCGACCGCATCCGGAATCGCTTCGCCGGTTGCGCCGGCGTAGCCCACGAGCAGCAGCGGGCCGCGCCCGCCCCTGCCGGCCAGCAAGCGCGCCCCGAGCGCGCCGGCGCGCAGGGCAGCTGCCAGGCGTGACGCGTCCCGAGCGTCGTCGAGGCCCGCAACCAGGCAGGAGCCGATCGGCGTGAACGCCAGCCGGCGCGTGACCCGGCCGGTGCGCAATGCCGCAAGGAGGCGCTCGCGCCGCTCGGCGTGCGCGCGCCGCAAGCGGTTCGCATGGCGGCCGATGTATCCCTGGGTGATGAAGTCGCAGACCACTTTCTGCAGTCCCAGCGGAACCTGCCAGGGCATCGCGGACGCGGCCTCGGCGAAGCGCGACGCCAGCGAAGACGGCGCGACCACGAAGGCGCATCCGACGGCCGGGAAGATGGCGCGTTCGAAGGATCCGAGATATACGGTCCGCTGCTGCGTCGGCCCGCGTGCCAGGATCGCCTCGTGCGGACCGGGCTCGAAGAGATCGTCGTCCAGGTCTTCCTCGATCAGCCAGGCGCGCCGCGCCGCCAGCCGCTGTCGCAATCCGTCGTCGATCGCGACGCCGTCGAGCGCGAACTGCAGGCTGCTGTGGATCGCGATCGCCGACCCGGCCCCGTCCGCCGGATTCGGACGGATGCCCAGCAGGCGCAAGGCACGGCCGAGCGCCGGCGCCATCAGCGCCTCCTCGCCCGCAACGTCGTCGCTCGAAGCACCGAGGGCGCGGGCCGCGAGCAGCATCGCGCCGCCGGCGCCGTTGGTCACGAACACTTGCGCGGCATCGCACGGCATGCCGCGAACCAGCCGCACGCGATTGGCGATCGCCTCGCGCAGACGCTGGATGCCGGCCGGCTCGTGCGCGAGCAGATCCTCCTGCAGCAGTGCCTTCGCATGCCGCGCGGCGAGGCGCGACCAGACCTTGCGCGGGAACAGATCGATCGCGCAGCAATCCGGCTGCAGCGGCCAGGGGCCGGCCCGGTGGCCGACGCCGGCCCCGGCCATCGGCGCCGGTGCAGCGCCGCGCCGATTCGCGCCGCTCGTCACCACCGTGCCCTTTGCCGTGTTCCCCTGGGTCAGCCCGTCGCCCGCCAGCAGGCCGTAGGCGAGATCCACCGTCGTGCGCGACAGGCCGAGCTGGGTGGCGAGGCTTCGCGACGACGGCAGCCGTGCGCCGTTCGGAAACGTGCCGGCCAGGATGGCCTCCCGGATGCTACGGTAGATCTGCCGATAGACAGGATCGCGGCCGCTTCGCTGGATGCTGTCGCGGCTGATCACGAACCCGGATGCACGGCTCGGATTGGCTTGCTCTTCTTGCCCGCTCTTGGCCATAGGTCGGCTCGGATGCGACCGCTACAGTACCAGACCGATCCTTCCGAGACGTCCGGATGAAGCACCACGAGCCCACCATCGGCGATCCCGACGCCCCCGTGCTGATCGCGGGCGGCGGCATCGGCGGGCTGACGCTGGCGCTGGCGCTCCATCGTGCGGGCATCGCCTGTATCGTGTATGAAGTCGTGGCGGAACCGCGCCCGCTCGGCGTCGGCATCAACCTGATGCCGAGCGCCGTGAAAATCCTGGTCGAGCTCGGCCTCCAGCCCTTCTTCGACGATGTCGCGGTCGAACCCTCCAGGCTGCGCTACGCGAACAAGTTCGGTCAGCTGGTCTGGGAGGAACCGCGCGGCCGCGCCGCCGGCTACGATTACCCGCAGCTGTCGGTGCATCGCGGCAAGCTGCAGATCCTGCTGCTCGAAGAGGTGCGCCGGCGTCTGGGCGAGCGCAGCTTCGTCGGCGGCAAGCGCGTCGCGCGCTACGCCAACGCGGACCGGGCCGTCCGCGTGTTCTTCGACGATTCCGGTACCGCTTCGGGCAGAGCCCTGGTCGGCTGCGACGGGCTGCATTCCGCCGTCCGGCGCCAGATGGTTCCGGACGAAGGCGCGCCGCGCGAGTCCGGCCGCATCCTGTGGCGGGCCGTCACGCGCGCCAGGCCGTTCCTCGACGGCCGGACCATGCTCACGGCCGGCCATGAATACCAGAAGTTCGTCTGCTACCCGCTCTCGCGGACGGACGCCGACGGCACGTCCTTGCTGAACTGGGTCGTGCGGCTGCATTGGCCGGCGGGCGAGACCCGTCCGGCCTGGACCCATGACATGACGCCGGCGCGGCTCGCGGCCGTCTTCGCGCGCTGGAACTTCGGCTGGCTCGACGTGCCGGACGTGATCGCCAATGCGCAGTTCCTGCAGGAGCATCCGATGGCGGACCGGGATCCGCTCGACCGCTGGACCGACGGTCGCGTCACGCTGCTCGGCGACGCCGCGCACCCGATGTACCCGATCGGCTCCAACGGCGCCACTCAGGCCATCATCGACGCGCACGCGCTCGCCGCGGCTCTGGCGCGCGAGCCCGATGCCGAGCGCGCGCTGCAGACCTATGAGAGACTGCGCCGGGACGCCGCGAACGCGGTGGTACTCGCCAACCGGCGCAACGGCCCCGACCAGGTGCTGCAGCTCGCCGAGGATCGCGCGCCGCAGGGCTTTGCCCGGATCGAGGACGTGATCACGCGCGAAGAGCTGGCCCAATGCACCGCCTCGTACCAGCGGATCGCCGGCTTCACGCGCGAGGCGGTCAACCAGGAGGTTCGGGCATGATCTGCGGCATCGACGAGCTGGTCGGACGGATCCCGGACGGCGCCCATCTCGCCATTCCGGTCGACTTCAACGCCTTCTTCTCCGGCGCCGCGATGGAGGTCACGCGCCGGCTGATCCGCGCCGGCCGGCGCGACCTGCGCCTGCTGACCGTGCCCTCCAACGGCATGCAGGCCGACATCCTGATCGGCGCCGGCTGCGTCCGGGAGATCGAATGCGGCGCCATGCTGATGCCCGAGCTGGGTACGCCGCCGCGCTTCTCGGAGGGGATGCGCACCGGACGGCTGCTGGTGCGCGATTCCACCTGCCCGGTCATCTTCCACGGACTGGGCGCCGCCGAGAAAGGCGTCGGCTTCATCCCGATCGCCGGCGTCATCGGCTCGGACGTCGTACGGCGGCGCAGCGACTGGAAAGTGATCCAGGATCCCTTCGACCCGGCGCACGATGTCCTGCTCGTGCCCGCGATCCGGCCGGAGATCGCCCTCTTCCACGTGCCGCTGGCCGACCGGCACGGCAATGTCTGGCTGGGCCGCCGGCGCGAGATCGCACTGCTCGCGCACGCCGCGCAGCGCACCCTGGTCACGGCCGAGCGGATCTTCGAAGGCGATCTGATGAACACGCCCCTGTACGAGGACGGCGCGCTGTCCGGCGTCTACGTGGAGGCGGTGGCCCACTGCCCCGGCGGATCCTGGCCGATGGACGCCGGACGCGATGCGCCAGGAGATCCCTCGCAGCTGAAGGCCTACTTCGACGCCGCCCGGACCGAGGCCGGCTTCGCCCGCTACCTGGAAACGGTGTTCCTGCCGGGAGCGCCGCGATGAGCGGGCTCGGCGTCTACCTGCTGCCGGCCGTGATCGCGCGGGAGCTGCGCGACGCGACCCATGTCGCGGTCGGATCCGACGGCGCGCTGCATGCCGCCGGGGCCCTGCTCGCGCAGCAGCTGGGCGGCGGATCGCCGCGCGTGACCATCCTCGGCAGCCGGCAGCAGCTGTTCTTCTCCGATGGCGGGCGCGAGCTGTTCGAGGCGGCAGCGCAGGGCCGCATCGACGCGTTCATGCTCGGCGGCGGCCAGATCGACGGCGCGGGAAACCTGAACTTCATGGGCCGGGGCGAATACCCGGAGCTGTCGGTACGGTGGCCAGGAAACTTCGGCTCGCCGTACCTGTATTCGATCGTGAGGCGCGTCGTGCTGGTCCGCGAGGAGCATTCGCGACGGGTCATGGTGCCGCGCGTGGACTACGTCAGCGCGGCGGGCCGAAGCGATGCGCGCGTGCACCGGCCGGGCGGGCCATCGGCATTGATCACCAGCCGTTGCGTCTTCCGCTACGCGCGAGAGACTGCCCGCTTCGTGCTGGTCAGCGTGCATGGCGACAATACGCTCGACGACATCCGGCGCGAGACCGGCTTCGACTTCGACGTGGACGGCCAGGAGCCACCACGGACGCCCGAGCCGTCGGCCGGTGATGTCGAACTGCTGAAGGGGCCCGTCGCCGAAGCGCTGGCTCCGACCTACGCCGCATTCGCGGCGCGGCTGCGCGAAGGCGACGCGGTGCGTCGATGAGCACGGCACCGCCCAGCTGGCAGCCGACCGCAGAGCACCTCGCGCGCGCCAACATCACGGCATTGGCCCGGGAGCTGGAGCGCCGGCACGCGGTCCGGCTGCCGTCCTACGCGCAGTTGCACGAGTTCTCGCTGCGTCGCGCGGGCGACTTCTGGGACGCGGTATGGGATCGCGGCGTGATCGGCGACCGCGGGCCCGGCCCGGCCCTGCAGGAGAACGGCTCGATGCAGCGGGCACGCTGGTTCGAAGGCGCGCGGCTGAACTTCGCGGAGAACCTGCTGCGACGCGGCGGCGAGGACCTGGTCGCGAGCTTCTGGAACGAACGCGGGCACGTCTCGCGCATCAGCGGCGCCCAGCTCCGCGAACGGGCGGCACGCATGGCCCGTGCGCTGCAGCGGCGAGGCGTGCAGGCGGGCGACCGCGTGGCCGCCTGCCTGCCGAACATCCCCGAGGCGATGATCGGCATGCTGGGCGCGACGTCGATCGGCGCGACCTGGTCGATCTGCTCGACCGACCTCTCCGCCGAGGCGGTCACGAGCCGCTTCGCGCAGATCGAGCCGACCGTGCTGCTCGTCGCCGACGGCGCCTGTCATGCGGGACGCATTCACGACGCGCGCGCCAAGGCCGTGAAGATCGCGGCGGCGCTGCCTTCGGTCCGGCACGTCATACGGGTCGACTACGTCGCCGCCACCGAGGCGCCGCCGGGATGGGAGACGTTCGAGCGCTTCGACACGGTGCTCGCGGCCGAAAGCGGCTCGCCGTTCGCGTTCGAGCGGTTCCCTTTCGCGCAACCGGTCTACATCCTCCATACGTCCGGCACGACCGGGCTGCCGAAATGCATCGTGCACGGCGCGGGCGGCGTCCTGCTGAAACACCTGACCGATCACGATCTGCACTTCGACGTGCATCCGGGCGACCGGATCTTCCGGGTCACCAGCTCCGGCTGGATGCTGTGGAACTCCCTGATGTCGGGCCTGGCTTCCGAGGCCGCGATCGTGATCTACGACGGCTCTCCGCTGCAACCCGTCTCGACCGTCCTCGACATCGCGCAGCAGGAAGGCGTGACGATGCTGGGGCTCGCGCCGCAGGTCATCGAGCATTGGGCGCGCAGCGGGCTGCGGCCGTCCCGGACGCACGACCTCTCGGCGCTGCGCGCCATCGGCTCCGGCGGCGCACCGCTGACCGCGGAGACCGCGGCCTACGTGCACTCGCACGTGAAGGCCGACGTGCACCTGTCCTCGCCGTCCGGCGGCACGGACATCATCTCGTTCTTCGTCGGCGGCCATCCGACCGGCCCGTGCTACCTCGGACAGATCCAGGCCCCGGCGCTCGGCATGGCCGTGGACGTCTTCGACGACGACGGCCGTCCGGTGCGCGGCCGGCCCGGCGAACTGGTCTGCACCAGGCCGTTTCCGTCGATGCCGCTGGGCTTCTGGGGCGACGGCGACGGCAAGCGCATGCACGCGACCTATTTCGATACCTTCCCCGGCGTCTGGCGCCACGGCGACTGGGCCGAGGTCACGCCGCAGGGCGGATTCATCATCCACGGGCGGTCCGACGCGACGCTGAAGGCCAACGGGATCCGGATCGGTACCGCGGAGATCTACGCGCCGCTGCGCGCGATCGCGGAAATCCGGGACTGCGCCGCGGTCGAGCAGCGGCACGCGCAGGGCACGCGCATCGTGCTCGTGGTCGTGCTGGCATCCGGCGCGGCGCTGGACGCGCCGCTGCTGCAGCGGATCCGCGAGGCGATCCGCAGCGGCGCGTCGCCACGCCATGTCCCGGAAGCGGTGTTCGCGGTGCCGGAGCTGCCGCGCACCAGCAACGGAAAATCCTCGGAAGCGGCCGTCCGGGCGGCGATCAACGGGGATCCGGTGCGCAACGAGGGCGCGCTGGCGAATCCGGAAGCGCTCGAGTTCGTTCGAGCGCTCCGTGCAGACCCATTGCCACGACCGCGGCCGGCGGAAGGTCGCACCCCGGCAGCCGCCGCATAGGACCCGTTTCAGGAGACTGACTTGCTTCAGACCAGCAACGACCGCCGGCCACGGGCGGAGGGCCAACGCCTGATCGACACGCTCTGGTACACCCGCTGCCCGGTTCCCACGGCCACGGGCCTGGCCATCCAGGAAGGACTGTTCGATGCCGAGTTCGAGGCGGACGGCATCCAGGTCCTGTCGCTGCGCGCTTCGTCGAGCCGGGATGTCCGCGAGTCGCACTTCGATCACCGCCTGCCCGACTCGTTCCGTCAAGGCGGCAGCGCGCCGCCGATCTGGAACTACTCGATCCATCGGGACACGAAGCTGATCGGGTTGACCTGGGTGGACGAATACCAGGCCATCATCGCGCGGCCGGAAAGCGGGATCCGGAGGCCGGAAGACCTGCGCGGGCGCCGCATCGGCATCCCGCGGCGCGTGAACGACAAGATCGACTTCTTCCGGGCCATGTGTCTGAGAGGCGCCTGCGCGGCGCTCGCGCTCGGCGGCGTCGGCCGCGACGACGTCGACCTCGTCGATCTGCCGGTCACCGAGACCTATATGGGCGATACCGCGGAATCGTCGAACGGCCAGCTCTGGAGCGGCGGGCATCGCGCGCGCCGCCAGCAGATCGAGGCGTTCGCGATGATCCGCGGCGCGGTCGATGCGATCTACGTCAGCGGCGCGGCCGGCCTGTGGCTGCGCGACTTCCTGGGCGCGCGCGACGTGCTGGAGCTCGGCAGCCACCCGGACCCCGAAGTTCGCGGCAGCAATCAGCAACCCGCGACGCTGACGGTGAACGCGGAACTGGTGCGCGAGCGCCCGGACCTCGTCGATCGCTACCTCGCGCAGGTCGTCCAGGCCGCCGAATGGAGCCGGTCGAACCGTCGAGCGGCGGTCCAGTCATTCGCCAACGAAGTCGGCACGTCCTACGAGTGGGCGGACGCCGCCTACGGGCCGCGTTCGCACCTGCTGCTGACCCCGTCGCTCTCGCGCGCGATGGTGCTCGGCTTGGAATCGCACAAGAACTTCCTGCTCGCCCACGGCTTCATCCAGCACGATTTCGACGTCGAGGCATGGATCGAACGCAGCCCGCTGCAGCGCCTGGGATCGGCCTGACGGAAGGGCAAGCGGCCTCGTCGCCGGCGATCCGCCCGAGCACGATCGCCGACAGCAGGCCGTTGCCCGACAGATAGCCCCATGCCGCCGGACCGGAAACGCCGCGCGCGGCGCCGCCGCCGGCGAACAGGTTCGGCAGCGCGGTGCCGTCTGCGCGCAGCACCCGCGCGCGCGGGTCGACGACCAGGCCGCCCTGGGTATGCAGCAGCGCACCGGTTACCTTGATCGCGCGATACGGCGGCGCGAGCGGCGGCATCGCGGTGAAGTCGCGGCCGAAGCGGTCGACGGCGCGGCCGGCCGCACAGGCTGCGACCTCGTCGAACGTCGCGGCCAGCGCCGCCGCCGGCAATCCGGTCACGGCGGCCAGCGCGGGCACCGAATCGGCCTCGCGGACCGCGCCGGCCGCGATCAGCTGGCGGTAATCGTGGAATGCCAGCGCCGGCCGTTCGCAGCGGGCATCGTAGATGTCCCAGGCGACGTGGCCGCGCCGGCGCTGGACCTCCTCGGCGTGCTCCGAGTAGCCGCGCATCTCGTCGGCGAAGCGGATACCGTCGAGGTCGACCTGGAAGCCGCCCTGGGTGATCACCGCCCAGGTGACCTGGACACCGTGCGGCACCGCGAACGAACCGTGCCCCTGGTACGCGCCGAGATCGGCGACCGCGGCGCCGAGCGCCTGCCCCCATGCCAGCGCATCGCCGGTGTTCGACGCGTGGCCGGTGAAGTCGGCGCCGGCCATCTGCGGAATCCATTGCCGCACCAGCGCCCGATTGCCGCCGAAGCCGCTGCAGGCGAGCACCAGCGCCGCGCAGCCGACCACTTCACGGTCGCCGTCGGGCCGGCGCGCCGCGACCGCGACGACGCGGCCGTCATGGTCGGCGTAGAGATCCTCGACCGACGCGTCGGTCAGGAGGTCGACGCCGGCGCGGTCCGCCGCGGCGAGCAGCATCTGCTGCAGGTCGGCGCCGGTCTGTGACGCCGGCCCGTGCATGCGCAGCCGCGAATGGCCGGGGTAACGGAAGTCGGTGACCAGCTTCAGCTGCAGACCATGGCGCTCGATCAGCCAGTCGATCGCCGGCCCCGACGCCGCCGCGATCGCGGCGACCATCGCCGGATCGTTCAACCCGTGCGCCTTGGCCGCGAGGTCGGCCGCGAACGCTGCCGCGTCATCGGCGATCCCGGCGGCGCGCTGCAGGCCGGTCGCGGCCGCCGGAATCAATCCGGCCGACAGCGACGTGCTGCCGGTCGCGCGGTGGTCGCGTTCCAGCACCAGCACGGCGGCGCCGCGGTCGCGCGCCGCCAGCGCCGCGCAGAGGCCGCAGGCGCCGGCGCCGATCACCAGCACCGGTACGGCGACGGTCGGACGGGCGTCGGCGGCGGGCAGGATCGGCATGGCGGGGCGTTGCAACGACCGGGTGACGGCCACTGGCGGGCGTGGGCGGGCTTTGGCTAGAGCCCGAGGTAGGTCCGGCGCAGCGCCGGATCGGCGAGCACCTGCGCCGACGGCCCTTCGAGCACGCAGCGGCCCTGCTCGAGCACGTAGGTGCGCGCCGCGACGCCGAGCGACTGGACCACGTTCTGCTCGACCAGCAGCACCGCGACGCCGTCGTGGTTGATCCGGCCGATCAGCGCGAACATCTCCTCGACCAGCCGCGGCGACAGGCCGAGCGACGGCTCGTCGAGGATGATCAGCCGCGGCTCCGACATCAGGCCGCGGGCGATCGCGAGCATCTGCTGTTCGCCGCCGGACAGCGTGCCGGCGAGCTGGCGCATCCGCTCGGCCAGCCGCGGAAAGGTCGCACACATCCGCTCGACGTTGGCCGCGCGCCGCGCGCCGCCGCGGCGATACGCGCCGAGCTCGAGATTCTCGCGTACCGACAGGTTCGGGAACACCCGGCGCCCTTCCGGCACCTGAACCAGCCCGTGCGCGACGATGGTTCGCGGCGCGGCGCCGGTCAGGTCGACGCCGCCGAAGCGGACCGTCCCGGCCGTGGGCCGGATCAGCCCGCTCAGCGTGTTGTTCAGCGTGGTCTTGCCGACGCCGTTGCTGCCGAGCACCGCGACGATCTCGCCGGCGGCGATGCGCAGCGACAGGTCGCGGACGATCGTGATCGGACCGTAGCCGGCGCAGAGGCCGTCGACCTCGAGCAGCGGAGCGGCCTCAGCGGCCATCCGGCGACTCCGCCAGCCGCTGTGCGGCGCCCTGCCCGAGATACGCCTCGATGACCCGCGGATCGGCGACCAGGTCGCGCGGCGCGCCGTCGGCGATCATCCGGCCCTGGTTCAGCACGTAGACGTGCTCGGACAGGCTCATGACCGCCTGCATCACATGCTCGATCAGCAGGATCGTCACGCCGCCGTCGCGGATCCGGCGGATCATGCCGATGATCTCGTCGATCTCGGTCGGGATCAGCCCGGCCATCACCTCGTCGAGCAGCAGCAGCTTCGGATCGGTCGCGAGCGCTCGCGCGAGCTCCAGGCGCTTGCGGCCGGCGACGGTCAACGCCTGCGCCGGCCGGTCGAGCAGCGCCGTCATGCCGACCCGCGCGGCGATCTCGCCCGCGTAGGCGAGCGCATCGGCGCGGGCGCGGCGGTGCAGATGCGCGCCGATCGCGATGTTCTCGCGCACCGTCAGGCCGGCGAACGGCTGGACGATCTGGAAGGTCCGCGCGATGCCGAGCCGGCAGATCGCATGCGGCGCCAGCCCGGTGATCGACCGGCCCTCGAAGCGGACGTCGCCGCGGTCGGCGGCGAGGAAGCCAGCGATGATCGCGAACAGCGTGGTCTTGCCGGCGCCGTTCGGGCCGATCAGCGCGACGATCCGGCCGCGCTCGACCGCCAGCGACGCACGGTCGACCGCGACCAGGCCGCCGAAGTGCCGCGTCACGCCGTCGACCGCGAGCATCAGCGCTGCTCCGGCGGTGCGCCGGTTCCGCGCTGCGCCCGGCGCTCGCCCGACACCAGTCCCATCAGGCCGTTCGGCAGGAAGCGCAGGATTGCCAGCAGCACGACGCCGTAGAGCACCAGGTTCAACCCCGGCGCATTGCCGAGCAGGCTCTTGACCCCCTCGCCGACCGTATGCAGCACGACGGTGCCGAGCACCGGTCCGAGCAGCGTGCCGGCGCCGCCGATCATCGGCCCGAGCAGCGCGTCGACCGACATGGTCGGGCCGAAGCCGATCGGCGCATCGACGAACAGGTAGATCTGCAGATAGGCGATGCCGGCGGCGCCGGCGATCGCGCCGGACAGCAGCATCGCGCCGACCTTGACCCGGAACGTGTCGATGCCGAGCGCGCGCGCCGCCTCCTCGTTCTCGCGGATCGCCACCAGGTAGGCGCCGAAGCGCGAGCGCTGGATCGCGGCGGCGACGAGCAGAGCTGCCACCGCCAGCAGCAGCACGAACCCGTAGCTGGAGAGCCGGTCGGCGAACTGCAGGTTGGCCAGCCCGGGCGCGAGCCGCACCGAAAGGCCGGTGCCGCTGCCGGTCACCTCGAACGAGCCCGCCAGCACCCGCAGCACCTCGGCGAACGCCAGCGTCACCAGCGCGAAGTACGAACCGCGCAGGCCATAGCGGAACGACAGCGCGCCGATGAAGCCGCCCATCAGCGCGCCGGCGGCGATGCCGAGCGCGGCGGCGACCCAGGCATTGACGCCGAGGTGGATCTGCAGCATCGCCGACGCATAGGCGCCGGTGCCGAACAGCGCGGCATGGCCGAACGACATCAGGCCGCCGAGCCCGCCGGTGATGTTCCACGCGATGCCGAGCACGCTGATCAGCATCGCGTTGATCGCGAAGCCGAGCCAGCCCTGGGTCGGCAGCACGAACGGCAGCAGCACCACGATCGCGAGCAGCACGCCGACTACCCGTGGGCCGGCGCCGCTCATCGTGCCGCCCGCACGCCGAACAGGCCGGTCGGCCGGAACAGCAGCGTCAGGATGAAGCAGGCGTAGATGCCGATCTGGCCGAGCGATTCGCCGAGGAACAACCCGCACAGCGCCTCGACCACGCCGAGCAGCAGGCCGCCGACCAGCGCACCGACGAACGAGCCCATGCCGCCGAGCACGACCGTCGTGAAAGCGACCAGCACGAATGCATGGCCGACCTGCGGCGTCACGTAGAAGGTCGGCAGCAGCAGGCACGCGGCCGCCGCGACGCAGGCGGTGCCGATGCCGAAGCACATCGCGTAGGTGTGGTCGACGTCGATGCCCATCAGCTCGGCGCCGCGCTTCTCGATCGCGACCGCGCGGATCGCCTGGCCGAGCCGGGTCCGGTTGATGATCAGCCACAGCAGCGCGGCGCAGCCGATCGCCGCGAAGAACGCGATCACCCGCGGCAGCGGCAGGAATGCCGGCCCGACCTCGATCATCTCGCCGGCGTACGGCAGGTCGACGGTGCGGGTGTTCGAGGTGAAGAAATACAGCGCCAGGTTGTCGATGATGATCGCGAGCGCCAACGTGACCAGCAGCACGTTACCGTCCCGGCCGTGGCCGATGGTCGAGATCACGGTCCGCTGCAGCACATAGCCGAACGCGAAGAACACGATCGCCAGCAGCGGCAGCGCCAGATACGGATCGAGGCCGAGCCCGCGGTGCGCGAAATAGGCGGCGTACAGCGCGAGCATCAGCAGGCTGCCGTGCGCGAAGTTGATGATGTGCAGGACGCCGTAGATCAGCGTCAGGCCGAGCGCCACCAGCGCGTAGATCGCGCCGGTGGTCAGCCCCGCCATCACGGCCGGGGCGACGAGGCTCAGCATCGCGTGGCCGGCAGCAGGCGGCCCCGGTCAGCCGCGCGCCGGCATCGGAAACACCGGCGCGGCGCTGGCGAACTCCTTCGGGAACACCAGCTCGATCCGGTCGCCCCGGATCTGGGTATTGACCAGTTGCGAACCGGCGTTGTCGCCCTTGACGAACCGGATCGGGCCATACGGCATGATCGTCTCGGCGAAGGTCGCGGTCGACAGGGTCTCGATGATCTTCGCGCGATCGGTCGAGCCGGCCTTCTCGATCGCGTCGCCGACCACCTGCATCGCCCCGTACGCGACCATGATGTCGTAGGTCAGATCGAGCTTGGCGTCGGCGGTGCGCTTGGCGACCGACTGCGACAACGGCTTGCGCGGGTCGAACCAGTGGTTGGTGTCGATGATGTACTGCGCCGCGTCGTTGTGCTCGCGGACGAACTTGATGTTCGAGGCGCCGCCGCCGTAGATCGAGACCATCGCTTTCAGATCGAACCGCTGCTGCCGGATCGTCCGCGCGAACAGGATGAACTCGTTGATGTAGTGCGACGGCATCACCAGGTCGGGCTTGGCGGCCTTCAGACGCAGCACGATGTTCGTGAAATCGCGCTGCGGCGTCGGATGGCTGATCGTCTCGACCACCTGCATGCCGATGCCGGGCAGCTTCTCCCTGAGGCTCTTGGCCATGTTCGAGCCGAACGGGCCGTCCTCGTGGACGATCGCGACCGTCTTGACGGGCTTGCCGGCTTCGGTATTCATCAGGTCGAGATTCTTCACGGCGCCGTCGACCGAACGGATCACGCCGGGCGAGAAGCGGAACGTGTTCGGCAGGCCGCGCTCGACGATCTGCTCGGCGCTGCCGACGTCGACGACCTGGGCCAGCCCGTAGCGCGCCGCGGCCTGCGTGGCGGCGAGCGAGATCGCGCTCGCCTGGCAGCCGATCAGGCAGCAGACGCCGGCTTCGGCGAGCTTGTCGACCTGCGCCGCGCCGACGTCGGGTCGCGACTCGGCATCGGCGAAGGTCACCTCGATCCTGGCGCCGCCGAGGCTCTTGATGCCGCCGCGGGCATTGATGTCGTCGACCGCGAACTGGATGCCGGCCCGGGCCTGCGTGCCGTTGTAGGCGAGCTGGCCGGTCAGCGGCCCGATCGAGCCGACCTTGACCACCGGCGCCTGCGCCGACGCGATCCGCGGCACGCCCACTGCAGCACCGGCCGCGGCGACCGCGAGGCCGCTGGTGGTGCTCAGGAGACGGCGGCGGCCGGCGACGGCCGGCGCTTGCTCGGGGACTGCTGGACGCTGGATGCTGCTGCTCATCGGTCGTTCCCTCCGGTTTACGAACTGGTTGCTGGCGGCTGCAGCCACGGCCGTTCGGCCGCATCGCGCCGCTCGTAGGCTTCGATCTCGGGCAACAGCGCGAGTGTCAGACCGACCTCGTCGGTCCCCTTCATCAGGCACTCGCGCCAGAACGCGTCGATCGTGAACGGAAACGGCCCGGCCACCGGCGGATCGTCGGCACCGGCAGCGGCCGGCACGGCCGCGATGGTCTGCGCCGCGAGGTCGACGGTCAGTCGCACCAGCGGTGAGGCTGCCGATGCCGGCGCGGAGACCGGCGGCGCCGCGGCTGCCGCAGCAGCAGCCGCTGACGACGGCGCCAACGCGCCGCGCAACGCGGCGACCTGCGCCTCCGGCAGCCGGACCGGCACGACGCCGTTCTTCAGGCAGTTGTTGAAGAAGATGTCGCCGAAACTCGGTGCGATCACCGCGCAGATGCCGTAATCCTGCAGCGCATAGACCGCGCCCTCGCGCGACGAGCCGCAACCGAAGTTGTCGCCGGCGATCAGCATGGTCGCGCCGCGACCGCCCGGCTGGTTCAGCACGAAGCCGGGCCGCTCCCCGCCGTCGCCGTCGAAGCGCAGATCGTGGAACAGGAAGCGGCCGTAGCCGTCGGCCCGGTCGAACTTCAGGAACCGCGCCGGGATGATCTGGTCGGTGTCGACGTTGCGCCCGTCGAGCAGCGCTGCCACCCCGGTCCGGCGCACGAAGGGCTGCGGGTCGAGCGTCATCGCGGCATCTCGTGCGGGTGCGCGGCGGGCGGTCAGGCGGCGAGCAGCCGGCGGACGTCGGTCAGCCGGCCGGTGACCGCGGCGGCGGCGGCCATCGCCGGGCTCATCAGGTGCGTGCGCGCATCGGGCCCCTGCCGTCCGACGAAGTTGCGGTTCGAGGTCGACGCACAGCGCTCGCGCGGCGCGACCTGGTCGCCGTTCATGCCGACACACATCGAACAGCCGGCGTCGCGCCACTGCAGCCCGGCGTCGATGAAGACGCGGTCGAGCCCCTCGGCCTCGGCGGCGCGCTTGACCAGCCCGGAGCCCGGTACCACTAGGCCCGGCACCACCGCGCGGCGGCCGCGCAGCACCGCGGCGGCGGCCCGCAGATCATCGAGCCGGCTGTTGGTACAGGAGCCGATGAAGACCCGGTCGATCGCGACCTCGCCGAGCGGCGTGCCGGGCGCGAGACCCATGTAGCCGAGCGCAGCGCTGATCGCCGCCCGCCGGTCGGCGTCGGCGACCGCGGCCGGGTCCGGTACCCGCCCGCCGATCGGCGCGACCTGCTCGGGGCTGGTACCCCAGGTGACCATCGGTTCGATCGCGCTGCCGTCGATGACGACCTCGCGGTCGAAGCCGGCACCCTCGTCGGTCGGCAGCGTCCGCCAGTCGCGGACCGCGGCGTCCCAGAGCGCATCGCGCGGCGCCATCGGCCGGCCGTGCAGCCAGGCGAACGTGGTGTCGTCCGGCGCGATCAGACCGCAGCGCGCGCCCGCCTCGATCGACATGTTGCAAACGGTCAGGCGCTCCTCGACCGACATCGCCGCGATCACCGGCCCGGCGTATTCGATCGCGTGGCCGACCGCACCGTCGGCGCCGATCCGGCCGATGATCGCGAGGATCACGTCCTTGGCCGAGACGCCCGGCGCACGCCGGCCGTCGACGCGGATCCGCAGCGAGCGCGGCCGCGCCTGCCACAGTGTCTGCGTCGCCATCACCTGCACGTTCTCGGACTGGCCGATGCCGAACGCGATCGCGCCGAGCGCGCCGTGGGTCGAGGTGTGGCTGTCGCTGCAGACCAGCGTCATGCCGGGCAGCGTGAAGCCCTGCTCCGGGCCGATCACGTGGACGATGCCCTGGCGCGGGTCGGTCAGCGCGAATGCCGGCACGTCGCCCCAGCGCATGTTGTCGTCGAAGCGCCGGATCATCCGCGCGATCTGCGGCGTCGGCGCGTCATCGGCGCTGCGGCCGGCGGTCGGCACGTAGTGGTCCGGCGTGCCGAGCAACTGCCGCGGCCGGCGTGGCTTGATGCCGCGGCGCTGCAGCTCGGCGAACGCATGGAAGCTGCCTTCGTGGATCAGGTCGCGGTCGATGTAGAGCAGCGACGGGCCGCGGCCGTCGCCGGGCACGTCGGCGTCGCGCCGGAGGATCTCGTGCCGCTCCCAGATCTTGTCGAACAGCGTCCGCGGCCGGGCCGGTGCGGTGCCGGTGGTTGCGGTCACTTGGTGGCGGCTCCGCCGGCGCCGGTACTGCCGCCTCGCTGCGCGAGGTACGCCGCCAGGATCGCATCGCCGGTCGCCGGCCAGACGCCGTCGTGGCCGATCATGTACTCGAGCGCCTGGCGGACCAGCCCGATCCGGTACGGCACGCCGCTGACCCAGGCATGCAGCGGCACGCTGACGATCCGCCCGCCATGGCGGGCGCTCTCGCGGTACAGCACGTCGAAGCGGTCCTTGACCTGCTGCAGCCAGTCGTCTTCGGTCTGATGCATCTCGAGCAGCACGGTCCGGTCGTCGGTCTCCTGCGCCAGCGGCAGCGCATAGACGACGCCGGCGCGGGTGCGCATCGGATACGGCAGGTCGTCGTTGGCCCAGTCGCAGCACCAGGCGACGCCGTGCTCGGCAAGCAGATCGAGCGTCGCGTGCGACTGCGAGCGGCCCGGCGACAGCCAGCCGGCGACCGGCTGGCCCGAGGCCTGGCGCAGCGTCTGCAGCGCGCCGGCGATCAGCGCGCGCTCGGCGTCCTCGGCGAGCCCGCCGTGATGGACCTTGCCCATGTCGACGCCGTGCGCGACGATCTCGTGCCGGCGGTCGACCAGCTCGCGCAGCAACGCCGGATAGCGCTCGGCGATCGCGCCGTTGACCGCGACCGAGGCCGGCAGCCGCAGCGCGTCGAGGACGTCGAGGATCCGGAAGATGCCGATCCGGTTGCCGTAGTCGCGGTTGGTGTAGTGACGGAAATCCGGGTACGGCATCGTCAGGCCGCCGGGCGCCCGGAACGGCTTGGCGGACATGTCGAGCGGAAACCACTGAACGATGGGCATCACCCACAACGCGACCCGCGCACCGCCCGGCAGCGCGAGCGGCGGCCGCTCGAACAGGTCCGACCAGTCGTAGCGGTCGTGGTCCATCGCATGGCGGCGCGCCGGATAGACCAGATGATCGTCGGGTAGCGGCATCGGCGTCTCCGCGTGCTGACTCGTGCGGCGCTCAGCCGCGCGCGGCCCCGGCGCCAGCTCCGGTACCGGCATCGGCCGCCGCGGCGAACGCGTCGTAGTGGTGATCGAGGAAATGCTGTGCGATCTCGCGGCCGGTCGCGCGCCAGACGCCGTCGTGGCCGGCGATATAGGCGAGCGCCTCGGCGAACGCATCGATCCGGTGCGGCTGGCCGACCAGGTACGGATGCAGCGGGATGCACATCACCGTGCCGGACTCGGCGCCTTCGCGGTAGAGCTGGTCGAACTGCCGGCGGATGATCGTGCCGTAGTGCCGCGGCGAATAGAGATTGCTGTTGTAGACGATCACGTCGTTCATCTCGAGCGAATACGGGATGCTGACGAGCCGCCCGCTCGCGACATTGATCGGCGTCGGCTGATCGTCGTGGAACAGGTCGCAGGTGTAGAGCACGCCGGATTCGGCGAGCAGGTCCATCGTCCACGGATTGTTCGACAGCGCCGGCGCGAGCCAGCCCGACATCGGCTGGCCGGTGTACTTGCGGATCGTCTCGGCCGAATCGCGGATGATCGCGCGCTCCTGGTCCGGGCTCATCCCGTAGGCGTAGCGGGTGTTATAGATGCCGTGCGAGAAGAACTCCCAGCCGCGCGCGGCACAGGCCGCGATGATCTCCGGATGATGGTCGCAGAGCGCGACGTTCAGCGACACCGAGCCGCGGAAGCCGGCCGCGTCCATCGCCGCCGTCATCCGCTGCCAGCCGGCCCGGTTGCCGTAATCGCGGTGCGAATAGGCGAGCACGTCCGGCAGCGGCCGCGCCCACGGCGTGCGCTGCGGATTGGTCGGCGGCGCGTATTCGTAGAACTCGATGTTCGGCGCGATCCAGACCGCGATCCGCGCGCCGCCGGGCCAGCTCAGCTTCGGCCGGTTACGGTACGGAAGGTAGCCGTAGAGGCCAGGATCGGCGACTGGCGCGGCTGCAGTCATTGAACGACCCTCCGTCCTGCGGACTTCGGGGCCGAGCGCCTTGGGAGCGGCCCGGCGGCAATCATTGAACGACCCTCCGTCCTGCGGACTTCGGGGCCGAGCGCCTTGGGAGCGGCCCGGCGGCGCTCATCTCGCCGCCCCCGTGGCCGCAGCCCGCGCGCTGCCGGCGTTGCCGACCGAGCCGGCCGGATACGCCTGCAGGTGCGCGATGACTTCCGCGACCGGCACGATGTCGGCGTACTTCAGCGCCATGTCGTAGAGGTTCGCGAAGTGCGGGCTCTCGTGCTTGTCGGCGACGCACTCTTCCGGGACGATGACCCGATAGCCGCGTGACAACGCGTCGACGCAGGTGGCGCGGACACAGCCGGACGTCGAGCCGCCGGTCAGCACGACGGTGTCGCACTGGTGCCAGACCATCAGCGACGGCAGCTGGGTCTCGAAGAACGCCGACGCCATCCGCTTGTTCATGATGATGTCGCGGACCCGGTCGATCTGCAGCCGTTGGTCGAATTCCGAGCGCCGCGAACCGACCTTGATGTTCTGCAGCGAATCCGGCGTATCGGTCCGGGTGCCCCAGACGCCGCAATCTTCGCCCGATTCCATGTAGGCGACGTAGGTCCAGGCGACCGGCAGCCCCTTGGCACGGAACAACCCGGCCAGCTTATCGACGTATTCGAGCTGGCGCGGATCGGTCTCGTAGGCGGTCGCGAACTCGCCGACCCGGGTGTAGGCGTTCTGCAGATCGATGTTGAGCAGGATCGGCTTGCGGCCGAAGCCGAACCGTGGGCGGGTCGGCCGGCGTTTGACGTCCTCGTAGAGTTCCCGGGCGGTCTTGTTCGATTGTTCCATCGCGCGCTCCACGTCGACCCGCCGCTTCGCGACGCGCTGAGGCATACTCGCGCCGCAATCCGGCTCAAACGACTTAATGTTATGTCATTGGGTAGGAAGGGTAAACCCGCCGCGGTGCCGCTCGGCGCCGACCGCTCGCCGCTGCCGCTCTATCACCGGCTCTACGTGATTCTGCGCGAACGGATCGTCAACGGCAGCTATCGGGTCGGCGAGACCTTGCCGACCGAAGCCGAGCTGATGGAGCGCTACGGCGTCAGCCGGATCACCGCGAAGCGGGCATTCGACGAGTTGTCGGCCGAGGGCCTGGTCGAACGCAAGCGCGGCCGCGGCACCACCGTGACCCGTACCGGCGCGCTGCGCTCGGGCGGCGGGCCGATCGTCGCCGGCATCGACGGCCTGCTGGCCAATCTGTCGCTGATCGGCCAGGAGACCGCGGTCGAGCTGTGCGAGTTCGGCTACGTCGCGGCGCCGGCGGCGGTCGCCGACGAGCTCGGCATCGATGCGGCGACGATCGTCCAGCACGCGGTCCGCGTGCGCATGCTCGAGCGCCGGCCGTTTTCGATGTCGACCAGTTACGTGATCGAGCCGATCGGCCGCACCTACGAACGCGCCGACCTGGAGCAGACGCCGTTGATCGAGCTGCTGGCGCGCGCCGGCGTAGTCGTCGGCCGGGTCGACCAGGCGATCACCGCGACCGTCGCCGACGACGCCATTGCGCACCGGCTCGGAACCCGGGTCGGCAGTCCGCTGCTCAAGCTGCGCCGGGTCTTCTTCGATCAGGACGGGCGGCGGGTCGACTATATCGAGATGCTCTACCGGCCCGACCGCTTCGAATACCGGATCACGCTGTCGCGCGACGGCGGCGGCGACCGCTTCGAGGTCGAGCGCGACCGGCCCGCGCCGGCGCGCGCTCAGCGCGGCAAGGTCAGCAGGCAGTGATTCGAGTTCTCGGAGCGCGACGCCAGCCACTGCTGCACGACGAAATCGAACGGCTTGTCGGCCCAGCCCATCGCCATCCCGTAGGCGCAGATGTGCTCGTAAGCGCCCTGCGTGCCGACAAAGGCACGCGGCAGCGGTCGGCCCGGACCGAAGGTCGACGAGCCGGCGAGCTGCCAGCCGGTCGCGGCGCTGCGGTCGGAATCGGAATGCGGATCGGTGGACTGGACTGACGTGGGCACGCGGGCATCTCGCTGCGGATCAAATCGAGCCCCAGCGTAGCGAGCCGGGCCGCGGACTCCGGCGCGATGGCGAGTGTCCGGTTGATTGCGCTGGATCGACGGCAGCCCCGTTGTCGTCGCGCTGCGTGGTGGAGTCGCAACGTCGACACACCGGACCGCCGCACTTCGGCGGCCGGCTGCCGGCCGTCGCGCGCGGCTGTGGCGGCGAACCGGTCGGCGCGATGATGAAGTCCGGGTCGACGCCGCGCAGGCGGCGGGCGGCCCGGTCTCTCTCTCCTAAGTTTCTTTGAAGGGCCGCCCTCGGGCGGCTCTCTTTTTTCGCCGGGCCGCCCCAAGGCAAAAAAAGCCCCCGGGAGCAGCGACCCGCGAAGCGGCGGAGCGTGAGAGACCTTTTCTTGCTCGGCTCGGTCCGTGTCAGAGGTGCTTCTGGTAGAACGGCACGAGCTTCCCGACCGCCTTGGCAACGGGTCTCGGCTGATCGTAGAGGTCGTAGTGGGTCGCGCCCTCGACGACGAACAGATCTTTCTCGCTCTTCACGCGTCGGTAGAGCTCCTGCCCGTCCTTCAGCGAGCCGAACGCGCCGGGCACGCTGCCGACGATGATCTGGATCGGCTGCGTCAGCAGATCTTCCACCAGATGGAAGGCGTCGAAGGCGATGACGCTGCCGACGCTGGTGAAGCGCAGCTTGTTGGGCGCGCAGGCGTTCTGTCCGCGCGGCGTCCGGTAGTAGTCGACGGCCTGGGAGACATCGACGTCCGTGATGCCCGCCTGGTCGCGCTCTTGCGGCGAGTTCGGAATCCAGTTGTTGATCAGCGGCTCCGCGCCGCGCGCCTCGGCGGTGCGCTGCTTGCCGACCGCTTTCAGCGCCGCGACCGGGTCGCCCTCGCGGTTCAGGCGGCCGATGTTGGCGCCGACCACCGTGCCCACCGCTTTGATGCGATGCTCGGTCATCGCGGCGTTCACGGCATAGCCGCCGCCGGCGCAGACGCCCAGCGCGCCGATCCGCTCTTCGTCGACGTAGGGCAGCGTCACCAGATAGTCCACGGCGCAACGGATGTCCTCGACGCGCGTCGCGGGGTCTTCGATATAGCGCGGCTCGCCGCCGCTTTCGCCCTGGAACGACGCATCGAAGGCAATCGTCACGAAGTCCTGCTCGGCCAGCTTCGCGGCATAGAGGCCGGCAGTCTGCCCCTTGCAACTGCTGCCCGGATGGACGCAGACGATCGCCGCGTATCGCTTCTTCTCGTCGAAGTTGCGGGGGAAGTGCAGCTCGGCCGCTACGTCCCAGGTCCTGTTCCTGAATGTCACCGACTTCATCACTCTGGCTCCTTGACGGGGGTCCACGCGCCCGGCCGTGCCGAAGCGCTCGATGGTCATTTTCGGAGCGGGTCGACAATTCGAGTAGAGGGTATTATCTGGATGCTGTCATTAGTACTACTTATCAATGATCGGCGACGGCCTCCGCGATCTCCATGCCTTCCTCATCGTCTCGGAGGAGCACAGCTTCACGCGCGCAGCCACCCGGCTCGGCGTGTCGCAGTCGGCTCTCAGTCAGACCATTCGCGCGCTGGAGGAACGCCTGGACATGCCGCTATTCCTGCGCACCACGCGCAAGGTGTCGCTGACCGAGGCCGGCGAGCGCCTGCTGACCCTGATCGGACCGGCGATGGAGGAGATCCGTCAGGGGCTGGCCCAGATGAGCGCGCTGCGCAGCAGACCGGCGGGAACGATCCGTATTTCGGCCGACGAGTACGCCGTTCACGCCGTGCTGTGGCCGGCCCTCCCGACATTCCTGCAGCGCTATCCGGATATCAAGGTCGAGATCACGACCGACTATGACCTGACCGACATCGTGGGGCAGCGTTACGACGCCGGGGTGCGCCGCGGCGGGCTGATCTCGAAGGACATGATCGCGGTGCGCATCGGACCCGACGTTCCGATGGTCGTCGCCGGCTCCCCGGCTTATTTCGAGCGGTATGGCAAACCGAGGCACCCGCAGCAGCTGATCGAGCACAATTGCATCAATCTGCGCCTGCCTGCCCAGGGCTACTTCGGGTGGACGTTCAGGAAGGGCGCGCAGGAGCAGCGGGTCAAGATCGATGGACAGGTGGTGCTCAACAGCATCCTCCAGGTCGTCGAGGCGGCGCTGGCGGGATTCGGCCTCGCCTATGTTCCGGAACAGCTCGCCCGTTCTCATATCGAAGCCGGCCGGCTGGTCGAGATTCTCCGTGAATGGCGCCAGACCTACGAGGGGTATCACCTCTACTACCCGAACCGCCGGAAATCCCCGGCGCTCGGTCTGCTGGTGGACGCGCTGCGCTGGACGGCTTGAGAACCGCAGCCGGAGACGGCGCACCGGGCCTCGTCAGCTGGCCTCGTCAGTTGGCCTCGTCAGCGAGCGGCGGCCGGCTCTTCGAGCGGCACCTCGACCCGGCGGCTCGCGCCGCTCCTGCCCGGAAACTCCGCGAACAGCGCACGCACCATCGCCGGCATCACCGGCGCGAGCGACGCCGACGGACCTTCGCTGACCGCAGTCCCTTCGAATACCCGCGAGCCCCTCGAACCGACGGCCGATGTCGCGCCAGCCGCGTCGGCCGCGCCCGTCGCAGCGCCATCGTTACGGCGCGCACCTTGGCGGTCGATCGTGACCCGCAATTCGCGGCGATAGCGGACCGAGTCGCCGGCGCTGCCGCCGATCGGAAAGCCGATGCCGATGCCGACGAAACCCCGCCGCCGCGGCCGCCACCGAGCGCGATGCCACCGCTGCTGCCGACCGACCCGCCGATCATCGCGCTGCCGGCTGCCAGGCCATAGCGCAGCGCGACGGCGAGATCGGCAGCGTCGGCGCCGGCATCGACCAGCCCGTTGGCAACCAGCGCACGGCGCACCAAGTCGGCATAGCTGCCGAACTCGAGGCTGCCGCGCTGCGCATCGGACGGCACGATCGTGAAGCGCTTGCCGGCGAACGCGCCGGGATCGTCATCGACCTGATTGAACGCGGTGACCTGCGCGGCCAGTTGCGCAGCGCAACCAGTCAGACCGCCGACGGCCGCGAGCGCGATGACCAGACCGGCGATCATGCGGCAAAGCCGAGCGGCCCGGGGGGCGCCGCCGCGGCATCCGGCGGATTCACCGGCGCGGCAACCCCGGGGCCTGTCGACGTCACGGACGCAGTTCAACCGGCCTGCTGCTCCGAAGTCTTGACCAGCAGATCTTCCGGCGTGCGGCCGGCGGCGAGCTCGGCCTTGAACCAGTTCGGCCGCTTGCCGCGACCGCTCCAGGTGTTGCCGACGGCGTCGCGATAGCGGACCGCGACGGTTCGCCTGGCACCGCGCCCCTTGCGGGCGCGCGTGGCCGGTGCTTCGGCACTGGTTGCCGCCGGCGGACGGCCGCGCCGGCGCGCGCCGTCGATGCCGAGTTCGGCAGCGGTGATTCCGTAATGCTCGATTGCGACCTTGATCCGTTCGACCACGCCTTTTTTCTCGCGGCGCTTCAATGCGTCTGCCTGTTTCTGCAGTTTTGCGATTTTTCGGTTGATTTCTGTCAGTGTCGTCATTCGAATTATCCGCTCCTTCAGACCGCGAGAGTATGACAAATCCGGGTGATCGAAATTCCGACCTTTCGGCAATTCCTCCGGAAAAACGGTGGGCCCCCCGGGAGTCGAACCCGGCACCAACGGATTATGAGTCCGCTGCTCTAACCAAGCATGAGCTAGAGGCCCGCGATTTCGATTATAAGGATCGGGCGGAATCGATCGGCAGTCTCATGCTCCGGCCGACTTCCGAGTGCTGCGATTCCACGGCGCTTTCATCAGCACGCGTGCCAGTCCGCAGAACCCGGTCACGCCGGCGAACACCAGCCCCGCGCCGATGAAGCCGGGCAGCAGGTAGAACCAAGGCGATACCGAGGCGCCCAGCAGCGTGCCGGCGAGCGCCAGCGACCCGGCAGCGATCTGCACCTGGCGCTGCAGCTCCAACGGCTGGCGCGGGTCGGTCGCAACGGGCAGCCCGGCGCGCTTCCAGGCATCGAGCCCGCCTTCGAGCAGATAGGCGTCACAGGTCACGCAGCCCTGCAGCAGCCGCGCGGACATCTGCGTGCGATTGCCCGACCGGCAATGAAAGATGACTGCGGGCACGTCTCCGAAGCGCGCGACGCCCTGCGCCAGCTGATCCAGCGGCATATGGCGGGCCTGCGCGATGCGCTCGCGCGCATGCTCGTCGGCCGGACGGATATCGACCAGCACTGCACCCTGGCCGAGCAGCTGACGGGCGGCTTCGGGAGAAACAATCTTCAACGACATGGTGGCTACTCCGAAAACAGGGGAATCAGGGACAGAAGCACGCCGCTGTCCCGCAGCCGTTCGAGGCCGGATTTGCGCTGGATCATGTTTCGGGGTTTCCGCACTGCAGTGGCGGTTGTAAAGTAATTTAGCGATCGCTAATTGAGAATAAACTGAATTATAGGTCGACGAAAGGCCGGGCTGCCGCAGAAGAATCCCGCCGGCATTCGCTCGATTCGCCCGCAACCAGGAACCTTCCGATGATCGAATACAGACAGCTCACTCAGGCCATCTCCGGCAACCTCGCCCGGTTATACAAGACCCAGGCCGGCGTGATGAAAGGCTTCGGCGACTTGAGCAAGGCCGCCATGGCCGGCGGCGCGCTCGACCCGAAAACCAAGGAACTGATCGCGCTGGCGGTCGGCGTGGCGGCACGCTGCGACGGCTGCATCGGCTTTCACGCCAAGGCGCTCGCGCGGCTGGGCGCCACCACCGAGGAAGTGCACGAGGCGCTGGGCGTGGCCATCTACATGGGCGGCGGCCCGGTGGCCATGTACGCGGCAAATGCCGTGGCCGCGTTCGACGAATTCGCCGCGCCGGCAAATGCGTAAAAAAAAGCGCCGGATCGGACCGATCCGGCGCGGACAAGACAGAGTGTCGTCTTAGGAGAGGGTGTCTGCAGTGCAGACACCCGAAAGAACGCCGCAGCCGGCAGTATGGTTGACGACCCGCCCTGGACAGACTCAGAGCCGGTCTACATTGCGGATGTCGCTGTCCCGGCGCCCCAGCAGCAGGCCGTCGGCCAGATGACGGCGTAGTAACCACGCCGCCAGCAAGGCCGGAATCGCGGCCAGCAGCGTCGCTGCCGCGAGCTCGCGCCAGGCAGCGATGCCGTCCGGTGCCGCGCTGGCGAGCCGGGCCGCCAGCGGGCCCGGTGCCGGCAGCATCCGCTGCACCAGCAGCAGCTCGCCCCAGCCGATCAGAAACGACGCGACCACCGCAATCGCGATGCCCGGTCCGATTGCCGGCAGCAGCACCGTGCAGAAGAAGCGCGCGAACGAAAAGCGGTCGATCTGCGCGATCTCGTCGAGCTCGCACGGCACGCCGGCGATGAATCGTTCGAGGATCCAGATCGCCAGCGGCACCGTGAACAGCGCCAGCGCGATCACCACCGCCGGCGGCGAACCGAGCAGTCCGATCGCCGCGAACAGCGGCAGCAGCGGCGCGACCGCGACCGCCGCGGGCGTCATGCGATCGACCAGCAGCCAGTAGCGGAGCAGCGACGCACCGGCCGAGCGAGCACGCGCCAAGGCGTACGCCGCCGGCAACGCGATCAGCAAGGTCAGCACCGTGTTCGCCGCGGCGATCAGCAACGACTGCAGCAACGCAGAAGCGCCGAACGGCCCCGACCAGGCACTCTGCCAGTGCGCCCAGGTCACCGCACCCGGCCACGGCTGCCAGGCGGCGCCACCGGCGCCGTCTCCCTGCAGCGAGGCGTTGAGCAACGACTGGATCGGCAGCCATGCGAACAGCAGGTAGAGCAGCAGCAGCACGGTTCGTCCACGCATTCGATCGATCTCCCGGATGGCCGCGCGGTCAACGCCGCTCGACCGGTGCGCCGGCCGCACGGCGCAGGCCGACGTGCAGCAGCACGCAGACCAGCAGTACCACGATCAGCCACGCGAGGCCGGCGGCGGCGAGCGGTTCCCGCGGCGGCCACGACGGCACGCCGGCCAGCATCGATTGCGCCAGCAGCGGCGGCAACGGCGTCGCGGCGCCGCCGGTAAAGGCGAACGGCAGCGCGTAGGCGGCGGCTCCGTCGAGCACCCGCAGCCCGACCGCAACCGCCAGCGCGCCGCGCAGCGCCGGCCAATGCAGGTGGCGGAACGTGGCGTAGCGTCCGGCGCCGTCGAGCCGCGCCGCCAGCCGCTGCTCGGGTGCCACGGCGCGCAGCGCGCCGTGGCACAGCAGCGCGACCAGCGGTGTCCAATGCCAGACGTCGGCGGCGACCAGGGTCGCCCAGGCGTCGAATGCGCGGCCGGCCGGATCGTAGTCGATGCCGAGCGCGGCCAGCGCGGCACCGAGCCAGCCGACGTCGGACCGGGCGAACAGGCGCCAGACCGCGCCGGCAACGGCACCGGGCAGCAGCAACGGCAGCGCGACCAAGACGACCGCCAGCGCCGCCCGCCAGCCGGCGGCCGGCAGCGACAGCGCGAGCGCGACGCCGAGCGGGATTTCGAGTGCGAGCGTCGCCGCAACGAAGCCGACCTGACGCAGCAACAGCGCATGCAGTTCTCCGTCGCCGAGCAGCCCGGCCAACGCGTTACCGCCGGCCTGCGCGCCGCCGGCCGTCAGCGTCGAGATCAGCGAGGCCAGCGGCCACCAGGTCGCGAACGCGATCGCGGCCATGGCCGGCAGCAGCAGCGCCAGCGACACGCCGGATCCGCGCCGGGAAGTCATCTCAGTTTTCCATCCCGCTTAGCGGCACCCACGTCGCATGAAACAGGCCAAACCAAGCAGTCGCCGCGGATCGGGCTTCGCCCGGCCGCTGGCGGCGCCCCAGTGGGGGGGAGACGCCCGAAGGGCGTCAACGGGGGCGTTTTCATCTCAGCAGTTCCTCGTCCCGATAGAAGCGGGTATGCCGATTGATCAGCGACAGCCGCAGCATCTGGCTGGCCGGCTGCGGCCGGCCGGCAGCCGCGGCGAGGTCGAGCGCGGCCGGGCTGTCGGCGGCGATCCGCGCAGCGACATCGGCACTGCCGATGCGCGCCGACAGCAGCAGCGTGGTGCCGCATTCCTGCAGCTGCCGCAGCTCGGCGGCGATCGCGCCGGGTGCGCCGGCTTCGGCCAGGGTCAGGTGCTCCGGCCGGATCCCGAGCGTCAGACCGGCGTTCGGAACGGCGGCGCGCTGCGCCGACAGCCAGGCGGCCAGCTGCGCCGGCGCCGGCTCGATCAACGTCCGGCCGGCGAAGCACGGCTCGCCGTCGCCGGCCGTCACCGGCAGGAAGTTCATGCCGGGCCGGCCGATCGCCCGGCCGACGCCGGCATGCACCGGCTCGTCGAACAGCGCCGCGGCCGTGCCGACCTGGACCACCCGGCCGCCGATCAGTACCGCGACCTCGTCGGCGAACGTCAGCGCATCGTCGGCGTCGCTGGTGACCAGCAGCCAGGTGCGTCCGAGCGCCCGCCGCACGGTGCGCAACAGCAGCCGCAGCGCCGGGCGCCGCGCCGGCTCGGCCGCCGCCAGCGGATCGTCGAGCAGCACCGCCGCGACATCGTCGACGACCAGCGCGCGACCGAGCGCGACCCGCAGCCGCAGCTCGTCGGCGAGCCGCCCCGCCGGCCGCGCCAGCTCGTCGGCGAGCAGCAGCAGTTCGGCGATCCGGTCGACGCGCGAGCGCACGGCCGCGGCCGCGACGCCGCGGTTGCGCAGCGGAAACGCCAGATTCTCGGCGACGGTCATGGCCGGATATACCGCGGGCCGGCGCGATACCAGCGCGACGTTGCGCGCCCATGGCGGCAATGCGGTGACGTCGCGCCCGTCGAACAGGACCTGCCCATGACTCGGCCGCCGCTGCCCGGACAGCAGCTCGAACAGCCGCCCGGCGCCGCTGTCGGCAGCGCCCAGGAGCGCATGGGCACCGCCGTCGCGCAACACCAGATCGAGGGGTTGCAGCGTATAGTCCTCACGCCGCTTCGGCCGCCGCGTCGGCGCATCGGCGAGGCCCTGCGCTTCGATCCGCGCCATCAAGCGCCATCCACGGCGCGCCCGGGCACCAGCAGCTGGACCCGCTCGGGTGCGAGCAGCAACGCGCCATCGCCGTCGAACGCGTAGACGGCGCCCGGATCGAAATGCAGCCGCAGCGGCTGGCCGATCTCGAAGCGTTCGATGCCGATCCGCTGGACCAGCAGCGGGCCGACCGGCGAATCGACCTGCAGCAGCGTATCGGAGCCGGCGACCGCGACCGTCGCGACCCTGGCATCGAAGTGGACGTCGCCGCCCTGCCCCTGCAGCCGCAGATCACCCGGCCGGATTCCGACCGTCACCGCGACCGCCGCGGCGGCGAGCGGCGCATGCAGCGCGATCCGCGGCCCGCCGTCGATCTGCAGCAGGTTGCGCTCGGCCCGTGCACCGATCAGATTGAGCGGCGGCCTGCCGAATACGCGTGCAACCGCCAGGCTGGCCGGCCGCAGGAACACGTCGCGGCTCGCGCCGGCCTGCAGCAGGCGGCCGCCGTCGAGGACCGCGGTGTCGCGGCCGAGCGCGAGCGCCTCGGCCGGGTCGGCGGTCGCATGGACGACCGTGGCGCCGCAGGCCGGCAGCAGCCCGGCGAGATCGTCGTGCAACGCGTCGCGCGGCGCTCCGGCAAGCGCGGCGAGCGGCTCGTCGAGCAGCAGCACCGCCGGTCGTCGGACCAGCGCGCGCGCCAGCGCGACGCGTTGCCGATCGGCGTCTCCGAGCGCGCCCGGCCGGCAGGCCAGCTTCGCGGTCAGGCCGAGCCGCGCCGCGATCGCCGTCACCGCGGTCGCGATCGGGTCGCCGGACGCACTGCTGCCTGCGCCGTTGCCGCCGCTGCCATCGGCACCGCGGCGCAGCGGCGCCGCGATGTTGTCGAACACGGAGAAGGTCGGATAGTTGACCGGCCGCGAATGGACCAGCGCGACGTTGCGCCGCCGCGCCGGCCAGCCGGTGACATCGACGTCGCCGTCATGCAGCCGGCCGGTACTCGGCGGTTCGAGCCCCGCCAGCAGCCGCAACAGCGAACTCTTGCCGGCGCCGGCCGGGCCGAATAGCGTCGTTACCACGCCGGCGGCGAACGCGTGGGTGATCGGCTGCAACCGCGGCCGGGCGCGAGTGCCGAGCGCGACCGCCTCGAGCCGCAGGCTCACTGGGCTACCCTCCCCCAACTTCTCGCCGCCGTCCCGCTGCCGATCAGGCCGCCGCCGCGACTGCGCGCGCGCCGGCCATCCAGCGGTCGACCGCCGCCCGTTGCGCCGCATCCAGATGCAGCCCGAGCTTGGAACGGCGCCACAGCACGTCGTCGCCGCTGACCGCCCACTCCTCGCGCACCAGATACGACAGCTCGGCCTCATGGAGCCCCGGCGCGATCTCGGCACCGAGGTCGGCCAGCGCAGCCGCCGGACCGACCACCTGCGGCACCCGCGAACCGTAGGCTCGGACATAGCGCGCCAGCAACGGCGCTGGCAGCCACGGCAGCCGGCATGCCAGCGCCTCGCGAAAACGGGCGATATCGACATCCGGCCGGCCGCTGACCGTGATCGTGCCGCTCAGGTCGCCGCCGGGCAGGTAGCGGCCGCGCGTCCATGCCGGCCGGCGTTCGCCGAGCGCCGCCAGCAGCTGGCCGGCGGCCTCTTCGGCGAGCTTGCGAAAGGTCGTGATCTTGCCCCCCCATACCGACAGCAACGGCGCGCCGGCGCGGTCGAGCTCGAGCGCGTAGTCGCGCGTGACCGCCGACGGGTCGCCCGACGCGTCGTCGAGCAGCGGCCGCACGCCGGCATAGCTCCAGACCACGTCGGCCGGCCCGATCGCGCGCCGGAAGCAGCGGTTGATCACCGTGCACAGGTAGGCGGTCTCGTCGCTGGAGATCGCCGCGGCGCCCGGGTCGCCGGTGACCTCGACGTCGGTGGTGCCGATCAGCGTGAAGCGCGATTCGTAGGGGATCGCGAACACCACCCGTTGATCGGGGCTCTGGAGGATGTACGCATGGTCGTGCTCGAACAGCCGGCGTACGACGATGTGGCTGCCCTTGATCAACCGCAGGTTGCGGCTGCCGCTGCGATGCACGGCGTCGTGCAGGAACTGGCCGGCCCACGGGCCGGCGGCGTTGACCAGCGCCCGCGCCCGCACGGTCCGGACGGCGCCATCGGCCGCGACCAGCCGGACCGACCAGACGTCGCCCTCGCGACGCGCGTCGGCGCAGCCAGTCCGCGTCAGAATCTCGGCGTTGCGGTCGGCCGCATCGCGCGCGCACAGCACCACCAGCCGGGCATCGTCGACCCAGCCGTCGGAATAGACGAAACCGCGGCTGAACCGCGGCTGCAGCGCGGCACCGGCCGCATGCCGGTGCAGCGCGATGCCGTGCGAACCCGGCAGCACTTCGCGCTGCGCCAGATGGTCGTACATCAGCAGCCCGAGCCGGACCAGCCACGCCGGCCGCATCGACGGATCGTGCGGCATCACGAAACGCAGCGGCGACATGATATGGGGCGCGCTCTTCAGCAGGACCTCGCGCTCGCGCAACGCCTTGCGCACCAGCCCGAATTCGTAGTGCTCGAGATAGCGCAGCCCGCCGTGGATCAGCTTGGTCGACGCCGACGAGGTATGGGACGCGAGGTCGTCCTTTTCACAGAGCACCACCGAGCAGCCGCGCCCCGCGAGATCGCGGGCGATGCCGCAGCCGTTGACGCCGCCGCCGACGATCACGACGTCGACGACGTCACGGCTGCGCGGGGGCGGCGGCGCGGCCGGGCTCGCGGAGGGCATACTCATGGGTTGGGCGTGCTGCGCTCTTCACGCTGCATTCGAGCCTGGTCCGGACGATGGATCAACGCTATATTGCACCAGATTCGGCGCGAGACCCGGAGACCGTAGCAATGGCCTATCTGCTGGCCCTCGACCAGGGCACGACCAGCTCGCGCAGCCTGGTGCTCGACGAGCGCGGCAATCTGATCGCGATGGCGCAGCAGGAGTTCGCCCAGCACTTCCCGAGCCCCGGCCTGGTCGAGCACGATCCGCACGAGATCTGGGCTTCGCAGCTGGCGACCGCGCGGGCGGCGATCGCCCGCAGCGGCGTACCGGTCGAACGGATCGCGGCGCTCGGCATCACCAATCAGCGCGAGACCACGCTGCTGTGGAACCGCCGGACCGGCCAGCCGGTCCACCGTGCGATCGTCTGGCAGGACCGGCGCGCCGAGCCGATCTGCGCGGCGCTGCGCGAGGCCGGCCTGGAGCCGCTGATCCGCGAGCGGACCGGGCTGGTGATCGACGCGTATTTCTCCGGCAGCAAGATCCAGTGGCTGCTCGATCACGTACCCGGCACCCGCGCTGCCGCCGAGCGCGGCGAGCTCGCGTTCGGCACCGTCGACAGCTGGCTGGTCTGGCAGCTGACCGGCGGCCGGCTGCACATCACCGACGTCAGCAATGCATCGCGAACCATGCTGTTCGACATCCGCACCGGCCAGTGGGACGACGAGTTGCTCGCGGCGCTGCGGGTGCCGCGGTCGCTGCTGCCGGAAGTGCGGCCGTCGGCCGATCGCCACGGCGAGATCGATCCGGCGCATCTCGGCGCCGCGTTGACGATCGGCGGCATCGCCGGCGACCAGCAGGCGGCGCTGTTCGGCCAGGCGTGCTTTCGCGCCGGCATGGCCAAGAACACCTACGGCACCGGCTGCTTCATGCTGATGCACACCGGCGACCAGCCGCAGCGCTCCGAGCACGGCCTGGTCGCGACCGCGGCGGCGCAGACCGGCGCCGCACGCGGGTACGCGCTCGAAGGCAGCGTCTTCATCGGCGGCGCGGTCGTGCAATGGCTGCGCGACGGCCTGTCGGCGTTCAAGGCGTCGCCCGAGATCGAGGCGCTGGCGGCGTCGGTGCCCGATGCCGGCGGCGTCACGCTGGTGCCGGCGTTCACCGGGCTCGGCGCGCCCTACTGGCGGGCCGATGTCAAGGGCGCGCTGTTCGGGCTGACCCGCGGCGTCACGATGGGCCACATCGCGCGGGCCGCGCTCGAATCGATCGCGTTCCAGAGCGCGGCGCTGGCGCAGGCGATGCATCGCGACGCCGGCGCCCCGATCCGCGAGCTGCGGGTCGACGGCGGCGCCTGCGCCAACGACCTGCTGATGCAGTTCCAGGCCGACCTGCTCGGCATCCCGGTGGTCCGGCCGAAGACCATCGAGACCACCGCGCTCGGCGCCGCGTATCTCGCCGGTCTCGCCTGCGGCGTCTACGGCAGCACCGATGACGTCGCGCGCAACTGGCAGGTCGACCGGGTGTTCGAGCCGGCGATGTCGCGCGACGAGGCCGGCGCGCGGATGGCGCGCTGGGACGCCGCGGTCGCGAGCCTGCCGGCCGATCCGGGCCCGGCCGGCGACGCGGTCTGAACCGTCCGCGCGCGCCGGCCCGGCATCCGCCCGCTGCCCCTGCTGCGCCCCCCGCTGCGCCCCCCCCGCTGCGACCGCCCGCCGCGACCGCAGTCCTGGCCTATCATTCCGGAGGTCGACCGCAACGGTCCGGAGAACGAATATGCGCTGGGAAGGCGGACGCGAAAGCCAGAATGTTGAAGATCGTCGCGGCCGGGGCGGCGGCGGCATCGGCGGCATGCCGGGCATCAGGGTCGGTGGCGGCGGCATCGGCATCGGCACCATCGTCATCGCGATGCTGATCGCCTGGCTGCTCGGCGTGAATCCGCTGGCCCTGCTCGGCCTGGCCGAAGAAGGCGGCCCGGCCGTGCAGCAGCCGCAGCAGCGGGCGCCGCAATCGCCGTCGGGCGCGCCCGGCGGCCAGGCCGACAGCGGCCGGGCCTTCGTGTCGGTGGTGCTCGGCAGCACCGAGGACGTCTGGAGCAGGATCTTCCAGCAATCGGGCAGCCGCTACGCGGCGCCGAAGCTGGTGCTCTACGAGCGCGCGACGCGGACCGGCTGCGGCGTCGGCCAGGCCGCGGCCGGCCCGTTCTACTGCCCGGCCGACCAGACCGTCTACATCGACCTGTCGTTCTACCGGACGCTGCGCGACAAGCTCGGCGCGCCCGGCGACACCGCGGAGGCCTACGTGATCGCGCACGAAGTCGGCCACCATATCCAATACCTGACCGGCACGATGCAGAAGATGGAAGCGGCGCGCCAGCGGATCAGCGAAGCGCAGTACAACGAGCTGTCGGTGCGGCTCGAGCTGCAGGCCGACTGCTATGCCGGCATCTGGGTCCATCACTCGCAACAGGCGCGGCAGTGGTTCGACCAGGGCGACATCGAGGAAGCGCTGAACGCCGCCGCCGCGGTCGGCGACGACAACATCCAGCGCCGGACCCAGGGCATGGTGGTGCCCGAATCGTTCACCCACGGCTCGTCGCAGCAGCGCGCCCGGTGGTTCCGGATCGGGGCGCAGTCAGGCGCCGTCAGCCAGTGCGACACGTTCTCCGCGCGGAGCCTTTGACCCGAGCGCCACCAGCGTCACCCAGACGAGCAGTGCCGCCGCGAACGGTATCGCATGCCCGAGTGTGAACAGCAGGCCGGCGGCGATCGCGGCAAGCATCGTAACCGGGCGCGGTGTCGCGCGTGCTGGCAGACCGGCGGAAAAGTCGGCTGCAGCCGCCCGTGCGGGCCGTCTGCCGGCGGCCCGCTCGTCAGACCGGCGCCTCCTCCCTGACACTGCATTGCCGCATCATCCTCGGATGCGGCTCGTCATAGGGCGTGGCGCGGTGCATGGTCCAGCGGTCATCCCACAGGAGCAGGTCATGCACCTGCCAGGGATGCGAATATACGAAACGGGGCTGCGTCGCGAAGGCGATCAGCTCCTCGATTAGCGCCCGGCCCTGTTCCAGGGGCCAGCCGACGACATGCGACGCGTGTGAGGCCAGATAGAGCGATTTCCTGCCGTTGAGCGGATGGGTCCTGACCAGCGGATGCACGACCGGCTTGCGGGTCTGCAGCGTGTCGGAACTGAACTTCTCGACGGTCATTCCGATCTGCTCGCGGGACCGCAGAACGTTGTGCTCGACGGTGAGGTGCTCGATCTCGGCCTGCCGCTCGGGGGCAAGCGCCTCCCAGGCCGCGCGCATGTCGGCGTATTCCGTCGGCGGCGGCACCGGAGGCAGCACCCTCGCCAACAAGGCGGTCAGGCGGATCGGGGGCTGATTGAACGAACCATCCGTATGCCACAGCCGGTTCGCCAGCAGGTACTCGGCACGCACGCTGCCGGGGGGAATGACCTTGCCATCGTCGTCGACGGTGCCGACGTCGAAGAAATTCTCGCTGTTGCCGGCGATCTCCTTCAACGTCGCGACCGTTGGCGGTCCGAACGATTTGATGAAGTCATACTGCTGTTCGGCGCTCAGCGGCTGCCCTGGGAATACGACGACACCGTATTGCGCCAGCGCGGCCTCGATGGCGTCGATCTCGGCCCGCGTCAGTGGCTTCGCGAGATCGATCCCCACGGCACGGGCAACGAACGTCTTCCCGATCTTCCGGAACATCAGTTCGCCTTGACGCCCGTCGCGACGATGACCTCGGCCCATTTCTGCGCTTCGGATCGAATGAAGGCGGTGAACGATTCGGGCGTGCTGTCCAGGACGACCTCCATGCCCTGGGACCGTATGCTGGATACGACATCCGGCAGCGCCATGATCTCCCTGATCTCCTTCGACAGCCGCTCGATGATCGGCCCCGGCGTCTTCTTCGGTGCGATCAGACCGAACCATGCGGACGACGAGAAGCCGGGATAACCGCTCTCGGCAATGGTCGGCACATCGGGCAGCGCCGGATTGCGTTGCGGGCTGCTCCATGCGAGCGGCACGAGCTTGCCGGCACGGATATGGGGCAGACAGGTCGAAGGCGCGCCGAACTGGAACGCGATGTCGCCCCGCATCACGCCGATCAGCGCCTCGAAGTCGTTCTTGTAGGGAACATGAACGACGTCGATATCGGCCGCCAGCTTGAAACGCTCGGTCGAGAGATGCACCACGCCGCCGGTGCCGGTCGATCCGTATGACAGCGAGCCCGGAGACTTTCTCGCCTTGGCGACCAGCTCCTGCAGCGTGGCAACGCCCAGTTGCGGACTGACCACGACCAGCGCCGGAATGATCACCTGCAACCCGACCGGCGCGAAATCGTCGTTGACGTCGTAGGGCAGCGAGGGATAGAGCTTCGGCGTGGCGGCGAAGTGGCTGCTGACGACGCTCAGGGTGTAGCCGTCGGGTGGCGCGTTGAGCAGATAGGTGGTTGCCATCGTCGTCGCGGCGCCGGGCCGGTTCTCGACGACGAACGCCTGCTTGAGCCGCGTCGTCAGGTGCTGCGCCAGCAGCCGCGCGAACTGATCCGAACTGCCTCCCGGCGCGAAACCGAGGATGATCCGCACCGGCCTGGAGGGATAGGTCTCCGCCCAAGCCGCCGCTCCCGGGAACCCGACGGCCAGGCCGGTACCCAGACGACCCATGAATGTCCTACGCTTCATCGCGACGCTCCCTTCTGATGCGGGCGGTTGAGGTCACTTCCGGCGGTGCCGATCGGCCTGCTATCGTGCCGTTCCCGCCTCCTCCAGATAGCCGGATGAATCGAACGACAAACCCGTCCCCTCGGCGGCGCGCAGCACATCCGGATGCCAGGTGATGCGACCGACCTCCCGGTCCGTCCCGCCGACGATCGAATAGACGATCAGCGTATGGTCGTTGGGATTGCGAAACCCGCGCATCAGACCGACGGGGACCGAGAAGCAGTCCCATTGATTGAGCTCCGTCATGTGCTCGCCCTGGTTCCCCCAGATTACGACCATGCGGCCATTGAGCGGCAGAAAGACCTCCTCCGTCAGATGCGAATGCAGATTCGCTCCCATTCCCGGCGGAATCTCGATCATCGTCACGCCGAAGCGATGCTCGCCTTCGATGGCCGGCTGGACACCCTTGTTCTCCAGTACGCCGCGATTGATGAGCTTGTAGAGACGCTTCTCGAACCCGGGGAGCCTGCTCTCGATGAAGGTCTGCTCATAGGGCTTGACCTTGCCCCAGCGAGCGATGCGCGTCGCCTCCATTCGCTCGACGGATATGTCCATGTCTGTCTGCTCGGCCATTGCGCGTTCCTCGACGTTCCGTTCGCTGCGAGGACACGACTCCGCCCGGAGTCGCGCGCCGCTATTCGATTCATTCTAGGGTTGCGTCTTTTGTCATTCCATTATCATTTTTCGAGCAACTCGATACCATTTCGTTATGGAGATCGCGGTGGATCTCAGACAGCTCCGCTACTTCACGGTACTGACCGAGCAGCAGCACTACGGTCGCGCGGCCAACCTGCTTCATGTGGCGCAGCCGGCGTTGAGCCGTCAGATCCGGCTGCTCGAGGAAGAGCTCGGCACGCGGCTCTTCGAACGCCACGCCCGCGGTGCGACGCCGACCCAGGAAGCCCTGTTCCTGCACGAGCGCAGCATCTACCTGCTGCGCTATGTCGACCAGCTCAAGCACGACATGCTGACGCGGCAGAAGGATCCCCAGGGGCCGGTGGTCCTCGGCCTGTCACCCGGCCTGGCGCAGTTGCTCGCGCTGCGGCTCACCAGAGCGCTGCGCGACGCGTACCCGAAGGCGCGGATCAAGGTGCACGAGGCTTTCGCCCCTTCGCTGCACTCGATGCTGCTCAAGGGCAGCGTGGACCTGGCCATACTGAACGAGCCGGTCCCGGGCGGAGATGTCGCGCTGAACCCGCTGCTGTCGGAAAGCATCTGTCTGATCGGCAGGCCCGGCGAGCTTCCCGCCGCGAAGCGGATCCGGATGCGGCAGCTCGCCGGCATACCGCTGGTTCTGACCGGCATACCGGGTTCCGGCGTGCGCCTCGAGCTCGAAGCCGCCGCCGCGTCCGCCGGCGTGAGGCTGAACGCGGTCGCGGAAGTCGAGACCGTGAATATCGCCAAACAGCTGGTCGCGGACGGCATCGGCATGACCGTGCACTTCGCCGCCGCGGTGCAAAGAGAGCTCGCCGCCGGAAAGCTCGAAGCGATACCGCTGGAGAACCTGCACTTGAAGCGCGTGCTCGCCCGTTCTTCGATACGGCCTCTGAGCCGCGCCACCGAAGTGCTGACCGTGGTCATTCACGATGTTCTGCGGGAACTGATCAACGACGGACAGTGGCCCAACGCGAAGCTGCAGATGCGCTGAAGCCTGTCACCCCGGGTGGCTGCGCGCCAGAACGCGCCCCGGCCGCGCGCCGGTCGTCCGACCGTCCCGCCACACCACGCTGCCGTTGACCAGCACACTGTGGATGCCGCGCGCGGCGGCTATCGGCTGTTCGTAGGTCGCGGCGTCGCCGATCTCGTCGGCAGAGAATATCGTCACGTCGGCGAACGCTCCCTCACGCAGCTCGCCGCGGTCCTGCAGTCCGAAATTCCGTGCGGTGAGTCCCGTCATCTTGTGCACGGCCGTCTCCATCGGAAACAGCTCGAGCGATCTGGCATAGTGCCCCAGTACGCGAGCGAAGCTGCCCCACAGCCGTGGATGCGGCACCTGGTCGTGAGGCAGGCCATCGGAGCCGATCATCGTGGGGCCGAACGCGAGGATACGCCGAACGTCGGCCTCGTCCAGCGAGTGATAGACGGCGCCGGCGGGTTGCAGCCGGCGGATCGCTTCGTCCCGATCGGTGTTCATCCGCTCGGCGATCGTATCCAGATCCATGCCGCCGTACTCCGGCAAGGCTCGCGACCAGGTGACGGTCACGCGTCTGGCCAGCGCGGCCCGGTCGGGCAGCAGAATCGTCGACGACGCGGCGTACGGATAGCAGTCCAGGCAGATGGGCTGGAGCCGCATCTGCCTCTCTATGAAGGCCAGCGTTTCGACCGATCGGCCATGGTTCTTCACACCGAACAGCTTGTGGTGGGACACGACCACCTTGACCCCGACCTCTCTTCCGATCCTGAAGGTCTCTTCCAGCGAGGTCATCACGTGATCGCCTTCGTCGCGCATGTGCGTGCAGTACACGCCTCGATATCGCCCCAGAGGCTCGCAGACCTGGATCACTTCTTCCGTCGGCGCGGCGACGGAGGGGCCATAGAACAACCCGGTGGACACGCCGATCGCCCCCGCTGCCATCGCCTCCTCGACCAGCGACCGCATGGCGCCGATCTCGCTCGCGTCCGCGGCCCGGCCCGGATCGTTCATCGTCGCCAGACGCAAGGTCTGATGCCCGACCAGCATCGCGCAGTTGGTCGCCGCCGGCTCGTCCGCCAGCGCCGACAGATAGTCGGCGAATCGGGGAAATCGAAACCAGGTTCCGTGCTCGTCCAGCAGATCGAGCGGCGGCGTCACCGGCAACTTCATCGGGCGCGGCATCGGCGCAAGCGATACGCCACAGTTCCCCCCGATGACGGTGGTGACGCCCTGACTCACCTTGGGCGCCATCTCGGGCGCCGAAAGCAGCAGCCGGTCGTCATGCGTATGAGCGTCGATGAACCCCGGCGCGACCAGATGACCCGCGGCATCGATCTCCAGAGCGCCCGCCGCATCGGCGAGATGGCCGACACGGACGACGCGCTCGCCGTCGATCCCGACATCGGCCCGAAAGCCCGGCGCTCCCGTGCCGTCGATGACGGTGCCGTTGCGAATCAGGACATCGAAAAGAACGGTCATCGAGCATCTCCGGCGTTCGGTTGCCTTTCGGCTCATTCCATCGAAAAAAGTTATCAGGCTGCTCGAAAAATGATAATGGATCGATATGAGCCTGCTCCCTATAGTCGCTCCATCAGCCCGTCTCGTCGAGAGCAGCGCATGAATCGGAAACGCCTGTTGTTCCGCGTTTCAGCCGTCGCCGCGGCCGCCGCCATGGCGGTGTTCTCGTTGCCTTCGGGCGCGCAGGACGCCGCCCGCTATCCCGAGAAGGCGGTGCGCATCGTCGTCCCCTTCACGGCTGGCGGCAGCAGCGATCTGCTGGCGCGCATGATCGCGGAGAAGCTGACCGCGTCGCTGGGGCAGCCGTTCATCGTGGAGAATCGGCCGGGGGCGGCCGCGGTCATCGGAACCAGCCATGTCGCCAAGGCGCCGCCCGATGGCTATACCCTTCTGGTCGCGACCAGCGGCGCCATCGTCTACAACCCGGCCATCTACTCCCGCCTGCCGTACGCTCCGGAAAAGGATCTCGCGGCGGTCTCGATGCTGTGCTCGTATCCGCTGATGCTGATCGTCCCGCCCGATGGCCCGAACAAGTCGTTGCGGGAGCTGGTCGCGTTCAGCAAGGCCCATCCCGATCGATCCAACTACGCCGCGGCGGCCGCATCGATCCAGCTGGCCACCGAGCTGTTGAAAAGCAAACTCGGCATTCGAGCCGAGCGGGTCTCGTACAAGGGTGGCGCCGACGCCAACAACAGCGTCATGGCGGGCGAGGTCTCGATGTATCTGGCGGACTCGGCGACCGCGTCCAGCCTGGTCAAGGGCCAGCGGGTGCGCGCGCTGGCCGTCACGAGCGGTCGACGCATGGCCGAGTTCCCCGACGTCCCCACGCTGAAAGAGGAAGGGGTCGATCTGGAGATGAAGATCTGGATCGGGCTGTTCGCACCCGGCGGCACGCCGGCCGCCATCGTCGATCGGCTGCAGGCGGAAGTCGCGAGGATCATCCGGCTGCCCGACATCCAGGCTCGCATGGCTGGCATGTCGATCATTCCGGAGGGAGGCGGTTCCGCCGACCTCGCCAGGACCGTCGCAGCGGAAATTCGTCTCTGGACCGAGGTTGCCCAGGCGAACGACATCAGGGCCGACTGAGGTCCACCCGCCGCCGATCGATGCGTCCGCGGAGCAGGCGACGTGAGCGAGGAAGACTGCATCTCCGCCCTTTATCCGACCGAGGACGGCAGGACGTTCGAAGCGCGGGTCTACCTGCCCGCGGCCTCCGGAACCCGAGCCGCCGAACGGCATCCCGTCATCGTCGCCGTGCACGGCGGCGGATGGCAGCGCGCCAATCTGGCGTACTACCGTCACTGGGGGCCCTGGTTGTCGGCGCGAGGCTACGCCGTCGTCGCGATCACGCACCGCCTGACAGCCAACGGGGAGTCCGCATTCCCGGGCGCCGTTCACGATGTCCGCTCCGCGATCGATTTCGTCAGGCTTCGAGCGCAGGCGTGGCGCATCGATTCCGATCGGATCGCCTTGATGGGCGACTCTTCCGGAGCGCATCTGTGCTGCCTGGCCGCTCTGGCGGATTCCCGGTTCCCGGCCGCGCGCTGGGCGCAACGACAGGAGTGGAAGCCGCTAGCCGTGAAGGCGGTGATCGCGGTCTACGGCGTCTACGACCTGGCGCAGCAGTGGCGCCACGACCAGATCGCCCGACCCCGGGATCACATCACCGAGAAGTTGCTCGGTGTCGGCTTGCCGGATGACCGCTTCGCCTACTTCCAGGGCTCGCCGCTCGCGTACGTCTCGGCCGCAAACAGCGGAACAGCGTTCCTGCTGGCATGGGGCGATGCGGACGACGTCGTGGACTGCGACCAGCAATCGGTCGTGTTCCAGGAGGCGTTGAAGCAATCGGGCCATTTCGTCCGTTCCGCGGCCGTGCCAGGCGCTGCGCATTTCTGGATCGGTGATCCGCTGGACGAACCGGGGAGCGCCTCCGGATGGCTCGCGCCCCGATTACTGCGTTTTCTCGCTGCTCGCCTATGAGCGTGCCCCCGACACTTGCTACGGAGCGAATGAGAATGATCGATACCGAACACGGGATTCCCGACGCATCGCAGGACGTCTCGCCGGACACCCTGGTCGCGACCCGTGTTTCCCGGTTCGCCGAACTGGAACCCGACTGGAACGCGTTCGCCGACTCGCAGGAGGAAGGACGCAGGCGAGCGCAGTTCCGGCTGATCGGCGCCGGCGGCTCCGGCAAATACGATGGCAAGGCGATCCCGGCCGGTGGATTCACCATGAGCATCATGCGCGTCCCGCCCGGCCAGGGCGGGTCCGCCCACTGCCACGAAGTGGAGGAAGCCTTCTTCGTCCTGGATGGCATCCTGACGGTCTTCTTCCAGGACGCGCACGGCCACCGCGCAGCGACTCGATTGCAGCGTTGGGAAGTCGTCTCCTGTCCGGCGGGCGTCATGCACGGCTTCGTCAACGAAGGCGACCAGGATGTCTACATGCAGACCATCATCGGCACCGGCAAGCCCGGCCCGGTCCGCTTCGCCGATGACGATATCTATCAGCGCGAGCTCGGGCTTCTCGCTGAAAGAGCCTCGAACCCGACCAAGCCCGAAAAGCCTGCGCCCTGAGCTTCAGCCGGAATTCCGAGCCGGCTGGCGAAGTCCTTCGCCATGCGCCGGCGATCGCCCACGCGCTGGGTAACGCCCAGACGGTCGAAGAACTCGAGATAGTGGATGGCCAGGCCGCGTCCGGTGCCGATCGCATCGCGGTACTGCGCGGCGCTATAGGTCCCGTCGACGCTGGCTCGGGCGACGGCGGCGGCGGCCGCCGCCAGTCCGGCGAGCGTCTCGCGCAGGCAGAAGCGATCGTCCGTGACGCGCAACACTTCGCCGGTGCGGCTTTTGCGGTGCAGGAAGTCGCGCAGCGCCGCGGGCTTGATGCGAAGACGCTCGGCCAGTTCGGCAATGGTCGGCGCGAACGCACCCGCACGCGCCAGCGCACGCTGTACGCTCGCCCACAACGCTTCGTCGGCCGGGTTGGCGGTGGCGACGTGCCCCGCGAGCCGCACCAGGTCGTTGGACAGCACCACGGCCTGCCGGTTGGCGAGCTCGCGCACCAGGGCCTCGAAGACCGGCCCGGGCAGACGGTCGGCCACCGCACTGCGCAGCGCAGCCAGCTCCATGCCGGTCGCCCGGGGCGTGGATGCATGGAACTCGCGCAGCACCGCCAGCACGCGGGAAGTCGCCCAAGCCGCTGCCTCGCGTGACAAGCCGATCGGCCTGGCCTTTCCGACCACGAAGGCTCGTGCCTGCTGCCTGACCTCGACGGCGCGCGGCGGCGAAAGGTTCAACGCGCAGGCGAACTGCGCCAGATCGACTCCCGTTTCCGTCAGGCCGAGCAAGCCCGAAAGCAGGGCTGCCGGATCATGCCGCTCGTACACTGCAAGCTCGGCATCGCGCGCCGTACCGCGCCGCGTCCGCGCGGACGCGAACGGATTCAGCACCGTGCCGCCGCCGAGCGTTCGCCGAGCCGCCTGGTCGCGAACCACGAAGCGGTCCGCATGCAGCGCGTGGATCGGCCGTTCGGTGACGAGCTGCACGAAGCCCCGCCCGCCCGGTGCGATCGATGCGCCGCCGGCAATGGCTACCCGCGCTGGCACGTCCGCCGTGCCCAGGTACAGATGAACCCGCGACCAGTGCCTGAGCGCAGCAGCCTCGCCTGCCGACACACGCAGCCGTGCGTCGATGCGCTCGGTCGGCCGATGCGCCGAAGGGTGAACGATCCAGTCGCCTCGACCGAGCCGGCCGACCGCCACGCCCGACAGGTTGAGCGCGCAACGCGTGGCCGGTCCGGCACGGACCGCGGCGGCACCCTGCACGTGGATGCCGCGAACGCGCACTGGCAGGGCCGCAGGCGAGACCATCAGCCGATCGCCCAGCGAGACCTCGCCGGTATGCACCGTGCCAGTCACGACCGTACCGCTTCCCGCGACCGTGAAGGCGCGGTCTACCGCCAGCCGGAAATTCCGCCCGTCGCTCGACGCGCCGGCCTTGCGCGCGGCCAGCGCTTGCAGCCACTCGCGCAGCGCATCGAGGCCGGCGCCCGTGATGACCGAGGCGGGAAACACCGGCAGCTTCTCCAGCGCCGTTCCTCCCGCGAGAGTCTGCACGTCCGCGCAGACGGTCCGCACGCGCGCAGCGTCCACCAGGTCGGTCTTCGATACGACCGCGGCACCGCAGCGCACGTCCAGCAGATCCAGGATCTGCAGGTGCTCGACAGTCTGCGGCATGACCCCGTCGTCGGCCGCGACCACGAGCAGCGCCGCATCGACGGCGCAGACGCCGGCCAGCATGTTGCGGATGAAGCGCTCGTGCCCCGGCACGTCGACGAAGCTGAAGCGCTCGCCGCCCGCCAGGTCGACATGCGCAAAGCCCAGGTCGATCGAGATGCCGCGCGCGCGCTCCTCGGGCAGCCGGTCCGTATCGACGCCGGTCAGCGCCCTGATGAGGCTGGTCTTGCCATGGTCGATATGGCCTGCCGTGGCGACGATCACGTGGCCTGCTCCTGGCGCCTTGCGAGCGGCCGCCTCAGTACGACTTGGGCAGTCCCAGCACGCGCTCGGCGATATGCGAGAGGATCATTTCCCGGCTGACGGGCGCGATGCGGGTGATCATGATCTCGCGCAGGTAGCGCTCGACGTGGAATTCCCTGGAATAGCCCATGCCGCCATGCGTGAGGATGGCCTGCTCGCAGGCGCGGAAGCCGGCTTCGGCGGCGAAATACTTGGCGGCGTTGGCCTCTGCACCGCATTCCTTGCCCTGGTCGTAGAGCCAGGCGGCCTTCGCCGTCAGCAGCTGCGCGGCCTCCAGCTCGACCCAGTTGCGCGCCAGCGGGTGCTGGATCCCCTGATTCTTGCCGATCGGACGGTCGAAGACCACGCGCTCGTTGGCATAGGCGGCCGCCTTCCTCAACGCGACCTTGCCGATGCCGATGGCCTCGGACGCCAGCATCACGCGCTCGGGGTTCATGCCGTGCAGGATGTACTTGAAGCCCTTGCCCTCCTCGCCGATGCGATCCTCCAGCGGGATCTCCAGGCCGTCGATGAACAGCTCGTTGGAATCCACGCAGTTGCGACCCATCTTGTCGATCTTGCGCACATCCACCTTGCTGCGGTCCAGATCCGTGTAGAACAGCGACAGGCCGCCGGACCGGCTTTCCGAAGGCACGTCTTCGATCGCGGTCGTGCGCGCGAGCAGCAGGATCTTCTCGGCCACCTGAGCGGTGGAGATCCAGACTTTCTGGCCGTGCACCACGTACCGGTCGCCCCGTCGCACCGCGCGCGTGCTGATCCTGGTGGTATTCAGCCCCGTGGTGGGCTCCGTCACGCCGAAGCAGGTCTTCACCTGGCCCTTGACCATCGGCGGCAGCATACGCCGCTTCTGCTCGTCGTTCCCGAACACCACGACGGGCATCAGCCCGAACACATTGATGTGGATGCTGGAGGCGCCGCTCATGCAGGCGCCCGACTCGGCCACGGTCTGCATCATCACCGCGGCTTCCTGCACGCCCAGGCCCGCGCCGCCGTACCGTTCGGGGATGGCGATGCCGAGCCAGCCGGCGTCGCCCATGGCACGGTAGAAATCGGACGGGAACACCCCGTCGATATCGCGCTCGCGCCAATACGACTCGGGAAATCGGCTGCACAGCTGCGCCACCGCGTCGCGGATGGATTGCTGCTCCGGTGTCGGCTCGAAGTTCATGACACTCCTCGATCAGCGATCGGCGATCGCGTCCGTGTAACCCACGCACATCCGCAGCGATGGCCGCATGGCGTCAGACGTCGCCCCAGGCTTCGCGCGCCTGTCGCATCAGCCGGTCGCGGTGCTGCGGCGACGCGATCGCCACCATCGCCTTGACCCGCTCGCGCAGGCTCTTGCCACGCAGGCGCGCAACGCCGTGCTCGGTGGCGATCGCGTCGACGTCGCTGCGCGCCGAAGTCACGGGGCCCGAAAGGCAGCCGACGATCCTCGATAGCCCGTTCTTTCCGCACGAGGGCAGCGCCACGATCGACAAGCCGCCTTCCGATTGCGCGGCCGCGCGGACGAAATCGACCTGGCCGCCGACGGCGCCGATGTAGTCGCCGCCGATGGCCTCGGCGTTGACCTGGCCAGTCAGATCCACCTCGAGCGCCGAGTTGACGGAAACGAAGCGCCTGAGCTGCGAAAGCGCGGCGATGCCGTGCGTATGGCTGGTCGGACACAGCCTGATCTGCGCATTGTCGTCGGCGAAGCGGAACAGCTTCTCGGTGCCGAGCAGAACGCCGGCGACGCTCACGCCCTGGTCGATGCCCTTGTGGGAGTTCGTCACCGCACCGGCTTCCATCAGATCCACCACGCTGTCGCCGATCATCCCCGAATGGATGCCCAGGCCGTGCCGGTGGCCCAAGCTGGCCATGATCGCCTCGGGTACCGCGCCCACGCCAACCTGCAAGGTCGCACGGTCGGGAATCAGTTCTTCTACCTGCTGCGCGATGCGCCGTTCGAGCGCGCCGAACCGCGCGGCCGGCACCTCCAGCGGCTGGCGGTCGGTCTCGACCGCCAGCGTCAGCTCGCCCGCCGTGAGCGGACGATCGCACGGCGTCCAGGGCACCCTGCGGTTGATCTCGGCGATCACCACGCGTGCCCGCGCCATGGCGGTCCGGACATAGTCGTTGACCAGACCGAAGCTGAATTCGCCGCGCGCATCGGGCGGGCTGACCTGCAACAGCACCACGTCCGCCCGGATGGCGCCGCTGCGCAGCAAGGGCTCGATTGCGGAGATATGGCAGGGAACGGGATCGAGCTTGCCCGCGCTGACCAGCTTGCGCAAGGTACCGATGCCGCCGATCCCCTTGAAGCGCAAATGGTCGGCGTGCTCGGGCTGGAACGTGGCCGAGAATCCCGTCCCGAAAAACAGGGTCGCGCCGCTGTACGCGGCGCGCTGCTCGACCAGCCGCTCGCCGAGGTTGAGCGCTTCGCCGCAAGCCTGCTGCAGCAGCACGCCGTCGCCCGGGCGGATGAACCGGGCCAGGTCCAGCTTCGCCAGCGATTCGATGCGCATCAGGATCGGGCGCTCCGGCTCAGCACCTCGGCCAGCACCTGCTCGGTATGCTCGCCCAGGCGCGGCGCCATGCGCGCCGGCGGCCGCAGACCATTGAAGCGGACGGGGATCCCAGGGTAGACGACATCGCCCATCACGGCATCCGTCACGGTCTCGAAGAATCCGGTCGCGACGAGGTGCTCGTCTTCGAGCAGCTGTTCCAGACCCACGATGCGCGAGGCAGGCACGTCGATCCGTTCGAAGAACCGTAGCCACTCGTCCGTCGAGCGCTGCTCCAGGCAGCGCGCCATCAGTTCGTACAGGACCGATGCATTCTCGGTCCTGACGGTCTGGCTGACGAAGCGCGGATCCGCAACCAGCTCGTGCCGGCCGATGCCGGCGAAGAACCGGTGCCACTGGGCGTCGGTGATCGGCAGCGCGCAGATGTGGCCATCCGTCGTGCAGAACGGACGCCGCCAGGGATTGAGCACGCGCGTATAGCCGATGCCCCCGGCCGAAGGCTCGAAGTGCCTGCCGGACAGGTGCTCGACGAGATTGAAGGCCACCATCGATTCGAACATCGGAACTTCGACATGCGCCCCTTTGCCGGTGCGTTCCCTGGCCACCAGTGCGGCCAGGATCGCGCCGACCGCGACCAGTCCGGAGGTCTTGTCGGCCACGATCGACGGGAAGTACTGCGGCGAGCCGACCTGCCGGAACATCAGATCCACGTTCCCCGCCATGCCCTGCAGGATGTCGTCATACGCAGGCCGGCCGCTGTAGGGGCCAGCGCCGTCGAATCCGACCAGGCTCGCGTAGATCAGCTTCGGGTTGTGCCGGCGCAGCACCTGCTCGTCGAGGCCGATCGCGCCGAGCTTCTGCGGGCGAATCGTGTGCATCAGCACGTCGGCATCGGCCGCGAGCGCCTGCAGCGCAGCTCGCCCTGCTCCGGTCTTCAGGTCGATCACCGCGCTGCGCTTGCCGCGGTTCACTGCGATGAAGTTGGAACTCATGCCCGGCTCCTTCGCCGGCCCGTTGGTCCGCATCGAATCGCCTTGCGGAGACTCGACCTTGATCACGTCGGCACCGTAGTCCGACATGACCTGGCTGGCAACCGGACCGAAGATGATCGAGGTCAGATCGATCACCCGGTAGCCTTTCAGAGGAAGCACCGCCTCACTCCACCCGCATGCCCGCCTCGCGGATCACGACGCGCCACTTCTCGGTCTCGGTCTTCATGTTCTCCGCGAACTCCTGCGGCGAGTTGCCGATCACCTCGGCCCCCATGGAATTGAGCTTCTGCCGCACTCCGGGATCGTGCAGCGTCTGGATCAAGTCATGGTGCAGCCGGTCGATGACGGCCTTCGGCGTGCCGGCGGGCGCGAAAAACCCGTACCAGTTGGTCGCCTCGTAGCCGGGAAGCCCGCCCTCGGCCACGGTCGGCAGATCCGGCAACAGCGTCGATCGCCTGGCGGTGGTGACGGCGAGCGCACGGAACCGGCCCGTCTGCACGTGCGGCAGCGTGACGATCGCCGCTTCGAACAGCATCGAGATCTGCCCGCCGAGCAGATCGTTCACGGCCGGGGCGGCTCCCTTGTACGGGACCACCACCATCTTCGTCCTGGTGGTGCGCTTGAACAGCTCGGCCGCCATGTGTCCCGCCACGCCGATGCCGCCCGTGCCCGCGGCCAGCTTGTCGGGGTTCCGGTGACCATAGTCGACCAGCTCCCGCACGCTCGTGATCGGAAGATCGGGGTGCACCACGAGCAGGTTGGTCACCGCGACGGCCTGGGTGATGGGCGCGAAATCGCGCAAGGGATCGAATGGAAGATTGCCGTACAGGGCGGGATTCACCGTCATCGACAGCGTGTTGGAGAGGATGGTGTATCCATCGGCTGGCGCCCTGGCCACGAACTCGGAGCCGATATTGGTGCCGGCGCCCGGCTTGTTCTCCACGACGACCGGCTGGCCGAGCAGTTCGGCGAGCTTGCCCGACATGGCGCGCACCACGGTGTCGAGCGGCCCACCGGCCGTCGATGGCACGATCACCTTGACCGGCCGGTTCGGGAAGCCGGTCTGCGCCAAGGCAAGGCTGGTGGAAGCCGCCGCGCCGACGGCGAGCGCCGCGAAGCCCAATGCGCGCGCAAGATGCCGAATGAGCATGATTGTCTCCGGATAGAGTGATGGATCGGGTCGCGCGCGCATGCGGCACGAGCGGCCAGATGCAGCGGATCAGGAATCACGTTGCGTCAGCAACGGCACGATCTGTGCGACCGCGATCTCGGCCTTCCTGCGCAGAACGTCGTCCGAGTTGTTCGCGATCGGATGCGCGACCACGGCGAACGGGTAGCCGGGCAACCCGTTGAGCTCGCCCATCACTTCGGCGCTACGGACGAAGCGATCGGTCATGATGCCGACAGCGGGAATCCCCAGCCGTTCGGCTTCGATGGCATCGTGCAGACTGCACGACGAGCAGGACCCTCAGTCGCCGATGGCGCTCAGGATCGCGTCTGCGCCGGAGATGCCGGCCAGCATCGCGGGCGGCACCGGCTTCGATGCATCCGGCTTGCGCACGCGCAGGAACTCGCGTGCCCCGTAGTCCTTGCGCAGGATCTCCGCAATGTCGTCGAACAGCTTCTTGGTGCCGACCTTCGCGTTGTCGATCATCCCGATCACTGCACCCTCGAGGGACTTGAGCGGGGGCGCGAGCCGGAGCGCCTCGCCTTCGGCGGCCAGCCTCGGATCAAGAATTCTCATCGTCATCTGCCTGTCTCCTTCCGATGTACCCGATCAGATCCCGACCACCGGAACGGTGATCGCCAGCGATTTCTTGCCATACCACGGCGGCGCGATCGCGCCGAAGCCGCCCGCCGGGCCACCCGCGGCCACGACCAGCAGATCGTCGGGCGAGCGCAGCGCCCGGTATACCTGGTTCTCGTCCTTGCGGGCCGCCACCGCCGCCTTGCCCACGTCGCGCCACTGCTTGCGCAGCACCTGGCAGCGCTCGAACATGTATTCGCGGATGTGCTGCTTCGACCAGCCTGCGGCATCGAAGATCTCGCGCTGCTGCTTGGCCACGACCATGGCGTAGTTGCCCTCCCAGATCGAATAGGTGAGCATGTTGATCTGCACGACCGCGGCGTAGGTATCCAGCAGGTCCTTGGGATCGTGCGTCCATTCGTTCATGATCTGGTGCGGCGATACGACGGCCATGACCGTCACCGCCGACGAGCCCGCGGGAACCCCGCGCTCCTGCGCCAGGGGAACCCACTGGCTGTCTTCCTCGTCCTCCGCCACGCAGAAGGTGAACTTGCCCGGGTGGCCCAAGGTGGCACGGTCCAGCTGGCCCGGAATGCCGCCGAGCAGGTTGATGATGACCAGCCGCACTGCCCGGCCGATGGTGGCATTGGCCCGGCTGGCATTGGCGAACGCGTTGTGCGTCGCGTTCATGCCGATCTGCTTTCGGATCGGGCCGTTCACGATCACCATCGGCGCGCTGCCGCCGGTGCTGGCCGTGCAGCCGTGCAGATCGAACGCAGGATCGCACATCGCCTGCACGGCGGCGCGCACGACCGGCATGTATTCGGCGCGGCACCCCGCCATCACCCCTGCGATCGCGATCTTCTCCGCCGTCATGCGGCGGCGCCGCACCGGCTCCGTGCCGATGACATCGCCCGGCTGCAGCTGCATCGCGGCGACAAACTGGCGAACCAGGGTCTCGGTCGGCGGCACGACCGGCAGGCCGTCGGTCCAGCCGTTATCCTGGAAGAATTCATTCGCCGCGATGGCGTCCTCGACTTCGAGGACTGCGCTGGAGGCGTCGGCAACGGTCATGAGGAGTGGCGCAGACTAGCTGTTGGAACGTGCGCAGCATAGGCGCTCATGCAGGTTCGAGCCACTGCGATCTATTGCTGCCGGTGGTTGCGGGCGGCGCATAGATCGTGCAGCCGGCGAGCATGCCGGCGAATCCGCCGACGCGCAGCGGCGTGCAGCCGGTGCTGCTCAGCCGCAGCCGGCAGCTGGCCGCGCCGCGCCGTCACCCGCCTTCCAGTGTTCCCGCAGATGCGCGATGAAGCCGCCGGCTGCCGGCGTTGGCGATCTGTTCTTGAGGACGAGGATGCCGATGGCTCGCTCGAGCTCGGGCTCCACGAACGGCCGCGCCACCAGCCCTTCGTTCAGCGCCGCCGGCACGGCGCCGCCCGGGACCAGCGATATGCCGACGCCGGCGCGCACACATTGCATGGCCGTGGCGAACTGGTGCACCGTGACCGCATGTTGAAGCCGAATCCGGGCAATGGACGCCAGGCCGTCCAGCAGCCGGCGGATATGTGCCGCCTTCGGCATGGAGACCAAGGCCATGTTCGCCAGATCGTCGACCCGCACGCCCTCCTTTCCGCTCAAGGGATGATGCGCGGGCATCACGCAATAAAAGCGTTCGCTGCCCAGTTCGATGGCGATGAACTCGTCGTCGTCCTCATCGAGATAGGTGACGCCGAGATCGGCCACGCCGCTGCGAACATCGTCCAGCACCGCGCCCTGAATGCCTTCGCGCAGCTGGATCTCGATGTTCGGCCGCGACTCACGGTAGCTGGCAACGAGCCGCGGCATCTGGGCATACGACGCCGACATGGATGCCGAAACGATCACGCGGCCGCGTTGCTCGTCCGAGATGCTTCGCATGTTCTCGTACGAGATGTTGAGATCGGCAAGAATGCGGTTGGCGACGTCGATGAACTCCTGCCCCGCAGGCGTAATGCTGACCCGGCGCGTCGAGCGGCGGAACAGCGCCACCCCGAGCGCACTCTCGACGCGCTGGACGGTGCGGGTCAGCGCCGGCTGCGATACGTTGAGAGTGAGGGCGGCCGCCATGAAGCTGCCGCATTCGGCAATGGTGCACACGGCCTGCAGATCGCGGGAGCCGAGGTCGGGAACGCTGCCGGGCTGCAACAGCGCGGAGGGAGTTTTTTG
>JBFWQR010000022.1:0-65158 GCA_050249335.1 Lautropia sp.
GCTCGCGACGCCGCAGCGGCTCCGGATCGCGCCCGCCGCCTATTTCAGCAGCCAGACCAGCCCCATCGGGATCACCGGCAGGTAGGAGACCAGCATCAGCACCAGCACGCACATCACGAAGTGCGGAATCAGCTCGCGGGTGATGCCGCCCATCGAGACCCGGGCGATCTTGGCGGCGACGAACAGCGTGCCGCCGACCGGTGGCGTGAACAGGCCGATCGCGAGATTGCAGGTCATGATCAGGCCGAGATGCACCGGATCGACGCCGTACTGCTGCGCCAGCGGCAGCAGCAGCGGCACCGCGATCAGCAGCGCCGGCGGCGGCTCGAGCAGAATGCCGAGGATCAGCAGGAAGACGTTGACCAGCAGCAGGAACACGATCTTGCTCGACGAGAATGCCTGGATGATCCCGATCAGCTGCTGCGGCACCGATTCGAACGTGATGATCCACGACAGCACGGTCGCCGCGCTGACTACCAGCAGCACGGTCGCGCTGGTGATGAACGAGTCGGCCAGGATCGACGGCAGCTGCGCGAGCCGCAGGTCGCGATAGACCCAGAGGCCGATCACCAGCGCATAGACGACCGCGACCGCCGCCGATTCGGTCGGCGTGAACAGGCCGGAGAAGATGCCGCCGAGAATGATCGCCGGCAGCAGCAGCGACGGCAGCGATTCGATGAACGCCCGGCCGAGCTCGCCCGCGCGCGGCCGGGCGCCGCCGACGTCGATGCCGGTGCGGCGGGCATGGCGCCAGCACAGGATCATCATGCCGATGCCGAACAGGATCCCCGGCACGATGCCCGAGACGAACAGGTCGGCGACCGAGACGTTGGCGATGAACGCATAGAGCAGCATCGGAATCGACGGCGGAATGATGATCCCGATCGTGCCGGCGGCGGCGACCAGCGCGCCGGCGTACTCGGCCGAGTAGCCCTTGCGCTTCATGCCCGGGATCATCACCGAGCCGACCGCGGCGGAATCGGCGACCGCCGACCCCGACATGCCGGCGAACAGCATGCTCGACGAGACGGTGACGATGCCGAGGCCGCCGGGCAGGAAGCCGAGCAGCAGCGTCGCGAAGCGGATCAGCCGCTGGCCGGCGCCGCCGCGCGAGATCAGCTCGCCGGCGACGACGAACAGCGGGATCGCGAGGAAGTAGAAGCCTTCGATCGCGGTCACGAAGTTGATGACCAGCGCCTCCATCGGCGGCGCCGACGGCGCGACCGCGGCATAGCCGAGCGTGGCGAGCACCAGCGCGAAGAACAGCGGCACGCCGAAGGCGATCAGCACCAGGAACACCGCGAACATCGCCAGGATCACCATGCCGCGGGCGCTCCGTTGCTGCCGGCGCTCGCCGCGTCGTCGGCCAGGCCCTCGCTCGGGGCGGCGACCACCGCGTCGAGCGGCTCGCCCCGCCGCAGCACCACCCAGAGCTGATGCAGCGTGAACACCAGCATCAGCGCGCAGCCGACCGGCATCGCCAGATACCACCAGCCGTTGGAGATCTTGATCGTGATCGCGATGTTCGGCCAGCTGAGCACGGTCAGCGTGATGCCGAACCACACCAGCAGCGCCAGCGCGAGCGCGGTTGCCGCCAGCATCGCCGCGTCGACGCGGGCGCGCCGTTGCCGCGGCAGACCCATCACGAACTCGACGACCGCGAGGTGGGCGTTGCGCCGTGTCGCCATCGCGCCGCCGACGAAGGTCATCCAGATCAGCAGCAGCGTGCACGCTTCCGACGACCAGGCGACGTCGGTCTTCAGCAAGTAGCGCGACAGCACGTTGTAGAAGACCAGCGCGATCACGATCGCGCCGGTCGCCGAGACGGCGGCGTCGACCAGCCAGCCGAGCCAGCGCAGCAGGGCAGGTTCATGGTTCATCGATGCCGCCGGGGTCGCGGTTCAGCGCTCGAGGTTCAGCGCTTGAGCTGGGCGGCTTCGCCGAGCAGGCCGTCGACGACGTCCTTGCCGTACTCCTTGCGCGCCGACTCGTAGACCGGCTCCATCGCCTTGCGGAACACCGCCTTGTCGATCCGGTTGACCTTGGCCCCCTTGGCGACCATTTCGGCGAGCACCTTGTCGTCGTTGCCCTTGACCTCCTGGCGCGAGAATGCCGCCGATTCGAGCGCGGCCTTGCGCACGCCGGCCTGGTCCTGCGCCGACAGCTTGGCCCAGGTGCGCTGCGAGATCGCCATCGGAATCGGCGAATAGACGTGCTCGGTCAGCGTCAGGATCGGCGCGACCTCGTAGAACTTCTGCGAATAGATCGTGTCGATCGGGTTCTCCTGGCCCTCGACCACGCCCTGCTGGATCGCCAGATAGGCTTCGGTCACCGGCATCACCACCGGATTCCACCCCATCGCGGTCAGCAGCTGCAGGAACATGTCGTTCTTGAACGCCCTCAGCTTGGTGCCCTTGATGTCGTCGGGGCCGGTGAACGGCCGCTTGGTCGAGAAGCTGCGAAAGCCGGCTTCCCAGGTCGACAGGATCCGGATGTTGCGGGTGGCCGCGAGCTTCTCGAACTGCTCCCGGGTCCACTTCGAATCGTCGTAGAGCTTCCAGCCCTGTTCGTAGGTATCGACCAGGTAGGGCAGCGACAGCAGGTTCAGCTCCTTCAGATGCGGCGCGTAGGTCGATGCGCCGGTCACCGCGAAGTCGAGGCCGCCGAGCTGCAGCTGCTCGAGCGACTTGGTGTCGTTGGCGAGCTGGCCGCTGTGGAAAATCTGGACCTTGTAGCGCCCCTGGGTGTATTCCTCGACCTTCTTCGCGAACAGCTCGGCGGCCTTCTGGCGGGCGCCGACCGGCGTATCGGTGTGGCTGAACTTCAGTGTCGTCTGCGCCAGCGCCGCGCCCGGTGCCGCGGCGAGTGCCAGCGCGGCGCAGGCGCCGGCGAGCGCGATGGCGAACGACGCGCGGCGCGCGGTGATGCCGGCCTGCGGCTGCGCGGCGGTCCGATTCGGTGATGTCATGGTCTCCTCCGATGAAGTGGTTCGGAATCAGACGTCGACCGTGCGGCGCTCGGCGGCCGCCTGGTAGATCGCCTCTTCGATCGCATAGTTGCGCAGGTATTCGCGGCCGGTGTTGACCGGTTCGCGGCCGGCGGCGAAGGCATCGATCAGATGTTGCTGCTGGCGGTACACGCAGTCGCCGGCGAAGCCGGCATCGTGCCATGGGTACGCGTGCGGCTCCTCGGCACCGCGATGGGGTTTCCAGAACAGTCTGCCGTCGCCGTCGAGCCGCAGCACGCCGGCCGAACCTTCGAGCCAGTGCTCGCCCATCGTCAGGCGGGTATCGCGCGCGACATGATCGTTCAGCCGGTTGCCGTCGATCAGCGCGGTCGGGCCGTCGCCGAAGCGCAGCACGATGGTACCGGCGTCCTCGCCGGCGATCACCGGATTCAGCCGGCGCAGCTCGGCGCTGACCGACGTCACCTCGCCGAGCAGGAAGCGGAACGTGTCGACGAAGTGGATCGCGGTCTCGTGCACCCAGAAGCGCGGCATCCGCTGGAAGTAGGGCTGGCGCGACAGGTACGCGTCGGGGCCCTGGCCGTCGCCGGGCCGCATCCGGACCGAGATGCCGTGCGGCGTGCCGAGCCGGCCGGACTCGAGCCAGCGCTTCATCTCGAGATACCACGGCATCCAGCGGAAATTCTCGTGGATCGCCAGCGGCACGCCGGCACCCGCGGCGAGGTCGACCAGCGCGATCGCCTCGTCGTAGGTCGGCGCGAGCGGCTTCTGGACGATGCAGGCGACGCCGCGCGCGACCGCGGTGCGGACCAGCGGCAGATGGGTCGCCGGCGGCGTCACGATGTCGAGCACGTCGGGCCGCAGCGCGTCGAGCATCGCGGCGACGTCGTCGAATGCCTGCGGCACCCGCCAGCGAGCCGCCGCGGCGGTCCGGCGGCCGGCATCGGGCTCGGCGAGGCCGGCGAACCTGACCGCGCCGGCATCGTGCAGCCGGCGCCAGCCGTCGAGGTGGAACTGGGCGAAATACCCGGCCCCCGCGACCGCGACGATCGGTCGCGGACCGATCGCCCGGGCGGGTGGCGAGCCGATCGGCGCGGGAGCTGGCGAACCCATCACTGCGGCAGGTGGCGAACCCGATGCTTCGGCAGCCGGTCAGCGGGCCAGCGCGTCGATCACCGCTCGCGTGAACGACGCGGTACCGTCGCTGCCGCCGACGTCGGCCGGGCGCGTCCGGCCTTCGACGAAGACGCGATCGACTGCATCCTGGATCGCCTGCGCGGCGGCCAGCAGATTGGGCGCGATATGCCGCTCGCCGAGCCATTCCAGCATCATCGCGGCCGACAGGAAGGTCGCGGTCGGATTGGCGATGCCCTTGCCGGCGATGTCCGGCGCGCTGCCGTGCGAGGGCTGGAACAGCGCATGCCGGTCGCCGATGTCGGCTGACGGCGCGTAGCCCATGCCGCCGATCAGCCCGGCGCCGAGATCCGAGGTGATGTCGCCGAACTGATTCTCCATCGGGCAGACGTCGTACTCCCAGGGCTTGCGGATCAGGTTCAGGCAGAAGGCATCGATGTAGCAGTGGTCGGCGATCACGCCCGGATAGCGCGCGGCGCGCTGATGGAAGACCCGGTTCATCAGCGCCATGCCGAGGAACACGTTCGACTTGTCGACGCAGGTGACCTTGCCCTTGGCCGGATCGCGCTGCTTGCGGGCCTGCGCCAGCTTGAACGAGAAGTCGAACAGCCGCTCGCAGGCCCGCCGCGAGATCCGGCAGGTATCCTCGACCGCCTCGTCGCCGGTCTCGGTGGTCAGCGGCTGGCCGCGGCCGCGGGCATTGAACCAGCCCTCGGTCGACTCGCGGACGATCACGAAATCGATCTCGCGGGCGCGCGGCGAGGCGAGCGGCAGCGGCAGGCCGGGAATCGCGCGGATCGGCCGGACGCCGGCATAGAGATCGAGATGCACCCGGATGTCGAGCTGCGGCGCGATCTCGGTGCCGTCGGGATAACGGACCTCGGGCCAGCCCATCGCGCCGAACAGGATCGCGTCGGCGGCCTCGCAGGCGCGCATCGAGCTGTCGGGGAAAGCGTTGCCGGTCTGCCGATACAGCATCGCGCCGCCGGGCCGGCGATCGTAGGCGAGGTGGAAGCCGTGGCGGACCTGAACCGGCTCGAGCAGCGCCAGCGTCGCTTCGATCACCTCGACGCCGATGCCGTCGCCGGGAAGCACTACGATCCTGAATTCACGCGTCATGATGAGTCCCTCAAACGGCGTCGAGCCGCGCCTTCTCCAGGATCGCGATCAGCTCGATGCTGGCGCGCTGGCGATGCGCCCGATAGAGGCGGGCAGTCTGGTCGGGATCGCCGGCGCGGATCGCCTCGACGATCGCGTTGTGCTCCCGGGTCGAATGGACCGGCTTCGGCCGCAGCCGCAGCGTGACCATCCGCGCCCGATGGGCGCGATCCCACAGCTGCTGGACCGTCTGGATCAGGATCCCGTTGCCGGCGAGTTCGAGCAGTCTGCGATGGAACTGCTCGTCGGCGCGTGCCCAGGCATCGAGATCGTCGGCCTTCAGCGCCGCGGTCATGTCGCGTGACGCCTCGCTGAGCGGCAGCAGCTCGGCCGCCGACGGGCGCCGCCGCGTGACGATCTCGGCAGCCATCGACTCGAGGCCGGTCAGCACCTCGTAGATCTCGCGCATCACCAGCGCCGAGACCGGCAGCACGCGGGCGCCGTGACGCGGAATCAGCTCGATCAGGCCTTCGGCGGCGAGCTTGAGCAGCGCCTCGCGGACCGGCGTCCGCGACAGGTTCAACGATTCGGCGAACTCGCGTTCCAACGCACGATAGCCGGCCGGATAGACGTTGTCGAGAATGCGGCCGCGGATCAGCCGATAGGCATGCTCGACCAGGCTGCCGCCGGCTGCCGCTGCTGGATCGGACCGGGTGCCGGCGGTCTCCACGCTCAGGTCTCCGCGATCATGGCCGTTGGAACAACGTATACGTTAATGTATGCCGGCGATCGAAAGCCGGCAAGGGGGCCGGGCGGTGTACTCTCCCGGCTTTGGACCAATGCCGCCGCAATGGAACGTTCGACCCGTCAGAAAACCGCGATCCGCGCCGCGATCGAATCGGCCCGACGCCCGTTGACGCCGCAGGAAGTGCTCGACGAAGCGCGCGCCCAGGTACCGGCGCTCAGCATCGCGACCGTTTACCGCAATCTGAAGGTGCTGCTCGCCGACGGAGCGATCGAAGCCGTGCCGCTGCCGGGAGACAGTCCGCGCTACGAGTCGACCCACGCGGCCGAGACCCATCATCACCACTTCCAGTGCACCCGCTGCAACCGGGTCTTCGACGTGCACGGCTGTCCCGGCAATTTCGACCACTTCGCGCCGCCGGGCTTCAGCGTCGAGCGGCACGAACTGACCATCTATGGAGACTGCGCCGAGTGCCGGCGGGCGGAAGCGAAGGCCGGACGCGGTGCCGGCAAGCGGCGCCGGAGCAGCCACGCCGCCGGTAGCTGACGGATCAGCTCGGAGCCATCGCACGCACCCGCCCGATCCAGCGCGTGAACGCCTGCATCTGAGCGGACACGAACTGCCGGGTTGCTGCGTCGGTGCAGTTGCCGTCGGCGGTGAACTTGTTCTGCGCCTGCCCGATGAACACTTCGGGCTTGACCAGCGCCATCGAATTGACGAACAGCAGCACCCGGCGCAGGTCGTACTGCACGCGTGCGCCGCCGAGCGGCCCGCCCGACGCCGACAGGATCGCCACCGGCTTGCCGGCGAACGGCTGGTCGTCGCCGCGCGACAGCCAGTCGATCGCGTTCTTCAGCATGCCGGGGATCGAGAAGTTGTACTCGGGCGTTGCGATGATCAGGCCGTCGGCGCGGCGAATGCGCTCCTGCAGCGCGACCACGACCGGCGGCGTGCCCGCCGCCAGCACGTCGGCATCGAACGGCGGCACCGAGCGCCAGTCGAGAACCTCCAGCGCGGCGCCCGCCGGCAGGCTCTGGCCGGCCAGGCGCAGCGCCATGCCGTTGAACGAGCCGGCCCGCAGGCTTCCGCACAAGCCGACGATATCCAGGGATTCACTCATTGCAGCCTCGTTGCGGGATCGGGTTCGATGCCGGGATGCCGGATTCGCTGTCGGCATCTTAACCGAACGATGCCGGACGAACAGGACGCCGCTGCAGGCGCTACAGCGAGCCGCGCAGGCCGACCAGCAGCGCCCGGCCGCCGAGCGGCGACAGCGCGCGAATCGTCGATACCGCCGCAGCGTTGTAGGCGAGCTCGTCGGTCAGGTTGCTGACCCGGGCGAATGCCTGCAGCCGGCGGTCGGCGACCGGCAGCCGCCAGGCCAGCGACAGATGGATCAACGTGTAGCCGGGCGTCGCCTGGTCGGCTGCCGGCACCCGCCGTTGCGCGGCGGCGCGGATCACTTCCATGCTGCCGCTCCAGTCGGCACGCTGCCACTGCAGCCCGGCGGTCGCGCGCAGCGGCGCGATCCGCGCCAGCGGCTCGCCGGTGACGCGATTGGTCGCGCGGACCGAGTCGATGCGGCCGAGCAGGTCGACGCGCCAGCCGGCATCCAGCACCCGCCAGTTGCCGTCGATCTCGAAGCCGTGCAGCCGCGCCGGCACCGCCTCGAACGCGTATAACGGCAACGGCTCACCGTCCTCGTCGACCGCGCCGGAGTCGGCATCCTGCCGGGCCAGGTCGATGTAGTTCGAGTAGCGCGTGCCGAAGACGCCGGCGCGCCAGCGGTTCGGCCCGCGCTTCCAGCCGAGCGCCAGATCCCAGCTGGTCGACCGCTCGATGCCGAGCGATGGATCGCCGCGCTCGAACGCGCCGGTCGCGACATGGACGCCGTCGGCGAACAGCTCGTATTGAGTGGGCGCGCGCTGCGTCCGCGCCAGGCCACCGGTGACCTGCCAGCCGCCGGCAAGCGGCACCACGGTGTCGGCGGCGAGCGAGGTCGGCGTGAAGCGGCGTTCGGTGGCCGGCCCGAAGTGCGCTTCCTCGGCGTCGGCGGCGTCGCCGCTCGAGCCGATCCGGATCCGTTCGGCGCGCGCGCCGAGGTTGACGCGGGCACCGGCGATCGCCAGCGACTCGACCAGGAACAATGCGTTCGAGCGGGTCCGCGTCGACGGCACGAACGCTTCCTCGCCGAGCGCCGAAAAACGCGAACGATCGAGCTGCAGGCCGATCACGCCGGTGAGCGGCCCCACGGCCGCGTGCTCGGCCTCGACCCGCAGATCGCTGCCGCGATTGCGGAACACGGTTCCGACCTCGCCGCCTTCGAGCTCCTTATGCTCGTAATCCTCTGCGCCGGCGCGAAAGCGCAGGGCCGCGATGCCGGGCAGCGGCGCGCGACGCTCGCCGGCGATCGCGACCCGGTCCGAGTGCATCCGGATGGTCGCTTCCGGCTCGACGACGACGCCGTAGCGATTGTCGTAGCTGTCGATCGACGCGCCGAGATAGCCCTGGGCTCCGGTCAGCGACGCGCCGAACGCGGCGCTGCGGCGCCGGCTCGCCGAATTCTCGAGGCGGCCGCGCCGGCTCCGGTCGGGCGCGGTGAATTCCGGCGTCCGGAGGTCGGACGCGTCGCGCAGCGCGGCGTCGGCATGGACGTTGAGCGACGCGCCCGACCCGAGCGGCGTACCGCCCTCGAGCAGCATCGAGCCGGCCCGCTCGCGATCGGCGCCGCCGGCGCGCAGTTCCGCGCGGCCCTGCAGCCGGTCGATCGTGCTCGACGGAATCCGGTTGTCGATCGTGTTGACGACACCGCCCTGAGCGGAGCCGCCGTAGAGCAGGGCGGCCGGCCCCCGCAGCACCTCGATCCGGTCGGCGAGCAGCGGATCGACCGGCACCGCATGATCGTCGCTGAGGCCGGAAGCATCGAACGAGGCGCCCTGATTGCGCAGGATCCGGATCCGGTCGCCGCCGAGGCCGCGGATGATCGGCCGGCTCGCGTTCGGTCCGAAGCCGGTCTGCGAGACGCCAGGCAGTCCGTCGAGCGTGTCACCGAGCGTGCCCGCCGGACGGTCGCGCAGGCCGGCGCCATCGAGAACCGAGGCCGGCGTCGCGATCTCGGGCGCGCCGAGCGGGTTGCCGGTGACGATCACGGTCGGCAAGGTCGCATCGGTGGGTGCCGGCCGTGCGTCGGTTCCCGCCACGCCGGAGGACTGGCCCCGCGCCGCCGGCATCGCCGCGGCTGCGAGCGCGACCGCGAACGTGCAGGCGAAGACGCGAGCCGGGCGGCCGCGGCGCCAGGTCGCGATCGGCGGTGCGACCGGTACCGCCGGCCGTATTGTCGGTATTGACCGTACGGTCTGTACGGGCTGTGTCGGGAAGGAACGGGCCAAGGCGCGCGCGGTCGGCGCAGCGAGACGATTCATCGGTCACTCCGGAGTGGGCACGCGCGCCCATCGGCGGGGGCGCGCATTGCAGGGGTCGGACCCGGACGCGGCTCGGCGTCCGCCACGCGTGGCGGACGCCATCGCACGGGCAGGGGTCGGAGAGGAAGGCAGGGACGCCGCCGCGACGGCGGCGCTACGGCGATGGAGCGACGGTGCTAGGGCGACGCGCGTGCGATCACCGGAGAAAAATCGCTGCGATCACCGGTGGTCGGCGCGATCCGTGGCGCCGGCTCGGCGCATGCGACCGCCGGCGGCGGCGGCGCGTAGCGGTGACCGGCCGGCAACGGCGCGGTCGCGAGCGATTGATCGAACAGCCGGCATTGCGCACCGCCTGCGACATGGTCGGAACCGCAGTCGGCGCCGGCGGCAGGCTGATCGACGGCATCGCAGTTGCCGCGCGTGGCCGCGACGACATGCCGGGTGAACCGCGCAAGCCCGGGCGCATGCTCGACCCGGTGGCCGAGCGCAGCGAACGACATGCCGAGCAACACCGGCAGCAGCAGCCCGATCAGCCAGGCTCGGCTGCCCGCCGTCGGACCGATGAAGCCGCACCGCGCCATCATTTGATGCTAACACATTCGCATTAGCGTTTCCGTGCAGGCACTGGCTCGATCTTCGAACCCGCGATGCTGCGACTACCGTCGATCCGAGCAGCTTGCCCAGCCGGTCACGTTCATCCGAAGTGGCAGGAGACCGTACCGTGCGGACCGTAGTCGGCATGGATGGTGTCGCCGGGCCGGGCGGCGACCGGGCGGATGAACGAGCCACTCAGCAGGAGCTCGCCCGCTTCGAGGCCGACGTTGCGCTGCGCGAGACGATTCGCCAGCCATGCCACGCCATTTGCGGGATGGCCGAGCACCGCGGCAGCGACACCCGATTCCTCGACCTCACCATTGCGCAGACAGAGGGCGGCGACCCAGCGCAGATCGACCGCGTCAGGCCGCATCGGCCGTCCGCCGATCACCACCCCGCCGACTGCGGCGTTGTCGGCGATACTGTCCATCACTTTGCGCGTGGCCTTGGTCTCGGGATCCGCCAGATGCATGCGGCTCTCGAGGATCTCGATGACCGGCACCACATAGTCGGTGGCGTTCAGGACGTCGAAAATCGTGCAGCCCGGCCCGCGCAGTGGCGTTCGCAGGCGGAAGGCGAGCTCGATTTCCACCCGTGGGCCGATGAATCGGCCGGCAGGAATCTGGGCGCCATCCTCGAAGAACATGTCGTCGAGCAGTACGCCGTAGTCGGGTTCGCCGATGCCGACGGCGTTCTGCATCGCCCTGGACGTCAGCCCGATCTTGTGGCCAAGGATCCTGCGGCCCTCGGCGACCTCGAGTTCGGTCCAGGCGCGCTGGATCGCGTAGCCGTCGTCGATGGTCAGTCCGGGATGCTGGACGCTGAGCGCGCGGATCAGCTTCTTGGTCCGCCCGGCGTCGTGCAACGCCTGGGCGGCTGCAGCAACGGTCTTCTGATCGAGCATGATCAGCTCGGCGTGGCGGGCTTCGCGAGCCCCTTCATCAAGTCGCGGAACTTGTCGATCTCGGTCCGGATGTGCGTGCCGAGCTCGGTGGGTGTACTCGGGGCCGGCGTGTACCCCGCCTCGATCAGACGCTTCGCAAGTGCCGGGTCGTTCAATGCGGCGACGATGTCGGCATTGACGCGTTTCAGCACGTCCGCCGGCGTGGCTGCAGGCGCCAGGATGCACATCCAGGGCATCATCACGTAGCCGGGATAGCCGGCTTCGATGACCGTCGGCAGCTCGGCCGCCGCCGGGTCGCGCTTCGTACCCGTGGTCGCCACGGAGACAGCTCGGCCGCCTTGAGCCGTGCTCAAGCCTGCCGAGATGCCACCGAACATCAGGTCGATCTGGCCGCCAAGGAGATCGGTCATCGCCGGGCCGCTACCCTTGTACGGGACGTCCAGGAGCTGGATTCCGGCCACGCGCTCCAGCAGACGGAAGCTCAAGAAGTGCGGGCTGTTGTTGCCCAGTGAGCCGGCCGAAAGCTTGCCTGGCTGCTTCTTCGCCTCGCTCACGATATCCCCTACCGTGCGCAACCCCGACTTGCTGCTTGCGAGCAGGAGCAATGGAAACTCGATGACCTTGGCAACCGGTGCGAGGTCCTTGATCGGATCGAAGGGCAGGTCCATGCCGGACGCGGCGTTGATGGCGTGAATGTCGGTGGCGAGCAGCAAGGTGTAGCCGTCGGGCGCCGCCTTCGCGACCGCATCGGTTCCGATGATGGTCGCGGCGCCGCCGCGATTGTCGACCACGACGGCCTGCTTCCAACGCTTGGACAGGCTTTCGGCGAGCAGGCGGCCCACCACGTCGGCACCACCGCCCGGTGGAAACGGCACGATCAGGCGCACCGGGCGTGAAGGATAGCTCTGGCCCAGCGCGGTCGACGCGAGACACAGAAGCAGGATTCCGATCAGTCTCCTCATTCTCGTTCTCCCAAGGTCTAATGAACAAGCTGCCGCATCTCGCGGGTCACCCCGGCGAGCTCGCCGCGGCTACAGGTAGCCGCAACGTACCGGTCGGGCCGCAGCACGATGACCTCGTCTCGAGGGTGCTCGAGCGTCCAGTCGCGGAACGCTCCCTCGACGTCGTCGAGAACCAGCGTCCGCCCGTCCCCGTCCAGGTCCCGCCCGAGCCGGGACTTGTTGATCTGCACGCTCTTCGCGCCGAGCGCATCCCAGAAAGCGAGGTCGTCCTCGCCGAGCGCGGAGCGCGGATCGAAGTTCATGCCAAGGACGGCGAACCAGGGTCCCACCGCGTCGTCCACCTTCTGGCGCACGCGCTGCCCGTTCTCCACCTGCGGCTGCATGAACATTCGACCGACCGGCGAGCCCTTGCCGGGCGGGCCGCTGTGCACCACGACGCCGCTCGTGTACCGCGGCATCGGCTTGAACTTGAGCTGCAGCACGTAATCGCGCACGCTGGGAACGCGCTGCGCGAAGTCGAAGAACGCGTCCCTGAACATCTCGGTGACGCGGCTCCTGGGGCGGTAGAAGCTCGAGAACCAGCTGGCGATGTTGACCATCTGCAGCGCATGGTCGCGGCGCTCGGCCTCGTAGCTGTCCAGGAGCTTCGGCCGCGCCCGGTCGGTCAGGACTGCGGCGAGCTTCCAACCGAGGTTGGTGGCATCACGGATGCCGGAGTTCATACCCTGGCCGAAGAACGGCGGCTGCAGGTGCGCAGCATCACCGGCAAGGAACGCACGGCCGAGCCGGAAGTGCTTCGCGATGCGCGAGTGGTGCAGGTAGATCCGGCTGCGCTTGATGCGGGGCAGGGGAACGCCCTTCGGATAGTGCGGCGCGATCAGCTTCATGATGTGCGTCTCGCTCTGCATGTCCGCCTCGCGATCATCCGGCAGCAGCATGAACTCGAACCGTCGATGCGCGTAGGGCAGGTCGATCGACATGTGCGGCCGCTGGGGATGGCAGAAGACCGCGGAGTAGGGCGCATAGAGCCTGTCGTTGTCGCAATCGACCACCAGCCACTTGGAGGAATGCGTCATGCCTTCCATCTCGACGTCGAGCGCCTTGCGCACCGTGCTGCGCCCGCCGTCTGCGCCGACCAGGTACTCGCAATGGATCTCGACGGGCTCGCCGCGATCGTCCAGGGCGGCCAGCTCGACCGCCGAAGCCGTCTGCACGAATCCTTCGAGGTGCCATCCGATCTTCAGGGACACATGTCCGAAGCGGCCGAGCCCCTTGCGCAGCGTGGCTTCGGTCAATGGCTGCAAGAACATGTTGCGCCGGGGCCAGCCGAAGGGCTGGGTCTGAGGGCGTACGTGGGCGAAACAGCGGCCAAGCGAATTGTGGTAGCGCGCCGGCGCGTTCTGGATCATGTCGGCGATCAGCTCTTCGGCCAAGCCTGCGGTCTGCCAGGAGCGCAGTGCCTCGTCGTCGACGCCGACGGCGCGCGGGTAGTCGAGAATGCCGGTCTCGCGCTCGAGGACGATCGTTCGGATACCGTACACGCCGAGCAAGTTGGCCAGCGTGACGCCGCAGGGGCCTGCGCCGACCACGACCACTTGCGCTTCAAGTCGGCTCATGTCCGAGCAGGAATTCGACGTTCAGCAGGTTGAACTCCTCGGGATTCTCGAACTGCGGCCAGTGTCCGACTGCCGGCATTTCCACGTAGCGCGCGTTGGGCATCAGCTTCGAGACGCGCCGCGCGGTCTCGAGATACTCGTCCTTGTCTGCCAGCGAGCCGATGACCAGGGCAGGCGCCTTGATCTCCTTCCATTCCGCCTCGGTCAGCAGGTTGCGCGGACGGATCTCCGGATCCTGCAGGCAGAGGATGTGCTGCATGGCGCGCGACATGCCGGGCTGGCGATAGGTCGCCTGTCGCATCGCGATGATGTCCGGGATCCGCGACGCTTCCTGGTGGAGCAGGTGATCGAAGATCGGCTTGATGTTCTCCCAGCTCGGATCCTCCACGGCCTTGGTGCGGACGCCTCGGATGCGCGCCATGTTGGATGCGTTGGCGAACAGGCCCGCAGCGGAGAGCAGGGTGATTTTCTCGGTGAGTTCGGGATGCTGATGCGCGAAACGCGCCGCGACCCAGGCACCGAGCGAGCAGCCGACAATCGAGGCCTTCTGCACGCCGACCGCCTTCATGAAATCGCGAACATGGGCGACATAGGTCGGAATCTCGTAGTCGATGTCAGGCTTGTCGCTGAAGCCCGTGCCGACCATGTCGATCGAGAAAGAATTGAAATGCCTGCCATGGGCGCCGAGGTTGGCGCAGAAGTTCTCCCAAGTCCCAGCGGTGCCGTGAAGCATGATCACGGCAGGCGCGGTCGATGGGCCGGATTGCACGAACCGCGTACGGATGCTGCCGGCGTCGACCCAGTCCTGCCGGAACGGAACATCTCGCAAGTGAGACCAGATGCTGCGGTACTCGGCACTCATGTCGCGGCTCCAAGTCTGCGATGCATTTGGGCTTCCCACTCCTGCACCGGTCGGGCGGTCTCGTTGACCGCCAGCAAGGATCGAGTGATCTCCACGATCGCCTCGTCGGGCTGCGCGAGGTCGAGCGGTGCACGGAACGGCTGGCTCACGTACCAAGGGGTCGGCGCATAGATCTCGATCACATTGCCTTCCGGGTCGCGCAAGTAGATGCTCCAGCTATTCCCGTGATTGCGCGCCTCGACGCCGGTAGTGCTGGCGGTGGCGAACTCGCGATGGAAGTGCTTGAGCGCGGCCAGGTCGGACACACGGAACGAGAGCTGTCGCACGGCTTGCCCGGATTGCTCGCCAGGAAGCGTCTCGATCATCACCAGCTGATGGTGCTCGTCGGCCCGGCGACTCAGGAAGGCGATCTTTCGGCCCTGGGCGGCAACGCCGTCATCGGTGCGCACCATACCGAGGTGGCGCTCGTAGAAGGCAGCGAGCTGTTCGACATCTCTGGCATAGATGCCGACGTGGGTGAGCTGTGCATCGGGAATGGCCATCGGAGCGCTCCTGATCGGCCGCCATTCTGGTTCGGGCTTCTGGGACAGGCAACCCGATATTCGGGACTGTGCTAGCCTTCCGCAATGACCAGCACCAGCGCCAACTCGACGGCCGACCGCGCAATCGAAGTGCTGCTTCTGTTCACGGAGGCGCGCCCGCTCTGGCATGCCGCCGACATCGCGGAACGCTTCGGCATGCCGCGCAGCACGACCTATCGGTACCTGAATACACTCAAGAGCTACGCGCTCGTCGTCGAGGACGAGCGCGGCGGCTACCGGCTCGGGCCGAGGCTATTCCCCCTGGCGCGGACGGCGCGCCGCACCACCGGTATCGCGAGGATTGCTCCGCCGCACCTGGAGGAACTTCAGGCGCCGTTCGGGGAGACCGTGATTCTTTTCGAGCGGGTCGGCCATGCGATCTTTCCGATCGAGCGACTCGAGAGCCGGCATCCTGTCACCGTGAAGGTCTCTCCCAGTCAGATCGCGCCTTGGCCCGCCAATCCGAGCGCCAAGCTCATGCTTGCTTTCGCACCGCCTAGCGAGCAGGAAGTACTCTTCGCTCAGCTGACGCCGGTACGCTATACCACGAAGACCATTTCCAGCTTCTCAGCCTTGCGCAAGGCGCTGGCAAGCATTCGTGCTCAGGGCTATGCCACCGGCGACGAGGAGCGGGACGAAGGAGTTGGCGGCGTCGCTGCGCCGATCGTCACTCAGGGCGTGGTGCGCTATGGAATCGGTGTCGCGGCGCCGTCGTTTCGATTGCAAGGTCAGCGCCTGGTCGAGCTGACTGCCGCAGTGCGTCGGGCAGCTGCGCGCGTGAGCGAAGCACTGGCTGTGACGGACTTCTGAGAAAGTCACGGCTGAGAACCCCTATGCTCGACTACGCATAATCTATATTATGTCAACTAAGATTCATACGAAATCTGCCGCTGATTCAAGGCTTTACCACTGACCCGCGCCTCGGCGAGCAAGTCCGCTCTGCAAGTCCGCCCTGCAGTTCGGCAAGCACCCCCAACGTACGATCGGCTCTCCCTCGCAGCAGACGCATGCAGGCCCGGTCGTAAACGACGCCGTCGAAAACCGTTGATCCGTTTCGGGACGCCGGCGCCCATATTTCTGTATCGTATGAGAGGCATGAAGACGACATTCAACCTGCGGGATGACTTGCTGGCGGAAGCAAAGGCCCGGGCCGCCCGCGAGCGCACGACTTTGACTCGAATCGTCGAAGAAGGGCTTTCACTCCGGTTGAGAGGCGCTGTACGAGCCCGGCGCCGATTGGTGGCGTTGCCCGTTTCCTCGAAAAGCGGAGGCCTGCTGCCCGGCACAGAGATCCGGTCGTGACAGTCCCGAACCGTTCGATCCCACCTGCCCGCCTGCGTGGATTCATCCGCGACCTGGCCCGCGCCGCCGGAATGCCCGAGCACCGCGCCGGCCGCTTCGCCGAGATCTTCGTCCATGCGACGCTGCGCGGCGGCGGTCACCATGACGTTCACGATCTGCCGAAGCGGATCAACGGCTTTCTCGACCGCCGGATCAATCCGGACCCGGCGATCCGGCGCGTCGGCGGCGCAGCGGCAATCGAAGCCTTCGATGGCGACAACGGCGCCGGCGAGCTCTGCGCGGACCACATCGTCCGCCGCGCCGGAGAATTGGCACGACAGCACGGCATCGGTTGCTGCACGATCGGCAACAGCCATCATTTCCTGTCGGCCGCTCCGTACGTCGATGCCGCGGCGGCGGAAGGCCTGCTCGCGATCGTGATGTCGAACTCCCGGCCGGTGATGGGCATGCCGGGCCACGCCGAACGGCTGATCACCAATGCGCCGGTCGGTTACGCGACGCCGTCGCTGCCCGGGCAGCCGCTGTCGCTCGACATCTGCCTCGCCTACGCGTCGATCGGCACGCTGCGCAGCCTCGCCGCGGCCGGACAGGCCGTGCCCGCTCACTGGGGTACCGATGCGACCGGCGCACCGAGCACCGATCCCGGCACGATCGCCGAGCACGGCGCGTCGCTGGCGATCGGTGGGCACAAGGGGTTCGGCCTCGGGCTGCTGGTCGAAGTCCTGACCAGCGTGCTGGCGCGCGGTGCGGTTGCGGCGCCCTCGCCCGATGCCGCTCCCGCCGGGCCGCTGTCACAGGTGGCGATCGTCATCGACCCGGCCGCGCTGATGCCGCTGCCGGCGTATCGCGACGCGGTCGGCGGCCTGCTCGAACGGCTGACCGGACAGCTGCCGGCATTGCGGATCCCGGGCCGGCAGGCCGCCGCCCAGCGCGAAGCGGTGCTGCGCGCCGACGCGATCGCGCTGGCGCCGGCGCTGATCGCGGAGCTCGACGAACTGGCATCCCGGCTCGACGTCGCGCCGCTCTGACACGCCCGCCGTCCCGACCCGACCCGCGCCCGCCCGATTGATGCTGATCAGGCATCAATCGCCGCTTCGGGAAGTATTGGACCGCCGGCCCGGCCGCTCGCTAGCATCCTTTGGATTTCGAGCCGAAGCTCTCCTCTCTCCTTCGAGCCACCGCTCTCCTGGATGCGAACTGCAAGACCTACTGCAAGACCGTCAGCGGCCACGCCGCCCTTGCGCCGGCGGCGGGCGTTCGAACCCGGCGGCGCTACGCAACGTCCGTCGCGCTGCGCGGACGAACAGCGCGACGGCCGGATTGTCGTTGTCGAAGCGATGCGCGACCGCGATCTGCGACTGGGCAGTCGCCTCGCGGATCTCGGTGAACGCGGTCCCCGGCACGCCGAGGGTCAGGATCGAGCGCGGCAGGATCGAGACGCCGAAGCCGGCGCCGACCATCGTCAGCGCCATGTGCATGTCCTGCGGCGCTTCGGGCGCGACCCTCGGCTCGAAGCCGGCTTCGCGGAACAGCACCATCATCAGATCGAAGGTCCGGCTCGCCTCGGTCGAGTAGCGGGCATGCATGATGAACGGGTCCTTGCGAAACTGCTCGAGCGGGACACCGGCCCGGCCGGCCAGCGGATGATCGGCCGGGACCGCGACGACGAAAGGCTCCGACGCGAGGATCTGCACCTTGATCTCCGGGTAGACGTGCCAGGGCTTCAGCACGCCGACATCGATCTCGCCGCGCATCAGGCTGCGGAACTGCTCGGTCGAGAACGACGCCTTCAGATCGAGCTCGGTCAGCCGCGAGGACTTGCGGAAATTGCGCAGGACCTTCGGCATCAACGTGTTGGCGACCGACGGCACGAAGCCGACGACCAGCTTGCCGCGATCGCCCTGCTGGATCCGCTGCGCATCGAGCTTGGCCCGCTCGAAATCGCGCATCGACTTCAGGGCGTAGGTCTTGAACGCTTCGCCGGCCGGCGTCAGCGCGACCTTGCGCGTGGTTCGCGTCAGCAGCGTCACGCCGAGCTCCGCTTCCAGCTGCTGGATCTGTCGCGTCAGCGCCGGTTGCGCGACGTGCGCGCGTGCGGACGCGCGACGGAAGTTCAGCTCCTCGGCGAGGAAGCAGAAGTAGCGAAGCTGGCGGGTTTCCATGCCGGGTACGAGGTGCCGGTTGCGGGGATCGCGATCGGACGATTGTCGCTGCAAGCGACGCCCACGGGTTGAGCGGAACGGGTTTATCGAGCGCGCCACCGGCGCGCTTCGAAGCACCAGGAATCGGGAACGAGGAGGAGGACAGAACATGAAGTGGTTGATCCATACCGTCGCGCTGATGGTCGCGCTGGCGCAGCCGGCGGCGTCACAGGCGCAGGACTATCCGAACCGGCCGGTGACGCTGGTAGTGCCGTATCCGGCTGGCGGACCGACCGACAATATCGGACGGATGATCGCGGCGGAGCTGGCACAGCGGCTCAAGAATCCGGTCGTCGTGATCAATCGCGGCGGCGCCGGCGGAACGATCGGCTCGGCGTCGGTTGCGCGCGCCGAGCCCGACGGCTACACGCTGCTGCTCGCCACCAGCGACCATTCGACCAACCCGATCGCCTACCCGAGCATCCCGTACAACACCGAAGAGGCGTTCGTGCCGGTCGCGCTGATCTCGACCAGCGCCCTGCTGCTGATCGTCAACCAGGAGTTTCCAGTCAGATCGATCGCCGACCTGATCGCCTATGGCAAGTCGCGTCCGGGCGAGATCCGCTACGCGACATCGACGATCGGCGGCAATACGCATCTGGCCGCCGAACTGTTCTCGCAGATGGCCGGCGTCAGGATGACGCAAGTGCCGTATCAGGGCGGCGCTGCGTCGATGACCGACCTGATCGGCGGCCAGGTCCAGGTGATGTTCTCGGCGATGGGCTCATCGTTGCCGATGGTCGAATCGGGCAAGGTCCGGGCGCTCGGCGTCACGACCGCCAAGCCGACCGCCGTCGCGCCTGACCTGCCACCGATCGCCACGACGCTGCCGGGATTCGACGTCGGCGCCTGGTACGGCATCGTCGCGCCGCGCGGTACCCCGCGCGCAATCGTCGAGCAGTTGAACCGCCAGGTCAACGAGATCGCTCGCACGCCGGAGTTCGGCGCACGGTTGCGCAAGTTCGGCTCGGACGCGGCGCAGGGCTCTGCCGACGAGTTCGGCGAGTTCATCCGCCAGGACGTCCGGCGCTGGGCCGATGTCGCGAAGCGCGCCAACTTCGTGTCGCCGAACAAGAACCCCTGACCGGTCGACATGGCACGTCATCTGGTCTACGTCTCGGCGCACGCGAGCCGGGAGATTCTCTGCTTCGGCATGGACGGCGAGAGCGGCGCGCTGTCGCTGCTGCATCGGACCCCGGTCCCCGGTCACGAAGGCCCGTCGCCATACAGCCTGCCATTGGCGGTGAGCCCCGATGGAGAACGGCTGCATGCGGTGATGCGGATGCCGCCGTACCCGGCGGCAACGTTCCGGATCGACCGCGCGACCGGCGCATTGGCGCTGCTGGGCACCGCCCGGCTCGGCGATACCGTCTGCTACATCAGCGTCGACCCGAGCGGCCGCAGCCTGGTCGCCGCGTCGCATTCGGGCAACCGGATCCTGAACCACGCGATCGACGCGCATGGCGTGCTGCTGTCCGAGCAGCGCCAGTCGATCCCGGGGCTCGGCAAGGCGCACTCCGTGATCTTCGACCGCGCCGGTCGCTTCGCCTATGCGGCGGCGCTCGGCAACAACACGATCGCCTGCTTCGCCTTCGATGCCGAGCGCGCAACGCTCGATCCGCTCTCCCCCGCCGCCGCGCCGCCTGGCGCCGGACCGCGCCATCTGGCGCTGCATCCTGTGCTGCCGATGCTCTACTGCATCAACGAGACCGGCGGTACCATCGATCGCTATGCAGTCGATCCGTCGAAAGGCAAGCTGACGCATCGGCAGACCGCCTCGGTGATGCCGCCCGGCGCGCCGGCGGGCGATAATGCGCGCGCGGCGGATATCGCCATTTCTCCGGACGGCCGCTTCCTCTACGGCTCGGAGCGCAGCCACCAGACGCTGACCGGTTTCGCGCTGGACCCGAACGATGGCACGATGACCGCGATCGGCAACTGGGCGACCGAAACCGAGCCGCGCGGCATCCGGATCGAGCCCGCCGGCCGGTTCCTGCTCTGCGCCGGGCACAAGTCCGGGCACCTGGCGGTCCATGCGATCGATCGCGACAGCGGCCGGCTCGAGCCGATCGCACGCTACCCGGCCGGCGACGGACCGAACTGGATCGAAATCCTGCCACAGACGAAGGACGTGAATCGATGAAACAGAGCGTGGAAGGCCGCAAGGTGCTGCGCATCGGCGCCGGCGCCAGCTATGCCGGCGATCGGGTCGAGCCCGCGACCGAACTGGCCGCGAACGGCGACCTCGACTACCTGGTCTACGAGACGCTGGCGGAGCGGACGATCGCGCTGGCGCAGCTGGACCGGATCAAGAACCCGGACGGCGGCTACAACGAGCTGCTCGAGGACCGGTTCCGCGCCGCGCTGCCGCACTGCAAGCGTCTCGGCACCCGGATCGTCACCAGCATGGGCGCGGCCAATCCGATCGGGGCGATGAAGCGAACCGCCGAGCTGGTCAAGGAGCTCGGCCTCGGCCCGATGAAGATCGCCGCGGTGTTCGGCGACGACGTGCTCGACTACTGCCGCCAGCATCGCGACACGCTGCCGATCATGGAGACCGGCGAACCGCTGTCGTCGCTGCAGGGCGAGATCGTCGCGGCCAACGTCTATCTGGGTGCCGAGGGCATCGTCGACGCATTGCAGCGAGGGGCCGACATCGTCATCACCGGGCGGGTCGGCGACTGCTCGCTGTTTCTCGGTCCGATGATCCACGAGTTCGGCTGGTCGCTCGACGACTGGGAGACGCTGGGCCGCGGCCAGATCGGCGCCGACATGGTCGAATGCGGCGCCAACGTCTCGGGCGGCTTCTTCGCCGACCCCGGCTACAAGGAGGTGCCCGAGCTGTGGAACCTCGGCTACCCGTTCATCGAGATCGAACCCGACGGCACGACGGTCGTCTCGAAGGTGCCCGGCACCGGCGGCCTGATCAACCGGGCGACCTGCCTCGAGCAGATGCTGTACGAGATCCACGATCCGGCCAACTACATCACGCCGGATGTCGTCGTCGATTTCTCGAAGGTCGAGCTCGACGAGATCGGGCCCGACCGGGTCCGGATCCGCAACGGCCGCGGCCGCGCCCGCCCGGAGACGCTGAAGGTCTCGGTCTGCATCAAGGAAGGCTGGATGGGCGAAGGCGAGATCACCTATGCCGGCCTCGGCTGTCTCGAGCGCGCTCGGCTCGCCGAAAAGGTCGTTCGCGAACGGCTCAAGATCGGCAAGGTCGAGCTGCAGGAGCTGCGAGTCGACTACGTCGGCATCAGCTCGCTGCACATGGACGCTTCACTGCCGCGCAGCGAGCCGCCCTATGAGGTCCGGTTGCGCTTCGCCGGCCGCGCCGCGAAGAAGCGCGACGCCGAGAAGCTCGCGAACGAGGTCGAGACGCTGGTCGGCAAGGGCCCGAGCAGCTCGTGCCTGCCGCGCAAGTACGTCAAGGAGATCCTGGCAGTCTACTCGTGCCTGATGCCGCGCGCGGCGACGCAGTACCAGCTCGAGATGATGGAGGTGCAATGATGCGGTTCTATCTGCGAGAGATCGCGCACGCGCGCGCGGGCGACAAGGGCGACACCAACAACATCGGCCTGATCGCCTACCGGCCCGAGTATTATCCGCTGATCATCGAACAGATCACCAGCGAGCGGCTGCGCGAGCATTTCGGCGCGCTGGTCCGGGGGCCGGTGACGCGCTACGAGCTGCCGCAACTGCACTGCGTCAACTTCGTGCTGGAACGTGCGCTCGGCGGCGGCGTCACCCGATCGCTGTCACTGGATCCGCACGGCAAATCCTATTCGGCGCTGATCCTGACGATGCCGGTGACCGTGCCGCCGGAGCTCGCGCAGGGGTTGATCGCCCAGGGTCGCAAGCCGCTGTGACGTACCGCCCGATTCCGTCATCGAGAGAGGCCATCATGCAGTTGCGTCGTCGTTTCCTCGCTTCCGTCGGCAGCGCCGGGCTGGCCGCGGTGCCCTGGCCGGCCTGGGCGAATACATCGCTGCCGGCGCGGACGGTCCGCCTGATCTCGCCCTTCCCTCCCGGCGGCGGCGTCGACGCGACCGCGCGGCTGATCGCGGTGCCGCTGGCCGAGGCGCTCGGCCAGTCGGTGGTCGTCGAGAACCGGACCGGCGCCAGCGGGTCCATCGGGGCGGCCGAGGTCGCCCGCGCTGCGCCGGACGGCACCACGCTGTTGATGGACTCGTTCAATCATGTCGTGAATCCGTCGGTGCTGCGCGATCTGACCTTCGACTATCGAACCGCGTTCGTGCCGATCAGCAAGATCGTCAGGGTGCCGTTGATGGTCATCGTCCACCCGAGCTCGCCGGCGAAGACGCTCGGCGAGCTCGTCGACTACATCAAGGCGCGGCCGCGCACGCTGTCCTACGGCTCGGCGGGCGTCGCGACCGCCTCGCACCTGTGCGCGCTGCTGCTGACCCGCCAGGCCGGGCTCGACATCGTCCATGTGCCGTATCGCGGCGGTCCGCTGGCATTGCAGGACGTGCTCGGCAACCGTCTGACGATGATGATTTCCGCCGCGCCCTATACGCTGCCGATGGCGCGCGACGGCCGGGTGCGCGTGCTCGCGGTCACCACGCCGCAGCGAGTTCCGTCGCTGCCCGACGTGCCGACATTCGCCGAGGCCGGCTTCGGCGACGCGCGGGTCGACGAGTGGAACGGCCTGTTCGCCCCGGCCGGCACGCCGCCGGAGACGATCGCGCGGCTCTACGGCATCGTCCGCGAGGCGCTCGCCAGCCCCGAAATGCAGCGCAAGTTCGACGGCATGAGCGTCATGCCGCTCGGCTCCGATCCGGCGACGTTCGCGCAGGAAGTCCGCACGGAACGGGAGACGATCGCCCGCCTCGTGCGCGACGCCCGGATCGAGATCAACTGACGCCCTGCTTCGGACGCGGCGCCGGGACGCCGGGCCCGTTCACGGGTTGCCGGCGGCCGCGTGCGAGAACAGCGGCGCGCCGGCCACGTCGAGCTCGGCGCGCAGGATGCTGCCGCTGTCGGATTCGGTGACGAACAGCGAGCGCCCGCCTTCCCCGCCGAAGCAGACGTTGGTCACGGAAAGGCCGCGCGGCGATCCGAGCCGCAGTCGCGGCTCGCCCAGCCGGCTCAGCAGCCAGACGGTGCCGAAGCCGGCATGAGCGACCACGAGACCGCCGGTCTCGTCCAGCGCCAGCCCATCGGGTCCGATCAGGCCGCCCGACAACTGAACGAAGATCCCGACCTTGCCGACGCTGCCGTCCGGATGGAGCTGGACGCGCCAGATCTGGTTGGCGCGGGTGACGGCGAGCAGCAGCGCGCGCTCGTCGGACGTGAGGACCAGCCCGTTGGGGCTCGGCACGTTGTCGAGCAGGCACTCCGGCTTGCCGTCGGCGGCCCGCAGCCGCCACAGGCGGCCGGTCGGGTCAGCCAGGCTCGTCTGCCCCTGATCGGTGAAATAGAGGTCGCCATTGCGGGCGAACGTCAGATCGTTCAGGCCCTTGAAGCCCTCGCGCCGGACCCGGGGCAGCAGCGGTTCGACCCGGCCGGTGCCGGGATCGAGCACCATCAGCCCCTGCCGGTGATCGGCGATGAAGACGCGGCCGTCGCGATGGATCGCGAGCCCGTTGGGCTCGCCGTCGTACTCGGCGGCGAGCTCCCAGTCGCGTCCGTCCGGCGATATGCGGAACAGGCGGCCGAACGGAATGTCGACGACCCAGAGACGGCCGGCGCGGTCGAATGCCGGCCCCTCGAGGAACGAATGAGCAGTGGCGGCCTCCTTGCCGAAGAACCAGGCGGACGGTTGCCCGGACCGGCGAAACCGCTCCGGCAGCTCGGCGAAGACTTCCAGAGCACGCTCGGGGACGCTACTCGCGGCCATCGGCACCCCTTGCGTCGACATAGGCCCAGGCGGCCCGTCCGGACGCGAGCGTCACTCGATCGCGGCGATAGTCCGATACCTCGTACACATCCGCCTGTGCGAGTTCGGCAGGCGTGATCGAGAACACCGTTCCCGGAACCGTGTCCGAGGCCTGGCCGCTGCGGACCAGCATCGGATGGTGCGCGAGGCCGCTGGTGGCCACGACGCCCGGATCGCGGATCGCGACCTGATCGAAGCGATAGCCGTCCAACCGATCCACCTGACCCGAGAGCCGGCGGCCGAACGTGGCGATCTGCACCGCCTCGAGCTGCAGCGTGCCGTACGAGAACAGCCGTTCGCTGGTATCGGTTTTGGTCGGGGTCGTCATCGCATGGGTCGCCGGGTGGCTCGGGGAGAGGGAATTCTACGTCGGCGGTTGTTCGATCGCTGGTGACGACCGACGACAGGCCGTAGGCGGTATCGTTGGCGATCGCCAGCGCCGCCTCGGCATCCGCAGCGCGAATCACCGGCGTGAGCGGCCCGAACGACTCGTCGTGATAGACCGCCATCTCGCGCGTGACGCCGGCCAGCACGGTCGGCTGGTACAGGGCGTCGCGGTACGAGCCGCCGCACAGCACGCGGGATCCCGAAGGCCGCGGCATCGACCGCATGCTATGAGCCGGCCGCGACCGGCAACGTGAACCGGAAGCGCGCCCCCGGCTCCGGCCCTTCCAGCAACGAAATCTGCCGGCCGTGCAGCTCCAGTATCCGATGCACGATGCGCAGGCCCAGGCCGCCCTCGCGGCGTGCGCCGCCGACGCTGAACGGGCGCTGGAACAGGCTTTCCCGCTGCTCCCGCGGTATGCCGGGCCCGGTGTCGCCGACGGTCACTTCGAGCGCGTCACCGCAGACGGCGAGCCCGATCTCGATCCGTCCGCCTTGGGGCGTATTGCGCAACGCGTTGTCGAGCAGATTGCTCAGCACCCGCTCGATCATGCCCAGATCCGCCCGGACCGCCGGCAGCTGCGACGGAAAGGCGGCGCTCATCGCGATGCCGCGAGTCTGCGCCTGCAGCTCGAACTTCTGGAACACGTCCTGCAACAGATCGGTCATCGAGAACCGCTCGGGCTCCGGCTCGACGAAGCCGTATTCCAGCCGCGCCAGCTCGAACAGGCTCCGGGCCAGCGCGCCGACCCGGCGGCTCTGCTCGAGCGCGATGCCGAGATAGCGCCGGCGCTCATCGGGCGCGAGCGTCGCGTCCTTGAGCAGCAGCGTCTCCAGGTAGCCGTGCAGCGACGACAGCGGCGTGCGCAGGTCGTGGGAGACATTGGCGATCAGCTCGCGCCGTTCCTGATCCTGGCGCGACAACGCGTCCCACTGCTCGCCGATGCGCGCCACCATCTGCCGGTAGGCGGTCCCGAGCACCGCGATCTCGTCGCCGCGGCTGCCGGACGAAACCGGCACGCCCGCCGGGAACTCGGGCGGCATGCCGTGGATGTCGAAGCGCCGTACCGCCTCGGTCAGGCGACGCAGCGGCCGCGTGATCAGTGTGAACGCCACCAGACCCGCCGCGAGACACAGCAGCGCCACCAGCCCGATCGACCACAGCGCGGTCTTCAGCACGGCGCTCGCCGAGCCGCGCGCCGCGAGCAGGTCGTGCGCCTCGCCCAGCAGCACCACGTAGACGAAGCCGACGTCGCGACCGTCGACCCGCAGCGGCGCGGCGCTGAACACCTTGCGTCCATCGACGCTGCGCGGATCGTCGCCGAGGATCGGCAGCGCCGCGCCGCCGAGCAGGTGGCGAACCGGTGCGAGGTCGACGCGGTCGCGGCGCAACCGCCCTGCGGGCGCCGCATGCCCGGCGATCCGGCCGTCGGGTTCGAGCAGATAGACCTCGACGCTCGGATTGACGACCATCAGCCGGCTGAACAGCTGGCGCACCGCATCCGGCTTCAGGCCGTCGGCATCGGTGAGCCGGGCATCGCGGGCGATGCTCTCGGCCAGCTCGCGCGACAGCCCCTGGACGACCTCCTGCTCGTGCATCCGGTTCGAGCGGAGCTGCAGCCATGCCGACGTGCCGCTGCAGACCAGCAGCAGCGCCGCGAACACCAGCGACAGCCGCTGGGTCAGCGTGAACCTCATCCGGCGACTCCGGTGGCGAACCTCACCCGGAAGCTCCGGGCTCGGCGAACTTGTAGCCGCGGCCCCAGACGGTCAGGATCCGCCTGGGCTGCGCCGGATCGGCCTCCACCTTGGCGCGCAGCCGGTTGATGTGGGTATTGACCGTATGCTCGTAGCCTTCGTGCTGGTACCCCCAGACCGCGTCGAGCAGATCGATCCGCGAGAACACCTTGCCGGGCTGTCGTGCGAAGAAATACAGCAGATCGAACTCGCGCGGCGTCAGGTCCAGCCGGGTGCCGTCCAGCCGCGCATCGCGCGCCACCGGATCGATCGTCAACCCGCCGATCGAGAGACTCCCGGCGTCGAGTCGGGCGTTCTGCGCGAGCGCGTCGACGCGCCGCAACAGCGCCTTGACGCGCGCGACCAGCTCGAGCACCGAGAACGGCTTGGCCAGATAGTCGTCGGCGCCGATCTCCAGGCCGAGAATCCGATGCACTTCGCTGGCCCGCGCGCTGATGATGATGATCGGCGTGTAGCGCGTCATCGCACGCGCGCGCCGGCAGATCTCGAGCCCGTCGATGCCGGGCAGCATCAGGTCCAGCACCAGCGCGTCCCAGCCGCCGCGCTGCAGCTGCTGCAGACCCTCGTCGCCGCGCGCGCAGTGCACGACCTCCAGCCCCTCGTCACGCAGATGCAGGGCGAGCAGGTCGGCGATATGCGCGTCGTCCTCGACCAGCAGGATCCGGCGATTGGCAGTCATGCTTCCGATTGTCGACAACGCGGCGCTCCGAATCATCACGAATCGTTTAACTCTGCGTGAGGACTTCGGGAGCGGCGCTCGTCTACGCTTGCCGGCATGCTACTGATCATTCTCGCCTATCTCGGCGGCGTGCTGACCATCGTCAGCCCCTGCATCCTGCCGGTGCTGCCGTTCGTGTTTTCGCGCGCCGGCCAGCCGTTTTCCCGCAGCGGCCTGCCGTTGCTGGCCGGGATGGCACTGACCTTCGCCGTGGTCGCCTCGCTCGCGGCGGTCGGTGGCGGCTGGGTGGTCGCAGCCAACCAGTACGGCCGCTGGGCGGCGATGGCGCTGATGGCGCTGTTCGCGCTCGCGCTGCTCTGGCCCGGCTTGTCCGACCGGCTGACCCGGCCGCTGGTCGCCGCCGGCGCCAGCTTGGCGCGGCAGGCCCGACCCGGGGACGGCGGCAGCCGGCCGGGCGCGTCGCTGCTGCTCGGCGTCGCCACCGGCCTGCTCTGGGCGCCCTGCGCCGGCCCGATCCTCGGGCTGATCCTGACTGGTGCCGCGCTGCAGGGTGCCAATGCGGCGTCCAGTCTGCTGCTGCTCGCCTACGCGGCCGGCGCGGCGACCTCGATGGCTGCGGCGCTGCTGCTGGGCGGCAAGGTGCTGGCCATGCTCAGGCGCTCGCTCGGCGCTGGCGAATGGGCGCGGCGCGGCCTCGGCGGCGCGATGCTCGCAGCCGTCGTCGCGATCGCGTTCGGTCTCGACACCGGCGTGCTCGCTCGCCTGTCGGTCGCTTCCACCGGGACGATCGAGCAGCAGCTGGTCGACCGGCTCGGCGGCCGGCGCGAAGGCGACGCGGTGGCGATGCGCGGCGGACCGGTGATGATGCAGGGACCGGCGATGACGCAAGGTCCAGCGATGGCGCCCTCGCCGGCTGCCGGGCCGGCGATGATGGCCAGTGGACCGGCGATGATGGCCGCCGGCAGCGCAATGCAGAGGTCCGGTGCCGGCCGCACCGGCGCGGCGGCGCTTCCTGACGAGGGCGCAGCGCCGTCGCTCGACGGGGCGACCGAATGGCTGAACTCGGAGCCACTGACCGGCGCGCAACTGCGCGGCAAGGTCGTCCTGGTCGATTTCTGGACCTATTCCTGCATCAACTGCCTGCGGGCGCTGCCGTACGTGAAGGCGTGGGCCGAGAAGTATCGTGATCAGGGGCTGGTGGTGATCGGCGTGCACGCGCCCGAGTTCGCGTTCGAGCGCGATCCGTCCAACGTCAGGAAGGCGGTCAAGAATCTGGCGATCGGCTATCCGGTGGCCATCGACAATCGCTACGCGATCTGGCGCGCCTTCCGGAACCAGTACTGGCCGGCCCACTACTTCATTGATGCACAGGGGCGAATCCGTCATCACCACTTCGGCGAGGGCGAGTACGCCGAGTCGGAACGGGTGATCCAGCAACTGCTCGGCGAGGCCGGCGCGGCGCGGGTGCCGCAAGGCCTCGCCGAGGTCGCCGGCCGGGGTGTGCAGCAGACCGCCGACCTGGACGCGGCGCGCTCGCATGAAACCTACGTCGGCTACGAACGCAGCGAGAATTTCGCGTCGGCACCGCCGGCGGCGCACGACCGGGCCGCGGACTACGCGTTGCCGGCGCACCTGCCGCTGAACGCCTGGGGGCTTGCCGGACGATGGAACATCGGCCCGGAGAGCGCCACGCTGGCCGGCCCCTCGGGCGGCATCGCCTACCGCTTCCAGGCCCGCGATCTGCATCTGGTGCTCGGCCCCGGCCCGGATCGCAAGCCGGTCCGGTTCCGCGTCCGCATCGACGGCGGCCCGCCAGGCGGATCGCGCGGCCTCGACGTGGCCGAGGACGGTACCGGAACCGTCACGGAACAGCGCCTCTATCAATTGGTCCGGCAGCCCGGCGACGTCATCGAGCGCACCTTCAGCATCGAGTTCCTCGATCCGGCGGTCGAGGCGTACGCGTTCACGTTCGGATGAGGGGATTCCAGGCCCGGAACCGATTGCGTGGCCGAGTGCGGCGAATCCGATATGCTCGTGACATTGCCCCCAGAGAGATCGCTCCAGATACATCGTACCCAGAGACATTGCTCCCCGGAAGGAGACCCGAGATGAATTCCCGTCGCCTGTTCCTGATCACCGGTGCCACGTCGGCCGCCTCGGCGCTGACGCTCGCCGCGCACCGCGCGTCGGCGGCGAGTCCCGGCGAGTTCTTCGAGGTCCGCTACACCGACGCCGAGTGGCGCGCGCGGCTCACCGCGGCGCAGTACCAGGTGTTGCGCCACGAAGGTACCGAGGAGCCCGGCAGCAGCCCGCTCAATCACGAGCATCGCCCAGGGGTCTTCTCATGCGCCGGCTGCGAACTGCAGCTGTTCTCGTCGGCGACCAAGTTCGACAGCGGGACCGGCTGGCCGAGCTTCTGGAAGCCGCTGCCGAACGCGATCGGCACCCGGACCGACCGCAGCTACGGCATGGTGCGCACGGAAGTGCATTGCCGGCGCTGCGGCGGCCACCTCGGGCACGTCTTCGAGGACGGGCCGCCGCCGACCGGTCTGCGCTACTGCATGAACGGGCTGTCATTGAATTTCACGCCGCGGCTCGCCTGACGGCGCGCTCGCGACATCCGTGCCGAGACAACCGAACCGGAGAACGACCCGATGATGCGATCCACTCGCTCCGAACCCGGCGCCGGCCGGCGCCGGCTGCTCCTGGCCGGCGGCGCCGCGCTGGTCGCCGGCGGTGCGCTGCCGGTCATCCTGACGCGGCGCGCATCGGCCGTCGAAGCGGCAGTCGTGATCCCGCCGCCGGCGCAGGACATACCGCCGGATACCCGCCGGCTGCACCGGGCGACGCTCGCCGGCGGCTGCTTCTGGGGTGTGCAAGGGGTCTATCAGCATGTCAAGGGCGTGCAGCGCGCGGTCTCCGGCTACAGCGGCGGGACTGCCGCGACTGCCCACTACGATGCGGTCAGCAGCGGGAGCACGGATCACGCGGAATCGGTCGAGGTGACCTACGACCCGTCGGTGGTCAGCTACGGCGCGCTGCTGCAGATCTTCTTTTCGGTCGTGCACGACCCGACGCAGCTCGATCGTCAGGGGCCGGACACCGGCAGGCAGTATCGCTCGGAAATCTTCGCGCACGGGCCGCAGCAGCTCGAGGTCGCCAAGGCCTACATCGCGCAGCTCGATGCGGCGCGCGTCTATCCGGCGCCGATCGTGACCCGCCTGGCGCCGGAGCCCAGCTTCTTCCCGGCCGAGCGCTATCACCAGGACTACATGATCGAGAACCCGCACAACCCGTACATCGCGATCAATGACCTGCCCAAGGTCGAGCATCTGAAGCGGCTGTTCCCGGACCGCTATCGCAGCGATCCGGTGCTGGTCAAGAAGCCGGTATAGCGTCCGGTGCCGGGCCGCACGGCGGCCCGTCCGGCTCGGCGGCCTGCAGCGCCGCCCATTCATCGTCGCTGAAGAGCCGCGAACGGGTCAGGAACCGTACGCCGCGCGGTCCTTCGAGCGAGAACATGCCGCCACGCCCGGGCACGACGTCGATGATCAGGTAGGTGTGCTGCCAGTACTCGAACTGCGGCCCGCTGATGTAGAACGGCGCGCCGCCGATGGTGCCGAGCCGCCGGTCGAGATCGCCGACGATGAACTCGCCCTGCGGGAAGCACATCGGTGCGCTGCCGTCGCAGCAGCCGCCGGACTGGTGGAACATCACCGGACCGTGCTCGCGCCGGAGCTCGGCGATGAGCTCCAGCGCGGCAGCGGTCGCGGTGACGCGCGGCGGAACGTCTGCTGCGCCCATTCCCGGGTCAGAAGAAGCCGAGCGGCTTCTGGCTGTAGCTGACCAGTATGTTCTTGGTCTGCTGATAGTGATCCAGCATCATCTTGTGCGTCTCGCGCCCGATGCCGGACTGCTTGTAGCCGCCGAACGCGGCATGCGCCGGGTAGTGGTGGTAGCAATTGGTCCAGACGCGGCCGGCCTGGATGCCGCGGCCCATCCGGTAGGCACGATTGATGTCGCGGCTCCAGACGCCTGCGCCGAGCCCGTAGAGCGTGTCGTTGGCGATCGCGAGCGCTTCGTCCTCGTCCTTGAAGGTCGCGACCGAAACCACCGGCCCGAAGATCTCCTCCTGGAAGACCCGCATCTTGTTGTGCCCCAGAAAGACCGTCGGCTTCACGTAGAAGCCGCCCTTCAGGTCGCCCTCCAGCACGTTCCGGCCGCCGCCGGTCAGCACCTTCGCGCCTTCCTGCTTGCCGATATCGAGATAGGACAGGATCTTCTCGAGCTGCTCGCTCGATGCCTGGGCGCCGATCATCGTCGCCGCATCGAGCGGGTTGCCCTGGCGAATCGCCTCGACACGCTTCAGCGCGCGTTCCATGAAGCGGTCGTAGATCGATTCCTGGATCAGCGCCCGCGACGGGCAGGTGCAGACTTCGCCCTGGTTCAGCGCGAACATCGTGAAGCCTTCGAGCGCCTTGTCGAGGAACCCGTCGTCGTGGTCCATCACGTCGGCGAAGAACACATTGGGGCTCTTGCCGCCCAGCTCCAGCGTCACCGGAATCAGGTTCTGGCTCGCGTACTGCATGATCAGCCGGCCGGTCGTCGTCTCGCCGGTGAACGCGACCTTGCCGACCCGATTGCTCGAGGCGAGCGGCTTGCCCGCTTCGAGCCCGAAGCCGTTGACGACGTTGAGCACGCCGCGCGGCAGCAGGTCCGCGATCAGCTCGGCCAGCACCAGGATCGACACCGGCGTCTGCTCGGCAGGCTTCAGCACGACGCAATTGCCGGCTGCCAGCGCCGGCGCGAGCTTCCAGATCGCCATCAGCAGCGGGAAATTCCACGGAATGATCTGGCCGACCACGCCGATCGGCTCGTGGAAATGATAGGCGACCGTCTCGTCGTCGATCTGGCTGATCCCGCCTTCCTGGGCGCGGATCGCCGACGCGAAGTAACGCAGGTGATCGACGCCGAGCGGCAGATCGGCCGCGGTGCTCTCGCGGATCGGCTTGCCGTTGTCCCAGGTCTCGGCAGCCGCGAGCATCGGCAGGTTCGTCTCGATCCGGTCGGCGATCTTCAGCAGCAGGTTCGCGCGTTCGGTTGGCGAGGTCCGACCCCACGCGCCTTTGGCGTCGTGCGCAGCGTCGAGCGCGCGCTCGATGTCTTCGGCGGTCGAACGCGGTATCTCGCAGAACGCCTGGCCGGTGACCGGTGTGATGTTCTCGAAGTACTGCCCCTTGACCGGCGCGGTCCACTCGCCGCCGATGAAGTTGCCATAGCGTTTCTTGAACGGAACCGCGGTTCCGAACTTGCCGGGTTCGAGCATGTTCATGCGTGGGTCTCCCTCGTGGAATGGATGCCGTGCCGTAGCGTCCCGGAAGCGCTCGCAAGCACCATGCCAAGCCGGCGCCCGCGGGCCGAGCGGGCGCCGGCAGCCGCGGGCCAACAGGCGCCGGCGGGTCTTGTTGACGCGGGACGCGACATATCCGGCACAATATGTCGCAGGCACTGTCGCAGCCTGCGACGGCCGGGCAGACACCGTGTTGGCCGGGAGACACCGTCTTGCGCAATTACGCGACCGTCGAGAGCAGCGGAGTGGAGTCGGCGCGGAGACGCTTCGTCGAGGAAGGCGTCGCCCCGAAAGACGAGGTCGGCCCGGTGATCGCGCGCTCGTGGCAGCGTTGCCGCCCGTTCGGACTGGATGAGCGGCGGGCCGAACCGGTGTCCCGCGTCGAGCTCGTCGCGCGGCGCGAGGCAGCCGGTGGATTGCTGCGATGCGCCGCGGCCGAGCTCGACGCGGTGGCCGAACAGATGGCCCGGCATGATTGCATCGCGATCCTGTCGGATGCGACCGGGCTGATTCTCGATGAGGCCGGCAGTGCCGACTTTTTGCCGCGGGCCGAGCGGGTCGCGCTGCTGCCCGGCGTCGAGTGGTCGGAAGGCCGGCGCGGCACCAACGCGATCGGTACCGCGCTCGCCGAACGCGCGCCGGTGCTGGTGCGCGGCCCGGAACATCTGCTCGGTCGCAACGGCGGGCTCGGCTGCGCTGCGGCGCCGATCCTGGACGGCTCCGGAGCGCCGATCGGCGTGCTCGACGTCTCCGGCGATCACGTCCGGATCGACGGCCACGCACTCGGCCTGGTACGCCTGGCGGCAGCACAGATCGAGCATCGGCTGCTGCGCCGCAGCGACTGCGATGAAATCCTGCATTTCCACCGCCGCGCCGAGCTGCTCGATACCGCCTGCGAAGGACTGGTCATCGTCACCGGTGGCCGGATCGCCGGCCTGAACCGCGTCGCCCTCGGGCTGCTCGGCGGCGGCGACTGGCGGTCCTGGCTCGACGATCCGGTCGAACGCTTGTTCGGGCACGTCCCGAATCGAGCGCTGGCGCAGATACGCGCCCCGAACGGGCAGCAATGGTTCGTTGCCGTCGAGCGTCGCGAGCCTGGCCGGCGTACGCCGGCTTCGCGCGGCGACTCGCTCTCTCGGATCGGCGACGTGCCGAGTCCAATGAGCGCGGCCGGCCGAGAGCATCGCTTGCGAGAGGAGGCGGCCTCCGGGCCCGTGAGCGACGATCCGCTGTCGCCGCTGCTCGAGCGCGCGACCCGCGTGCTGGACGCCGGCCTGCCGGTGCTGATCGTCGGCGAGACCGGCAGCGGCAAGGACTGGTTCGCGCGGCGTCTGCATGCGGCCAGCCGCCGTGCCGGAGGGCCGTTGATATCGGTCAACTGCGCGGCGCTGCCGGAGTCGTTGATCGAAGCGGAACTGTTCGGCTACGAGGAAGGCGCGTTCACCGGAGCGCGGCGGCGCGGCCTGCCGGGACGTGTGCGCGAGGCGCATCGCGGTGTGCTGTTCCTCGACGAGATCGGAGACATGCCGATGAGCTTGCAGACACGGCTGCTGCGGGTGCTCGAGGAACATCGCGTTCGGCCGCTCGGTGCGGCGCGCGACGTCGAGATCGATTTCGACTTCGTCTGCGCCACCCATCGCGACTTGTTCGCGATGGCGCGCGAAGGCCGGTTCCGCGAAGATCTGCTGTATCGCCTGAACGGCTTCCTGGTCACGCTGCCCCCGCTGCGGGCGCGAGCCGACCGACGCGGGCTGATTCTGCGCCTGTTCCATGCCGCCGTAGCCGAACGGCACGGCCTGACGCTGTCCGAAGCGGCGCTCGATGCGCTGGAGCGGCGCGAATGGCGCGGCAACGTCCGCGAATTGCTGTCCGTGCTCGGCTCGGTGGTGGCACTGGCCGAGCGCGGCGCCGTGATCCGGGCCAGCGATCTCCCGCCCGCGCCCGGGACGGTTCCGGCGCCAGCGGACTCCGCGACGCCGGTTGCGTCGACCTCGGCACCATCCGGCGCGGACCCGGACGCCGAACCGCTTTCGGTCCTGACGCAGCAGGCGATCGATTGCGCACTGTCGGCCCACGGCGGGCGAATCGCACCCGCCGCCAGGAGCCTCGGGGTGCATCGAAGCACGCTGTATCGCCGGTTGGGGGGCGGCCGCCGCCGACCGTAGCCGGGACCACGCCGCTCGAACCCCGGGGCGCGCCGTCGTGGTCATCGTTGCTTTCGCTCGGCCCACCATTCCCGCGCGGTGGCGACCGCCACCTCGATCGCCTGCGGATCCCGGCTGACCAATGCCGACACGAAGTTGCGGGCCTGCTTGCCGGTCGTATGGGGCGGCAACGGCGGAACATCGGGATCGGTGATGCACTCGACCACGATCGGACGCCTCGCGGCCAATGCCTGGCGCCAGACCGATTCGAGCTCCGCCGGATCGTCGACGCGCACCGCATCGAGGCCGAGCAGCCGCGCATACTCGGCGAAGGGGAATTGCGGCAGGTCTTGCGAGTCGTCGAACTTCCGATCTCCTTCGGTGACCCGCTGCTCCCAGGTCACCATGTTGAGATCGCCGTTGTTCAGCACGACGACGATCAGTCGCGGGTCGGACCACTCGCGCCAGCGATGGGCGACCGTCACCAGCGCATTGATCCCGGCCATCTGCATCGCGCCGTCGCCGAGCAGCGCGATGGCCGGCCGGTCCGGATGGGCGTACTTCGCGGCGATCGCATAGGGAATCGCAGGGCCCATCGTCGCGAGCCCACCGGACAGCGAGCCCATCATGCCGGCTCGAAACCGGATATTTCGTGCGTACCAGGCGGCCGAGGTTCCGGAATCGCAGGTCAGGATCGCATCGTCCGGCAACTGCTGCGAGAGCTCGCGAAAGACCGCCTGCGGATTGATCGGCGATGCCGGATTCGCCGCCCGTTCGTCCAGGGTTCGCCACCAGCGGGCCACATCGGCCTCGATCTGCTCGCGCCAGCTGCGATCGGTCGCGGTCTGCAGCAGCGGCAGCAGCGCGGCGAGCGTCGCGCGACTGTCGCCGACCAGGTTGATCTCCATCGGATAGCGCAGCGACAGCTGCCGCGGGTCGAGATCGATCTGCACGCCTCGCGCCTGACCCTCCGCGGGCAGGAACTCGGAGTACGGGAAACCGGAGCCGATCATCAGCAGCGTATCGCAGCGGTTCATCATCGCCCAACTCGGCTGGGTACCGAGCAGGCCGATCGATCCGGTCACCCAGGGCAGGTCGTCCGGCACGGCGGCCTTGCCGAGCAACGCCTTCGCGACCCCGGCACCGAGCCGATCGGCCACCGCGATGACTTCGGCGGTCGCATGCAGCGCACCGGCGCCGACCAGCATCGCGACCCGCTTGCCGGCGTTCAGCACGTCGGCTGCTGCCTGCAGCTCGCGCTCCGGCGGCGACAAGGCGATCGCGGTCCGACCGATTCCCGAATGCACGGTGCCATGCACGCGCGGCGGAACGTCGACGGCTTCCAGCTGTTGCAGGTCGCTGGGCAGGATGACACAGGTCACGCAGCGCTGGTCACGCGCGATCCGGAACGCACGGTCGACCAGGTGCCGGACCTGCTCCGGCACGGTCGCCGTCTGGACGAACTGGCCGGCGACGTCCTTGAACAGGCTCTGCAGATCGACTTCCTGCTGATAGTCGCCGCCCAGCGCAGCGCGCGCCTGCTGCCCGACGATCGCGACCACCGGCTGATGATCGGCCTTGGCATCGTAGAGCCCGTTCAGCAGATGGATCGCGCCCGGCCCCGACGTCGCGACACAGACGCCGACCTCGCCGGTGAACTTGGCATGGGCGGTCGCCATGAAAGCGGCAAGTTCTTCATGCCGAGCCTGGATGAACGCGATCCGGTCGCGTGACCGATCGAAGGCGCCGACGACGCCGTTGATGCCGTCGCCCGGGTAACCGAACACCCGCTGCACGCCCCATTCGATCAGCCGCTCGACGACCTGATCGCCGACCAGGCGCGTCATGACTCGCCCCGCCCGGATTCGCGCTGCCCGCGATCGGACGGCGGCCCGCTGCGCCTGAGCCAGGGCTGCAGCGTCGCCGGTCCGTCGAAGCCCGCGGAGCCGCCGGTTCGCTGCGGGACTCGGCCGCCCCTTGACCTGGGAACGACCCGCCGACTGAATGCCGTTGCGGCCAGCGCTGCGCCACCGAAGCACAAGCCGGCCAGCAGCAGGATCCGCGAGGCCGAGCCGGGCGAGCGGGTGTGCGGGGACCGGGCAGCCGCGTCATCGGCAACGGCGGGCCGGGCGTGTCGGCGGTGCATGGGCTTCTCCTCGATTGGGTGTCTGCCGGGCCGGATCGCCCGCGCAACGGGCTGCGGCAAGTGAAATACCCGGCAGCGAGGCCACCTATACTGTCGCTGCCCGGCAGTTGCGGCTGCCGTCCGATCCCTGGCCGTGGAAGCATCCATGTCGATGGCGCAAACCTGGGAGCTCGCCAGCTACATCGTCACCGTGATCGGCCTGCCGCTCGCGATCGGCGTATTCCTGATCGAGCAGAAGAAGGAGCGCGAGAACGAGGAGGAAGAGGTCTATCAGCTGCTGTCGGACAACTACCAGGACTTTCTCAAGGTGGCGCTGGCCAACCCCGATCTGCGGCTGTTCTCGCTGACCGCGGCGCCGACGCTCGACGAGGAACAGCAGGAACGCGAGCTGATCATCTTCGCGATGCTGGTCTCGCTGTTCGAGCGGGCCTATCTGCTGCTGTATGACGACGTGATGGCACCGAAGCAGGCGCGGCGCTGGAACTCGTGGGACGACTACATCCGCGAATGGTGCCGGATGCCGCGCTTCCGGGCCAATCTGCCGCGGCTGCTGCGCGGCGAGGACCCGGACTTCGTCCGCTACTTCGAGCGCGTCGCCCGGGTCGAGGGTGAGGCCGCGGAGCCGGCGCGGCAGGCCGGGCCGGCGCGGTAGTTAGACGCGGCGCAGCCGGGCGCCGCGACGATGTTCCCGGTTGCCGGGATCGCCGGTCGCGTCGATCAGCTGCGCCAGCTCGGCGAAGTCGATCGGCTTGACCAGATGATGGTCGAACCCCTGCGCCTGGGTCCGGCGGCGATCCTCGTCGAGCCCGTAGCCGGTCAGCGCGATCAGCCGTATGCCGGCCAGCGCTGCCTCGGCGCGCAGGTCGCTGGCGACCTGATAGCCGTCGCGCTCCGGCAGGCCGAGATCGAGCAGCACGATATCGGGCCGGAAGGCGAGCGCCGCGGCCAGCGCGCCGATACCGTCGTGATGGGCCGCGACTTCGTGACCGTGCAGCCGCAGCAGTTCGGCGAGCGCCTCGGCGGCGTCGATATTGTCGTCGATCACCAGGATCCGGCGCGCGTCCGCCCCGCCGTTCGGCGGATCCGCCATGGCCACCGGTTGCATGGCAGCGCCCGCGGCCTCGGCGCGCGGCAGGCGCACCACGAAGCGGCTGCCCTTGCCGCTGCCATCGCTGCTGACCTCGATGCGTCCGCGATGCAGGTCGACCAGCCGCTTCACCAGGGTCAGCCCGATGCCCAGCCCCGGCAGCGCACCCGCGGCCGGCTGCGGCGCCGCGCCGACCCGCGCGAACAGATCGAAGATCTCGGGCAACAACGCCGGCGGAATGCCGATGCCGGTATCGCTGACCGTGAGCACTACCAGGTCGCCGCCCTCGCGGTCATTGCCGGCTCGCGGCGCAATGCCGAGTTCGATCGTGATCGTGCCGCCGGTCTCAGTGTACTTGGCCGCGTTGCTCAGCAGATTGGCGACCACCTGGGTCAGCCGTGCGACATCGCCGCGGACCTGGATGCGGGCCGGTCCGGGCGGATCGTCGATTCCGCGCAGCACCAGCCGGTGCCCGCAGCGCTCGATCAGATCGCGCGTCTGTTCGACCGCGCTGCGCACCGCGGCGCCGAGGTCGACCAGTGTCTCGGTCAGCTGGATCCTGCCGGTGGTGATGCGCGCGACGTCGAGCAGCTCGTCGACCAGCACGCGCAGATGGGTCGCCTGACGCCGGATCACGTCATGGGCCTGGGCGATCTCGGCTGGCAGCGCGGCCGACGCATGCTGCAACCGCTCGATGGTCGAGAGGATCGGCGCCAGCGGATTGCGCAACTCGTGCCCGAGCATCGCCAGGAATTCGTTCTTGCGCCGATCGGCGTCCTCGAGCCGTCTGGCATGCAGCGACAGCGCCGACTCGGCCTGCCGTTGCGCGGTGATGTCGATGTGCGCGCCGATCATCCGCAAGGCCTGGCCGGCAGCGTCGCGCTCGATCTCGGCGATCGCCGAGATCCACCGGATCTGGCCGTCCGGCGTGATGGTCCGGTACTCCGCCTCGTAATCGTGCGCGTCGCCGGCGACAGTGTCGCGGAACAGCCGGTCGATGCGCTCGCGGTCGTCCGGATGCAGCCGCTGCACCCATGCTTCATGCGGCTCGTTCGCCGCGTTCGGCGGCAGCCCGTACAACCGCAGGTACTCGGGTGAGCGCAGGCTGGAAAAGCCCGTGCGCAGATCGATTTCGAAGCCGCCGACGCGGCCGATCCGCTGCACCCGCGCCAGCTCCATCTCGCGCGCCTTCAGTTCGGCGATCGCGCGTTCGCGCTCGGTGACGTCGGACCAGATCGCGTACCCGTAGACTTGCCCGCCGAGCTCGATGCACTGCAACGTGACGTCGACGAAGCGGACGCTGCCGTCGGCGGCGCGCTGACGGGTACTGAAACGGCGCGGCGGTTCGCCGACCGCGAGCGTCACGCGTTCGCCCGAAAGCCCGGTACCGCTGCGCAGCAGATCGATGTCCGCGGCGGTCAGGCGGGCGAACTGCTCCCGGCTATAGCCGAGCTGCCGGCAAGCGGCGTCGTTGAACGCGATCAAGCGATCGTCCGCGCGGTCGAACAATACCGCACCGAGCGGCAACGAGTCGAACAGCGCCCAGAATGGGCCGGATCGGGCCTCCATGACGAAACTTTACCGGACATTGCGGCAAGTTTCGGCGCGGAATGTCGCCGTTCCGTCGCCGAGCCGCGTTATGCTGGTCAGGAGGCTGCACGGCAGCAGGACGAGCCCGTCTTTCCGCCGCGCAGCCTCCTGCCGCCCGCCGGCAATCTGGCCGCGGGCAGTCTCCCGCCGGTTCACCGATGCGCCTGCCCTGTTGTATCCCCGCCGCCTCCCGGTTGCTGCTGGGCGCCCTGCTGGCCCTGCCCGGCGCGGCTGCTCCGCAAGCGGTCTGGTCGACCGCGGATGCGGCCGTCGCGGGGGCGCGCGATGGCCGGTACGCCGCTGGTGCGCCGACCGACCGGATCGGCCGGCTCGGGCTGCTCGATGGCGATGCGCGCTATTTCGCCGGCGATGCCGCCGCCGACCGCTGGGCCGCCGCCGAACCGAACCTGCCGATCGTCTCGGGCATGTCGCTCGCGACCGCTGCCGGTTCGCGGGCCGAAGTCCGGATCGGCTCGCTGACCGTCACGCTCGACGGCGACACCCAGGCCGATTTCTTCCGCATCGACGCGACCGCGCTCGAGATCGGTGTCGCTCGCGGCGCCGTCGCGCTGACCGTCACCGCCTATTCGCCGGCCGAGCGTTTCGAGCTTGAGGCCGGTCCGGTCCGTCTTGCCGCGCGCGCGCCCGGCACCTACATCCTGCGCTTCGATGCCGAGCAGCGCGCCGCCGCCAAGGTCGCGCATGGCAATGCCGAACTGAAGGCCGGCGTGGCGACGCTGCCGCTGATCGCCGGCCAGCAGGCCCGGATCGAGCCGGGCGCGGCGCTGTCGTACCGCCGCGAGCCGCTGGTCTGGGACGACTTCGACGACTGGGTGCAGCGCCGCGAGACCGAATCGGCGGCTGCCGGCGGGATGCCCTACGTTTCGCCGGAGATGACCGGCGCCGAAGTGCTCGCCGATCAAGGCAGCTGGCAGCAGGATCCGGCGCTCGGTGCCGTGTGGTATCCGACCGCGGTGCCGCGCGACTGGGAGCCTGATCGCGACGGCCGCTGGGCCGATGCGGCGCCGGGGCCGGTGTGGATCGCCGCGGCACCGTGGGGCTTCGTGACCGGTCACTACGGCCGCTGGCAACGGGTCGACGGACGCTGGGGCTGGCTGCCGGGTGCCTATCGCACGCGGCCGGTCGCGGTCGCGCCGCAGCGCCCGCCGTCGCTGCCCGGCCGGGGCGAGCCGCGCCGGCCGGCGCCCGTCCTGCCGGCTCCGGGCTTAACCCCGCCCGACCTCCGGGTGCCGAGCTTCCCGGCACCCGGTCACGCCGTCCCGGACGGCCGGCGGCCGCCGATCGCGCAGATGCCGGCGGCGCCGCCGCGCATCATGCCGCAGCAGCCGGTGCCGCTCGCTCCGATCGCGCCCGGCGTCGGCAGCTATCCGACGCCGCCACGGGATTTTGCAACCCCGCCGCGCCGGTTTCCGACGCCGTCACGGGACTTCCCGACGCCGCCACGCAGCTATCCGCAGCAGCCGCGGTTCGACCCGCCGGCGCGGGGGCTGTCACCCGCGACACCGCCGGGCACGCAGATCCGGCCGCAGGCGGGCCCGCGCGCGTCGCAGTGGCGGCCGGCGTCGCGCTGACGGCGCACCGGCCTCGCGCCGGCGCCACCCGCGGCGATCGCTGCCGGCCGCTCCGAAGCCGTGGCGCTCCGCTATCATCGCGGCCTCGGCCCGTTCTTCCCGAGGGCTGGCCGCGAGCCGGATCCGGGCCGACACCGGTCAACCGGTGCCGCCGCTCCCGCCGCCGTTGAACCCGTTGCACATCAGCGACTCGGTCGCCGCCCTCGTCAGCATCGCACTGCTGCTCGGCTATCACGCCGTGATGCGGGTGCGTGAGCGCCGGGCTACGCCCACGCACCCGACGTATCGAACCGGTCAGGCCGCGCCGGCGGCCATCTGGGCGTCGACCGCGGTACGGAACGCCGGCGGAATCTCGAGCGCCGCGAGCCGGCCGCCGCGTTCGGCCCGCTGCACGCCGATGAAACGGGTCTGCCAGCCCTCGACGAGCAACGTGTCGTCGCGCAGGATCCGGTGCTCGAGCAGGAAGCGGCGCGGCTGCCATTCGCGCACCCGGGTCTCGATCCGCAGCAGATCGTTGATCGTCGCCGGCCGCAGGAAACGGGCGCCGGCCTCGGCGATCGGGAAGCCGACCCAGGCGAGCGCGCTGCGGACGTGCACGAGCTCGTAGCCGGCGGCTTCGCACAGCGCATGGGTCGCCTGGTCGAACCAGCGGTAGAAGTTCGGGAAGTAGACGATGTTGGCCGGATCGCAGTCGCCGAACTGCACGCGATAGTGAGTCACGAAGCACGGGGGCGCGAGACTCGGGATTGCGGGCTCGGTGGCCGACATGGCGGATCTCCGGTGGGCAGGCTGGCAATCGGAGCGCTTCAGGCGCCGAGGAAGCGGGTCCACAGCGCGCGATCGGCAGCGAGCTCGGCCGAGGTTCCGCGCCATACGATCCGGCCGCGTTCGACGATCAGGTGCCGGTCGGCGAGCTCCACCAGCCGGTTGACGTACTTGTCGATCACCAGGATCGTCTGGCCGGCGGCGCGCAACCGTTCGAGGCAGCGCCAGATCTCCTCGCGGATCAGCGGCGCCAGCCCTTCGGTCGCCTCGTCGAGGATCAGCAGCTGCGGGTTGGTGACCAGCGCGCGGCCGATCGCGAGCATCTGCTGTTCGCCGCCCGACAGCTGATTGCCGAGATGGTCGCGCCGCTCGGCGAGCCGCGGGAACAGCTCATAGACCCGCTGCGGCGTCCATGGCGTGGTGCTGCGATTGCGGTTGGCGACGAACGCGGTCAGATGCTCGCCGACCGTCAGGTTCGGAAACACCTGGCGGCCTTCCGGTACCAGCGCGACGCCGGCGCGCGCGATCCGGTCGGGTGCCCAGGTCTGGGTCGCGACGCCGCCGAAGCGGATCGTGCCGGCGCGCGGCGGCGTCAGGCCGCAGACGGCGCGAACCAGCGTGGTCTTGCCCATGCCGTTGCGGCCGAGCAGGCCGACCACCTCGCCGGCCCTCACCGTCAGGTCGACGCCGAACAGCACACGGCTCGCGCCGTAGGCAACCTCGACGGCGGCAACCTCGAGCAGCGGCGCGGCCGTCACGGGCGCGCTCCAGGTGCCGGAGCGCCCGGTCCGGCCCGGGCCGCAACTCCCGGCGCGACCGGAGCCGCGGCTCCCGGCCCGACCGGGGCCGCGGCTTCGTCGCCGAGATAGGCCGCGATCACCGCCGGATCGGCGCGAACCGCAGCCGGCGTACCGGTCGCGATCACGCGGCCGTTGACCAGGACGGTAACCCGGTCGGCGAGCCGGAACACCGCGTCGACATCGTGTTCGACCAGCAGTACCGCGACCCGTCCGCGCAACCGCTCGATCAGCGCGACCATCCGGGCCGACTCGTCCGGGCCGGTGCCGGCGAGCGGCTCGTCGAGCAGCACCAGCTTCGGCCGGGTCGCCAGCGCCAGCCCGACCTCGAGGGCGCGCTGTTCGCCGTGCGCGAGCTGTCCGGCGCGGTGTCCGGCCCGCTCGGCCAGCCCGACCTCGGCCAGCAGCGTTGCGGCCTCGTCGAACAATGCGCGTTCACCGGCGACCGGCCGCCAGAACGAAAGGCTGGAGCCGCTGCGCGCCTGCACCGCGAGCGCGATGTTCTCGAGCACGGTCAGCGAGCGGAACAGCCGGGTGATCTGGTAGGAGCGGACCAGCCCGCGGCCGACCCGGCGGTGGACCGACAGGCCGGTGACGTCGTCGCCGTCGAAGACGATGCGGCCGCGATCGGGCGGGATCGCGCCGGCGAGCTGGTTGATCAGGCTGGTCTTGCCAGCGCCGTTGGGCCCGATCAGCGCGTGGATCTCGCGGGCGCCGACGGTCAGCGAGACGTTGTCGGTCGCCTGCACGCCACCGAAGCGCTTGGCCAGCTGCTCGACCGCGAGCAGCGTGTCATCGGCGGAAGCGGACGGCGGCGTCATGGCGCTCGACCGCGGTCACCGAGCATCGCGCCGCCGCCAGCGCAGCGCCGCCAGCCCGCGCGGCGTGAACAGCACCACCGCGAGCAGGATCCAGCCGACGAAGAACGGCCAGTGGGTCGTATGCTCGGCGGCGATCTCCTCGAGCACCAGCAGCGTCAGCGCGCCGAGCGCTCCGCCCCACAGCGTGCCGACGCCGCCGAGGATCACCATGATCATCAACGTGCCCGACTGGCTCCAGTGCAGCAGGTTCGGACTGACGTAGTTCTGCTGATTGGCCATCAGCGCACCGGCGAGGCCGCCGAGCGCGCCACCGATGATGAACAGGATCAGCCGATAGCGATAGGTCGGGAAGCCGATCGCTTCGGCCCGGACGTCGTCCTCGCGCATCGCCGCGACCACCCGGCCGAAGCGCGAACCGTTCAGCCGGTGCACCAGCAGCACGGCCAGCAGCAGCAGCGCCAGCACCAGGTAGTAGAACGCGGTGTCGTCGGCGAGATCGAGCCCGAAGCCGAACTGCGAGCGCTGGTCCAGGTTCATGCCCTCGTCGCCGCCGTAGGCCTTGATCGAGTTGGCCAGGTAGAACAGCATCTGCGCGAACGCGAGCGTGATCATGATGAAGTAGACGCCGCGGGTACGCAGCGAGATCGCGCCGATCGCCGCGGCGAGCAGCGCGGTGACGGCGATCGCCGCACCGAAGCCGAGCCAGCCATTGGCCATGCCACCGCCGATCAGGATCGCGACCACGTAGGCACCGACACCGACGAACGCCGCATGACCGAACGACACCAGCCCACCGTAGCCGAGGATCAGGTTCAGGCTGGTCGCTGCGATCGCGAAGATGCCGATCCGGCTGGCGATGCTGATGTAGAAATCGGCGTCGAGCCAGCGGACCAGCCAGGGAAAGGCGACCAGCAGCGCGATCACCGCGGCGAGCGCCGCGGCGGCAACGAGTGTGCGGCGCGGCTGCATCAGCCGCGCGCCGGGAACAGCCCTTGCGGCTTGACGAACAGCACGACCGCCATCAGCAGATAGACGATCACCGAAGATACCGCCGGCCCGGCGGCGCTGGCGAACTGCGGCGGCAGGAATATGCCGAACAGCAGCGGCAGCATGGTCCGGCCGAAGGTATCGACCAGCCCGACCAGCAGCGATCCGAACAGCGCGCCGCGGATCGAGCCGATGCCGCCGATCACGATCACGACGAACGCGAGGATCAGGATGCTCTCGCCCATGCCGACCTGCACCGCGAACAGCGGCGCCAGCAGCGCGCCGGCGACCGCGCAGAGCGCGGCACCGATGCCGAACACCACGGTGAACAGCCGCTTGATGTCGACCCCCATCGCCAGCGCCATCTCGCGATTCGACGCGCCGGCGCGGACCAGCGCACCGAGCCGGGTCCGCGCGACCAGCAGGTACAGCAGCAGCGCCAGCGCCGCCCCGACGACGATGATCACCAGCCGATAGGCCGGGTACAGCAGTCCGGGCAGCAATTCGACCGGGCCGGCAAGCGCCGCCGGTGCCGCCAGCGGCAGGTCGGTGCCCCAGATCATCCGGACGCTCTCGTTGAGGATCAGGATCAGCGCGAAAGTCGCGAGCACCTGCGACAGGTGATCGCGCGCGTAGAGCGTCCGCAGCAGTGTCGCTTCGAGCGTCATGCCGAACGCCGCGGTCACGATCACCGCGAGCAGCACGCCGGCGATGAACGAGCCGGTCAGGCCGGTCAGCCAGGCGGCGAGGAACGCACCGACCATGTACAGCGAGCCGTGCGCCAGATTGATCATGTCCATGATGCCGAACACGAGCGTCAGCCCGGCCGCCAGCAGGAACAGCATCAAGCCGAACTGCAGTCCGTTCAACAGTTGTTCGACGAGCAGGACGCCGGTCATCGCCGAATACTTTAGGCTTAAACTTTTGTTATGTTATCGGTGGATCGGGTCGATGTCATGGCCCTGTTCATCGCCGCCGGTCCACGATAGCAGGAGTTGCCGATGCCCGAAACGTTGTACGACGCCGTCGTCGCCCATGCGCGGCAGCGCGGCGGCAGCACGGCACTCGCCGACGACGCCGGCCGGGTCGATTATCGAACGCTGAGTCTGCTGGCCGACCGGACCGCGGCACTGTTGCGTGCGCGCGGTCTCGGAGCCGGCGACGTGATCGCGCTGCAGTTGCCGAACGGCAGGCCGTTCGTCGCGGCGCTGCTGGCCGCCGGCGCGATCGGCGCCACCGTGCAAATGCTGCACATGCCCTACCGCCGTGCCGAGCTGGCGACGCTGCTGCGCCACGGCCGGGCCCGTGCGTTCGTCGGACTGCGCCGCTTCAAGGACGAGACGCCGTGCCGCACCGTCGCCGAGCTCGGCATCGTCGAGCAGGTGATCGAAGCCGACGAGCTGCCGCTCGCGGAGCCGCCGGCGAGCGGCGATGCGCCGGCCGCAGCGGCGATTGCCGCCCCGCTCGACCCCGATTCGCGCTATGTGCTGCTGTACACCTCCGGCACGACCGCCGAGCCGAAAGGCGTGCCGGTCAGTCATCGCCGCTTCGTCGGCAACGCTGCCGCATCGCTCGCGCCGCTCGGCGTGACCGCCGCCGACGTGCTGCTGCCGGCGGCGCCGTTCAGCCACCTGTACGGCCTGTTCGTCCTCGAGATGGCCCTGCTCGCCGGCGCCTGCGTGGCGCTGCTGCCGGCGTACTCGCCCGATGCCCTGATCGCGACGCTGAGACGCGACCGGGTCACCGCGGTCTTTGCCGGGCCGGCGCATTTCCGGCCGCTGCTCGGCGCCGGCGGTGCCGGCGGTGCGGGTCGTGTCGATGGTGCGGGTGGTGCCGGCACGGCCGCGCCGATGCCGCCGGCGGATGCCTTCGCCGCGATCCGGCTGGTCTGCCTGTCCGGCACCGCGGTCGCGCCGGACCTCGCGCGGGCGGTCGAGGCGCTGTTGCCGGCCGGCCGCGTGATCCAGCTCTGGGGCATGAGCGAACTGCAGGCCGGCAGCTACGGCCGCCCCGACGATCCGGCCGAGATCCGCTGGCTGACTGCCGGCCGGCCGAGCCCGGGTACCGCATTCCGCATCCGGCCGCCCGACGTGTCGGCTGCCACTGCGCCTGGCGGTTCCGCCGCCGATCTGCCGCCCGGCCGGGAGGGCCGGATCCAGGTCCGCGGGCCGTCGCTGTTCGACGGCTATCTGGACAACCCGGCCGCGACCGCCGCCGCCTTCGACGATGGCTGGTTCGACACCGGCGACCTCGGCTGGCTGACCGATGACGGCGCGCTGGTGTTGAGCGGCCGGGTCAAGGAGATCATCAATCGCGGCGGCGTCAAGTTCAATCCGATCGACATCGAGGCGATCATCGACCGGATTCCCGGCATCACGCGCTCGGCGGTCGTACCGATGCCGGATCCGGTGCTCGGCGAGCGTGCCTGCGTGTTCGTCGAAACCACCGCGCCGATCACACTGGCGCAGGTGGTCGCGGCGCTCGAACAGGCCGGCATCGCCCGCTTCAAATGGCCGGAACGGCTCGAAACGATCGCGCAGATGCCGCTGACACCGACGCAGAAGGTTATGCGTGGCCGCCTGACCGCGCTGCTGGCCACCGGACAGGCAGCTTCAGGACCACCAGTTTCCGGATAACCGGCCACAGGACAAGCGGCCACGGAAGCACCGGCCGAGGGGGAACCGAAATGATCGAACTCTGGGAGCTCGGCGGCATCGACGACCGTCGCTACAGCAACTTCGCCTGGCGGACGCGGATGGCGCTGCGCCATCTCGGGCTCGAGGCCACGCTGCGGCCGGTCGCGCTGACCGACAAGGCCGCGATCGCGTTCTCCGGCGGCACCACGGTGCCGGTGATCCGCGATGGCGAGACCGTGATCCGGGACTCGTGGGCGATCGCCGAATACCTCGAGTCCCGCCATGCCGGCGAGCGGTCGCTGTTCGGCGGCGCCAGCGGCCAGGCGCTGACGCGCTTCGTCAACGGCTGGGTCGACCGGGTCGTGCTCGCCGCCGCGTTCCCGGTGGTGGCCAGCGACGCGATCGACGTGGTCGTGCCTGCCGACCGCGACTACTTCGCCGGACTGATCCGCAAGTTCACCCGGCTCGAGCCCGACGCGTTGAAACAAGAGCAGCCGAAGCACATCGAGCGCCTCGGGCGCGCCGTCGACCCGGCGCGCGCGGTGCTGAAGCGCCAGCCGTATCTGGCCGGCGCCGAGCCCGGGTACGCCGACTATGCGCTGTTCAGCATCTACCAGTGGGCGCGGATCGCGAGCCCGGTCGATCTGCTCACCGGCGACGCGCCGCTCGGCGCCTGGTTCGAGCGGCTGCTCGATACCCACGACGGCTATGCGCGTGCCGCCCCGGCGCGACGCCGCTGAACGACAATCACCGGATCACGAGGCCGCGATGGCGACGGTACAGCTGAACCACACGATCGTCTGGTGCCGCGACAAGCAGCGCTCGGCCGCGTTCCTGACCGAGCTGCTCGATCTCCCGCCGCCGGTGCCGTTCGGCCCGATGCTGGTGGTCGCGCTCGGCAACGGCGTGTCGATGGACTACTACGACAGCGACGCGTTCTCCCAGCAGCACTACGCGTTCCTGCTCGACGAAGCCGGCTTCGATGCGCTGCATGCAAAGCTGCGCAGCCGCGGCCTTGCCCACTGGGCCGATCCGGCCCGGCAGCAGGCGAACCGGATCAATCACCACTTCGGCGGCCGCGGCGTCTACTTCGAAGACCCCGACGGCCACCTGCTCGAAGCGATCACCCGCCCCTACGACCTCGCCGCTTTCCCGACCGCCGCGTAGGGAGGCGCGCCCCTGGCGCGCCAGCGAGGGCGTCTTCACTTCATTTTGCAGTCCTGCACGTACGCGTCACCGTGCATCTTCAGGATCGGCTCGCCGAGCCGCTTGTTGACCAGCCGGCCCTGGGCGTCCTTGGTGATGACCCGCAGGTAGTAGTTCTGGATCGGGAACTGGTTGGTGTTGAATTTCAGGTCGCCGCGCACCGACTTGAAGTTGGCGCGCTGCAGTGCCTTGCGCACCGCGGCCTTGTCCTTCAGGTTGCCTTTGACGTCCCGGACCGCAGCATCGATCATCAGCGCGGTGTCGTAGCCCTGCGCCGCGAATACCGACGGCAGCCGGCCGTATTCCTTCTCGAACGCAGCGACGAACTTCTGATTGGCGTCGTTCGGCAGGTCGAGCGCCCAGTGCGCGGTATCGAAGATGCCGGCCATCGCGTCGCCGACCGGCCGGATCACGTCCTGGTCCGAGCCGAAGCCCGGCGTCAGCAGCACGGTGTCCTTCGACAGGCCGGCGCCGACGAACTGCTTGATGAAGTTGATCCCCATGCCGCCGGGCAGGAAGATGTAGAGCGCCTCGGGCTTGGCGGCGCGGATCGCGGCGATCTCGGTCGCGTAGTCGAGCTGGCCGAGGTTGCTGTAGACCTCGGCGGCGATCGAGCCCTTGAACATCCGCTTGAAGCCGGCGAGCGAGTCCTTGCCGGCCTGGTAGTTCGGCGCCAGCAGGTAGACGCTCTTGAAGCCCTTGTTGGTCGCGTACTGGCCGGCGGCTTCGTGGTACGCGTCGTTCGGCCAGGCCGACGCGAAGAACCACGGGCTGCAGCGCTCGCCGGCGAGCGGCGACGGCGCCGCGTTGGGGCTGATGTAGAACGTCTCGGCGCGCAGCGCATCGGGCAGTCCGGCCATCAGCACGTTGGAGAACACGATGCCGGTCAGGAAGTCGACCCGGTCGCGCTTGATGTTCTTCTCGAACAGCTGCTTGCCGACGTCGGGCTTGAACTGATCATCGGCGATCAGCACTTCGGCCGGCAGCCCGCCGAGCTTGCCGCCGTTCTGCTTGACCGCGAGCATGAACGCGTCGCGGATGTCGACGCCGAGCGCGGCCGACGGCCCCGACAGCGTGCTGATGAAGCCGACCTTGACGGCATCGGCCGCAGCGGCCGGCGCGGCCGGCGCCAGCACGGCAGCGGCGACCGCTGCGACGGCGGCGAGCGGCCGGATTGTCTCGAGGCGCAACGACATGATCGATCCTCCCGGGTTGTTCGCGGCCGTCGGCGCGGCCGCATTCGCGACGATTATGCACGGCGGGACGGCGCCGCGGCGCACTCACGACCGCGACGCACTCGCGGTCACGGCCTCGGCACGGTCAGACCCAGGCCTGCAGCACGTAGTCGTAGGCGGCCTGGCCGTTCATCAGGTCGACCCGCTGCAGCCGGATCCGCAGCCCCTGCGGCGTGCGCACCAGGAAGTGGCGATAGGTACCGCCGAAGTGCCTGATCTCGTCGCGCCGCAGCTCCATCATCTGAAAGCGCGACGCCACCACGATGCACGGCTCGCCGAGTGGCGGGATGCCGTCGAAGCCGCCGTCCGCGGCCGAGCCGGCCGCACCGCTCGCGACCGACTCGACGACGATGTTGCCGACCAGGTGGTTGGTGCCCCACTGCGCCGCCTGCGACCAGGCGTTCGGATGCGACAGCCGCCCCATCCGGATCTCCATCAGCAGCTTGTCCTCAGCGAAGATCGACGGCTGCGACTCCCAGTCGTTCTGACCCGGCTGCACCGGCATCCAGTAGACCCCGTCGTCGCCGAACAGATCGATCCAGTCCTGCCAGCGCTTGGCGTCGAGCAGCGCCGCCTGCCGATACAGCAGCATCGAGATCTCGTGATGCAGCGCGGTGTCGGCATGGCCGGCCAGCGACGATGCCGGCGTCGGCACGTACATCCGGTCGCCGTCCGGCCCGCGGCCGCGATGGGTCGGCGCGATCGACTCGGCGCCGGTCATCGATTCGACCGCCTCGATCACGACGCTGCGCCCGAGCGCGCTGTCGACGTCGCTGCGGCCCGCTTGCTTCTGGTCCTGGCTCGGCATCTGCTGCTCCTTGCTCTATCGACGGCCGGTCAGGCGGCAGTGGCCGCGGTCGCGCTGGCTCCAGTGCCGGCGCCGGCGCCGGCCACCGTCCCGGCGGCAGACGCCGCCAGCGGCGCCTCGGCCGGCGTCTCCAGATAGCTGCGCCAGGCGCGGAACTGGCTGCGCATCACCACTTCCGAGGTGCCGTTGTTCGAGTAGAGCACGCCGTCCTTCTCGGTATCGCCGCCGAGGTTGCGGTGGAAGCTGACCCAGTCGCCGCCATCGGATTCGAGCCCGCGCTGCCCGCGGGACCAGTTCTCGAGATCGTCGGCATTGATCATCGTCGCCGGCGAATTGACCAGGTTGAAGTACCACATCGAGCGCCGATAGATCGCCTCCGGCGCGCCCTTCAGCCGGAAGTGCCAGATCTCGGACAGCGTCGCCGACGGCGACTGCGGGCGCAGGCAGCGCAACTGCTGCAGCGGCGACTGCACCGACAGATACGGATAGACCAGCACGTGATGGATGCTGCGCGACAGGTACTCCTCGGCCTTCTGCTCGCCGTACGCCTGCTTCAGCAGCGCCTCGTGCTCGAGCGTATCGGGATCGGTTGGCCGCAGGCCCATGTAGGCCTGCAGGATGCCGTGGCCGCGCGGCAGATTGATCGTCTGGACCGAATCCCACTGGTCGAAGCTCGACGCGAACGCCGACAGGTAGTGGTAGTACAGCGGCGCGCTGCCCTGCTCCTTCTTGAGCCGCTGCTCGACCCGGCGCGCCGACACGCCGGTCGACTGGTGGGTGACCGACGGGTGCAGCGCGTCGAGCTGGTTCTCCATGAAGAACTTCCAGTTCGACCGCTGGATCACCCGGTGACAGACCGGCACGACCTCGACTTCGCCGACCGGCGAGCGATCGCACATGTCGTCGAACGCGACCCTGGCGTCGCCGAGGAATTCGGCGAGCGACGGCCCGTCGGCCGCGAGGCTGGCAAACACGAAGCCGCGGTAGCTGTCGACCCGCGCCGCCGCCTTCATGTTGCAGTCCGGATTCTCCGGGGTCATCCGGGTCCCGTCGTAGCCGGGCTTCAGCGGAATCGCCCGGACCTTGCCGTCGAGGTGGAAGCTCCAGGCGTGGTACGAACAGACGAACCCGGTGCCGGTGTTGCCGCGCTGATTGCCGCAGACCTGCACGCCGCGGTGCGGACATCGGTTGTACAGCACGTTGATCCGCTGGTCGCGGCCGCGGACCATGATCATCGGCTGCCGGCCGATCGTCAGCGTGTAATAGTCGCCGACCTGCGGCACCTGCGATTCATGGCCGCAGTAGACCCAGATCCGCTCGAAGATGCGCGACATCTCGAGCTCGAAGAGCTCGGGGTCGGTATAGCAGCGGCGGTGGACGCGGTCGGCTTCGACCAGGCTGGCGATATCGATCATGGCGGCTTCCCTCGGATCGGGGTCACTGTAGTGCAGTCGCCGGGCACTGACCAGCGCCGCGGCAGCATTCATCCATAACTCGGGGTTATAGTAACGACGATGGATTCGATCGAGTATCGCCGCATCGTTCACCTGGTCACCGCGGTCCGCAGCGGCAGCCTGACCGCGGCGGCGGCGCTGCTCGGCATCTCGCAGCCGGCGCTGTCCAAGAGCCTGGCCGCGCTCGAACGCTCGCTCGGTGTCGCCGTGATCGAGCGCGGCCGCTTCGGGGTGCGGGCGACCCGCTACGGCGAGGCGATCATCGCGCGCGGCGACGTCATCGAAGCCGAACTGCACCGGATCGGCGACGAGATCCGCGCGCTGCGCGATGCCGGCAGTGTGCGCGTCACGATCGGCTGCGGCCCGTCCGAAGCGACCCGGCTGCTGCCCGAGACGCTGGCTGCGCTCGCCACCCGCCGGCCGGAGCTGCGCGTCACCGTGCTCTACGGCCTCAACGAGACGCTGATGCCGATGGTCAAGCGCGGCGAGATCGAGTTCGCGCTGTCATCGGTGCCGCGCACCGCGTCGGATCCGGAGCTGCGCCACCAGATCCTGTTCGCCGACACCGCCGCGGTGATCGCCCGGCCGGATCATCCGCTCGCCCATCGGCGCCGGCTGACACCACCGGATCTGCTCGGCAACCGCTGGGTCCTGGCGCGACGGCGCGAACTCGAGCGCAAGGCGCTCGACGAAGTCTTCCTCGACGCCGGCCTGAAGCCGCCCGATGCCGAGATCGAGACGACCTCCGCGGTGCTGTTGAAAACGCTGGTGATGCACGGCGACTACCTGAGCTTCATGCCGCGCGAAATGATCCACTGGGACGAACAGGCCGGTTACCTGACCGCGCTCGACGTCGACGCGCCGGCCTGGGAGCGGCTGGTCGGCATCACGTCGCGGCGCCGCGGCCGCCTGACCAGCGCGGCCCAGGCGCTGGTGGCGGCGCTACGGTCGAACCGCGGCTGACGCCGGCGGGGCCGGCAGGCCGGCCATACCGGCGAAACGGGCCGCCGCGCCCATCGCCTGCTCGATCCGCAGCATCTCGTTCCACTTGGCCATCCGCTCGGAGCGGGCGAACGACCCGACCTTGAACTGCAGCGCGTCCCAGCCGACCGCGAGATGCGCGATGCTCAGGTCCTCGGTCTCGCCGGAGCGGGCCGAGACGATGGTGCCGAAGCCGGCGGCGCGGGCGGCGTCGAGCGCGGCACGGGTCTCGCTGACGGTGCCGGCCTGGTTGACCTTCAGCAGTACCGCGTTGACGTTGCGCCGCGCTGCGGCCTCGGTGACGCGCGCCGCATCGGTGACCAGGAAATCGTCGCCGATCACCTGGATCCGGTCGCCGACCGCGGCGGTGAATCGCTGCAGGCCGACCGGATCGTCCTCGCCGAGCGGATCCTCGATCGACCGGATCGGGAAGCGCCGGCACCAGCCGAGCAGCAGCTCGCAGAGGCCGTCGCTGTCGAGCTCGCGCTGCTCCAGGCCGAGCCGGTAGCGCCCGCCCTTGCCGAACTCCGACGCGGCGATGTCGAGCGAGATCGCGACCTCGTCGCCGGGCGTGTAACCGGCGGCCTCGATCGCGCGGACCAGCGTCGTCAGCGCGTCCTCGTTGCTGTCGAACGCCGGCCACCAGCCGCCCTCGTCGGCAACGCCGGCAAGCCGCCCGGCGTCGGCCATGATCCGGCCGGCGGCGTGATAGACCTCGGCAGTGATCTCGAGCGCCTGCTCGAACGAGCGCGCCTTCGGCGCGATCACCATCAGGTCCTGGATATCGATCCGCCGGCCGGCATGTGCGCCGCCGCCGAAGATCTGGATCTCCGGCAGCGGCAACCGCACCGGCGCGCCGGCGGCCAGATGCTGCCAGAGCGGCAGACCGGCGCTCTGCGCCGCCGCATGCAGCGCGGCCAGCGAGACCGCGACGATCGCATTGCCGCCGAGCCGCGACTTGTTCGGGGTGCCGTCGAGCTCGATCATGGCGGCATCGATCGCGGCCTGCTCGGTGCCGTCGCGGCCGAGCAGCGCCGGCTTGATCTCGGTGAGAATGCCGCCGAGCGCCTGGCGGACATCGAGGCCGCCGAGCCGGCTGCCGCCGTCACGCTTGTCGACCGCCTCGCGCGAGCCGCGCGAGGCGCCGGCCGGCGCGATGCCGCGGCCGATGCTGCCGTCGTCGAGCCAGACCTCGGCTTCGATGGTCGGCCGGCCGCGCGAATCCCAGATGCGGCGGCCGAAGACGTCGATGATCGCGGTACTCGTCATCACGGAACTCCTTTATCGAGGCCTCACCCGGCGGCATCCCAGGCCGCCGCGACCGCGTCGAGCCGCTCGACCGGCCGCGACAGCAGCGCCCGTCCGACCCGCCGGACCGGCGCCCGCGCCGCCTCGTCGGTCAGGTATTCGACCGGCGACTTGCCGTCGATCCGCGCCAGCAGCAGCGCCGGCAGCAGCGCCGCGCAGCGCGCCTCGAACGCGGCAACCGGCTCCCAGCGGACGCCGGCCAGATAGCCGGCGGCGAGCCGATCGAATGCGGCGCGGTAGCCGGCACGCCACTGCGGCCGCCACGCCCCCTTGAGCAGCAGATGATTCAGGCAGAACGCGAGATCGAACGCCGGATCGCCGTACCACGCGCATTCGGCGTCGAGAAACACCGGCCCGTCGGGGCCGCACAGAATGTTCTTCGGACTGACGTCGCCGTGCACCAGCGCCAGCTTGGTTGCGAGCGTCGCGTCGGCAAGCGCTTCCAGCCGGCCGGCGAGATCCGGATGACGCCGCGCGGTGGCGCGCAGGTACGGCTCGAGCCGGATCGGCTCGAAGGTCGAATCGTTGGCGAAACGCGCGGCCAGTCCGGCCGAACCGGCGCTGCGGCGATGGATCTCGGCGAGCCGCTCGCCGACCGCGGCCGCGAACGCCGGGTCGATCGTACCGTCGCGCAGCCGCGTCTTCCAGACCGGATAGCGTTCCGGCGGCAGATAGGCCATCGCGAACAGGCCGAGCGCCGGCACCTCGCCGAGCAACGCCGGCACCGCATCCGGCAGCCAGGCCGCGACGGTGCGCATCCAGTCGGCTTCGGCGGCGTTGCGCTCGACCGGCGCTTCCCAGAGCGCGGCGACCTTGAGCCGCGGCAACGCGCGCTTGATGCAGAACTGACCGCTGATGGTGCAGACCCGCAGGATGTCCGACGATACTCCGCCGGCCAGCGCCTCGAAGTGCGGCTGCTCGTCGGCAGCCACCAGGCCGAGCCCGCGCAGCGCGGCGATCACCTCGTCGACGCGGTCGACGGCCGGGCCGGCTTCGGGCGGCCGTGCATCCACGCTCGGGTGGGTCGACACAGGGTGCTTCATGCCGCCTGCTCGAAAACGCCGCTGAAGCCGCTGCCGTCCCAGGCATACAGCAGATAGGCGGCATGGACGCAGTCGCGGGCGCCGCGCGGCCGGAACAGTCCGGCGCACTGCCCGCCGGGCTGCCGCACGCTACGGTAGACGACACCGGCTGCCCCCTGCTTCCGCAGCCGGGCGCCGATCGCACGGGCGCAGCGATAGTCGTCGGGATCATGGATGCCGGCGTCCTCGTCGCCGGTCTCGGCCGGCCGCCGCAGGTCGTGCAGGCCGGCGTCGATCGTCACGTGATAGAGCCGCATCGGCAGATGCATCGGCGGCTCATGGGTCGCGGCCAGAAAGCGCGCATGGTGATAGCGGGTCTCGGCGATCGCGGTGGCGCGATCGCGGCCGGCGTAGAAGACCCCCCAGCTGCCGTCCGAGAAGCGGCTGCCGCTCGGGTTCAGGTGGGTGAATGCCGCCATGATCGGCCCGCTGCCGGGTCCGAAGATCCGGTCGGCCGGTGCGACCAGCTCGATCTGCCCGGTTTCGTCGCGGATCCGATCGTTGGTCATTGCCTCGAGCGCATAGAGCGCCGCGAAATCGGCCGGATCGGCGATCCGGTCGAACAGGTAGACGCTCGGATGGCGCGTCGGCACGATCCGGCAGGCCGGCTGCCAGCGGATCCGGCGGACCGGATAGGTCATTGCGCGCTCCCCCGATGTCTCACGACCACCCCCCGCCGCGGACCGCGTCGAGATAACGCCGGACCAGGTTCAGGTCGCTGACGTTGCCCGCCAGCATCCGGTCGAGCGCCGAGCGGCCGCCGAAGATCGCGGCGCTGTTCGGCTTGCGGACCCAGGCATCGGCGATCCCGGGCTCCGGAAACAGGATCTGCAGCGACTTGTAGATGCCGAGCAGGTTCGAGATCCGTTCGAGCGTGTCCTTCGGCAGCGATGCCCGCTCCGGCTGCTTGCGCCAGGCGAAGAAGGTCGAGCGTGGCGGGGTGCCGAGCAAACGCAGCTGCTCGTCGACGCTGAGCTGCCACAGCGCCGCGATCCGGGTGAACGCGCGAATGCCGGCGGCTGACTGCGCGAGCGGCGGGACGGCATCGGCGCTGAGTTTATTTGCAGACATTCCTTATAGGATAGTCCAGATCTGGATTTCGATCAACTATCGCTGCGGACTGCCGGCGGGCGCCGGCATCAGGTCGTCTCCCGCAGCACCATCTCGAATCCGAGATCGACCCGGCGTTCCACCCGCACTTCGCCGGCCAGCGACGCCACCAGCGACTCGGCGGCGAGCGCGCCCATCTGGTAGCCGGGCACCCGGACCGTGGTCAGCGCGGGATAGGCCATCGCAGCGACGTCGAAATCGCCGAAACCGACGACTGCGAGATCATCGGGCACCCGCCGGCCGCTATCGCGCGCGCACTTGAGGACCGCGCAGGCAATGACGTCGTTGGCGCAGAACACCGCGTCGAGATCGGCACCGGTCAGCAGCTGCCGCGCGACCAAGCCCGCTTCGTCGAACGACATGCCGTTGTCGACGTAACCGCAGGCCGGCGGCGCGATTCCGGCAGCATCGGCGGCGGCGAACAGCCCATCCTTGCGCTTCTGCGAACGATGCTCGCGGATCGGCAGCGAGCCGATGAAGCCCCAGCGGCGGCGGCCGAGTTCGGCCAGCAGCCTGCCGACCGCCTCACCGGCGGCATGGTTGGAGAACCCGATCGACAGTCCCAGCGGGCGACGGCCGAGATCCCAGATCTCGGCGACCGGCAGCCGATGCGCATGGACCAGTTCGCGGGTGGCACGATCATGCTCGACGCCGGTCAGCACCAGCGCATCGACGCCGCGGCCGATGAACGCGCCGACCAGCACATGCTCGTGCTTCACATCGTAGCCGCTGTCGGCCAGCATCAACTCGAAGCCGAACCGCGCCAGCGCGTCGGACATGCCCTGCAGCGTGCCGGCGTAGACCGAGTTCGACAATGTCGGCACGATCGCCGCGACGATCCGGCTGCGACGCGATGCCAGCGAACGCGCGCTCTGGTTCGGCAGATAGCCGAGCTCTTCGACCTTGGCGCGGATCCGCTTCAAGGTATCCGGATGCAGCCGCTCCGGCTCGCGCATCGCACGGGAGACGGTCATCGACGAGACGCCCGCGGCTGCCGCCACGTCGGCAAGGCGGATCCGGCCGGCTGGCGCCGCGTTCCTCGACATCTGAGCCCTTCCCGTCTGGTCCGATCGCCCGGATGTTAGCGCGATCACGGGCGGGGTCGTGTCAGCGATTCTTCAGTGCCTCGATCGCCCGACCGGTCCCGGCGCTGCGGCTGATCACCCGCAGCCGGCCTTCGGCCAGCAGACTATTCAGCATCGGCCGCCGGGCGGTCCAGTGGTCGCGCGGATAGCGTGAGAACACGAACACCGTCCGTGCCGGGCTGATCCAGCCGAGCTTGTAGCGCTTGGCCTCGCCGCGCACGCCGATCAGCTCGACCTCGCTGCCGTTGGTGAGCTTCAGCTCGTCGAGCGTGTCGAGGACGTCGTCGCTGCGTTCGACGCCGAGCGTCCCGCCGTCGCCGGAGCTTTCACCGGCCGCTGCGTCGGCGGCGCCCGGCACGGCGGCGGCAGTGCCGTCCGGCGTCCCGGCGGCGGTCGCAGCTGGGACGCCGGCCACCGCAGCCGCTGCGCCGGCCGTGGCGGCTGGTGTGCCAGCCGCCACCGCTGGTGATCCGGCCGCCGCAGCTGGTGCCGCGACGGCCGCAACCGGTGCCCCGGCCGCCGCAACCGGCGCCGCAGCCGCGACCGGCACCGGCGGTGCCGTCTGAGCGGCGGCGCCGGCCGGCGCCGGCTCCGCGGCCGGCTGCGGCAACCGGGCGTTGCGCTTGGCCTCTTCGATCGTCGCGCCGTGCCAGGCCAGCAGCTCGCTGAAGAACAGTTCGCGCTCGGCTTCGGCGAACGCGATGAACGAAAGCCCGCGCGACAGGTCGGCGATCAGCTGCGGCAGCGCTGCCGCCAGCTTGCCGATGTCGGACGGCCGTTTCGGCGCGATGCTCCAGCACAGCAGGTCGATGGTCCGTCGCGCCCGCCCGATCTCGAACGGCGTGTGCTGGGCACCGGCGCTGATCCGCGCGACCACTTCGGTCCACTGCTCGGCGACGAAGCGCAGCACGAACTCGGGGGTATCCGCCGCCAGCGGCTGCAGCAGCGAATCCCGGATCTCGCGACGCGTCGCTTCGAGCTGCTCGGCCTTCTCGGCGGCGGCGGCGATCTTGGCCAGCCGTTCGCGCCGGCGTTCGGCTTCGGCGGTGACGATCGTGTCGACGCGGGTCAGCGCCTCGTCGAACAGCGCCAGGTCGCGTTCGAACGATGCCAGGATCCAGCTCATCAACTCGGCGATGTCGACGACCAGCGGCGTGCCCGGCTGGGTCTCGAAATCCGGGTCGGAGCCGATCGCGGCGATGCGGTCGATGAACCGGCGCATCGGATGCTCGGGCCGCGCAAAGAACGTCGGATCGATCAGCGCGGCCTTGAACGCCGCGACTTGCAGCCGCAGCAGCTGCTGCTTGATCGCGTCGGCGATCGCTTCGTCTTCGTAGACGTGCTCGAATACCAGCGAGACCGTTTCGATGATCAGCCGCTCGAGCGGCGAACCGTGCTCGCGCGCCGCGGCGCTCGACTGGGTCCGGGCGGTCGACACCAGCGTCGCGATGTCCTGCCCGTCCTGCGGCACGGTCTCCTGCAGCCGGGTCAGCGCGTCGAGCAGCTGCTCGCTCGCTGCCGGCACCGCGCTCTGGCCGACGGTTCCGAACTGCTCGGGATCGCTGAGCAGCCGGGCTGCCGACGACTGGGCGGCGAAGACGCGCGCGCCGAGCTGGTCGGCGAGATCCGAGACCGCCTGTGCCGACATCGTGCCGATGCCGCCGCCGGCGGCCGCGCTGCTGCCGGAACGGATCGCCGCAGCACCGCTGCCGGACTCCGGACCGATGCCGAAGAAGGTCGGCTCGGCGCCGTCGGCGATCGCGGAATGCCCAGCCGCGGCCGCGCCAGCCGGCAGCCCGGCGTGGCCGCCGGCGGCGCCATGGGCACCGGCACCGTAGGCGCCGGCGGCCGCGCCATGGGCGCCAGCAGCCGTACCGTAGGCACTGCCCGGGTACCCTGCCCGGGCGGCAGCGGCCGCGGCCGGATCGCCGGGCACGGCATCGGCAGGGGCGCCGGGGTGTCCGGACCCCGAGCCGCCATCGGCCTTGGCGATCCGGTAGCGGATCTCGGGCAGCACGCCGAACGCGATCAGACGCTGATTGACGTCGGCATAGAGGGTGATCAGGTCGGCGCTGATCTTCGGCTCGAAGGCCTCCATCAGGTAGAGCACGGCGCGGGTCTGGCCGAACTCGATCAGCGACTTGCGCAACGCTTCGAACACCAGGTCCGGCGCAATCGGATACTCGTTGTCGGCGAACCAGTCGCGGCCGAGCAGCGCGCCGAAACGCGCGCGCAGGCCGTCGACTTGATCGTCGTCCATCCGGCGTCGCGATCGCGCCGCGATCCGCCCGACCTGGAGCTGCTGGCTCATCAGGCTGTCGTCGATCAGCGACAGCGTCAGGCCGCGCGGCGGGCTGGTGCCGGCCTCGCCGGCCGGCGCCGCGCCGGCCGGACCGGCGGCGGCCACGGCGAACATCGGGCTGGCGCCGCCCGGCTTGCGACCGGCCGCGGCATCGGTGGGCTCACTGCGTGCCGATGTGGTCCGCTCGACCCAGGTCTCGGCGCAGGCCTGGTCGAAGCGCGCTTCGATCGCCTCGCGACCGTTGCGCAGCAGATCCAGACTGTCACCGATCGACTGCCGCTCGTCCCATGAGGTCTCCTCGAGCATCCGCGCGAGCAGGTCGTCGATGGTGCCGGCGAAGGCGCGACGCAGCGCGCGACTCAGCTCGAGCAGAACCGGCTGCCGGATCGCATTCAGGATGTCGGTGCCGCTGCGGGCCACCGGCTGGGGTGCTTTGACGAGCGCGTGCATGGCGTCCCGGCAGCATACGCGGCAGGCCCGGCAGCGGGTTGCCCGGGCGCCGCGCGCTTGCTGGCGGCCGACTAGTGGCCTGATGGCCGGGCCGGATGTCGCGAACCCACCGATACCACGCCGGTGCGGCAACCGCCGGCTGTCGCCGGAGGCGACCGCCGGTCGGCGCCGGACCACGGTCACGATGACCGCCCGGCCGCTACAATCGGCAGGGACGGCAGCCGGCGGGGACGGCAGCCGCAGCGGCGAGATCCGTGCTGCGCCGCATCCGATGCCGGGAGCACACCGCGCAATGAAACGAGACGATCTCCATTCCGCCCAGGCCGGGCAGCGCCGGGACCTCTACCGGCGAATGGATCCCGCTGGTCTGAAGCCGCTGTGGGAAGTGCTGCACGCGCTGGTGCCGCAGCAGCCGGCGGTACGGACGCAGCCGGCGGTCTGGCACTGGCGCGACGTCAAGCCGTTTCTCGACGAGGCCGGCCGGCTGATCACCGCCGAGGAAGCGATCCGCCGCGTGCTGATTCTCGAGAACCCCGGCTGGCGCGGCGAATCGCGGACCACCAGCAGCCTCTACGCCGGGCTGCAGCTGATCCTGCCCGGCGAAGTCGCGCCGAGCCACCGGCACACCCAGTCGGCGCTGCGCTTCGTCGTCGACGGCCGCGGCGCCTATACCGCGGTCAACGGCGAGCGCACGACGATGGCGCCCGGCGACTTCATCATCACGCCGAGCTGGACCTGGCACGACCACGGCAACGACGGCGGCGAGCCGGTCACCTGGCTCGACGGGCTCGACATCCCGACGGTCGCGTTCTACGAGGCCGGCTTCGCCGAGAACAGCACGAGCCGGAGCCAGCCGGTGACGCGCGCCGAGGGCGGCAGCCTGGCACGGTTCGGCATGACGATGCTGCCGCTCGCGCCCGAAACGCCGTTCGGTGCGACCAGCCCGGTGTTCAGCTATCCGTACCGGCGCAGTCGCGATGCGCTGGCGCACCTGGCCCGTCACGAACCGCTCGACCCGGTCTACGGCGCGGCACTGCGCTACGCCAATCCGGTCACCGGCGGTCATGCGATCCCGACGATCGGAACGCGGCTGCAGCTGCTGCCGCAGGGCTTCGCGACCCGCCCGGCCCGCACCACCGCCGGCACCGTCTATTCGGTCGTCGAAGGCAGCGCCCGCGTGACGATCGCGCCGTCGACCGCGGGCGCCGCCGCGCTCGACTGTACGGTCGGTCCGCGCGACCACTTCGTCGTGCCGCCATGGGCCCGGCTGACGCTGCAGGCCGACGCCGAAACCGTCCTGTTCGCGTTCTCCGACGAACCGCTGCAGCAGGCCGCGGGATTGCTGCGCCACGCGGTCGACGACCCGGCCGACGCCGGCGCCCCCGGAGGCGCGCGGTGAACGCGCCGGACCGCGACCTCGCCGGCGGCCGCGACGCGGCTGGCCGTGCCGCCGGCGCCGCTGCCGGCGCCGCTGTCAGCGCCGTTGTCGGCCCGGCCGGCGGCTGGGGCGAACGGCCGATCAGCCAGGTACCCGGCTGGGTCTACGCCGATCCGCAGGTGTTCGAGACCGAGCTCGAACGCTTCTTCTACCGCGGCCACTGGTGCTACATCGGCCTCGACTGCGAGATCCCGTCGCCCGGCGACTTCAAGCGCACCGTCGTCGGCCGCCGCAGCGTGATCATGGTGCGCGACCAGGACGGCGAGATCCGGGCCGTCGAGAACCGCTGCGCGCATCGCGGCGTCGCGTTCTGTCGCGAACGCCACGGCCGGGTCAAGGATTTCGTCTGCCCTTACCACCAGTGGAACTATGACCTGAAGGGCAACCTGATCGGCCTGCCGTTTCGTCGCGGCGTGCGCCAGGACGGCAAGGTCCACGGCGGCATGCCGGCCGATTTCGTGCTGGCCGAGCACGGCCTGACGCAGCTGCGCGTCGCCCGCCGCGGCGGCGTCGTGTTCGCCAGCTTCGACGCCGAGGTCGAGCCGTTCGAGGACTTCATCGGCCCCGAGGTGCTGCACTACGTCGACCGTGTGTTCGGCCACCGGCCGCTGAAGCTGCTCGGCTACAACCGCCAGCGGATTCCGGCCAACTGGAAGCTGATGCAGGAGAACATCAAGGACCCGTACCACCCGGGGCTGCTGCACACCTGGTTCGTGACCTTCGGGCTCTGGCGCGCGGACCAGCGCAGCCAGATGGTGCTCGACCGTCACGGCCGCCATGCCGCCATGGTCTCGCGCCGCAACGACGGCGGCGCCGGCGAAGTCACGCGCGGCGTCAGCAGCTTCCGCGAGGCGATGAAGCTCAACGACGATCGCCTGCTCGACGTCGTGCCCGAGGACTGGTGGCAAGGCCCGACCGTGGTGATGACGACGCTGTTTCCGAGCGTGATCGTCCAGCAGCAGGTCAACTCGCTGTCGACACGGCACCTGCAGCCGGTCGCGCCCGGCGTGTTCGACTTCGTCTGGACCCATTTCGGCTTCGCCGACGAGAGCGAAGAGATGACGCGGCGCCGGCTGCGCCAGGCCAACCTGTTCGGCCCGGCCGGTTTCGTCTCGGCCGACGACGGCGAGGTGATCGCGTTCGCGCAGCAGGCGTTCGACGGCAACCGCGACGCCACCACCTTCAGCGAGCTCGACGGCCGCGACGTCCGGCCGACCGATCACATGGTCACCGAGACGCTGATCCGCGGCATGTACGACTACTGGCGGCGGGTGATGCAGCAGTGAGCTCGCCGGACATCGACGCGGCGACCTGGTTCGCGCTGCAGCACTTCTACGCCGAGTACGGCCGCGTGCTCGACGCCGGCGACTACGCCCGCTGGCCTGACTTCTTCGTCGAGGGTGCGGTCTATAAGGTCCAGTCGCGCGAGAACTTCGACCGCGGGCTGCCGCTCGCGACGATCGCGCTCGAGAGCCGCGCGATGCTGAAGGACCGCGTCGTCGGCGCGACCGACACGATCTACCATGACCCGTACGCGCAGCGCCACGTCATCGGTGCGCCGGTCGTCGTCACGGTCGACGGCGACGAGATCTGCAGTGAGGCGTCATACTTGGTCGTGCGCACGAAGCGCGACGCGATGCCCGAGATCCTCAGCGTCGGCCGCTATGTCGACCGGATTCGGCGCGACGCCGATGGCCTGCGGCTGGTCGAGCGGCTCTGCGTGTTCGACAACGACCTGATTCCGAACTCGCTGATTTACCCGATCTGACCCGGCACACGGTACACGGTACACGAGTGACGGTCGAAACGCCTGCAGGCGCAATCGCGATTCCGGCGCCGGGTCCGGTGCGCGAGGATCTGCTCGAGAACCGGCCGCTGCACAATCGCCGCGAGGATCTTGAGTTCGCCGCCGCCGCAGTTCGGGCAGCGCCCTGGCGTTCGGGGCCAGCACGCCATGGAATCGGATCAGGTGCAGCCTGGGCCGCGGCACTGACAGCGAGCTGTGACAGGGTGCCCGTTGCGAAGCTGACGTCAGCATGACTAGAAGATCTGTCCCGGGCTCGGCCGTTGGTCGGCTGTCTTTGCAGGTACGGTTCAACGCCGGAGCATATGAAACCACATCCGGCCATGCGATATGGGAGCGGCAGGAGAAGCCGCGGCGACTCAACGACTGGTTACGGACTCCGGCAAGAACGCGATGACTGGACTGGAGAAATTTCATCCTGCATGCATCCAAACGGCGGTCTGGGGAGTAGAGACTTTGGAGGACAGCGGCTGCCGGCGATCCGCCTGGCGGTCAGGTCGTCCTTCAGCTCAGAGCAAGGAGAACCCATGAGAGTCGCCCCCCTGGTTGCAATGGCCGTCATCGGCACGCTGTCCGCCTGCGGTTCGATGTCGCCATCGTCGATGTCCAGCGCAGCCATGTCACAGGTCGCCCTACCGGAGGCAGTCCGGGTTCCGACGGGCCAGAAGGTCGCGATGGAGACCGTCGGTGTCGGCGAGATCACCTATGAGTGCCGCGAGAAGCAGGGCGCAATGGGTCAGTATGAATGGTTTTTCGTGGGTCCCGACGCCATGCTGATGGACCGCAACGGCAAGCAGGTCGGGCGCTACTTCGGTCCGCCAGCCACCTGGCAGTCCAGCGATATGTCCGCGGTGACCGCAACCCAGGTCGCTGTGGCGCCAGCGGGCACTGGGAACATTCCGCTGCAGCTGGTGAAGGCCAATCCGGCGACGGGCAACGGGGCGATGACTGGGGTGAGCTACATCCAGCGCCTCGCCACAAAGGGAGGGGTGGCGCCGATGTCGACCTGCGCCGCTGACGCCCGCGGCAAGCGCGAGATCGTGAAGTACCAGGCGGACTACATCCTCTGGAAGCCGATGTGATCGATGCCGTCGGACGGGCGCCGGTTCGATTCATGTCCCGGAGGGCATTCTTTCGGACTGGTCAGGAACAGCAGAGAATGCTAGGCACGCTGAATCGCCGGAGACGATGATCGAGCAAAATCGGGAGACCGAACGACTCCTACTTTCCTGCGCCGCCGGCGATCGGCAGGCCCTTCGCCAACTCTACGACCTCGAGGCCCGGCGGATGCTCGGGATCGCAATGCGGATCGTCCGCGATCGTGCACTGGCGGAAGACGTCGTGCAGGACGTGTTCATCCGCGTGTGGGAGAAGGCCGCAACGTTCGATCCGGATCGGGGGGACGCCCGAGGCTGGCTGTTCACCGTACTGCGCTACCGGGCCCTGAGCGTTGTGCGCCGGCGCGCCATGGAAGTGCCCCTGGACGACGGAATCATGGAGGCCTTCGAACGGGTCATGGCGACGCAGGCCGCGCCGGATGTCGAGCTTGGGCCGTTGCGTGATTGTCTGGGTCAGCTGGAAGCCGGGCGCCGGCAGTGCATCGTGCTGGCCTACGTCGACGGCTGCAGCCATGCCGAGATTGCCGAGCGATTGTCGACGCCGCTCGGAACCGTGAAGGCCTGGATCCGTCGGGGCCTGCTGGCGTTGAAGGCGTGCTTGGGATGAACGAGGACGATAGCGAAGATCCGCATGGGGCGGAAGTCGCCCGGCAGATGCTTGCCGGGGAGTATGTGCTTGGAACGTTGTCCTGCGGGGAACGACTCGACGTGGAGCGTCGGATGCTGCTGGTGCCCGAGCTAAAGGGGGCTGTGGAG
>JBFWQR010000023.1:0-61323 GCA_050249335.1 Lautropia sp.
CGTGAAGCTTTACCTCACTGACCTTGCCCACGTTTGCATGACCGGCACCTTCTCCGGTGCGAACTCGCTTCACTGCGGCTTCTGCCGTACGCAGTGCGTCAGTTCCGCCCTCGATGAAGCGACCGAGGTCATTGAAGGTCGTAGGTTCGACGGAACGCCTGTCGAACCTATCCACGGCAGATACAAGGTCTACCACGGTGTCGCCAACGATCGCGCCGACCCGCCGCCTGTCCCCGTATACGACCACCTTCATACAGCCTCCTAGTTGGCCTTGAACTTCGCTGCCTTGCTGGCATCGCTCCACTTCTTGGTTTCCGATTCGAGGAATGCACCGAACTCCGTCGGATTCATCCATTCAGGATTACCCAGGTTCCCCACGGTCTTCTCCGCGAATGCCGGCGACTTCACCACCTTTTCCACGGCTGCAGCGAGAGCGCCGACGACATCGTCAGGAACTTCACGACGTACCACCAGGCCCTGAATCGAGTTGGACGACAGCCCGGGGTAAAACTCGGCAACCGTGGGGACATCCGGCAGCTCTTTCATGCGGCGCTCGCCAAAGGCTGCGATGATCTTCAGCTTCCCGGCATTGACCTGCTGTCGAGAAAAATACCAGCCGTCGAACATCAGGGGAACCTGCCCACCGACCACGGCGAACTGCGCCGGCGCGGAGCCGGCATAGGGAACCTGCACGGTCGGGAAGCCCGCCGCTCTGCCGAACAGCTCGATCGAGAGGGTCAATGGGCTACCCTGCGACGTAGTCGCGAACATCACCGGAGTCTTCTCGCGCTTGGCGTAGGCGACGAGTTCCGGAACGGTGTTCGGCGGGAACGCGGCATTCGCCACCAGTACATTGGGCTGAGAAATCACGTTGCCGATGGGGCGGAAGTCCCGAAGCGTGTCATAGGGAAGCTTGTCGAAAGCGGCAGGCATGGTGAAGGTGTTCGTGACCACTAAGAGCGTGTAGCCATCGGCGGGCGCGTTCAGCACATACTGAGCTGCGGCAACGCTCCCTGCACCTGGCTTGTTTTCGACGATCACGGTCGTCGAGAGAACGCGAGCAAGTTCGGCCGCCACGAGACGGTTCACGGTATCCGCGGGCCCGCCCGGTGCGAAGGGCACGACGATGCGGATCGTCCTGGTGGGGAATTCGGCCGCCGTGCCGATCGCCGCAGATAGCGCGGCGGACACGAACAACAGCACTCTGAAGAAGCGAAGCATGGAATGTCTCCTGTGACGTCTCGGTATCCGGCAACCGACTGACCGTGTCGGACGGCTCGCCGGGAGGGTGGTGATTTCCGCGCGGGCCGTATCAGGCAGTCGCGGCCATGAAAGCGCGCGCGCGTCGCCGTCGAAGCGACTCGGTGGCGCCCTTGTCGACTTGCCCGCTATCGTCAAGCGCAACACCGTAGTTTTCCTGTGCCTCCGCCGCAGTGATGTACCCGTTGCGCAGATCCTCCGCGACTGCGTCGAGCGGCCGCTCGAGCGGTGAGCCGAATCCACCGCCACCGCCGGACTGCAGGATCAAGGCATCGCCGGCCAGGAGTTGCACGCCCAGAAGTTTTGGCTGGTCGTCGGCCCCTGCCTCCTCGACCCGGCCATTGCGTCGCAGAGACACCGAGTTGGCGGAACCGGGAAGGCCGCCATCGAGCCCCCAGGGAGGATCGATGTGGCGCTCGATCTGGACATTGACAGCTTGGTCACGCAGCAGCTGAACCACCTGCACGGTGCCGAGACCGCCGCGCTGGCGACCGGCCCCGCCCGAATCGGCCGCAAGCTCCCAACGCTCGATGAGCAGGGGGTTCTTGCACTCGATCTGCTCGATCGGCGCGCGATGCGTGTCGCCGTCGTTGATGCAGACGGTGTTGCACATGCCGTCCTGGTTGTGCTTCGCACCCCAACCGCCGCTGGTCGAAACATGCGACACTTGACGCACGCCATCCTGCAGCCAGTTCATCATGACCACGTTCAGGTCGGCATGATGCCCGGCGATGACACGTTGCGGAATGGCCTTGGAGAGCGCCTTGAACACGGTATCGACGATCGTCATCGGGTAGGTCATCCACCAGCGCATCGGGGCCGGATGCGCGGCGCTGACGACAGTGCCCTCCGGCAGAATCACCTTCAACGGGCGGAAGCTTCCCTGATTGATCGGGAAGTCTTCGGCCGAGGTCAGGCATTTGAATGCCAACTCTGCACAGCCGATGCCGGTGGACGCCCCCGAGTTGTAGAAGCCATCGACCGCCGGGCTCACGCCGGACAGATCGATCGTCATCTGGTCGCCTTCGACGATCACTTTGACCGCGATCCGCACACGCTTGTCGAATGTCACGCCATCGCTGTCCATGAAAGACTCGGCCGTGTAGACGCCGTCGGGAATGGTCAGCGTAGCCGCGCGCGCAGCCTCTTCGGACTGCTTCATGATGCGATCCACTGCTCCGAGCACGGCGTCACGGCCGTAGCGGTTCACGAGTTCCAGGAAGCGACGCTCGCCTGTTCGAACAGCCGTCATCTCCGCGCGCCAGTCACCTATGGCCCGTTCCGGGTGGCGAACGTTCAAGTGGATAATCTCGAGCAGATCCTGGTTGACCACGCCTTTGCGTTCGGCCTTGAGGATCGGAATCTGCAGCCCTTCCGAATAGATATCCTTGGTGACACCGTCCAGAACGCCGCCGATATCGATCCAGTGTCCCATGGCCGCCGCGAACGCAACCAGACGGCTTTCAGCGAAGATGGGAAGAACGAGGGTGACGTGGTTGAGATGGCTTCCCGTTACCCGGCAATCGTTCGTCACCAGCACATCGCCCGGATCGATGCCGTCCTTCCGGTAGTGATTCAGCATGCGCTTCACGGTGTCCGACAGGCCGCGAACAAACATCGGCAGCCCGATTCCGATGGACATGGCATCGCCATTGGCCGTGAACAGGCCTACGGTGAAGTCGAGCCCCTCATAGATGATGCGGTTGTACGCCGTCCGCATCAGGTTGGTCTTCATTTCCTCGGCAGCAGCCACAAGGCCGTTGCGCACGATCTCCGTCACGACAGGTGCCGACAACACGTCAGTTCGTCCTTTCGACGTTCTTGATGATGAGATTTCCGAAGCTATCCACACTCAGGCGATCGCCCGGAAGGACAACGGTCGTGGAACCGTCCTCCTCGATCAGGGCCGGCCCCACGAGAGCGTGGCCTGCGCGGAGTTCGCTACGAGCGTAGGTGCGGCTATCCAGGTACGTTCCGGCTTCGTCGAAGCAAACCTTGCGGCTACCGGTCTCGGCCTTCTCGACGGGAATGGATCCAGCCGAGGCGATCCGCTCCTGGGGTGGTGGTTTCAAGAGGCCCATCACCGACGTGCGCAGGTTCACGATTTCAGCCGGTTGTGCAGGCACCGACGTACCGTACCGGAGCTGATGCTGCCGATCGAACCGCTCCTTGATGGCATCGCGGTCCTGCTTCCTGAACAGCTCGCTCGGAATCGAGACCGTCACGGCATGCTCCTGGCCGACATAGCGCATTTCGAGGACGCGCTGCACCAGGACGGATTCGAGCTGGACACCCGCGGCGGCCAGCGCTTCGTGCCCCCGTCGTTCGTCCTCCTCGAAGATGGCCTCCATGTCCGGGAAGGACGTGGTTTCCAGATGCGAAATGCGCGTGTGAACGTAGTCGTGGCGCAGGTCGGCAAACAACATCCCGAATGCCGAGAAATGCCCAGGCGCACGTGGCACGATCACGGATCGCATTCCCAGTTCGCGCATGACCGCCGAGGCGAGCAACGGCCCGGCACCGCCATACGCAATGAGATCGAACGCGCCGGCATCGACGCCGCGCGAAGTGGCGATCGTCCGCACCGCGGTGGCCATTGCATTGGTCGCGATCGCCAGCACTCCGAAGGCAGCCGCTTCGAGCGTCAGCCCCAGCGGCTTTCCTACGCGGGAGATCAACGCGATCCTGGCGGCTTCCGTGTCCAATCGCATGTCGCCGCCGAGGAAGCGATCATCGGCGAGTCGACCAAGGACGAGATTGGCATCGGTCACAGTCGGCTCGACTCCTCCCAGCGCGTAGGACGCCGGACCCGGCGCGGCACCGGCGCTTTCGGGGCCGACCCGCAGGGCACCCGCCTCGTTGACGTACGCAATGGAGCCGCCTCCGGTGCCGACTTCGAAGATGTCGATCATCGATGTCTGGATCGGGAGTGCGTGTGCGTACCCTCCGACCATCGCCTTGGTCGTGGTCAGGGCCTCGCCCTGGTGGATCACGCCGGCCTTGGCTGTCGTTCCGCCCATGTCGATGCCAATGGCATTTTCCAGCCCGAGAACGTCGCAGAGCGCTTTCACCCCGATGATTCCGCCTGCCGGGCCGGATTCGAGCAGCCGAACGCAATGCTTCTTGGCGTTGGCGATATCGATCAGACCTCCGGAAGACTGAAGTACAAAGAAAGGGCCGCGAAAGCTTTCTCGATCCAGTTCGCGTTCGATTCCATCCAGGTACGAGGTAACCCGAGGGCCGACATACGCATTCGCGGCCACGGTCGAGCAGCGCTCGAACTCGCGATACTCCTGCGATAGTTCGTGCGAAGCGGTGACGAAGATGCCGGGGAGTTGCTCCTGGACGATCTGCTTCACCCGAATCTCATGCGCGGGATTCGCGTACGAGTGGAGGAGCAGGATGCCGACTGCCGAGATGTCCTCGTCACGGAGGCGTTCGCAGACCTCGAGCACGGACGCCTCGTCGAGAGCCGTTCGAACCGCGCCGCCAGCCAGCATGCGCTCTCGGACAACGAAGCGCCACGCTCGCTTCACCAGCGGCTTGTGCTTGGTGAAGAACAGGTTGTAGGCGTCCGGCCGGTTGCCTCGGCCCATTTCATAGATGTCCCGAAAGCCCTCCGTGAGAATCAGCGCGGTGCGCGCACCCTTGCGCTCGAGCAGCGAGTTGATGACGATCGTCGAGCCGTGCACGAAGAAGTCGGCGTCCGCAAGATTCACGCCGGCCTTGCGGATTCCGGTCTTGATGCCTTCCAGAAGTGAATGCGGCGTGGACAGCGTCTTTCCAAGGTGCAGCCTTCCCGTGCGTTCGTCGAATGCAGCGATGTCGGTGAACGTACCTCCGATATCAGAAGCAATCCGCAGCATGCGGGTTGCTGGGGTGGTTCCGGTCATGTCATCTGTCCTTCGAGTGACTGGCTTCGCGTTCTCGCGTTCTGGGCCTGCGCGGAAATCTCTTCGGCCGCCACAAAACCCTGAATCAAGGCCTTCGACAGGCCGCCCATGTAGGCCGCTGTGCGGCCGCCTTCCAGACCTCCGGCTGCCGCGCCCGCTGCGAACAGGCCCTCGATGATTCCGCCGTCACGGTGCTTCACACGGCAACGGCTATCGATTGCCAGACCTCCCATGGTGTACGTGATACCTGCGCACAATGGCACTGCGTAGAACGGCGGCGTCCCGATGCGTGCAGGCTCGAGCGGTGAACTCGTCCTGGTCGGCACCAGCTGCCGGGTCGTTCCGTTCGCCACGGCCGCGTTGAAGCGTTCCACGGTGTCCGTCAGGTTATCCGCTGGCAGACCTGCAAGGCCTGCCAGTTCCTTGAGCGATGCAGCTCGGTGGATCGTCGCTCCTGCGCGCTCGAGGTTCGGATTGCTCGGCACCAAAAACGTTCTGGCCCGGCCCTCCCAAATCGCACTGTCGAAGATCGCGGTGGCTTCCAGCGGATCACCGAGGGCCGCAATGGCGTTCGCCATGTAGATTCCCCCCAAGCCTTCGTCGGCGAAGCGTCGCCCTTGCGCGTCGACTGCGATACCTGCGGCAATCGGGAAGTCCACCGTCGGGTACGGCCACAGGCGCGGATTGGACATGGCGTCCCGTGACTGTACGTGTCCATAGAAGCGGTCCATCCCGTTCAGCACTGCGCCGGCGGCTTTACCCATCTGCAGTCCATCGCCAGTCCCCGTGCCGGCGTTGCGCTGGAGCAGTCTCTCCGGGCGAGGCGATATATAGCGGCGAACCAGGTCGTGATTGGCCTGGAAGCCTCCGTCCGCGATCAAAACCGCGGTGGCGCGGAACGCGTGCCGGCATCCGGCTTGCTGCGCGTTCACTCCGACACAGCGGCCCCGCTCCAGTATCAGATCGCTCGCGCGCATACCCAGAAGCAGCCTGCCGGTGTTTCGGGACAGCCTTTCCGCCATGCGACGCATCATCGAATCGGCCCCACGTCCCGGCCAGTGAAGCCCCGGTCGCAACGCCGGTGGCGGCACCAGCAAGACCCTACGGCCCGGAAACAATGCGCCGCCGAATTGCACGGTCCTCACACCCTGATTCCGGAACCAATCGAATGCCCGCGCTGCATTGTTGACAAGGACTTCCGACAGCTCCTGGTTCTGCTCGCCCTGGCACAGTGTCCTGATCGCCCGGCGCAGCACCTCGGGTTCACTGCAGAGGTTCTCGCGGGCCACTGTCATGAAGCCCATTGCGAAGCGGGAATTGCAGCGGTAGTCCGCTGCTTCTCCCCGCTCGAGGACCGCAACCGACAAGCCGGCTTCCGCACACCTGTTTGCCGCGGTCAGTCCGGCGAGTCCACCGCCCACCACGGCCAGGTCGAAGGCGTGATGCATGTGAGCTACTCGGGCAGAAGCGTGTCTGCGAGTACCAGCACAAGCTCATAGCAGCTTCGGATTGCAAGGAAGACCAATGCTCCAGTCGCGATTCCGCCCACGCCCCACCACCAGTTGGCGCTCATCACCGCGATGCGGACGCCGCCGCCAGCAACACAGAACGCCACGATCACCGCGAGCTTTCCGCCGAATCTCTGGACGAAGCGCAGCGCCGGATATGAAGGTTGCTTGATCATGAGACGCCTCCGGTCGAGCCGACCTTGCCCGGTACGGCGCCGAGCGCGCATGTGCGATCGCGAGCTCTGCTTTTCGTCGATACCGCCCGTTCCGTTCGCGGATCGGGGAAACTGTTCGGACAGGCGGATCTAAGTCTCTCTGAATATGGTGTTGATACGTTTGAGAGCGCGAGAATACGCTCGTTACTCCTACTAGATAAACACCGTTTGCGGCACTACTTTGATGAAAGCGAGTAATCAATCGGTCGCATGGACAAGTTCAAACTGATGAGTACTTTCGTACAGGTCGTGAAGAGCGGAAGCTTCGTTGCGGCGGCGAGGGAGCTGCGTGTCTCCAAGCCGCTGATCAGCAAACATATCGCCGCGCTGGAGGCGATGCTGGGGGTACAACTGCTGTATCGGACTACCCGACGTATCAAATTGACGGAGATCGGGTACGAGTACCACGAAAGCTGCCAGCAGATTCTGGAGGCAACCAGCAGCGCGGAGCAGGGGATCTCTCGGCTTCAGGCTGAGCCCCGTGGCCACATACGCATAACGGCATTGAACAGCATCGGAGTGCTATTTCTCGGCGCCGTTGTGTCGGATTTCGTCAAGCGCTTCTCTGGAGTGAAGACGACGTTGGTCCTCAGCGACTCCCTGAGCTACGGCAAGGAGATTCTCAACGGTGGTTTCGACTTAGCCGTCCACTTCGGGGCGGTGCCCGATTCGCGGATCGTGGCGCGCAAGATCTGCGAGATCCCGCGCTACGTCTGTGCCTCTCCCGCGTATCTGGAGAAGTATGGCGTCCCTGCGACGCCCAAGGACCTGACCGGACACAACTGCCTGATTCACCTTGCCCAGGCACCAGACGACGTCTGGCATTTCGACGAAGGTCAGTCGCGAGAGCATTCGATCAAAGTCCATGGGAGTGTCACGGCGAACAGCATGCTTGCTCTGAGGGCAGCAGCACTGCAAGGCACCGGCTTGGCGATGCTTCCGTCGTTCTGCATCGAAGATGACATCGCCGAGGGAAGCCTCGTACGTGTTCTCGCGGGGCATTCCGTCGCCAGTGGGCCCCTGTGCGTTCTGTACTTGAGGGGCGTGCTCCCCAGGAAAGTCCGGATGTTCATCGACTTCCTGGTGGCCTGGTTCAACCCGCCTCCGTGGTCACGCGTCGTTTCGGGTCGACGGCCGAAGGAGCGCGACCTGCAATCCAAGAGGCGTTCGCGTACAGGCACGCAACGCAAGGGAGCGCGCACGACGTGAGCGGATCGTCGACGTCACGTGCAAGTTCGGACGCCGATCTGGCGGCCCTCGATGTGCAGGCACATCGCTTGATGCACCGGCCCTCGATGCGGGTGAACAGCTTCAGGAAGCGCAGCATGCTGGACGCCCATGGTGCAGCGGTGCCTTCCGCCACGACTCGGCCGCCATGCGCGATCATCCGGACATCGGCAATCCCCGACGGGAGCGAGCGGTGACTGCAGCCAGGGAAGAGCGGATCGACAGCTCCGGCGGTGTCAAGATCTTCGTCCGGTCCTGGCCGGCCGAGCAGTTCGCCGCGCGCGGCCTGGCGGTCTACGCGTCCAAACTGCGCAGTCGCGGCCAGTTCGACGGCGAGCGCTTCTACCTCGGCCATTTCTACGACCTGCTCGCCGACCTCGTCGAGGAGGACGTGGTTGCGGACATCGCAGAGAGGATCGACGCTCGGTTGCGTTAGCGACGGAGATTCGGCCATGCCCGGCACCATCCTGATCCTCGAGCACACTGCCGGCGACGGTCCGGCGCATTTCGGTGAGTGGCTGACCGCGACCGGCCGGCCGATGCGGCTGGTGCAGATCCATGCCGGCGATCCGGTGCCGCGCGACCTCGGCGATCATGCCGGCGTCTGCGTGCTCGGCGGGCCGATGAGCGCCAACGATCCGTTGCCGCATCTGCACCAGGAGCTGGCGTTGATCGAACTTGCGCTGGCGGCCGACGTGCCGGTGATCGGCCATTGTCTCGGTGCGCAGCTGCTCGCCAAGGCGCTCGGCGCAGCGATCGGCCGCAGTCCCGCGCCGGAGATCGGCTGGTATCCGCTCACGGTCCAAGACACGCCGGCGGCACGCGAATGGTTCGGCGCCGAGCGCGCTCCGTGGGTGATGCAATGGCATCGCGAAGCGTTCGCGCTGCCGGCCGGTGCGACGCCGCTCGCCGGGTCGGCGGCGTGCCCGCAGCAGGCGTTCGTCTGGCGCGATCGCCACCTGGCGGTGCAGTTCCATCCCGAGGCCGATCGGGACAAGATCGAGCTCTGGCTGCGCAAGCAGGCGGCGCGCCGGCCGGCGGCGCCGGCTGCCTTGCCGGCAGCTTCGCCGGCAACCTCGCCGCCAACCCATTCGCCGGAGCGGATCCGCGCCGATACGGCGGTGCATCTGGCCGGCCAGCGCCGGCTCGCGTTCCGGCTCTATCGGCACTGGGCGCGGCAGCTGCGCGATTGAGCGGCACGCCGCCGCACCGGGCTCAGGGCCGCGCGTACACGCGATAGCGGTCGTACTCTCCGATCAGCCGGTAGCGGTCGAACGTCTGGGCGAAGCGCGAGCTCTGGCGGAAGTAGCGCAGGAAGTCGAAGTCCTCACCCGAGCACATCGGGATGCCGGGAATCTTGTCGATCACGACGGTCGTCGGGCGCATGCGCAGGAAATCGTCGATGATCGCTTCGAACGCATAACGCTCTTCGCGCCCCATCTCGGCCGGGGGACGGAACATCCGGCGGTCGCCGGTGCAGCGCGCATAGGCGCCCTGGATCGGCCACAGCGTCATGAAACGCATCGCCAGCGTCGAACCGGTGTAGTTGATGACCGGGAAGTGCGGATAGAGCCCCGGTGACAGCACCAGCACCGGCCCGCTGGCGAGCTGGTTGCCGAAGCGCTTGATCAGCTGGCCGGCCTGGCTGTTGGGGAACGCCGCCTGGCGCCAGAAGGTCGGCCGCGTCAGCGCCGAGACGTAGTAGACGCCGAGCATCAGCGTCGTCAGCAGCAGCACCTGCAGGCCGCGCCGGCGTACCTCCTCGACCGGCAGGAACAGGTCGGCGGCGGCCGAGAGCAGTGCCCCTGCGGTCAGCATCACGAAGGTCTCGGCCGGCAGCAGATGGTACGGCCAGCCCTTGGCCTGCACCGTCGCGATCACGATGCCTGCGAGCGCTCCGGCGGCGGCGAGCCGCGCCAGCGGCGGCTGCACCAGCAGCGCGGCGATCGCGAGCGGGATGAACAGCGCCGCCGTCGGCGTCAGCGCCGAGCGCAGCAGCACGCCCCACGGCCCGAGGCCGCCGAGCGACAGGTACTGTTGCATCGCCAGCGGAACCACCGTGTCGAAGTAGCGCGGCGTCACGAAGACGATGAACAGCACGTGGAGCAGGAAGATCGTCGCGAGCGCCCACGGCACCGGGTCGCGGGCCAGCGCGCGCCAGCCGATCGTCGTCAGGACGCAGGTTTCGATCAGCAGCGGGATCAGCAGGAAGTGCGGCTTCAGCGCGAAGCCGATCGCGGCGAACGCCGCGACCGCCAGCAGCAGCGCGCGCGGCGGCTCGCGGCGGTTCATCCGGGCTTCGGCGAGCAGCAGATACGGCAGCGCCGCGGCGAGCATCAGCGATTCGCGCTGGCCGAACTCGGTGCCGGGATAGACGATGGTCAGGAACAGCAGCAGCGGCAGCAGCAGGTAGCGGCGGATTTCGCCGGCGCGCCCGGGCGTCAGCGCCAGCAGCCGGATGCAGAACCAGATGCCGACGGCGACCCAGGCGAGCGCACAGAGCACCAGCGCGGTCGGCCCGTTGATCGGCGTCATCCGATCGATCGCCGCCGGGATCAGGTTCAGGATGAAGATCAGCGGCGGATTGATGTCGATCAGGTCGACATAGAGCCGCTCGCCGGCGAGCCAGCGGCTGGCGAAATGCAGCAGCGCCGCCGCGTCGTGGTTGATCGGCGGCACGAAATAGATCGCGATCCACGGCAGCGGTGCGAGCAGGAACGCGGCGAAGACGCCGAGCGCGACCGGCATCGAGCCGAGCGACCACTGTCGCGACGATGCGCCGTTGCCGTTGCCGGAACCGGAGCCGGCAACGGTATCGGGACCCGGGGCGGCGGGGCCGAACGTCAAGGAACCCGACACGGCTACGGCCGGCCGGGTGTCATTGGCGGAAACTTCTGACATGTCTTGCTCATCGTCGGGCATCTCGACGTGCGCGGCGCTGCCGCAGTATAGCGATCGGGTATATTCGGTCCAGCCCCCCCCCACATCGCTTGCGCCCGTCGCCGAATGGAAGCTGCCGAATACGCGCGGATGGACGCGACCGAAGACGTCATGTGGTGGTACCGCGCCGCCCATGCGGTCCTGCTCGACGCGCTGCGCCGCGCGCCCGGGCCGGCCGGTTCTCCGGTCCTCGACGCCGGTTGCGGCACCGGCGGACTGCTGCGCCGGCTGGCGGATCTGCCGACCGGGCGCCTCCATGCCGGGATCGACGTGCATCCGCCGGCTGCCCGAGCGGCGCGCCGCAAGAGCGGCGCCGCGGTCGCGGTCGCGAGCGCCAACCAGTTGCCGTTCGCCGACGCCAGCGTCGGAGTCGTATTCAGCGTCGACGTCATCTGCCACCGCCGGGTCGACCCGCTGCGCGCGCTCGCCGAGGCGCATCGCTGCCTGCAACCCGGCGGCACGCTGATCGTCAACGTGCCGGCGTTCCACTGGATGATGTCGTTCCATGACCGTGAGGTACACAATGAGCGCCGCTTCGAGCGCGGCGAACTGCGCGGCCTGCTCGAGCAGGCCGGATTCGTGCGGTCGACGATCCGCTACTGGAACTGCCTGCTGTTCCCGTTGATGGTGTTGCGTCGCAAGCTGCTGCCGGCGGCCGGCGGTGGCAGCGACGTCGCCGCTTTTCCCGGGCTCGCCGACCGGCTGTTCGGCGCGGTCACTGCGCTGGAACGGGCCGGTGCCCGCGCCGGGCTGCGGTATCCGTTCGGCGGCTCGCTGCTGGCGGTGGCGTTCCGATGAATGCGCCGGTGAACGAGCCCCGTTACGCGCTGTCGATCGTGATCCCGGTCTATCGGGGCGAGGCGTCGGTCGGCGAACTGGTCGACGCGCTGGCCCGGCTGCCGATCGCCGGCGGGCATGAAGTGATCCTGGTCAACGACGGCAGCCCCGACGGCAGCGCCGCGGTCTGCCGGCGGCTGGCTGCACGGACCGACCTTCCGGTCACGTTCGTCGACCTGTCGCGCAATTTCGGCGAGCACAACGCGGTGATGGCGGGGCTGCGCCAGGTCCGCGGCCGCTTCGTGATCACGATGGACGACGATCTGCAGAATCCGACGTCGGAAGTGGTCAAGCTGTTCGAGCATGCCCGCGACGGCGACTGGGACGTCGTCTACACCTACTATGCGGAGAAGCAGCACGCCGCCTGGCGCAACCTCGGCAGCCGCTTCGCCAATCGGGTCGCCGACTGGCTGCTCGACAAGCCGCGCGGGTTGTACCTGTCGAGCTTTCGTTGCATGAGCGCGTTCGTCGCGCAGGCGGTGACTCGCTACGACGGGCCGTTTCCCTATGTCGACGGCCTGATCATGCAGGTGACGCAGCGGATCGACCGGATCCCGGTGCTGCATCTGCGGCGCGTGCACGGCCGCAGCAACTATACGGTGCGCCGGCTGGTCCGGCTGTGGATGAACCTGTTCCTGAACTTCTCGACGATGCCGCTGCGGATCAGCGTGGTCGTCGGCCTGGCGCTCGGCACGCTCGGCCTGCTCGCGTTCGTCGCGGTCGTGCTCGAGGCGATCCTGCGCGCGCCGCCGCCGGGCTGGGCGTCGCTGATGGCCGGGTCGCTGCTGGTGTCCGGCGTGCAGCTGGTGCTGCTCGGCGTGCTCGGCGAATACCTCGGCCGGCTGTTCCTGACCGCCAATCGCAAGCCGCAGTCGCTGGTGCGCGAGATCGTGCGGCCCGCGGCAGAGCAGCCAGTAGCAGAGCAGCCAGCGGCAGAGCAGCCGGCGGCAGAGCAGCCGGCGGCAGAGCAGCCGGCGGCCTCGCCGGAGGCGGCTCGGCAGGCGCCAGCCCCGTGGGGAGCGGTCGTGCAACCGGCTCCCGCACCGGCGGTCGTCGCGACCGCCGCATCGCTACCGGACGGCCGTAGGGCCGGATGATGGCCGGTCGCTACAGTCGGCCGGCACCGTGCCGGCCGGCATCGAGCCCGTCCTCCAGCTGCCCCAGCAGCCGGTCGCGGCCGCTCGCGATATGGTCGCGCAACGCCTCGCGTGCCCGGTCGTAGCGGCCGGCGGCGAGCAGCCGCAGCAGTTCTTCCTGTTCCTGATAGGCCTGCAGGCCCTGTTCGACGACATAGCCGCCGACATGGCGTTTCAGCACGATCCGTTCGAACAGCGAATCCAGCGCCTTGACCAGCAGCTGGTTGCCGGAACGCAGCGCCAGCGCATGGTGGAATTCCTGGTCGACCAGCATCCGCCATTTGGACGCGCCTTCGGTGATGGCGTCGCGATAGCGCTCGTTGATCGCGCGCAGATCGTCCAGCGGCAGCAGCGTCCGCCGCCGCCAGGCTTCCTCGAGCGCGAACAGCTCGAGCGCGGTGCGCAGGCCGAACAGCTCGCGGACTTCGTCGACGCCGAGGTTGGCGACGAAGTAGCCGCGGTTGCGGCGGTGCTCGACGAATCCTTCCTGATGCAGCCGTTCCAGCGCATCACGGACCGGGGTCCGCGAGACGCCGAGCTCGGCGGCGACCCCTTCGTGGGTCAGCTGCACACCCGGCATGACGCGGCCGACCAGGATCAGCTGCTTGAGCGCCTGATAGACCCGGGCGTTGACGGAGGGCGGCTGCTCTGGTGTGTCGGACGGCCGGGACGGCGAGGCCGTCCGCCCAGCGGACCTGCTCAAGTTGTCACTCCGAACCGATCAGCCGAACAGGATTGTCGACCAGCAGTCCATGGCGCAGTGCATCGGTCGGCGCGTAGGCCGGGATCAGGTTCAGCAGCTCGCCGTCGTCGGGCATCCGGCGCGGATCGAAGACGCCGGTGTGTGGCCAGTCGCTGCCCCAGAGCATCCGGTCGGGCGCGCTGTCCATCAGCCGCCGGGCGTAGGGCAGGACGTCGTGATAGGGCGGGCCGCTGCGGGTCAGCCGGTCGATGCCGCTGAGCTTGACCCAGACGTCGCGGCTGCGGACCAGCTCGAGCAACGCGGCGAACGCCGGCTGGTCGACGCCGAGATCGACGTCGATCCGGCCCAGATGATCGATGACGAGCCGGATCTCCAGCCCGGCGAGCCAGCCGCGCAGCGCATGGAGATCGGCCGGTGCCATGTGCAGTTCGACGAACCAGCCGTACGGCCGGATCAGCGTCACCGCATGCTCCAGCACGGTCTTGTCGAGTTCGCCGCCGTGCTGCGGGTTGAACGCGAAGCGGACGCCGCGGACGCCCTGCGCATGCCAGGCCGCGACCTGCGCCGCGTCCAGCGTGGCGTCGACGCGGACGACCGCGCGATGCGCGGCGCGGCCGAGCCGGGTGACGGCATCGAGATCGACGCGATTGTCGAAGCCGTGGGTATTGGCGTGGACCACCCAGCCGCACGCCAGGCCCAGCGCGCGCTGGACGTCGCGGTATTGCTCGACCAGCGCGTCGGGCGGCGTGTACTTGCGGTTGGGCGCGTACGGAAAGCGCGCCTGTGGCCCGAGGATGTGGAAATGGGTGTCCCACGCCCCGGCGGGCACCGCGAACGCCGGCGGCGAGATCGTGCGGTGCGGACCGAGGCAGGCGGGCGCGGTGCCGTCCGGTTGCGACGCGGTCACTCGGGCTTGACTCCGGCGGCCTTGGCGACCGAGCCCCACAGCTCGAACTCGGAGGCGACGAACCGGCCGAACGCTTCCGGCGATTCCGCTCGTGGGCGGAACGCGAGCTCGCCGAGCCTGGTCTGGGTGGCGGGGTCGGAGAGTATCCGGTTGACTTCGGCATTCAGACGCTCGACGACCGCGCGATCGACGCCGGCCGGGGCCAGCAGGCCGATCCAGCCTTCGGTGCCGAAGCCTGCGATGCCGGACTCCGCGACGGTCGGGACGTCGGGCAGGAACGGGCTGCGTTCGGCCGACGAGACCGCCAGTGCCCGCAGCTTGCCGGATTTGATGCTGGCGAGCACGCCGGGCAGCGCGTCGAACATCACCGGGACCCGCTGCGCGACGATGTCGACGATGGCCTGGGGGCCGCCCTTGTACGGCACGTGCGACAGGCTGAAACGGCTGCGCTGCGCGAAGTACTCCATCAGCAGATGACTGGTGGAGCCGATGCCCGAGGAAGCGAACTGCAGCCCTTCGGGCGTCCGCGCCCGTGCGGCGACGTCGCTCAGCGTGCGGTACGGGCCGTCGGCTGCGGTCACCAACACCGGGGTGACCGCAGCCAGGTTGGCGATCGGTGTGAAGTCCTTCCGGACGTCGTACGAGACCGCGGCATTGACGTGCGGGGCGATCGACAGCGGGCCGCTGCTGCCGACCAGCAGGTTGTAGCCGTCCGCCGGCAGCTTGGCGGCGAACGCCGCGCCGACGACACCGCCGCCGCCAGGCTTGTTCTCGACCACGATCGGCGTGCCGAGCGCCTCGCCGAGCCGCTGCGCGATGTTGCGCATCAGGATGTCCGCGCCCTGGCCTGCGGGAAAGGGCACGACGACGCGGATCGGCTTGTCTGGATAGGCGGCGGCGCCGGCACCGGCATAGACGAGCGACAGGGCCAGCAGCACGGCCTGCAACGACGGGATTCTCATGGGTCTCATCGGTAGTTAGGATTGCATGCAATTTATCATGCAAATATGGATGTAATCGCGGGCGGGCCGATCGGGACCAGGTCGGACGCAGCGGCACCCGGCGAACCGGTGCGCCGCTCGCGCGCGACCTGATCCGGCCCTGCAACGGGCGCGGGGTGGCTGCCGGACGGTGTCCGCAGCGTGAACGGGTTCTAGACTGGCGCGCGCAGCAGCCCGTGCGCCGCCGCGTCGACCAGCGCCGCGCAGACTGCATCGATCTGCGCATCGGCGAGCTGCGGGAACATCGGCAGGCTCAGCACGGTGGCAGCCGCGCGCTCCGACCGAGCGAGCCCGTCGGGGCCGATCGCGACCCGGCCCTGATAGGCCGGCTGCCGATGGACCGGCAGCGGATAGTGGACGTTGGTGCCGATGCCGGCGGCGCGCAGCCGTGCCTGCAGCGCGTCGCGCGCATCACTGGCGATCACGTATTGATGGAATACGTGCTCGGCGCCGGCGCGGCGGTGCGGCGGCGCGGCGCCGGCCCGGACGAGCGCGGCGTCGTAGCACGCGGCGATCGCTTGGCGGCGGGCGTTCTCGCCGTCGAGGTGGCGCAGCCGGACGCGCAGGACCGCCGCCTGCAGTTCGTCGAGCCGGCTGTTGACGCCGGCTTCGGCGCTGATGTAGCGCTCGCGCCAGCCGTACTGGCGCAGCGCGGCGATCCGCTCGGCGACGGCGGCATCGCCGGTGGCGACGATGCCGCCGTCGCCGAGCGCGGCGAGGTTCTTGGTCGGATACAGGCTGAACGCCGCGGCGTCGCCGAAGCAGCCGACCCGGATGCCGCGCCAGACGGCGCCGTGCGCCTGCGCGCAGTCCTCGACGATGCGCAGGCCGTGCGCGCGCGCGATCGCCACGATCGCGTCGAGATCGGCCGGCTGCCCGTACAGATGGACGACGACCACCGCGCGGATCGGCGCGCCGGCCGGTTGCGCCGCGATCGCGCGCTGCAGCGCGTCGGCCGACATCGTGTAGTGGTCCGGGTCGATGTCGACCAGCACCGGCGTCGCTCCGGCCATCTCGATCGCCGCGACGGTCGCGACCGCGGTGTGCGAAACCGTCGCGACCGCGTCGCCGGGGCCGATACCGAGGCCGCGCAGCGCCAGCGTGATCGCATCGGTGCCGTTGGCGACGCCGATCGCATGCTGCGTGCCGAGCCAGTCGGCGAACTCGCGTTCGAACGCCGTGACCTCCTTGCCGAGGATGTACCAGCCGCTCGCCAGCGCAGTGGCGATCGCGGCGTCGATCTCTGCCTGCCGTGCGCGGTAACCGGCGCCGGGGTCGGCTTGCGGAATCATCGGTGGTGTCGTCGCAGTCATGTCGGGCTTGGTCAGGCGGGGTCGCGGTACTGATCGAGCCGCGTCCGGAAGTAGGCCAGCGTACGGCTCAGTCCTTCGGCCATGTCGACGGTCGGATGCCAGCCGGTCGCGGCGCGGAACGCGCGGTCGTCGGCATGGTAGTCGCCGATGTCGATCCGCTTGCGTTCGGCCGGGAACGGCTTGCGGACCGCGCTGCCGCCGCCGTTGGCCTTGATCACCGCATCGGCCAGCGCGTTCAGGCTGAGCGGCGGGAAACCGCCGATGTTGAACATGCGCCCCTCGGTGGCCGGTGTCGCGGCGGCGAGGAAGGCGTCGACCGCATCGTCGACATAGGTGAAATCACGCAGCTGCTCGCCGCCCCAGACCTCGAACGGCTTGCCTTCGAGCGCGAGCCGGATCCAGATGCCGAGGAAGGTCTGGCGGGCGTCCTTGATCCGCATCCGCGGGCCGTAGGTATTGGTCAGCCGCAGGCAGCTCGCCTTCAGGCCGTAGACCCGGTGATAGAGCAGGTGGTAGAACTCGCCGGCGAGCTTGTTGATGCCGTTGACGTCGGGCGGCACCAGCGGGTGCTTCTCGTCGACCGGCAGGTACTGCGGCGCGCCGTAGATCTGCCGGGTGCTGGCGAACACCAGCCGTACCTCCGGCGCTTCGTGGCGGCAGGCTTCGAGCAGGTGCAGTTGCGCCTCGGTGTTGATCGCGAGGTCGGTCAGCGGGTCGGTCATCGAATCGAGATGACTGGTCTGACCGACCAGATTGAAGATCACGTGCTGGCCGCGCACCAGGTGCGGCAGCACGTGACGGTCGCGCAGGTCGGTGAGATTGACCCGGACCCGGTCGGCGATGCCGTCGAGGTTGAACCAGTTGCCGCCGTACTGCGGGATCAGGCTGTCGACGATCAGCACTTCGGCGCCGAGATCGACCAGCCGCCGCGCCAGGTTCGAGCCGATGAAGCCGAGGCCGCCGGTGATCAGCACGCGGCGGTCGGCCCAGGCTGGCGGCGCGTCGCGGGTGGCAGCGCCGGTCGTCTCGCCGGCGGCGGCGCTCGCGTCGCCTGTCGCTTTGTCGCTCGCGGTGCGGTCGACCGTGCCGGCCGCCGCTGTCGCTGCGTTCGCCGTCGGTTCGGATTGGCTCGAGTTCGTCATCCTCAACCGGCATCGTCATGCCGTTCGTCATCCGGCGAGTGGCGCCGTCCGCCGCACGGGCACGCGGTGTTCGGGGCGCGCGCAGTGTTGCCGCCGGTCGCGATCCTACTCCGGATCGGTGTCGCCGGGCTGGCTTCGGCACCTTGCCGTGGACGTCGGGCGGGCCCCGGGCGGCCATTGGCCCGGCCCCTCGATACTGTTATTATGTACAGCATCAGGAGCGCCGCGATGACGAAGCAACCAATCCCCCTGACCGTGCTCAAGGGACGCGGAGCGGCGAGCTGGCTGCAGCATCGATTCGCCGCCGATTCGAGGGAGCCCTTCGACGATGGCTGGCAGGCGGCGGAGCCAGAAAATGAATCGAACGCCTTGCAGACGGAGGTCCGCTTCGAGGATGCGAGGAGTGCGCTGAGCGTCAACGACTCGCCGGACATCCACTTCGATCTCTCAGTCAATCCTTACCGGGGTTGCGAGCACGGCTGCATCTACTGCTATGCGAGGCCGACCCACAGCTACCTCAATCTCTCCCCGGGTCTGGACTTCGAGACGAAGATCATCGCCAAGCGGAACATCGCGGAAGCGCTGCGTCGCGACCTGGCGAAGCGTGGCTATGTCCCGAAGCTGATCAACGTCGGATCGGCGACGGATTGCTACCAGCCCGTGGAGCGCAACTTGAGGCTGACTCGCGCGGTGCTCGAAGTTCTACAGGAGACGTCTCATCCGTTCTCGCTCGTCACCAAGTCCAGCGGCGTCGAGCGCGACCTGGACATCATCGCGGGCATGGCCAGCCGGCGGCTCGCCGCGGTCTACGTGACGATCACGACGCTCGACGCCGGTGTCGCCCGGTTGCTCGAGCCGCGGGCTGCGGCGCCGCACCGGCGGCTCCGGACGATCGAGACGCTCGCCCGGTCGGGCGTGCCGGTCGGAGTGAGCCTAGCACCGCACATCCCATTCATCACGGACGACATGGAAAGGGTTCTTGAGGCCGCCTGGGACGCAGGAGCGAGGTCGGCCTTCTATCATGTGTTGCGGCTCCCCTGGGAAGTCAGTCCGCTGTTCAGGCAGTGGCTGCAGGCCCACTTCCCGGACCGCGCTGCCCGTGTGCTTGCGCACATCCAGGAGATGCGGGGCGGCAAGGACTACGACAGCAATTTCGCCACGCGAATGAAGGGGTCCGGGCTCTGGGCCGACCTGGTCCGGCAGCGCTTTCGACGGGCCGCCGACCGGCTGGGATTCAACAAGGAGAGAGTCGAACTGGACGTCACGGCATTCGTTGCGCCTTCGGTCACGGGCCAGGCGTCGCTGTTCCAGGGCGACCCGGGAGCACTGCCAGATCCGGCGGGCAGGCCGGGCCTCCGATTCAGCGGTTTTCGCCGAGCGAAGCCTCCACAACTCGCCAACCACGGTGCGCACATGAAACTCACCGACTTCAAGGTCCTGACCTTCGACTGCTACGGCACCCTGATCGACTGGGAAACCGGCATCTTCAATGCGCTGCAGCCGTTGATCGAGCGTGCCGGCAACGCGAACCTCGGCCGCAACAAGCTGCTGGAGCTCTATGCCGTCGAGGAAGCCGACCAGGAAGTGCAGACGCCGGCGATGCCGTACATGCAGCTGCTGGGCGTGGTCTACCAGCGCCTGGCCAGGCAATGGGGCGTGGCGGTGACCAGCGAGGAGGCGAACATCTTCGGCGCCTCGGTGCCCGACTGGCCGGCGTTCGCGGACTCCGCTTCGTCGCTGCAGTACCTGAAGAACTACTACAAGCTCGTGATCCTGTCGAACGTCGACCGCCTGTCGTTCCGCTCGAGCAATGCGCGGCTGCAGGTGGCGTTCGACGCGATCTACACGGCGCAGGACATCGGCTCGTACAAGCCCAGCCAGCGCAACTTCGACTACCTGCTCTCGCGTCTGTCGCAGGACTTCGGCCTGCAGAAGAAGGACATCCTGCACACCGCGCAGAGCCTGTTCCACGATCATGCGCCGGCGAACGCGAACGGGCTCGCTTCCGCCTGGATCGACCGCCGCCACGCCGAGCAGGGGTGGGGCGCGACCCCGATGCCTCCGGGCTCGCCGAAATATGATTTCCGCTTCGAAAGCATGGCGGCGCTGGTGCAGGCGCACCAGGAGCAGCTGCGGGCGAACTAGGGCCCGTCAACGCTACGGGCGCCGCCGCGCTGCAGCGTGACGGGCCTCGGTTCGTGTACCGGGGTGGACGTGCAGGGACTGCCGAAGCTCGATCGATTCGACCTGAATATCCTGGCTGCGCTGCAGGCCAATGGCCGCATGACGACAATCGGACGTTCGTTGCGCGAGACGCTGCTTGAGCGGGACGCACGGGCCTTACGCCAATCTGACGGCAACTTCATGCACTGCTTCAACTGAGGGCTGTGAAGGCGGCCGACGTCCGGACGCCGGGCAACCCGGCGAACTTGTCGCCTTGATGCGTATCTCCAACAATGGTTCGCAACCAAGCGGAGCAGCGCATGACGATCGAATTTCGGAAGCTGGTGTGGGCGGGATTGGCGGCCGGTTGCATCATGGCTGCGTTGCCGGCCGCTGCGCAGTCGACGCTGAAGGTCTACAGCGCGCGGATGCCCGACGGCTCGCTGATGCTCAGCGACAGGCCACCGGCCGGTGCCAAGGGCGGCTACCAGACCAGCACCTACGCGGTGCCGGAAGCCAAGCAGCGTGCCGCGATCGAGGCCGATCGCGAGTACTGGCGACGGCAGGGCGATGCCTTCGACCGCCGCCAGTCGCAGCGCGACGCGGTCGGAAGCCGGAGCGGCCGGCAGTGGTCGAGCTACGACGCGGTTGCGCCAGACGGTCCGCACCACTACGGCGGCTACGGCTACGCGGCGCGGCCGATCGTCTCGTTGCGGCATGTCCCGCGCGTCTACGAAAGCTCGCCGGGGGTGGTCCGCGGCCGCGACAGCGGCTTCATCGGCAGCGGTTTCAGCACCGCGCGCTGACCGATCGATCGCCGGCCGCGGCGCGGCTTCGCGGGCTTCGGCGGACCGGCCGGCTCGCCAGCAGGTTTCTTTCCTTGGCTGGAATTACCGGCGCCTTCGGCGCCGGTCTTTTTTTGGCGATGACCCCAGCCCGGTACTTCGCTGAACTACGCCGAAGCCATCGAACGCGGCCGATCGCGGCCGGCCGCCGCTTGCTCCGTTATTGAGAATTAGTATCATTCCTGGAATCGCCCGCCCGTGGCCCCTGGCACCGTCCGGTCGACGCAAGACAGCAGGAGAGTACGCGTGCCGGCATTGCAGGCGGTGCCGCCCGGCGACATCGCAACCCTCTATCGGGATCACCATGGCTGGTTGAAGGGCTGGCTGCGAGGCCGGGTCGGCCATTCGGAGCAAGCGGCCGACCTTGCCCATGACACCTTCGTCCGCCTGATCGGATCGGGGCGGATCCCGACCGCGCTGCAGTCGCGCGCCCATCTGGTCCAGATCGCGAAGGGCCTGGTTATCGACCTGCATCGCCGCCGGATCGTCGAGCAGGCTTGGCTGGACACGCTCGCGAGCCAGCCGGAGCCGCTCGCCGCCTCGCCGGAAGCGCGGTATCTGGTGATCGAGACCCTGGTCCGGCTGTCGGCGGCCCTCGACGCGTTGACGGCGCGGGTCCGCGAGATCTTCCTGCTCGCGCAGCTCGACGGGCTGATCTATCGCGACATCGCCGCCCGGCTGGGCGTGTCGGTGGCCACCGTGCGCAAGGCGATGCTGAAGGCGACGGCGGCCTGCTTCGATGCCCTCGACGACGGGGACGCGGGGTGACCGATCCAGCCGCCGAGTCCACGGTCCGGCCGCTGCCAGGCCCGGTTCGCGAGGCGGCGATCGCCTGGCAGGTGACGCTGTGGTCGGGCGAGGCGACCGCGGACGAACTGGCCGGGCTCGAGCACTGGCGGCGGCAGAACCCGCTGCACGAGCAGGCCTGGCAGCGGATGCAGTCGGTCGGCCGTCGTCTGCAGGCAGTGCCGGCGCCGCTCGCCGTGGCCGCGCTGCGCGCGCCGGCGCCGAAGTGGGGGCCGAAACGGCCGCCGGGCAGCCGGTCGCGCCGGCTGGTGCTGGCGCTCGGCCTGGCCGGCACCGCCGGTCTGATTCTCCGCGCCGGGCCGGCCGTGCCGCCGTTCTGGGCGTCGCTGCGCGCCGATGCATCGACCCGCCACGGCGAGCGCCGCGAGCTCCGGTTGCCGGACGGCGGGATGCTGACGCTGGACACCGATACCGCGGTGACGCTGCGCTACAACGAGCGGCAGCGGCGGGTGATCCTGCACGGCGGCCGGATCCTGGCCGACACGGCGCCGGACCTTCCGGGCGCGGATCGGGCCGCCAGGCCTTTCGTCGTCGAGACGGCGGACGGCGAAGTGCAGGCGAGCGGCGGCCGCTTCTCGGTCGGACGACTGGGCGAGGCGTCCTGTGCCGAGGTCTATGACGGCGCGGTCGAGGTCCGCTGTCCGGCCATCGGTCGGGTGTTGCGGCTGCGGCGCGGCGAGCAGGTCCGCTTCGATGCCGCCGGGCCGGGCCCGGTCGAACCGTCGTCTCCGGGCGAAGCGGCCTGGGCGCGCGGCCTGCTCGTCGCCGAGCGCAAACGGCTCGGCGAGCTGCTCGAGGAACTGCGGCGCTACCGCGGCGGGGTGTTGCGCTGGGATCCGGCGGTGGCCGATCTGCGCGTCTCGGGGGTCTATCCGCTCGATGACCCGGATCGCGTGCTGTCGGCGATCGCCGCCATCCTGCCGGTGCGGTTGACCTACCGCACGCGGTGGTGGGTGTCGGTCGGTCCGAGGGCGTCGTAGCGGCTGTCCTGGCACGGCTGTCGGTAGCACTTTTCCGATCTCGTTCGGGATACCGGATGAACCCCTCGTCGCCCGCGGGCGGCGGGCACCGGCGCCAACCCGTCCGACAGGAATCCGCCATGCGACCTTTCCCCGTTCCAGCCGCGCGCCGGCTGGAATCCGCAACCGTGTCCGTTGCCGCGTCGTGCCGCGATCCGCGCGCGCGGCGGCCGCAGGCCGTGCTGCTCGCGTTCGCCATCGCGTCGGCGCTCGCCGCGATGCCGGCCGTGGCCCAGCAGCCCGCGGCCGCGAGCGCGAAGGCCCGCTATCAGATCCCGGCCGGCAGTCTCGACCAGGTGCTGAACCGCTTTGCCGCCCAGGCCGGCGTGCTGCTGGCGGTCGACAGCGCGCTGACGGCGAACCTGGCCAGCGGCGGCCTGAGCGGCGAGTACGGCGTCGCCGACGGCTTCGACGCCATCCTGGCCGGTACCGGCCTCGGCGCGACGGTCCGGCCGGATGGCGGTTACGTGATTCGCCGGACCGGGGTCGCCTCGGCGCCGCCGCGCGGCGGCGCCGACACGGCCGCGCCCGCCGCGGCTGCCGGCGTTTCGACGATGCTACCCGAGGTCCGCGTCAGCGGCGAATCGGCCTGGGGCGAGCTGCCGGCGACCTACGCCGGCGGCCAGGTGGCCCGGGGCGGCCGGCTCGGCATGCTGGGCAACCGCGACTTCATGGACGCGCCGTTCAACGTCACCAACCTGACCGAGCAGACGATCGCCGACCAGCAGGCCTCCAGCGTCGCCGAGGTGGTCTCCGCGAACGATCCCTCGGTCACCGGGGGCGGCGGCGGCACCATCGGCGACGGCTACACGATCCGCGGCATGGGCTACGAGAGCGCCGAGGTGATGGTCAACGGCGTGCCCGGGCTCGCGCCGATCTGGCGCATCAACCCGAACTTCCTCGAGCGGGTCGAGGTGCTGAAGGGGCCGAACGCGCTGCTCAATGGCGCGACGATCTGGGGCAGCGTCGGCGGCTCGATCTCGGTGGTGCCGAAGCGGGCTGGCGACGATCCGCTGTTGCGGCTGACGACGAGCTACGCGTCGGACTCGCGGATCAGCGCCCACGTCGATACCGGCCGCCGCTTCGGCGAAGGGGGTGCCTTCGGTCTGCGCGTCAACGGCACGCTGGGCCGCGGCGACTACGCGCTCGACCGCCTGTCCGAGCGGCAGAACCAGCTCGCCGTCGCGCTCGACTGGCGCAGCGACCGGATCCGCGTCTCGGCCGACCTGCTGCACCAGAAGCAGCACATGAAGGGCGGCAAGTGGGGCACGCCGTCGCTGGCGGCGGCGATCACCCGGGTGCCGCCGGTACCCGACAACGAGGTGAGCTGGTCCCAGCCCTGGGAGAGCGCGAAGGTGACCGAGGACGTCGCCGTCGTGCGCGGCGAGTTCGACCTGACGAAGGACATCACGCTGCACCTGGCGGGCGGCACCAGCAAGAGCGACCAGGACTACATCACCAGCATGGCATCCATCGTCAACGACGCTGGTGCGATGACCCAGGCGTTCCGGACCCATCAGACGCCGTACGAGTCGAGAACCATGGATGCCGGCCTGAGCGGCAAGCTGCGCACTGGCGGCGTTGGCCACGAGTGGGTGCTGAACCTGACCCGGATGTACAACGAGAACGGCAACGGCCGGGGCACCGTCACGCCCGCGTCGACGGCCACCAACCTCTACGATCCGGTATTGCTGCCGGCGCCGACGTCGGTGGTCTGGCCGGTCAATGGGGCGCCGAAAGGAGGTGATCGCATCAACAGCAGCCTTGCGATCGCCGACACGATGTCCTTCGACGCGGGGCGGACACTGCTGACGCTGGGGGCCCGTCGCCAGATCATCGAGAACAACAGCTTCAACCCCGCCGGTGCGGTGACCGCGAGCTATCGCAAGGGTGCCTGGACGCCGATGGTCGGCGCCGTGCACCGGCTGCGGCCGAGCGTGGCTCTCTATGCCAACTACATCGAGGGCCTGAGCCCTGGCCAGGTGGCGCCGGTCGCCGCGGTCAACGCCGGCGAGGTCTTCGAGCCGTTCAAGACCCGGCAGGGCGAGCTCGGCGTGAAGTTCGACCTCGGTCGCCTCGCCGTCACCACCAGCCTGTTCCAGATCGAGCGGGCCAACGGCATGCTCGATCCGGTCACCAGCGTCTTCAGCAACGACGGCCGTCAGCGCAATCGCGGCCTCGAGGTCAACGTCTTCGGGCAGCCGGTCCGCGGCGTGCGGCTGCTCGCCGGCATCGCGTTGATCGACGCGGAGCTGACCCGGACCGCCGGCGGGGTCAACGAAGGCAATACCGCTGCCGGCCAGCCGAAGTTCCGCGTCAACCTCGGTGCCGAGTTCGACATCGCCGCGGTGCGCGGGCTCTCGGCGAATGCCCGGGTCATCCATCGCGGCGCCCAGTACCTGAACAGCGCCAATACCTTCGAGCTGCCGGCCTGGACGCGCGTCGACGTCGGCGCGCGCTACCTGACCGAGCTCGCCGGCCGGCCGGTCGCGCTGCGCTTCGGCATCGAGAACGTGTTCGACCGCGACTACTGGCAGCAGGGGCTGACCGTGGGCGCGCCCCGCACCTACCTGCTGTCGGTGGCGGTCGATTTCTGAGCGGGATCCGCCGTGGAGAGAATGATGACGAAGACGATTGCCCAGCTCCGCTGCCAGACAGGATGCACCCGTGCAACGTCGGCTGCCGGCCCTGCGCAGGCTGCCGGCCGGCTCGCTGTCGCATCGCCGGGCGGGCCGGTTCGGCCGGGCTGGCGGGGTGCGTGGCTGCTGGGCGCGGCCTTGCTGGCGATGTCGCTGCCGGCGGCCGCGCATCAGATCTGGATCGAGCCGGCCCAGTCCGGGGCGCTCGTCGTCCGCTTCGGCGAGTACGGCGAGAACCTGCGCGAGGTTTCGCCCGGCCTGCTCGACCGCTTCGGCAAGCCCGAGGCGACGCTGCTGACCGGTGGCGAGGCGCGCGCGGTGGCGCTGACCCGCGACCGGGACGGCTTCGCCTCCGGCGTCACGCCGAAGGACGGGGACGGGCTGGTTGCTGAGGATGCGGCCTTTCCGCTGTCGACCTTCAAGCAGGGCGAGCGGACGGTGACCTCGTGGTATCGCCCGGGGGCCCGCTTCGCGACATCGATGGCCGAACCGCGACCGCGGCTCGCGCTCGACCTGCTGCCGGCCGGCGAGCCGGGGCGTTTCCGCGTGACCTGGCAGGGCCGGCCGGCCGGCCGGGCGAAGGTCGGCATCGTGGTCGCTGCCGGCTGGAGCAAGGAGGCGATCGCCGACGACGACGGCCTGGTGCGTTTCGACCTGCCGTGGCAGGGCCTCTATCTGCTCGAGACCTCGCGGATCGACCGGACCCCGGGCCAGCGCGACGGGGCGTCAGGCAAGGAGCGCTATGACGGCGTAAACCACGTGACGACACTGCTGATTCGTCAGGCAACGGGCATCGAGCCGTTGCCGGCCGGCCCGGCCGCCACGCCGAATCCGCCGCCGCAGCCGAATCCGCGACCCGGGCCGAACTCGCAGCCCAAGTGACGGTTCGCCGAGCGGCCCGGCCGACGGGGGCGGCGAGCGCCTTCGCCGCCGCGATGGCCGCGGCCGCGCCCTGGGTGTCGCGGCTGCTCGCGGCGGTGGCAGGCGGTTATGCGATCGCGGCGCTGGCCAGCATCGCGACGCTGGCGTTGCCGCTGGCCCGCAGCGAGTCGGTGATGCTCGGCCAGCTGCTCGGCCTGGTCGCCCATGCGGTCGCCGTCGTGTGGGTCTATGCGACGCGCAGCGCCTGGCGCGCCTGGGGCGGGCTGGCGATCGCCGGGCTGCCGTTCGCCGCGGCGGCCTGGCCGGTCTGGCGGGAGATCGCGCGATGAGCATCTGCGCCTTCTCCGATGAAGGGAGGATCGTGCAGTGAGCGCCGGCACCGGCACCAGGGCGACGCCGCGCAGCCTGCGCCAGGCGATGTCGCCGCTGCATATCTGGGCCGGCATCCTCGGCGGCTGGCTGCTGTACGCGATGTTCCTGACCGGCACGATCAGCTTCTTCAAGGATGAGCTGTCGGCCTGGATGCGGCCCGAGCTGCCGGCCGCGATCGCGCCGGCTGCGGCCACTCCGGCCGACGCCGCGTCGTCGCCCGACGCCGCCGAGACGGCGCGCCGGGTCGTCCGGACGCTGACGGCCGTCGCGCCGGGCAGCCCGCAATGGGGCATCACGCTGCCCGGCGAGCGCAGCGCGGTCGCATCGGCCTTCTGGCGTTCCGGCCGCCGATTCGAGCGCGGCTTCTTCGATCCGATGACCGGCGACCGGCTCGCCGCGCGCGAAACCGGCGGCGGCGAGTTCTTCTATCGTTTCCACTTCCAGTTCCACTACCTGCCGGTGCTGTGGGGGCGCTGGCTGGCCGGCCTGTGCGGGATGATCATGCTGGTCGCGATCATCAGCGGCGTGATCACGCACCGCAAGATCTTCGTCGACTTCTTCACATTCCGCGGCGGCAAGGGACAGCGCTCCTGGCTCGACGTCCACAACGCTTTCTCGGTGCTGGGGCTGCCGTTCCATCTGATGATCACCTACACCGGGCTGGTCACCCTGATGCTGCTCTACCTGCCGCTGAACGCCGCGCTGGGTCTCGCCACCCCGGCCGACCGGCAGGCGATGAGCCGCCAGACCAGCGCCTTCATCGCGCCGGGCAAGCCGAGCGGCCGGGCGGCGCCGCTGGCGGACGTGGGGGATCAGGTCCGCGAGGGCGAGCGCCGCTGGGGCGAGCACGGCGTCGGCACCGTCTACGTCAACCAGCCCGGCGACGCCGCGGCGCGGGTGATGCTGGTCCGCTCCGACCATCAGCGGGTGTCGGTCAGCCCGCGCTACCTGCTCTTCGACGGCGCGACCGGCACGCTGCTCGACGCGCAGGACGCGGTCGGTCCGGTCGCCGAGGTGCGGGGCGTGATGTATGCGCTGCACCTCGGCCGCTTCGCCGAGCCGGTGACCCGCTGGCTTTATGTCCTCGTCAGCCTCGCCGGCACCGCGATGGTCGGCACCGGCCTCGTCCTGTGGACCGCGAAGCGGCGGGTGCAGCCGCGCCGCTCGAGGCCCGGTCGCGTCGGCCTGTGGATCGTCGAGCGGATCAACGTCGCAGCGATCGCCGGGCTGTCCTCGGCGGTGGCCGCCTTCCTGCTCGCCAACCGCCTGTTGCCCGTCGGGCTGGCCGAGCGAGGGGCCCGGGAGATCGACGTGTTCTTCATCGTCTGGGGCGCGATGCTGGTCTTCGCGCTGCTGCGCCGGCCACCGGTCGCGTGGCGCGATCTCTGGTGGCTCGCCGCCGGGCTGTTCGCGTCGCTGCCGCTCGTCGGTGCGCTGACGACGGCGCGCGGCCTGCCGGCCGCGCTCGGAGCCGGCGACGGACTGATGATCGGCTTCGATCTCGCCTTCGTCGTCTGTGCCTTGCTGCACGCCGCACTGGCTCGCGGCGCGGCGTGGCGAGCGGCGGCAGGGCGGGCGCCGCTCGCCGCGAACGCGATGCGGCGGACCGCGCAGCCGGCGGCATGACGGCCGGCACTCATCTCGTCGTGTTCGCGCTCGCGCTCGCCGGCTTCGCGCTGCTCGCGCTCGTGATGACTCCGCGCGGCCCGGCCGGCGGCCTGCGGCGCCGGCTGCTGGCGATCACCGGACCGGTCCGGCTCGCCGGCGTCGGCAGCCTGATCGCGGCCGGCATCGTCGCGATCGCATCGGCCGGCCCGGCGCTCGGCCTGGTCGGCTGGTTCGGTCACCTCAGCCTCGCGGCTGGCGTCGTGTTCGTCGCCGGGCTGCGCGATCGGCCGGCGCGGCCGGATCGAAGTACCCGCGAACGGCCGCCGGTCGGCGCATCGGAGCGATAGTTGCCAGCTTTCGCCCGCTACTGCGGCACCAGCCCGGCCGCCCGCACCAGTTCCGCGTGCAGCTTGATCTCGCGCGAGATCGCCGCACGCAGCTCCTCCGGCGTGCCGGGTGCAACCTCCATCCCGTTGTCGCCGAGCTTCGCGCGGACAGCGCCGTTCAGGATGGCGTGCGCGGACTGGTTCAGCTTGTCGACGATCGGGCGCGGCGTGCTGGCCGGCGCGAGCAGGCCGATCCATGCCGATAGCGTCAGGTCGCTGATGCCGAGCTCGCGCATGGTCGGTGTCGACGCCAGCATCGGCGAGCGCTGATCGCTCATCAGCCCCAGCGCATGCAACTTGCCGCCCTTCACATGCGGCAGCGCTTCGGGCAGCGGCGCGAACAGCATGTCGACCTGGCCGCCGAGCATGTCGTTGATCGCCGGTGCACCGCCCTTGTACGGCACGTGCAGCAGGCTCGTGCCGGTGCGCGACTGGAACAGCAGGCCCGACAGGTGCTGCGGGCTGCCGTCGCCGGACGAGGCGTAGGTGAGCTTGCCGGGAGATGCCTTGGCCTTCTCGATCACGGCGGCCACCGACGGATAGGCCTGCAGATCCTTCACCACCATGACGATCGGCTGGTTGACCAGCCGGGTGATCGGCGCGAAATCGGCCTCGGGATCGTAGGGCAGGGACTTGAAGATGCTCTTGTTGGTCGTGAGGAACGAGGCCGGCGAGACCATCAGCGTGTAGCCGTCGGGCGCGGCGCGCGACACCATCGGTACGCCGATCTGCCCGGAGCCGCCGGCGCGATTGTCGACCACGAACGGCTGGCCGAGCGCCGAGGCGAGGCTCTGGCTGAGCACCCGGGCCACCATGTCGACGCTGCCGCCGACCGGCAGCGCGACGATGACCTTGACTGTCTGGGCCGGATAGGCGGCCTGGGCGCGTGCGCCCGGCATCGCGCCGGCCGTGCACAGCGCTGCGATGCTGCTGGAGAGGCCGAACGAGAACTGGCGACGATCCATCGGTACGCTCCCTCGATCAAGTGGTTCGGACTTCTGGCTTCACGGGCTCTGCGGCCATGCAGGCGCCGATTCAGCAATAAGGAGCCGATTCAGCAATATCCGTACCACCCGGTGCAGGTGTTCGACGCGATGCGCGGGCGCCATCCCGTTGAAGGGGCGAGCTCGGAAGCAACGACCTCGGAAGGAGCGAGTTCGCCTCGGTGCGCGCCTCGCGCTCTGCTCCCAGGATCAGCGCTGGCGGCTGCCAGCGTTGTCGGAACGCCCGGCGACGGTTATAATCCTCGGTTTTCCGAACATGAGACATCACTAGCGCGGCGCGTGCCGCATGGGTGGGCCCGATGGTTGTCGTTCGTCTTTCTCGTGGGGGCGCCAAGAAGCGTCCGTTCTTCAACATCGTCGTGACCGACAAGCGCAATCGCCGCGATGGCAGCTTCATCGAGCGGCTCGGCTTCTACAACCCGGTCGCTTCGGCCAAAGAGAAGGACGCGCTCCGGGTCGATCTGGCGCGGGTCGAGCACTGGCAGAAGCAGGGTGCGCTGGTGTCGCCGACGGTGGTCCGCCTGATCAAGCAGTTCGGTGCGTCGGCCGCCGCGAATCCGGCTGCCGCGACCGCTCCGGCCGCGCAATAGCCGGCTGCTGCGCAGGCGCCGGTCGCACGATCGCAGGTCCCACGATCGCAGGCCGCAGGATCGCAGGCCGCGCAGCGAATGGCAGCACCGACGCGCCGCCCGCCACCGCGCCGCCGGTGACCTGGGTCACGGTCGGTCGCATCCGCGGCGCCTACGGCGTCGACGGCGCCTGTCGAGTTTTCCCCTATTCGGACGTCCGGACGACGGTGTTGCGGCGGGTCCGTCGTTGGCGGCTGGTCGCCGGCAGCGCGGACGGCCGCGGCGATTCCGCGATTGCGCCGGCCGCCGGCGCCGCGCCGTTCGAACTGCCGATCGCGGTCTCGGTTCGCTCGGCGAAGGTGCATGGCGACCTGATCATTGCGCGGCTCGCCGAGCCATTGACCCGCGAGCAGGCCGAGGCGCTGCGCGGCTGCGAAATCCAGGTCGACCGCGCCGACTTTCCGCCCCCGGATGAGGACGAGTACTACTGGTCGGATCTGATCGGCTGCCGCGTCGAAAGCGTCGCCGGCGAGTCGCTCGGCGTCGTCGCCGACCTCGACGATCATGGCGGTCAGCTGCTGCTGCGGCTCGATCGCGGTACGCTGATCCCGTTCGTCGCGGCGATCGTCGTCGAGGTCGACGTCACGGCGCGCCGGATCGTCGCCGACTGGTCGGCCGACTGGCTCTGACGCGACGCCGGAGGGCGGTCGATGGATTTCGAGATCATCACGGCGTTCCCGGATCTGATCGCGGCGGCGGCGCCGTTCGGTGTCACCGGCCGGGCGCTGGCGCAGGACCGCTACCGGCTGCGCAGCTGGAACCCGCGCGACTACGCCAGCGACAACTACCGGCGCATCGACGACCGGCCCTACGGCGGCGGGCCGGGGATGGTGATGATGGTAGAGCCGCTGGCTCGCTGCCTGGCGGCGATCCGCGCCGACCGTGCCGCGGCGGCACGGCCGGCGCTGCCGGTGATCGGGCTGTCGCCGCAAGGCACGCCATTGACGCAGGCACGGGTGCGCGCGCTCGCGGACGGCGACGGGGCGATCCTGGTCTGCGGCCGCTACGAGGCGATCGATCAGCGCTTCATCGACCGCCATGTCGACGAGGAACTGTCGATCGGCGACTTCGTCGTCTCGGGCGGCGAGCTGCCGGCGCTGCTGCTGGTCGATGCGGCGGTCCGGCTGCTGCCGGGCGTGCTCAACGACGCCGAGTCGGCGCCGCAGGATTCGTTCAATTCCGGGCTGCTCGACTGCCCGCATTACACCCGGCCGGAATTGCTCGGCGGCGAGCCGGGCCAGCCGGCGGCACGGGTACCGCCGGTCCTGATGTCGGGCAATCATCGCGAGATCGAGCGCTGGCGCCGGCGCCAGGCGGTGCTGGCGACGGCGCGCAGGCGGCCCGATCTGCTGGCGCAAGCACGCGCCGCCGGGCTGCTGTCGACCGAAGACCTGGCGGCGCTGGCCGAGGAGAACCGGTCCTGCGGCGGCGTCGGCGGCGAGGGTGGTGGGAATGACGAGGGTGGTGGTAGGAATGGCGTCGTCGGCGGCCAAGGCGGCAGCGGCGGTGACGCCTCGATATCGGCCCGGTAGGCGTCGGGCGAATCCCGGGCTATAATCTCTGGCTTTCCCTGAACTGCATCCTCTGTCGGGCCGACAATCAGAATCCCCGGCTGGTGAGAACCCGCCAGGCAGAACCGGCCAAGCGTATTGCGCCCGAAGCGATGCGCCCGAAGTAATGCGCCCGAACAGGGGCCCGAACATGATGCGATGGAGTCAATCCAGATGAATCTGATCGCACAACTCGAGCAGGAAGAGATCGCCCGGCTCGGCAAGCAGGTCCCGGATTTCGCGCCCGGCGACACGGTTTCGGTCGCCGTCAACGTCGTCGAAGGCAACCGCAAGCGCGTCCAGCTCTATGAAGGCGTGGTGATCGCCCGGCGCAACCGCGGGTTGAACAGCGCATTCACGGTCCGCAAGATCTCGTCGGGCGAGGGCGTCGAGCGGACGTTCCAGCTCTATTCGCCGATGATCGCGTCGATCGAGGTCAAGCGTCGCGGCGACGTGCGTCGCGCCAAGCTCTACTATCTGCGCAACCTGTCCGGCAAGAAGGCGCGGATCAAGGAGAAGCTGCAGGCGCGTTCGGGGCTGGTTGCCGGCAGCGCCGACGGCGCCAAGGGAGCCGACGCAGATGCCATCGGCGAGACCGCCGCGGCCGACGGCACCAGCGCCTGAGCCTGCGGCCGGCGGTGAGCCGGCCCAGCCGCACCCGCCGCGGCGCGCGGCGGCCGTCATCACCGATCCGCGGCTGGTGCCGCTCGATACGGTTGCGCCGGAGCCGTTGCCGGCGGTCACGGCCGAGCGGCTGACCCGCGCCGAGCTGCGGCGTCGTTTCGCGGCCGGCCTGTCGTGGCAGCCGGAACTCGTCGACGACGCCTGGCGCACCGAGGGTCTCGTGATGGCACCGGCGGCGGTGCTGATTCCGTTGATCAACCGGCCGGCCGGCCTCGGCCTGCTGCTGACGTTGCGCAGCGCGTCGCTGACGCGGCATAGCGGGCAGGTCGCGTTCCCCGGCGGCCGGGTCGATCCGGACGACGCATCCGCGACGGCGGCGGCGCTCAGGGAAGCGCATGAAGAGGTCGGCTTGGCACCGGCGCGAGTCGAGGTGCTCGGTGCCTTGCCGGAGTACCGGACCGGCACCGGCTATGCGGTCACGCCGGTGGTCGGGCTGGTCGACGGCGATCTCGACCTGACGGCCTTGCAATTGGAGCCGCGTGAGGTTGCCGAGGTCTTCGAGGTGCCGCTCGGCTTCCTGATGGATCCGGCCAATCATCAGCGGCGGCTGTTCCGCTGGCTCGAGCGGGACATCGAACTGCAGCGGCGCTTCTTCACGATGCCCTGGCGTCCCGACGGCAACGGGGATCGGGAATACTTCATCTGGGGGGCGACCGCGGCGATGCTGCGCAATCTGTACCGGTTCCTCGCGGCGCCGCTGCCGAATGCCGCCCGACCGCACTTGAAATGAACACCCTTCGTAAGGCAGATCGATGGGACTGATCGCATTGATCCTCAGTGTCGTCATCGACCTGATCCGGCCGCGCGAAGGGCGGCGCCCGGAGCGGGCGCGCCGGCCGTCGATCGCCGAAGCCGCGGCTGCTGCGGGCCATGGCGCGCCGACGGCCGAGCAGCCGATCGGAGTGCCGGCGTCGCGGGCTCCGAAGACGCCGGCGGGGGCGCGGGTCGGCGAAGCGGCCGAAGCTACCGGTGAAGCGACGGCTGGAGCCACGGCCGAAACGACGGCGGACGCCATGGTCGATTCCATGGCCGAAACAGCGGCGGAAGCTCCGACCGGAGCTCCGACCGGAGCTACGCCCGCGGCGCCGAATGACCGGTTCGCCGAGTCGCCGGCCGGGCGATTCACCGAGTCGGCCGATCGCTCGGCCGAGACTCCGGCCGAGCGATTCGCCGAGGCCGAACTGCGCGACCATCCGACGACGCCGGCGGCGAGCTGGCTGATACGGCGGTTCGGCACGTCGCTGCCCGATGCCGCCGATCGCCTCGAGCTCGGGGTCGCCGGCTGGAGCGCAGTGGTCGCATTGCCGGTCATCGCGATCGGCGCGATCGAGGCGTTCGCCGGTGCGATCCTCGGCTTGTTCGCCTTCCTCGTGCATGTCGCGGTGCTCTATCTGACGGTCGGACTGGGACCGTTCCAGCGGATCTTCGGCGAACTGCGCCTGTTGATCGGCGCCGGCGAGACCGCGTCGGTGCGCACGCTGTTGCGGCGTTGGGACGGTGTCGACCAGCCGCCGATCGGCCCGCATGACGACGCCGCGGCCGCGATCGACGATGCCGGACCGGGCGCTGCCGCCGAGGTCGAGCGGGAGGCGTCGGCCCGGTCGCTGCTGGTCGCCTTCCGCGACGTCGCGGCGCCGTTGTTCTGGTATCTGGTGCTGCCCGGCGCAGTCGGCGCGGTCGGCTACCTGTTCGCGCGCCAGGCCGCGGTCCGCGCCCGCGGCTTCGCCCGCGACGCCTATCGCTGGATCGACTGGATTCCGCTGCGCGTCGGCGCGCTCGCGTTCGCGCTGGCCGGCAAGTTCGAGGAGACCATCGACTGCCTGAAGGCGCTCGGCGCCTCATGGCGTCAGCGCGAACCCGGTGCCGGGAACGCTGCCGACGATGCGCTCGATCCGTATGCGCATCAGCGGCTGTTCGTGCTGCCGGTCGCCGGCGCCGCACTCGGCTGCGCGGTCACCGACACCGCGACCGAAGCCAGCCTGCGCCATCGCGCGCCGGACCTCGAGCCGCCCGGCGCGGACGCGCCGGTCGCCGTGCTGGCGTCAACGGCGAGTCTGTTGACGCGCAGCGGCATGATCGGGCTCGGGCTCTATTTGCTGGTCGCTCTGCTCGGATGAGCGCCGATGCTCAGTCCAGCAGCAGTTCGGTAAACAGCCGGTAGCGGGTCGCGTCGATCCTGCCGGCATCGGCGGCGGCGCGGATCGCGCAGCCGGGTTCATCGTGATGCCGGCAATCGTTGAAGCGGCAGTCCCCGAGCAGCGGCACGAACTCCGGCATCGCATGAGCCGCCTGCCAGCGGCTGAGCTGCGCGACCTCGAACGACTGGAAGCCCGGCGAGTCGATGATCCAGCCGCGCTGCCGGATAGGTTCGTCATCGCGCCCGTCATCGCGCCCGCTGCCGCCGCCGGCATCGATGACCGGCAGCGCGAACGCGCGCGTGAACGTGGTCGTGTGCCGGCCGCTCGCCAGCGCTTCGGAGAGCGCGGCGGTCTGCTGGCTCGCGCCCGGCACCAGCGCATTGACCAGCGTCGACTTGCCCATGCCGCTCTGGCCGAGCAGCACGGTGCGGCGGCCGGCGAGCCGGTGCTGCAGCGGCGCCAGCGATCCCGGATCGGTCTTCGCCGCGGTCGCGAGCACCTCGTAGCCGAGCGCCGCGTAGACCGGCGCGCGTACCGCGAACGCCCGGCGGGCATCGGGCAGATCGTCCTTGGTCGCGATCAGCAACGCCGGGATGCGTTCGCTGGCCAACGCGATCAGGACCCGCAGCAGCAGTGCCTCGTCGAACAGCGGCTGGCCGCTGACGATCACCGCGGCCTGATCGACATTGGCGGCGATGGTCTTGCTGCGCCATTGGTCGCTGCGCGTGACGACGTTGCGGCGCGGCTGCACGGCCTCGACGACCGCCTGCCGCTCGGCGACCAGCCGGTACGCGACGCGATCGCCGACGACGCAGTCGCCGCGGCGGGCGCGCACCACCGCCGGCAGCAGCGCATCGTCCCACGACGGCGCCGAGGTCGCCGCGACCGGCAGCAGCAGGAACTGCCGGCCGTAGGCCGCGACCACGTCGGCGAGCGGCAGCGTCGCATGGTCGTCGGCCGCGCGCGCGGCTGTCGGCTTGGCCAAGCGGGGCTCGGTTCAGGTCGGCTGGCGGGCCGGATCCGCTGGCGATCGGCAGCCGGTCAGGTCGCGGCGCCGGCAAGGCGGGCGATCCGGATCGCCGCCGGCGGGTGCGAGTCGTAGAACGCCGAGTGCAGCGGGTCCGGCGTCAGCGTCGAGGCGTTGTCCTCGTAGAGCTTGACCAGCGCGCTCGACAGCCGGGCCGGGTCGGCCAGCGCGGCAGCGAATGCGTCGGCCTCGAACTCGTCGCGGCGCGACGACCAGGTCAACAGCGGCCGCAGCGCGAACGTGAATACCGGCAGCACCAGGAAGAACAACAGCAGCGCGACCCCCGCCGGCAGCGCGACGGCCGGGTCGACGGTGACGCCGAGCCCCTGATAGAACCAGAGCTGTCGCGACAGGTAGCCGAGCAGCGCCAGGCCGGCGAGGCTGGCCGCGAAGGTCAGCCCCATCCGCTTCAGGATGTGGCGCTTCTTGAAGTGGCCGAGCTCGTGCGCGAGCACCGCTTCGATCTCGTCGGCGTCGAGCCGCGACAGCAGCGTGTCGAAGAAGACGATCCGCTTGCCGCGGCCGAAGCCGGTGAAGTAGGCGTTGCCGTGCGCACTGCGCTTGCTGCCGTCCATCACGAACAGCCCGCTCGACCTGAAGCCGCAGCGGGCGAGCAGCGCCTCGACGCGAGTGCGCACCGCGCCGGGCGGAAGCGGCGAGAAGCGGTTGAACAGCGGCGCGATCAGCGTCGGGTAGAGCAGCAGCACCACGACGTTGAACACGACCCAGAGCGCCCAGGCCCACAACCACCAGTTGTCGCCGGCGCGCTGCATCAGCCAGAGCACGGCAGCGATCAGCGGGATGCCGATGATCGCGCCGAGCACGATGCTTTTGGCCAGATCGGACGCGAACAATCGCAGCGTCATCCGGTTGAAGCCGAAGCTCTGCTCGAGCCGGAACTGGCGCCAGAGGTCGAACGGCAGATCGATCAGCCCGGTCACCACGATGACGGTGACGACGATCGCGACCTGCTGCCAGAGCGGCGAATCCGGCAGCCAGCCGGCCCACAGGCCGGCGATCGTCTGCAGCCCGCCGAGCAGCGTCAGGCCGAGCAGCACGACCACCGAGACCAGCAGTTCGATCATGCCGAGCCGCGACCGGGCAATCGTGTAGTCCGCGGCGCGGCGATGCGCGGTGACGCTGATCCGGTCGGCGAACTGCACCGGCACCTGCTCGCGATGCCGCGCGACATGGCGGATCTGCCGGGTTGCGAGCCATAGCCGCAGCGCGACCGACACGATCAGGAACGCGACGAAGAGGGCAGCGAGCGAGGTAGCCTGCATGTGATAATTAAATCATGGACATCGATAGACCCGCGGCCGACGACCCCGACGACGACTCGCCGGCCGGAGCGGCCGCATCGGCAACGGCCGCCGCGACGCCACCGGAAGTTCCGGACGAGACCTGCCTGATCTGGGTCGACATGGAAATGACCGGGCTCAAACCGGAGCTCGACCGGATCATCGAGGTCGCCATCGTCATTACCGACAGCGCGCTGAACCTGCTCGCCGAGGGCCCGGTGCTGGTGATTCATCAGCCTGACGCGGTGCTCGACGCGATGGACCCGTGGAACACCGCGACCCACGGCCGCTCCGGCCTGACCGAGCGGGTCCGCCGCTCGCGGCTCACCGAGGCGCAGGCGCAGACCCAGCTGATCGACTTCCTGCGCGACTGGGTGCCGGCCGGCAAGTCGCCGATGTGCGGCAACTCGATCTGCCAGGACCGTCGCTTCATGGCGCGCTACATGCCCGAGCTCGAAGCCTGGTTCCACTACCGCAATCTCGACGTCAGCACCATCAAGGAACTGTGCCGGCGCTGGTCTCCAGCGGTCGCCAGGGGCTTCGCCAAGCGCAGCGCCCATACCGCGCTCGCCGACATCCTCGAATCGATCGAGGAGCTGCGCTACTACCGCGACAATTTCATCGCCGGCTCGTCGCGCGCGTAGAGGAACAGCCGTTCGCCGCGGTTGACGCGGCGCTGGCCGTGCCAGACCAGCATCCAGCGATCGGGCGGCACCGTCTGCGCGGCGAGCTGCTGGATGTCGTGCGGCCGCGATTCGCGGTCCGAAACCAGCAGCCAGCGGCAGGGGGGCGCTGCGGTACCCGTGCCCGGGCCAGCCGGTGCGGCAGCGTCGTCGTCGAGTCGCGGCAGCCGGATGAAGCGTGCCCGCGCGTAATAGGCGAACAGCGCGCGCTGGCCGCGATCGAGGCCGTCGGCTGCGACGCAGGCGTCGGGTTCGGCGGCGAACAGCGCCCGCGCCGGCCCGGCGACATCGCGGTAGCTCTTGCGAAAGTTTCCGGCCGGTAGCCACAGTGTCATCAGCAGCAGCCAGGTCAGCACCATGCCGCCGGAGGCGAGCGCGACCGGCCGCCAGAACGGCCGCGGCTGGCGCGAGATCCGCCAGGCGACCAGCGCGATCCAGGCCGTGGTCGCGACGATCCCGAGCAGCAGTTCGACCGGCGACAGCGACGCGACGAAGCCGGGCACCGCCTCCTGTGCCTTCTGCGCCATCCGCGGCGGGTAGCCGGTCATGAAGGCGATCCAGTAGGCCCAGATCGCCAGGCCGACCACCGAGAAGGTCATCACCGAGAACCAGTCGATGACGCTGACCAGGCCGCGGCGGATCGTCGGCAGCGCCAGCGCGGTCAGCATCGCCATCGGCAGCACCAGCGGCAGCAGCGCTGCCTCCGAGCCGGTCGGGTCGAACAGCGCCAGCGCGCCGATCAGCAGCACCAGCACCGCCGGCACCGCGAGCGGCGCTTCGCGCCGGCTGCCGCGCCAGCGCCACAGCGCCCACAGCATGAACGGCCAGAGCGGCCAGAAGAACCAGGCGAGCGTCTCGGCGTAGTAGCCGAGCGACTCGAGCGTCGGCCCGGCCAGCTGGCCGCGGTTCCACGCCAGCCACTGCGACAGGAACTGAGCGATCTGCGCCGACGCGGCCGGCGCGACGCCGCGGGTGGTGGCGGTGGCGCCGCCGTCGCCGATCGCCATCAATACCGCGCCGGGCTCGCTGAGGTGCGCCAGCAGCAGCGGCCACGAGAGGCCGGCGGCCAGCGCCACCGGTAGCCAGATCGCGGTGAACCAGCCGGCGATCAGTCGATACGGCAGCACCGCGACACTCAGCACCAGGGTGGCGAGCGCGAGCACCGCCGCCAGCGGCAGCCCGCGGGTCAGCGCGGTCGCGGCGATCGCGAGGCCGACCAGCAGCGCGCCGATCCGCGGCCGCCGCAGCGTCTGGCCGAGGCCGAACAGGTAGAGCGCGATCCAGGTGACCTGGGCAGCGTTGACGGTGGTTTCATGGACCCGCGCCAGCAGTCCGAAGCAGGCGAGCAGCGCGAGCAGCGTTGCATCGGCGATCGCGCGGCCGAAATCCTTGCGGCTGGCGGCGGCACCGAACGGATCGTCGGGCTGGATCTCGGGCCGGCTGCCGAAGCCGTAAGCGGCGTACCAGGTCAGTGTCAGCGCGGTGGCGAGGCCGAGCGCGGCGACGATACGCAATGCCAGGTCGGCCGGAATCGCGGCGAGCGAGCCGGCCTCGAGCGGGCCGGCGCCGAGGCCGAGCAGGCCGCTGATGCCGCCGGCGATCCGGATGCCGATCGCGCCGAGCCAGAACGGTAGCGGGCCGCCTTCCGGCGCGAGCGCGCCATGGACGTTCGGCACCAGCCAGTCGACCGCGGATCCGGTCGCCATCGTGAGCGCGATGCCGAACCCGGCGGCATCGTCGGTCCGCCACGGGTCACGGCCGAACAGGCCGGCGACCGCGTAGACAGCGCAGAACAGGACCGGAATCCAGCGCGGCAGACGGCCGGCGTCGAACGATGTGACGAGATAGGGCCGCATCCGCGGTCAGGACGGCATCCGGGGATGGCGGCCGCGGCGCGCAGCGCGGCGCGCCGCTCAGGCGGCGGTCTTGCCGCCGCGCGCGAATTTCTGGCGGAACTTCTCGACCCGGCCGGTTTCGATGACGCGCTGCTGCGCCCCGGTGTAGAACGGGTGCGATTCCGAGGTCACGTCGAGCTTGACCAGCGGATATTCCTTGCCGTCGTCCATCTTGATCGTCTCGCGGCTGCTGACCGTCGAGCGGGTGATGAACTTGAAGCCGCTGGCCATGTCCTGGAACACGACTTCGCGGTATGCGGGGTGGATGCCTTCTTTCATGTCGGTCGCTGCGAAAAGCTAACCTATCATTATAAGGTGCGGCGGGGCGATCGCCAAGTCACGCACTGGCCCCGCCATTCGTCAGATCCGCGACGAAATCGAGTTGGCCGCCACGACGCCGCCGACCGGGTCGGTACCGCCGGGAAAGCCGCCGAAGCCGCGGCCGGCGGCCCGCAGATGCGCCGTCGGTGCCAACAGTGGCCGGTTGCGCAGCCGCGGCAGCGCCTTGAATTCCGGCAGCGCCGACAACCCGGCGCAGACGACCGCGGCCAGGTACGGCACCGCCTGCAGCAGCAGGATGGTCATCCACATCGCCGACTCGATGTGGTTCGGCTGGCGGGTCAGCCACATCGCCGCGAACGCGAGCAACAGGCCGGTCAGCAACAGCGCCTCCTCGCGGACACCGGCCCACGGCGGCCCGGCCGGACGCTTGCTGGCGGCCGAGGCCGGCGACGCGGCGGCGGCACCGACCTCGGCCGAGACGGCGACCGCGTCTGCCGCGTCTGCCGCGGCAGCCGTGCCGGCCAGCGCCGGTACGGCCGCGATCGCGGCACCGGCCGAGCCGGCGTTTGCGCCGGCAGAGCTGGCGGCGCCGTTGCCGGCGCCTTTCTCGGTGATCTCGAACACCGCCGTCCTGTGCCAGAGGCCGGCGAACACGCCCTGGGCGATGCCGTGCGACAGCGCCATGCCGGCGAGCGCCGAGCCGAATACGTCGGGCAGCCCGCAACGGACGCGCCGCAGGTACAGCAGCGGGCCCATCAGCGCCTTGCAGATGAAGAACACGATCAGCGGCACCATGAACAGCAGGATCGGCAGGCTGAACAGGTGCGGTGCGGCGACGATGCCGATGGTCCAGGCGATCGCGCCGAACGCGAATACCAGGTGCAGCGCGTCGCCGATCCAGGAGAACCAGCCGGCGAGGAAGTGGTAGCGCTGGCCGGCATCGACGTTGCTGTTGCCGAACAGCGTCCTGCCGTGACCCTTGAGGATCTGCATCGCGCCCTGCGCCCAGCGCTTGCGCTGCTTCTTGAACGCGTGGAACGAATCCGGCGTCAGGCCGCGGCCCATCACTGCGTCGACGTAGAGCGTCTGGTAGCCGGCGTCCATCAGCCGCAGGCCGAGCTCGGCGTCTTCACAGATACACCATTCCGACCAGTTGCCGTGCGACTTCAGCGCGTCGGCGCGGATCAGCGTCATCGTGCCGTGCTGGATGATCGCGTTGCGCTCGTTGCGGTGATGCATGCCGATCCGGAAGAAGCCGTCGTACTCGAAGCTCATCATCCGGCGGAACAGCTGACGGCTCCAGGTGCGGTGCGCCTGCGGGCACTGGACGATCGCGGTCTTCGGATCGGCGAAGTGCGCGACCAGGTCCTTGAGCCAGCGGCTGACCACGACGTAGTCGGCATCGACCACGCCGATGATCTCGGCGTTCGGATCCGTGTGGGTCAACGCGAAGTTCAGCGCGCCGGCCTTGTAGCCCGGCCACTTCGGCAGATGGAAGAACTTGAAGTTCTCGCCGAGCGTGGCGACGTAGGCCTCGACCGGCCGCCACAGCCGCTCGTCCCGGGTGTTGTTGTCGATCACCAGGACTTCGTAGTTGCGGTAATCGAGGTTGGCCAGGCTCTTGATGGTCGCGATCACCATTTCCGGCTGCTCGTTGCAGCAGGCGAGGTGGATCGAGACCCGCGGCTCCGGCGCGCCGGCCGGCAACGGCTTGCGGCCGAAGGTCCGCTTCAGGTTGCCCGGCCAGAACATCTCGACGAATTCGAAGAAGTTGGCCAGCAGGATCGCCGACATCGCGAGCAGCGACGGCACCAGGATCGCGACGAAGATCCAGTCGAGCGGCCGCAGGTAGTAGTCGAACGGGATCGCCATCAGCCAGACCAGCAGCGAGATCACCGCCTGCAGCGCGACGCCGAAGGCGATCCGGCTGGCGAGCCGCATCCGGCTGAAGGTCAGCATGAACCAGAACAGCGCCACCGCGCCGAGCGCCGAGGCGGCGGCCGCCTTGGTGCGCCAGGCGGCGTCGGTCTCGATCGGGCCCCACAGGTTGTACTTCGGCTGGCGCTCGGCATCGAGGAAGCCCCAGTACGGGCCGGCACGGCCTTCCAGCGCGATCTTCCACGGCTGGTCGACTCCTTCCATCAGGAAGTAGTCGAGCTTCATCGCCTGAGCCCGGACCAGGAAGCCGCGGATGAACTGCGCCTGATGCGCCGGCGTCGCGGTCGAGACGCCGCGGCGGTCGCCCTGGCTGGGCCAGCCGACCTCGCCGACGACGATCTTCTTCTTCGGGAAGCGCTGCTGGACCTGCTGCAGCCGCTCGAACGTATAGTCCAGCGCCGCCTGCACCGGCAGACCTTCCCAGTACGGCAGCAGGTGGATCGTGATGAAGTCGACGTTGGCGGCGAGCTCCGGATAGCGCATCCAGACGTGCCAAGGCTCGGCGGTCGACACCGGCTTGCGGACCCGCCGCTTGACCTCGCGGATCTTCAGGATCAGATCGGCCGGCGTCAGCCCGGCATGCAGGATCTGCTCGTTGCCGACGATCACGCGTTCGATGCTGCTGTTGTCGCGGACCGACTGCTCGATCGCCGCGATCTCCTTCTGGCTGTACTCTTCGCGGCCATCGACCCAGACGCCGGCCGTGACGTTCAGCCCCTGGGTTTCGGCGAGCGCCGGGATCTGTGCCAGGTCGCTGCTGCTGTAGGTGCGGATGCGGCGCGTGTATTTCGCGAGCGTCTGCATGTCGGCGCCGATCGACGCGTCATCCGGGAACCGGCCTTCGAGCGGGTTGTCCCAGCGGCGCGACGCGTTGTAGGCGAGGCCGTTGATCTGACCGTAGAACGCCGGCGCATCGACGGTCGGGTTCGCCTTGTCCCAGGCGAAGAAGTTACCGACTGCCAGTCCGCCGGCGAGCAGCGCGGCGGTCGCGGCCGCGATCAGGCGGCTGCCGAGCGTGGCCTCCGCCGGGCGGGCGAGCCGAGGGCGCCCGTCGTCTGCGATACCGTCACGAGAGGAGTCTATAGCCATGCCGTAAGGTCCTGCGAATCGCCTGGGGGAGGGGAACGTGAATGGGACAGGGAACTGGGACAGGGAACTGGGACAGGGAACTGGGACAGGGAACTGGGACAGGGAACGCGAACGATCAACTCGAACGATGGCGCCGCACTGGAACTTGGACTTACGTCGCCGCAAAAGAGCGCAACAAATCGGGGCCCATAAACGATCTCGGCCGATCGTTTCCGATCGGCCGAAATTTCTACTCACTGTCGGAATCAGCAGAGCACTGGCATTCGTCATGCCCGCGAGGCTGCTGCGGAGGCGAACCGTGAACGGGAATTCGCGGTAAACCGATTCTAGACAGCTTGTCTGTCGGTGTTAACGCCTAGGGGATCGGCCCGGTGTACGACTCGCGTGCATACGTGTGAAACTTCATGTGAATGCTCTGAAGTGAATTGTGAGCAGCCGTTTGCACCGGCTGCCGCATTCATTCTCTAATCCGTCGCGCCGTCGATTCCAGGTCCCAGAGTCATGCCAGTCAGCTCCTCGTCGCAGTCGTTCCGTCCGGTCATGCTGCTGATCGTCGCCACGCTGTTCGCGGCGGCGGTGATCGGCTACTGGCTGCGGCAGGGGCAGCCGGTGGCGATCGGCGAGGCGGCGGCACAGACCGTCCAGTGCCTGTCGTATGCGCCGTTCCGCAAGCCAGGCGAGTCGCCGTTCATCGCCGGCACCCGGGTCGGCGAGGCGCGGCTCGCCGAGGACCTGAAGCTGCTGTCGGCGCGTACCCGGTGCGTCCGCACGTACTCGGTGCAGCAGGGGCTGGACGCGGTACCGCGGCTCGCCCGTTCGCTCGGCATGAAGGTGCTGCTCGGCGTCTGGCTCGGCCGCGACCGGGCCGAGAACGAGCTCGAGCTGCAGAAGGCGATCGCGCTGGCGCGCGAATACCCGGATACCGTCAGCGCGCTGGTAGTCGGCAACGAGGTGCTGCTGCGGCGGGAGCTGTCGGAGCCGGTGCTGGCGGAATACATCGACCGCGCCCGCAGCGGCGCCGGCGTCCCGGTCACCTATGCCGACGTCTGGGAGTTCTGGAGCGAACATAAGACGCTCGCGCGGCACGTCTCGTTCGTGACGATCCATATCCTGCCGTACTGGGAGGACGAACCGGTCGGCATCGACGCGGCGATCGACCATATCGTCGCGACCGCCGAATCGATGCGCAAGCTGTTCGAAGGCAAGGAGATCCTGATCGGCGAGACCGGCTGGCCGAGCGCCGGCCGGCCGCGCCGCGCGGCGGTCGCGAGCCGGGTCAACCAGGCGCGCTTCTTCCGCCACTTCAGCGTCGCGGCGGCCGAGCACGGCTTCCGCTACAACTTCATCGAGGCGTTCGACCAGCCTTGGAAGCGCCGGATGGAAGGCGCGATGGGCGGCAACTGGGGGCTGTTCGACAGCGACGGCCGCGCCAAGTTCCCGGCGACCGGTCCGGTCGAGGAAGATCCGGGCTGGCGGCGCGGCCTCTATGGCGCCGGTATCGGTGCGCTGCTGTTCGGCGCGCTGGCGCTGCGGCGGCGGCTGTCGCCGGGCCTGCTCGCGACCGCCGCAGTCACCGGCGCCGCCACCGGCGGCTTCGCGACCGCGCAATGGCATTACATGATGGTCTGGAACCGGACCTTCGACGAGTGGACCGCGACGTTGTTCTTCACCGTGCTGGCGGTGCTGTTCCCGGTGTTCGCGCTGGCGGCGGCGCGGGCGGTGCTGAAGGCCGGGTTTCACCGTCCGGCGCAGCGCTGGGGCAGCGCCAGCGCGGCGATCGCCGAGCCGTACATTCCACCGTTGGTCGACGTCGTCGGCCATTTCCGCGGCCACGGGCCGGGTGCCGGCCGCGGTATCACGGCGCTGACCAAGTTCGACTGGCTCGGGTTGCTGCGCTTCGCGTTCCTGTTCGGCGCCGCGGCGATGACGTTGCTGCTGGTGTTCGACGCGCGCTACCGCGGCTTTCCGTGGCCGCTGTTCGCGCCGGCGCTGATGGCGCTGATGCTGGCCCGTGCCGCCGGCATCCGCGGTGACCGCTTCGGCGTCGAGGAAGCGCTGCTGGCGACCATCACGTTGATCGGCTCGATCGCGTTCCTGCCGATGGAGCGGCTGTCGAACACGCAGGCGCTGGTGTTCGGCCTCCAGATGATCCTGCTCGCCGGCTTCGCGACCGGCTTCCGGTTCTGGCGCGGCGAGCCGACCGTGGTGACCGATCTGCGCAACGTGAACCGTGCGGGGGCCTGACGCGGACGGTCGCCCGTCCCCGCAGGGCCGGCAGGCAAGCCCTCCGCCCCGCACACCCGGCCCGCGCCGCCCCGCCGCAACGTGACAGTCGCTCGCCGTTGGTGAGAGGGAGGTTGCAGGCGAAGCTCCCGTCAGGGTCGCGATGCCGCTGGCTCGCTTTCGCTGCGGACATCCGACCGCACGGGCGCGACCGCTTGATGGCTATCGGAACGCGTCAGCCGACAGCGCGCGGCCTGGCCACGACCAGCGCGCCGAGTAGTGCGGCGACGACCGCCGGTTCGTACGAATAGAGCACCAGCCCGGCCAGGCCGAGCGCCAGCGCCGCATGACCGAGCCAGCGGCGCCGCAGCCAGGTGGCGAGCACGCCGACGGCGAGCGCGAACCAGCCGAACTCCTGGTAGCGGAACGACAGCACCAGCGCGGTCCGCGCCGCGCACCAGCCGTCCCAGGGGGCGACGTCGCAGGCCTGGCCGACAGCGGCCGGCTGGATCACCAGCATCCGGATCGCGATAGCGATCGCCAGCGCGGCGAGCGGAACGACCGCGTCGATCGGGCGCAGCGAAGCATTCATCGCGCAGCTCTGATCAGCTGCCCTTGCGCATCATGTCGAAGAACTCGCCGTTGTTCTTCGTCTGCTTCATCTTGTCGAGCAGGAATTCCATCGCCTGCAGCTCGTCCATATCGTGCAGCAGGCGGCGCAGGATCCAGACCTTCTGCAGGATCTCCGGCTTCAGCAGCAGCTCCTCGCGGCGCGTGCCCGAACGGTTGATGTCGATCGCGGGGTAGACGCGCTTCTCCATCATCCGGCGGTTCAGATGGATCTCCATGTTGCCGGTGCCCTTGAACTCCTCGTAGATCACCTCGTCCATCCGGCTGCCGGTGTCGATCAGCGCGGTCGCGAGGATCGTCAGCGAGCCGCCTTCCTCGATGTTGCGGGCCGCGCCGAAGAAGCGCTTGGGCCGCTGCAGCGCATTGGCGTCGACACCGCCGGTCAGCACCTTGCCGGAGGCCGGCACCACCGCGTTGTAGGCGCGCGCGAGCCGGGTGATCGAGTCGAGCAGGATGATCACGTCCTTCTTGTGCTCGACCAGCCGCTTGGCCTTCTCGATCACCATCTCGGCGACCTGCACGTGGCGGGTGGCCGGCTCGTCGAACGTCGACGAGACCACCTCGCCGCGGATCGACCGCTGCATCTCGGTGACTTCCTCGGGCCGTTCGTCGATCAGCAGCACGATCACCACCGAATCGGGATGATTGGCGGTGATCGCATGGGCGATGTGCTGCAGCATCACGGTCTTGCCGCTCTTCGGCGGCGCGACGATCAGGCCGCGCTGGCCGCGACCGATCGGCGCGATGATGTCGATGATCCGGCCGGTGATGTTCTCGTCGCTCTTGATGTCGCGTTCGAGCCCGAGCACCTTGTTCGGATGCAGCGGGATCAGGTTCTCGAACAGGATCTTGTGCTTGGTGTTCTCCGGCGCCTCGCCGTTGATCTTGTCGACCTTGACCAGGGCGAAGTAGCGCTCGCCGTCCTTCGGCGTGCGCACCTCGCCTTCGATCGAGTCGCCGGTGTGCAGGTTGAAACGGCGGATCTGCGATGGCGAGATGTAGATGTCGTCCGGGCTCGCCAGGTACGAGGTTTCGGGTGTGCGCAGGAAGCCGAAGCCGTCGGGCAGGACTTCCAGCACGCCGTCACCGAAGATCTGGTCGCCGGCCTTGGCCTTGCGCTTCAGGATCGCGAACATCAGCTCCTGCTTGCGCAGGCGGTTGGCGCCTTCGATTTCCAGGGCGATTGCCATCTCGATCAGTTGCGAGATGTGCAGAGCCTTCAGCTCGGACAGGTACATTTGACGAATGCCGGGGTAGTTGCGGGGAAGGGCGGGGCGGATCGCGGACGGGTGGTGGCTGGTGGCACTGGCCGGCCCGGAGGCTCGGCGCTGCTGCTGGACGGGCGGGGGCGCTGCACCGGTTGCTGCCGGCACGCCTCGCGTCCGCCAGCGGCGGGCAAACGGGTGAAGCCGGAGTGTCGGACCGGCGCACCGGGCCGCGATCGCTGGCGAGGCGCGGTTCGGCGGAACGCTTTCGGCCACACCGTCGCACGAGCGGCGGACCGCGCCGGTTGGCGCGAACCGCGCGGCGCGCGGACGGCTCAGGGAATGGTTCGATACTTTACTACGATCGCTGCGAATGCGCAAAGACGATCGCTGCAAATGCGTAAAGCCCGGCCGCTGCGGCCGGGGCGCGGCGCCGGGCAGCGAGCCCGGCCCCGGCGGCCGGCGAGATCAGAGGTTGCTGTCGAGGAACGCGGTCAGCTGGCTCTTGGACATCGCGCCGACCTTGGTCGCGACCACCGCGCCATTGCGGAACAGCATCAGCGTCGGGATGCCGCGGATGCCGTATTTCGAGGCGATCTCCTGGTTCTCGTCGACGTTGACCTTGGCGACATTGAGCTTGTCGGCATAGTCGCGCGAGACCTCGTCGAGGATCGGCGCGATCATCTTGCAAGGTCCGCACCATTCCGCCCAGTAGTCGACCAGCACCGGGGCATTCGCCTTCAGCACGTCGGATTCGAACGAGTCGGAGGAAACTTGCTTGATGCCCATGATGTGAGGATCTCCTGGGCCGCTAAAATATCACAGCATGTCGCTCGATGCCCACGCTTTCCCCATGGTCGGCGGGCCGGCGTCGGGTCGACTGACGGAGGCTGGACGCGCGCCCGGCGCGCTGCTGGAGAGCGCCGCCGCGGCAATCGCCGATTGGCCGTCGGCAACCATCGAGCGTTGCGTCATCGTCGTGCCCTCGGCTGCGATGGCCGTGCCGCTCAAGCGGGCATTGCGCGAGCGGCTCGCCGCCGGTGCGGCCGCTTGGATCCCGCCGGCGATCGCCGCGCTCGATGGTCATGCCGAGGCCGCCGACCCCGGCCGGCTGGTCCGCTCGCGATTCACCCGGCTGCTCGCGCTCGCCGAACGGCTCGATCGGCTCGGCGGCGCGCTGCCGGCCGACGACGGCTGGGCCGGCCGCTTCGAGCGGGCCCGCGTGCTGCTGGAACTGATCGATACGATCGAAGTGGCGCGTGCCGTCGACTGGCTCGGTGCCGGCGCCGTCGGCGAGCCGCTGCTAAGCGATGCGGCGTCGTTTCAGGCCGCGCTCGAGCATCTGCTGGCGCCGCTCGCGGACGGCTTCGCACCGGCCGACCGCCGGCTGCTGGTGGCTGCTGCCAGCGCGATCGCCGAGCCCGATGACCCGGTGCGGATCGCCGCGCTGCGCTGGCGGACGCTGTTGAACGACTGGCGCGCGGCCGGGGCGCTGGTGGTCCGCGTCGGATTGCGAGCGCTGCAGCACGATGACGGCGCGGTCGCGACGGTCGGTGACCGCGTGCTGCTCGCGATGCGCCGTGCCACGCCGGCGCTGCCGATCGTCGACCTGCATCCGGCCGGCGCCGCGCAGTGGGGCGAGGGCGGCCGGATCGTGGCGGCGGCCTGGCCCGAGATCGCGGGCAGCGGCACCGCTTGCGCGCCGATCGGCGCGCGGGCGCTGGCGGCGGCGGACCGGCCGCGTGTCGCGGCGATGATCATGCATGCCCGCAGCCGGGAGGACGAGGCGCAGCTGGCGGCGCAGTGGGTCCATCGTGTGCTGGCCGAAGGCCGGCGCCACGTCGCGATCGTCGTGTTCGACCGCTGGCTGGCGCGGCGGGTGCGGGCGCTGCTCGAGCGCAGCGCGATCCTGATCGACGATCGCGAGGGCTGGGCGCTGTCGACGACGGTGGCCGCGTCGTGGCCGATGGCGTGGCTGGACTACTGTCGCGCCCTGGTCGATGGCGAGCGCCGCGGCCTGGCCGCGGCCAACGCCGCGACGACGCTGCTCGATTCGGCGTTCACCGCGCATCCGGCGGCGGCGCCGCTGGCGGCGGCGATCCGGCGTCAGGGCCGTGACCGCGACCCGCGGGCGGCAGCGGCCCCGGTGGCCGGCGACGCCGGCGCACTCGACCGGGAACTGACCCGGCTCGCGCTGCGGCAACGCGCGGCGACGACGCTGCGGGAGCAGCGCGATGCGCTCGCTGCGGTGCTGACGCTGCTCGGTACCGATGCCGCGCTGCGCGCCGACGAAGCCGGACGGCAGGTGCTGGCGCTGCTCGAGGCGTTGCCGCCGCAGGCGAACGCCGCCTGCCGGCTCGAGCCGTTTCGCGCGTTGCTCGGCATGGCCTTCGAGCGGCGCCGCTTTCACGACGCGGGCATCGTCAGCCCGGTGACGATGATCGGACTCGAAGCCGCCCTGGCCGAACGGCACGACGCGGTGCTGCTGCTCGGTGCCAATGACGGTCGCCTGCCGGCCGCGCCGGCGCCCCCGCCCGGGGTCTCCGAGCCGATGCTGCCGCTGCTCGGACTGCCGCCGGTCGAGCAGCTGCGCTTCGAGCAGACGCTGGCGCTCGCCTGGCTGCTGGCCGGCACCGCCAGCGCGGCGTTCACCTGCAGCACGACGCCGAGCGACGGCAGTCTGCCGAGCCCGCTGGTGGAGCGGCTGGCGGCGGTCGCCGGCTTCGAGCTCGAGCAGCTGCACAGCCGGCTGCCATGGCGCGAGCTCGACACCGCGTCGACGACTGCCGCCGTATCGTCGGCTCCAGGGGGCGCCGGATCCGGCGCAGCCGACGCCGACCGCTGGCCGATGCCGCGGCCGGCCGCCGCGATCGGCGCGCTGCCGGCGACGCTGCCGGTCGGCGCGATCGAGCGCCTGATCGGCTGTCCGTTCGAATTCCTGGTCCGTGACGTCTGGCGCCTGTCGGAGTTCGAGGATCCTTCGGAGGCGCCGGCGCGTCGCGAGCTCGGCATCCTGGTGCACGACGTGCTGCGCCGGTTCCATGAGCAGGTGCCCGATCCGAACCCGCACAGCGACGACGCACTGGTCGAGCTGCTCGCCGAGCTGACCGACCGCGCGGTCGTCGCGGCTCCGGCGCTACGGGCAGGCCGACTGGTCGAACTGCGTGAATGGCTCGGCCAGCTGCCGGCCTATGTCGCCCGTTTTCGCGAGGACCATCGCGACGGCTGGCGCTTCGTCGCTGCCGAGCAGCCGGTCGAACTGGTGGTCGGCTACCGTGCCGGGGCCGCGCCGGCGCAGCGGACCCTGCTGATCCACGGCATCTACGACCGTCTCGACCGCCGCGACGACGCGCTGCGCATCGTCGATTACAAGCTGCGCGCGCCCGACGACGTCAAGCGACTCGCCAAGGATCCGGATCGGGCCGCGCAGCTGATGCTCTACAGCTGGTCGGTCGGCGCCGGCGACGCGGTCTACCTGCAGATCCATCGTCGCAGTCTCGCGCTGGTTGCGCTGACGCCCGCGCCGCAGTCCGGGCTGCCGGCCTGGCGTGAACGGCTCGGCGATGCGCTGGCGCGGCTCGGCGACGGCGAGCCGCTGCGGGCGCTCGGCGGCCATTGCGAGCGCTGCGCCGCGCGTGGCGTGTGCCGGCAGGGCCACTGGCACGAGCGCGCGGCGGAACTGACCAGCGGCAGCGGCGCGTGAGCTGGACAACGGCTGGGGGGGCAACGGCGACTGGGGCTGGCCTGGGGTCGGTCGGCGGGCGGAGGGGGCGCGCAGCGCCGACCGCCCCCTCCGCCCGGCCACGCACCCACCCCGCCCCGGCCGCTGTCGCCCGGCGGCGCCCTCGGCAGGGAGCCCAGCGATGAGCCCAAGCGCACGGCCGCCCGAAGGTGCGCCGATCTTCCTGTGCGACGGCGTGCCGGTCGACGAGCTTCGCTTCGCTGCCCGCGCGATCGATCCGGCGCGCAGCGTCGCCGTCGATGCCTGCGCCGGCAGCGGCAAGACGACGCTGCTGGTCCGCCGGATCGTCCGCTGCCTGCTCGACGGCGCGCCGCCGGATTCGATCCTGGCGATCACCTTCACCCGCGCCGCGGCGCAGGAGATGCAGGTCCGCGTCCGCCGCCTGCTGCGGCAGCTGGCATTCGCGCCGGCCGACCAGGCGCTCGCGATCCTGCGCGACGATCTCGCGCTCGGCCATGCCGCGGCCGCCCGGCTCGACGATGCGCGCGGCCTCTACGAGCGGATCCTGACCGATCGCCGCGGTCTCGACGTGACGACCTTCCATCGCTGGTTCTGGCAGCTGGCGCGGCGCGGCCAGCGGCTCGGCGGCACCGAGCCGGTGCTGGAACTGGCCGAGCGCGAGACCGAACTGCTCGACGAGGCGTGGCTGCTCTGGCTCGACCGGCTCGGCGACGAGGAACGGGCGTTGCTCGCGGCGGCGTTCGATCGGGCGGTGCGCGGTCTCGGCGCGTTCAACGTCCAGTCGCTGATCCGCTCGTTCGTCGGACAGCGGACCGAATGGATCGCGTCGCTCGCTGGCAGCGGCGGCGATGCCGCCGGCCGCGCCGGATCCGCCGGCGCCGCCGACTTCGCTGACGAACCGGCTGCGCTCGGGCTCGCGCTGGCGGCGCATGCGGCGCAGCGCCGTCTCTGGGCCGATGCGGTCCGCGCCGAGGTGCCGGCACTGCGGGCTCTGCCGGACGCGGTGATCGACGCCGAGGCGGTCCCGCGCCTGCTCGACGCCAGCGGTATCGCCGGCGAACTGCGCCGGCTGGCCGCGCTGCTGGGGCTGGCGTCGACTTCGGTCGAGACCGGCTTCGCCGCGTCGTTCGCCGCCGCGCTGGCGGGGGCCGCCGGCCTCGGCGGCGACGCCGATGACTGGCACGGCTGGTGGCAGCGGTTGCGCGAGACGATCGCGACCAAGGGCGGCGAGCCGCGCAAGGTGCGGTGGCGATCGGCGAGCGCCCGGGCGCCGGGTGGCGCCGCCGCCGAGTTCGCGGCGGCGGTGGCCGCGGCCGGCGGTGCCGACGCATTGCAGGCCGGCTGGGAGGCGCTGCATGCGCGGGTCGCGCGGCTGGCCGGCCTGGTCGCCGACCGCGCCGTCACGCTGCCGCTGAATCGCGACCTGATGCAGTGCGCGGTCAGCTTCGCCTGCGCGTACCAGGCGCACAAGCGGGCGCGCGGGGTGCTCGACTTCGTCGACCTCGAGGCGATCGCGGCACGGCTGCTGCGCGACGCGTCGCTGGCGGCTTATCTGCAGAGCCGGCTCGACCGGCGCTATCGCCACCTGCTGTTCGACGAGTTCCAGGACACCAGTTCGCTGCAATGGTCGGTGATCCGCGACTGGCTCGCCGGCTATGCCGGCGCCGGCGTGCAGCCGAGCGTGTTCGTGGTCGGCGACCCGAAGCAGGCGATCTATCGTTTCCGTCGCGCCGAGTCGCGGGTGTTCGGCGCGGCCTGCGAATTGCTGCGGCAGGCGTTCGGCGCGACGCTGCTGACCACCGCGACCACCCGTCGCAACGCCAGCGGGATCACCGCCGCGCTCAACGATTGCCTCGACGGCAGCATGCCGCACTTCCGCCGCCAGGCGACGCTGGCGCGCTGTGCCGGTCCGGCGCTGGCATGGCGGCTGCCGATCGAGACCCGCAGCGTCCATCCGACCGCCGACGCGTTCGACTGGCTGCAGAGCCTGCGCGGCGACGAGGAGAATCGGCATCGCGACGAAGGGCTCGCGATCGGCGCCGCGATCGAGGCCGCGCGCCGTGCGCTCGCCGCCGACGGCGGCGAGCCGGTGCCGTATCGCGAGGTCATCGTGCTGGCGCGCGGCCGCACCGGCTTCGCCGAATACGAGCGGGCGTTGCGCAGCATCGGCATTCCGGTGGTCTCGGACCGCAAGGGCGGGCTGCTCGACGCGCTGGAAGCGACCGATCTGATCGCGCTGCTGCGGGTCGCGCGCGATCCCGAGAACGACCTGGCGCTGGCGCAGGTGCTGCGCTCGCCGCTGCTCGGCCTGCCGGCCGCGGCGATCGGTGCGCTGGCGCTTGCCCGGGCACCGGCCGGCGAGGGGCGGCGACGCGAAACGCTGCTGGCCCGGTTGGCACGGGCGGCGCGCGCCGCTGCCCGGGCCGCTGTCGCCGCCGGCGCAGCGGGGCCCGCCGACGCGCTCGCCGGCGATGCGCTCGCCGGCGACGTGATCGACAGCAACGTGATCGACAGCAACGTGATCGGCAGCGATGCGATCGACAGCGACGCGATCGACAGCGACGCGATCGACAGTGATGCGCTGGACGGCGCCGCACTGATCCACGCCGACGCGCGATTACGGTCGTGGATCGACCGCGCGCACCGGCTGCCGGTCCACGACTTCCTCGACTCGGTGGTCGCCGAGGTCGATGCCGACGCCGGCTACGCCCGCAGCGTCGATCCGGCCGAGCGGCAGATCGTCGCGGCCAACCTGCAGGCGCTGATCGGCCTCGCGCTCGATCACGATGCCGGCCGCTATCCGGGCCTGCCGAGCTTCCTGCAGCACGTCGGCGCGCTCGACCGGCTCGACGACAGGGACGCGCCCGATGAAGGCCGCCCGATCGAGCACGACGCGGTCCGGCTGATGACGGTGCACGGCGCCAAGGGGCTCGAGGCCGACCTGATCGTGATCGCCGATACCGCCGCGGTGCGCCGGGGCTCGAATGCGCGCTTTGCGATCGACTGGCCTCCCGACCTCGAGCGTCCGCGCGAAACCTGGTTCCGGCTCGATCGCGATCACGCCGGTTTTCTGTCGCAGCGCGTCGATGCGCGCGACGAGGAGCTCGCCGCGGTCGAGGAGTGGAACCTGCTCTACGTCGCCGCGACGCGCGCCCGGCGTGGCCTGATCGTCAGCGCTGCGCCGGTCCGGACCACGGCATCGGCGCAGAGCTGGTATCCGCGCTTCGAACGGCTGCCCGAGCCGCCGGGCGACTGGTTCGCGCCGGCGCTGGCAGTGGCCGAAGCGGCGGACGCTGACGCCGTGGCGACTGCGAACGCCGAGAACGCCGGCGCCGCGGCGACTGCGAACGCTGCAGATGCCGCCGGCCGCGCATCCGCTGCCACAGCCGGCGAACGCGGACTCGGCGGCCTGCGCGGGTTGCGTCTGGCCGCGCTGCCGGTCGGCGAACGTGTCGCGCCCGCGGCCGGCGCCGGGCCCGGGATCGCAGGCACCGTCGCTCCGGACCGCGTCACCGATCCGGACTCCGGCGGTGATGCGGACGACAGTCTGCGGCTGGCCGCCGGCACCGCGCTGCATCGTGCGCTCGAGCTGACCGCGCGCGGCATCGCGCCGGAGCGGATCGCGGCGGCGATCGCGGCCGCCGGGCTGCCGGCGCCGCTCGCGGCGCGCGCGCTCGCGCTCGCGGCGCGGGTGCGCGGGTTGCCCGCGCTCGCCGGCGCGTTCGATCCGGCCTGCGGCCGCGACGAGTTCGAGTTGTTCGATGCCGCCGGCCAGCTGCAGCGCCTCGACCGGCTGGCGCGGGTCGGCGATGCGCTCTGGATCATCGACTACAAATGGTCGGTGACGCCGCGCTGGCGCGCCGGATATATCGCGCAGCTCGACGGCTATCGAGCCGCGGTCGCGGCGCTGCCGCGGCTGCCGGCCTGGGCTGCCGGCGCGCGGCCGGCGACCGCGATCCGGACCGTGCTGGTCGATGCGTCGGCCGGCCGCGTCGAATTCGACCCGCTGCTACAATGACCGTGGACGGGCCTCCTCGCATTGCGGCGCGGTGAACCTGGTCAGGTCCGGAAGGAAGCAGCCACAGCCGTCAATGCAAGTGCCGAGGGTCGGGCTCGTCCACCTCCGCTTCCGGAGTTGCGCCGCGGCGCGCGGCCCGGTCCGTCGAGTTCCGCGCGCCTGTCTGCCCGCGCGGGCCTGTCAAACGGTGCACAAACGGTGCAATCGCCCTCGTCCAATCCGTCTCACCAGGTCCTTGCCCGCAAGTGGCGCCCGCGCGATTTCGACGCGCTGGTCGGGCAGGACACCGTAGTCCGCGCGCTGCGCTACGCGCTCGACAATCAGCGGCTGCACCACGCCTATCTGCTGACCGGCACGCGCGGGGTCGGCAAGACCACGATCGCGCGGATCCTCGCCAAGGCGCTCAACTGCGAGACGGCCGGCGTCAGCTCGCGGCCGTGCGGCACCTGCAGCGCCTGCGTCGGCGTCGACCAGGGCCGGTTCCCGGACTATGTCGAGATGGATGCCGCCTCGAACCGCAAGGTCGAGGAGATGACGGTCGTGCTCGAGAACGCGATCTACGCGCCGAGCATCGGCCGCTTCAAGGTGTTCGTGATCGACGAAGTCCATATGCTGTCGAATCACGCGTTCAACGCGATGCTGAAGACGCTCGAGGAGCCGCCGCCGCACGTCGTGTTCGTGCTCGCGACCACCGATCCGCAGTAGGTGCCGGTCACGGTGCTGTCGCGCTGCATGCAGTTCGGGCTGCGCAACATGAGCGCCGACGCGATCGCCGGACATCTGGCGCGGATGCTCGAGGTCGAGCAGGTCACCGCCGAGCCGGCGGCGCTGGCGCTGATCGGGCGCGCGGCCGGCGGCAGCATGCGCGATGCGCAGTCGCTGCTCGATCAGGCGATCGCGCTCGGCGCCGGCGAGGTCGATGCGGCGACGGTCCGCGAGATGCTCGGCGCGGTCGACGATGCGGTGGTGCCGCAGGTGCTCGGCCTGCTGGCCGACGGCGATGCCGCCGCGGTGGTCGCGCTCGCCGACGCGATGGCGGTCGAGAACGCGCCGTTCGGCGACGTGCTGCTCGGCCTGGCGCGTGAGCTGCAGCGGATCGCGGTCACGCAGGCCACAGGCAGCGACGCCGCAGCGGCGCATCCGCTGGCGGCCCGGCTCGCCGCGGCCGACGTCCAGGTCTGGTACCAGGTGGCGATCCATGGCGCGCGCGATCTGCCGCTCGCGCCCGACCCGCTGACCGGCTTCACGATGACGCTGCTGCGGATGCTGGCGTTCCGCGCCGACGCCGCGGCGCTGGCGGCGGAGGCCGCACCCGCTGCCGCCGGCACCGTGGCGGCCCGATCGTCGGCTGCCGGCGGACCGGCGGCCAGCAACGGACCGCGCGCCACCGGATCGGCGGCGCCGGCCGGATCGGCGCGGGCAGCCGCCGCGGCGGTCGCGCGGGAGCTCGGCGCCGCGCGGCGCGAGCCGCCGGCGCGGGCCGACGCACCGGCAGCGGCGCGATCACGGGCCGATGCCGGTACGGCCGGTGCCGCGGCCGGCGGCGTTGCCGCCGGTGGCGCCGCTGCCGGTGGCGGTGTGACCGGTGGTGCTTCCGGGGCCGCCGCCAGCGGCAGCGCGGCCGGCAACGGCGCGGCCGACCGTGCGGCCGCTCGCTCCGGCAACGACCCGGCTGCCGCCGCGCCGCTCGATTTCGACGGCAACTGGCCCGATCTCGCGGCGCGGCTCACCGCCGCCGGCGGCGCCCGCGAATTCCTGCGGCAGAGCGAGCTGGTCGGCGTCGACGGCCACCGCTTCCGGCTCAAGGTGCCGATCCGCCCGTTGCTCGAGCCGGCGCTGGTCGGGCGCGTCACCGATCTGCTGTCGCACTGGTTCGGCACGCCGATCAAGCTCGACGTCGAGCTCGGCGAAACCGGCGACGAGACCGCGGCCGCCAAGGCGAACGAGGTGCGCCGGCAGCGCGAGGCCGAGGCGGCCGACGCGATCCGCGGCGATCCGTTCGTTCGCGAGCTGATCGACGGGTTCGGCGCTACGATCATGCCCGACTCGATCAAGCCGCTGCCAGGCAGTTGAAACGGAAGTTCCGCAACGGCAGTTCCGCCGGCCGCTCGCAACGGCCGGACCGCCGGTCACGAATCAAACCGCTCGAAGGGGATCCCCGATGATGAAGAACCAGCTCGCTGGCATGATGAAGCAGGTCCAGCAGATGCAGGACAACATGAAGAAGGCGCAGGAGGCGCTGGCCTCGATCGAAGTCGAAGGACAGTCGGGCGCCGGGCTGGTCAAGGTGGTGATGACCTGCCGCAACGACGTCAAGCGCGTCACGATCGACCCGAGCCTGCTCGCCGACGACAAGGATATGCTCGAGGACCTGGTGGCGGCGGCGTTCAACGACGCGCTGCGCCGTTCCGAGCAGACCGCGCAGGAGAAGATGTCGTCGGTGACCGCCGGCATGCCGCTGCCGCCCGGCTTCAAGATGCCGTTCTGATGCCACGGTTGCGATGAAGCCACCGGCGTCGTTCGATCGCCTGACGCGCGCGCTGAAGGCGCTGCCGGGGGTCGGAGGAAAGACCGCGCAGCGCTTCGCGTTCCACCTGCTGCAGCGTGACCGCAACGCCGCACACGATCTCGCCGCCGGCCTCGCCGAAGCGCTCGACAAGGTCCGCCAGTGCCGGCGCTGCAATACCTTTACCGAGTCGGACCTCTGCGATATCTGCGCGTCGCCGCGGCGTGATCCGGCGCTGCTCTGCGTCGTCGAGACCCCGGCCGATCAGCTGGTGATCGAGCAGACCCGGGCGTTCGACGGGCTCTATTTCGTGCTGATGGGCCGGCTGTCGCCGCTCGACGGCATCGGGCCGAACGAGCTCGGCTTCGAGCGGCTGCGCGAGCGGGTCGCCGACGGGGTGGTCCGGGAGGTGATCCTCGCGACCAATTTTACGCAGGAGGGCGAGGCGACCGCGCACTACCTCGGCGAGCTGCTGCGGGCGCAAGGGCTCTCGGTGAGTCGGCCGGCGCGCGGGGTGCCGCTCGGCGGCGAACTCGAATATGTCGACGCCGCGACGGTCGCGCAGGCGCTGCGGGATCGGCGCGGTACCTGAGCGGCCGTGATCGCGTGAACGGAATCACGGCGTGGCGATTTCCCCCGCGGCGGATGCCGGCATCGCTGCGGTCGACTGTGCGGCTGAGTGACAATTCCCACAATCACGGCAGGGCCCACTGCTAGACTTCCGTCCATCCCGCCTTGCCGCATGCGTTTCGTCCTCTGGTGGCTGGTCTCCGGACGGCAGGCTCCTCCACAAGCAATATATCGATGAAGACTCGCGTGATCGCGCCGGCCGTCGCCGTCGCTCTGGCCCTGATCTCCGCCGGCTGCGGCGGCGGAGGCGGCGGTGCTACGCCGTCGCCGCCCCCACCACCGCCGGAGGGTCCGCCGCCGGACACGCCGCCACCGCCGGTGACGGTCGCGAACTCGATCGAACGGGTCAAGGCATCGATGACCGGTGGTCATGACGCGACATCGCCGCAGCTGACCGCCAACGTCTACTTCCTGAACGGCCCGGCCGTCTCGCAGGCGACACCTCCGGCCGGCACGAAGGCGCTCGGCGGCTTCGGCCAAATCTATATCGCCGCCGGCAATGCCGCGACCAACACCCGCGTGCAGCTGCGCAACTTCGAGACCTACATCCGGACCAAGGCCGGCAGCTGGAAGCGGGTGCAGTACAGCGAGAAGGTGGTCGGCGAGCTGTACACCACCAACTACGCGACCCGCGTCGCCGCCGCGCCGCCGCGCTACGAATCGTCCGGCGGCGTCTCGTTCAAGCCCGCCACCGGCCAGCTGGTCCGCTTCTGGCCGGAAAGCGGCGTCACCCGCTCGCTGGTGATGGTGAATCCGGAGGCCGCGGCGACGGTGGACGTCGACAACGTCGATGCCGTCTTCACCACCGTGCAGGCGCGGCTGGTCAAGGACGCCGACAGCGGCGCCGACGACACCGCCGCGGCCAAGTACCTGGTCAATACCGCGGCCGACTGGTGGTCCAGCGTGCCGGCGAGCGGACCGGGCTCTTCGAACTTCACGGCCAACCAGCAGGTCGGCAACGGCAAGCTCAACTTCGCGCTGACCGACTGGCGCGCGATGAACTTCCACTCGGCGACCAGCAGCAGCGTCGTCGACGCGCTGGAGACGCCGCTCGCCGGCGGCACCGCACCGATCGCCAACAGCACGCCGCTCGAAGCCGGCGTCGCCAAGCGCGTGATCCTGATCGGCGATTCGATCACCGAAGGCAGCAACCTGAACCAGGACAGCTTTCGCCGCCGGTTGTGGAACCTGATCGTCAGCGATCCGACCAATCCGCTGATCGATTTCGTCGGTACGCGGTCGGGCACTTCGCTCAACGGTGGCACCTGCAACCCGCCGACACCGGACAACGACGGTGCCTACGTGCTGCGGGAATTCGATATCGATCACCAGGCCTACTGGGGCTGGTGCACCAATCAGGTCACCGGCGTGATGCCGAGTGTGCTGGCGACGCTGGCGGGGCAGCAGCGCCGGCCGGACATCGCGCTGATCCATCTCGGCACCAACGATCTGACCCAGCAAGGGCAGACCGGTAGCTTGGTTGCCGGCGAGATCAACACGCTGATCGGCGCGCTGCGCAACGTCAGCGGCAACGGCAATGCCAATCTGAAGGCCCTGGTCGCGAAGATCATCCCGTTCTCGTCTGGTGCGCCCGGTGCTGCGGAAATCACGGCGCTGAACAACGCGATCGACGGCCTGGCTTCGGTCGCGACCGTCGTCGATCAGAACGCCGGCTTCTTGAACAGCGATCGGTACGACGACTTCCACCCGAACAACAGTGGCGAGACCAAAATGGCGGCGCAATGGCTGACGGCGCTGAAGGCCGCGCTGCAGTAGGCGCGCTGCGGTAGAGCCGTCTCGCGGCAGGTCGGTTCTCGGCATTTCGGTTCGCGGCACCTCGGACGCGAGCCCCGGGTATGGCATAATTCCAGGGTTTTGCCTGCCGCCGACACCATGCCGAATCCGCCCGCCCAGAGCCCGATCGATTCCGTCCAACCCACGGCGATCGCCGAAGGGGCGGCCGAATTCGCGGGCGCACCGGGTGCGTTGCGGGGTGCACTGAGCGGCAGCGACCGCCCGCGCGCGGCGCTGGTGCTCGCCGACGGCACGGTGTTCCATGGTGAATCGTTCGGCGCTGCCGGCTTCGCGGTCGGCGAGGTGGTGTTCAACACCTCGATGACCGGCTACCAGGAGATCCTGACCGACCCGAGCTACTGCCGGCAGATCGTCACACTGACCTATCCGCAGATCGGCAACACCGGTGTCAACGACGAGGACGTCGAGTCCGACCGGATCCAGGCTGAAGGACTGATCGTCAAGGCGCTGCCGGCGGCGGTATCGAACTGGCGCTCGACGCGGTCGCTGCCCGACTACCTGGCGGCGGCCGGCAAGCCCGGCATCGCCGGCATCGACACCCGCAGGCTGACCCGGCTGCTGCGCGAGCATGGCGCGCAGAGCGGCTGCATCGTCGCGGCCGCCGAGACCGGCGAAGCGCCCGATATCGCGGCGGCCCTGGCCAAGGCACGGGCGTTTCCCGGCCTGGCCGGACTCGACCTCGCCAAGGTCGTCTCGGTCGCCGCGCCGTATCGCTGGCGGGAAGGGACCTGGGCGCTCGGCAGCGGCTATCGCAATCCGGCCGACGAGCCGGCCGGCGCTGCCGGCGTGCACAACGGCGCCGCACGCAACGGCGCCGCGCACACCGGCAGCCGCCGCCATCGGATCGTCGCATTCGACTTCGGCGTCAAGCGCAACATCCTGCGGATGCTGGCCGACCGCGGCTGCGAGCTGACGGTGGTGCCGGCGACGACCACCGCCGAGCAGGCACTCGGCTACGACCCCGACGGCATCTTCCTCGCCAACGGCCCCGGCGACCCGGAGCCGTGCGACTACGCGATCGCCGCGGCTCGCACGCTGATCGAGCGCGGGCTGCCGGTGTTCGGCATCTGCCTCGGCCACCAGATCATGGGGCTCGCGTCGGGCGCGCGGACCATGAAGATGAAGTTCGGCCACCATGGCGCCAACCATCCGGTCAAGGACCTCGAGACCGGCCAGGTCCTGATCACCAGCCAGAACCACGGTTTCGCGGTCGATCCGGCGACGCTGCCGGCCAACCTGCGGGTCACGCACGTCTCGCTGTTCGACGGCTCGATCCAGGGGCTGGCGCGGACCGACCGGCCGGCGTTCTGCTTCCAGGGGCATCCGGAGGCGAGCCCCGGGCCGCACGACATCGGCTATTTGTTCGATCGTTTCGTCGCGCTGATCGATGACGCCGCGAAGGCCGGCGGCGAGCGTGGTGCCGGCGCCGAGCGCAGTGTCGGCGCCGCGCACAGTGCCGGCGCGGCGCCCGGGCATGCCGGCAGCACGGGCGCCGGGAGCCGCTGATGGGCAAGCGTACCGACCTCCACAAGATCCTGATCATCGGCGCCGGCCCGATCGTCATCGGCCA
>JBFWQR010000024.1:0-58511 GCA_050249335.1 Lautropia sp.
CCGGCGGCAGCAGCCAGGGCACCGCCAGCGTCTTCCCCTGGATCGCCGGATCGAGGAACCAGCCCGGTATCGCGATCTCGGGCATCGGCTCAGCGCGCCGCGCCGGCCGCCGCGCCGGCCGGTCCGTCCGGCGCCGCGACCACGCGCCGGATCTGGTCGAGCGCCGCCGGATCCTCGATCGTCGACAGGTCGCCGGGCTCGCGCGATTCGGCGATCGCCTGGATCGAGCGCCGGACCACCTTGCCGGAGCGGGTCTTCGGCAGGCTCGCGACGAAATGCACGCGCGCCGGCCGCGCCACCGCACCGAGCTGCCGGTCGACCACCTGCATCAGCTCGCCTTCGAGCGCGAGCCCGGCCGCCGCCGGATCCTTCGGCACCACGAACGCGAGCGCGACCTGTCCTTTCAGCGCATCGGCGACGCCGACCACCGCGCATTCGGCGACCGCGGCATGGCTCGACAGCGACTCCTCGATCTCCCGGGTGCCGAGCCGGTGGCCGGCGACGTTGATCACGTCGTCGGTGCGGCCGAGGATGAAATAGTAGCCGTCGACGTCGCGGATGCCCCAGTCGAACGTCGAATAGACCTGCTGGCCGGGGATGCTGCTGAAGTAGGTGTCGACGAAGCGCTGGTCGTCGCGCCAGACGGTCTGCATGCAGCCCGGCGGCAGCGGCGGCCGGATCGCGACCACGCCCTTCTGGCCGGCGCCGAGCGGCTCGCCGGTGGTCTCGTGCAGCAGCTGCACGTCGTAGCCCGGCATCGGCACGCCAGGGCTGCCGGGCCGAGACGGCAGCGGCGCGACGCCGTCGATACCGTGCGCGACCGTCAGGATCGGCCAGCCGCTCTCGGTCTGCCAGTAGTTGTCGATGATCGGCACCCCGAGCGCCTCGCCGATCCAGCGGCCGGTCGGCTCGTCGAGCGGCTCGCCGGCGAGGAACAGCGCCTTCAGGCTCGACGTGTCATGACGCTTCAGCTGCGCCGGATCCTGCTTCTTCAGCACCCGGATCGCGGTCGGCGCCGAGAACATCACCGAAACCCGATACCGCTCGACCAGCTGCCACAGGATCGACGCATCGGGCCGCACCGGCGTGCCCTCGTACATCACCGTCGCCATGCCGGCCAGCAGCGGTCCGTAGACGATGTACGAATGACCGACCACCCAGCCGATGTCGCTGGTGCAGAAGTAGGTTTCGCCGGGCCCGCCGCGGAAGATCTGCGCCATCGACGCGGCCAGCGCGACCGCGTAGCCGCCGACATCGCGCTGCACGCCCTTCGGCCGGCCGGTGGTGCCGGACGTGTACAGGATGTAGCTCGGCATGTTCGATTCGAGCCATTCGACCGGGACCTGCGCATCGGCATGGCGCGCCGCCAGCGCCGCGTAGTCGTGGTCACGGCCGGCGATGAGGTCGAACGGGATCAGGCCGCGGTCGATCATCAGCACCTGCTGAGGCTTGGCCTGGCAGCGTTCGATCGCCTCGTCGAGCAGCGGCTTGTAGGCGATCCGCCTGCCGGCCCGCGAGCCGGCATCGGCGGCGATCACCAGCTTCGGTTGCGCATCGTCGATCCGGCTCGCCAGGCTGACCGCGGCGAAACCGCCGAACACCACCGAATGGATCGCGCCGATCCGGGCGCAGGCCAGCATCGCGAACGCCGCCTCGGGAATCATCGGCAAGTAAATCAGCACCCGGTCGCCGCGGCCGACGCCGAGCTCGCGCAGGATCGCCGCCATCTGCTGGACGCGACGCGACAGCTCGGCGTAGCTGAAGACGCGCTCGGCGAACGCTTCGCCTTCGGGCACGACCTCGGTCGAGACATGGATCAGCGCCGGCGCATCCGCCTGGGTCGCGAGCCAGCGGTCGACCGCGTTATGGCACAGATTGGTCTCGCCGCCGACGAACCAGCGGGCGAACGGCGGGCGCGATGCGTCGAGCACCTGCGCGGGCGGCCGTTGCCAGTGGATCCGGCGGGCCTGCTCGGCCCAGTAGCCCTCGCGATCCTCGATGCTGCTGCGGTGCCATTGCGCGTAGTCCATGCCCCCTCCCAGATGCTTCGGCTATCCGGTTGCGATGCGGCCCTGCCCTTCGGTCTTCGGACCGTGCGTCGATGGGCATTCTACGGAACCATCCGGCGCCGTGCCGTTCCGCATCGCGCAACCCGACGCGGCGCCGCAACTGCATTTGACAGCGCTGCGGTTCTTCCGTAGCGTCGGCCGCCATGCGATGCAGCTACCCACCCGCCGTTGCCCAGCGCCGCCGACTGGTCGCTGCGCTGGCGCTCCTGCTCGGTGCCTGCGCGACCCGGCCGCCTGGCGACGCCAGCGGCTCACCCGACGCGGCGCTGCCGCCCGACCCGGCCGCCGGCGCCGAAGTGGTGCTGCAGGCGCTCGCCCAGGTCGGCAAGCCGTACCGTTGGGGCGGCACCGACCCGCGCGCCGGCTTCGATTGCAGCGGCCTGGTGGTCCATGTCTACCGTGACGCGCTCGGCATCCGGCTGCCGCGCACCAGCAGCGAGATCAGCCGCCGCGGCGGCCGTGTCGGCAGCAACGGGCTGGCTGCCGGCGATCTGGTGTTTTTCAACACCGCGCGCCGAGCGCACTCGCATGTCGGCATCTACATCGGCAGCCGCCGGTTCGTCCATGCACCGTCGAGCGGCAGCCTGGTCCGCGTCGAGCGGATCGACAACCGGTACTGGTCGCAGCGCTACGACGGCGCGCGCCGGATCGTCACCGCACGGTCCTGACGGAACCGCCGGCGCGCGCTGGCGTTGGCCACGCTTCCGGCCCTGCGCGCGCCCCTAGTCCGTGTTCACCTAGTCGACCGCAGCCGTCACCACGATCTCGATCTGGTACTTCGGGTTCGCCAGGCTCGCTTCGACGGTGGCGCGGGCGGGCGTGTTGCCCGGTGACACCCAGGCATCCCAGACACCGTTCATGATCGCGAAGTCGGTCATGTCGGTCAGATAGATCGTCGCGGCCAGCAGCTTGCTCTTGTCGGTGCCGGCCTCGGCGAGCGACCGGTCGATCGCCGCGAGCACCTGCCGCGTCTGATCGGCGAGGTCCTTCGACGGATCGTCGGCGACCTGGCCGGCGAGGTAGACGGTCCCGTTGTGGATCACGGCCTGCGACATCCGCTTGCCGACCTGCAGTCGTCGAATCGCCATCTCGCGCTTGCTCCCTTGCTCTGGTCAGTGGTCAGGAACGATCGATGAACGCGACCACGTCGCGCACCTGATCGGGTTGCATCAGGGTCGGCGCATGGCCGACACCCGGATATTCGATCAACGACGCCGGCGGACCGCGCCGGAGCATCGCCGCCGCGACCTCGGCCTCGAGCAGGTCCGAATCGGCGCCGCGCAGCACCAGCGTCGGGCAGCGGACCCGGTCCCACAACGGCCACAGGTCGGCGACCGGCGCCGGCCGGGCGATGTCGGCCTTGGCCGCATCGGCGATCTTCGGGTCGTAGTGCAGCCCCCAGCCGCCATCGGCGGGGACGACGATGTGCCGGTTCAGCTCGCGCCATTGCTCGGGCGTATGCGGCCCGAACGTCGCCGAGATCGATGCGATATGGTCGACGCCCTCCTGGAACGACGCGAACCGCGACTTGGCACCAACCGCATCGCCGATCCGCGCCAGGCCGCGCGCACCGATCACCGGGCCGACGTCGTTGATCACGAAGCGGCGTAACGGCGCGCCGTCCAGCGCCGCGATCATCAGGCCGATCAACCCGCCCATCGAGGTACCGACCCAGATCACGTCGGAGACGTTCAGCCGCGCCAGCAGCGTGACGCAGTCACCGACGTACTGTGCGAAGCCGTAGCCGCGAAAATCCGGCAACCAGTCCGAGCGGCCGCGCCCGACGATGTCCGGGCAGACGACCCGATGGCGCGGCGCCAGCGCCCGCGCCAGCGTATCGAAGTCGCGGCCGCTGCGCGTCAGGCCGTGGACGCAGACGACCACGCTCCGATTGGCCGGATCGCCCCATTCGGCATACGCCATCCGGTGCAAACCGCCCGGGTGCGCACACTGTACCGTGTCGAGTCGTGGCTCCTGCTGCTCCATCCGCTGCCCCGTTTCCCAGGCGATCCCGTTGTCCCGGTGGTCCCGTTGTCCCGGCGGTCCCGTGCCTGCGGAACCGACCTACAATCGCGGCGATATTAGCCCACTCCCCGACCGGCCCGCCTCGCGACCGGCCGTCGGATCGCAAAAGGACCCGAGCAGATGACAGACAGAACGCTCGCCGGCAAGCTGGCCCTGGTCACCGGTTCGACCAGCGGCATCGGCCTCGGTATCGCGACCGCATTGGCCGCACGCGGCGCCAACCTGGTAATCAACGGCTTCGGCGACCCCGGCGCGATCGAATCGCTGACCAAGGGCCTGGCCAAGGACCATGATGTCCGGGTCGCATTCGAAGGCGGCGACCTGACCAGGGTCGCCGATATCGAGACACTGATGAAACGCTGCGCCGAGCAGCACGGCGGCGTCGACATCCTGGTCAACAACGCCGGCATCCAGCACGTCGCGCCGATCGACCGGTTTCCGGTCGACCGCTGGGACGCGGTCATCGCGCTGAACCTCAGCGCGGTATTCCACGGCACCCGGCTCGCGCTGCCGACGATGAAGAGCCGCGGCTGGGGCCGCATCATCAACATCGCATCGGCGCACGGGCTGGTCGCATCGGCCGACAAATCGGCCTACGTCGCCGCCAAGCACGGCGTCGTCGGCCTGACCAAGACCACCGCGCTCGAGACCGCGACCACCGGTATCACCTGCAACGCGATCTGCCCGGGCTGGGTGCTGACTCCGCTGGTGCAGAAGCAGATCGACGCGCGGATGGTCGAACAAAAGCTGACGCCGGAAGCCGCCAAGGCCGCGCTGCTGGGTGAGAAACAACCGTCGCAGGAGTTCGTCACGCCGGCCCAGATCGGCGAACTGGCGGCGTTTCTCTGCTCGCCGGGTGCCGATCAGGTCCGCGGCGTCGCCTGGGCGATCGACGGCGGCTGGACCGCACAGTAGCAGCGCGCGGCTGCCGCTCGCCCTTCGCCGCCGGGCCTCACTGCGGGGTCTGCAACCGCCAGTACGGCGGCGCATCGACCCGCGTGCGCGTGACCTCCGGCGCGCGGCCGGCCCGCAGCCGGACCCGGACCGCGCCGTCGCGGTCGGTGCGCCAGACCGCGACCGAATGCGCGGCGAGCCGCTCGAGCAGGCGGGGATGCGGATGGCGATGGCGGTTGCGGTAGCCGACCTGCAGCAGCGCATGCGCCGGCGAGACCGCCGCCAGCAACCGCTCGCCGGCGCCGTCGCGGCCGCCCTGCTGCGGCACCACCAGCACGTCGGCGCGCAGCGCCCCCACCACGGCTGCGGCGATCAGCGCCGGCTCCGATCGGGCCGGCAGGTCGCCCGCGAGCAGCACGGCGCCGGCAGCCGAGGCGACCCGCACCACACAGCTGTTGCGGTTGTCCCGCGCCGCGGCACGCGTCGCGGCGATTCGCGACGGATGCAGCACCGTCACTTGCAGCGGGCCGACGGAGAACCGCGCCGGCGCGGCGCAGTCGAATGCCGCGACGCCGGCAGTGGCCGCGGCCGGCAGCGACAGCAGCCGCTGGTCGAACCCGGTCACCAGCCGCTGCGGCCGCAGCCGCGACAGCACTGTCGCGGCGCCGCCCGCATGCTCGACGTCCAGGTGCGAGACGATCAGGGTATCGATCCGGTCGATGCCGCGGGCCTGCAAATGCGGCAGCAGCACCCGCTGGGCCGCGCCGCGATCGTCGCCGCGGCCGCCGCCGGTATCGAACAGCAGCCGCGCGTCTCCCGCTTCGACCAGCACGCCGCTCCCCTGGCCGATGTCGAGGGCGGTGATCCACAGCTCATCGGCCGGCGGCAGCCGCGGCACACCGGCGAGCAACGGCACCAGGCAGAGCCCGCCAAGCATGCGCGACCCGCTGCCGATCGGCGCGATCACCACGGCGGCACCGACGACGGCGGCGGCGAGCGTCCACGGCCCGGGCCGCGCCACCACCGTGCTCGCCGCCGGCAAGGCGTCGAGCCATCCGAGCAGCGCCAGCATCGGCGCCAGCAGCCACAACGTCACGGCCAGCAGCCCGGCAGCCAGGTTCTCGGCGAATGGCGCGATCAGCGTGGTCGCGACCGCGAGCGGCGCGATCAGGAACCCGATCCATGGAATCGCGGCCGCATTGGCCAGCGGACCGACCAGCGACAGCGTCGAGAACAGCGCGATCACCAGCGGTGCCAGTCCGACGGTCGCGGCCCACTGGCTGCGCACCGCATCCACCGCCGCAGCCCGCCACCGGCCGGGCCGGGGCCGCGCTTCGACCTCGGCGGCGGTCGCACACCAGAGGATCGCGGCGATCGCACCGAACGACAGCCAGAAGCCGGCAGCCGCGACCGCCCACGGATCGGCCGCCACGACCACGCCGGCGGCAACCAGCACCGGCGTCCACCGGCCGGCACTGCGGCCGCCGAGCGCGAGCGCGGCTGCGGTCGCGAGCATCCAGCAGGTACGCTGCGCCGGGATTCCCCAGCCGGACAGCAGTGCGTAGCCGAATGCGACCAGTACCGCGGCGCACAGCACGACCGTACGGCGCGGTACCTGCGAGAGCCACGGCAACAGTGCCGCCGGCGCGCGGCGCGCCAGGATGCGCAGCAGCCGCGACAGCAGCGCCGCCGCGAGCAGCGCCAGCATCGTCACGTGCATGCCCGAGATCGCCATCAGATGGCTGACACCGGTGCGGGAGAACAGGCCCCACTGCACGGCGCTGATCGCCGCCTGATCGCCGATCGCGAGGCCGGCGACGATACCGATCAGCGGCCAGCGTGCGGCGCGGCCGGTGTCCGGCGTGTCGATCCGGCGCGCATAGAGCGCCTCGAGACGATCGCGCAGCCGCGATCGCTGCACTTCGACAATTCGCCGTGCATCGCGCCACGACGGCGCTGCCGCCAGCCGCTCGCGGGCGGCGACCCGGCCGAGCGCACCGATGCCCTGCTGCAGCAGCCGCAATTCCAGATCGAAGCCGCCCGGGTTCACCGACGCGACCGGACGGCGCAGACGGACTACGAGGCGCCAGCGTTCGCCCGGCTCCGGCCAGATCGCGTCGGCACCGGCATCGGCTCCATCCTCGCCGTCTTCGGCCGCTGCGCGGCCGGCGACACGATCGCGCTCGCGCGGCGCGCCCCAATCCAGCTGCACGCGTGCCAGCCGCCCGCAGCCGGCGGCAGCGGGAGCGGCGCCGGCGGCAACCGCCGCCGGCTCGATGATGCGGCACTGCTCGACCGCGAAGCGGACGCGATCGCCGAAATCGAAGCGCTGCGCCATCTCGTCGACCACGCCCACCAGCTCGAGCGTGGCGCCTTCGAGCGCCGGCAGCAGCCGCGCCTCGAGTCCCCGCTGGATCTGCAGCAGCAGCCAGCCGCCGAGCGCAGCGGCGATGCAGCCGTGAGCCGCCAGTGCCAGCCAGACCGATGCCGGCAGCCGCCCGGCCACGAGCCGCCCCATCCCCGAGCGACGGCCGGCCTGCCAGCGCGACAGCGACCAGCCGGCGACCGCCACGACCACCGCGCCGCCCGCGAGGCCGGCCAGCAAGGTCACGGTCGGCAGCCGCCCGGTCCACTGAATCAGGCAGGCGCAAGCGACCAGCAATGCCGCGATGCCGCGCAGATCCGGCAGCGCGGCGCAGGCTGCTGCCACGAAGCGTTTCATCGGCACAGCGTAGCGGCCGCCTGCCGGCGCGCAGCGCCTCGCCTCGGCCAACCAACTTAAGGCGGACGACCGATTTGAGCGAACGACCGATGCCAGGCCACAGCCCGGCGCGAGCGGATCAGCCGGGAGCCGCCAGCGCCCGCGCCACCGCGGCGTCGAGATACGCGCCGAAGTAGTCGTTCGACAATCCGACGATCGGCTCCGCCAGAGGCAGACCCCGCGCGTCGAAGAGCGCGACGGTCGGCGAGAAGGTCATCCGATGCGCCCGCGCGAACGAGGCTTGGGTCAGCGGCTCGCCGTTCCAGCCGGTCACTGGCTGGCGCCCGTCGATGTCGATCTCGCTGATGAACAATCGCGCGACACGCTGCCGCAGCAGCGGCCGCAGATAGTGCTCACGGACGATCCTGCAGAACGGGCAGTTCTCCCGGGAGAACAGGATCAGGTTGACGGCACCCCGGGAGCGGATCGGCTGCGAAGAAAGGGCTGAAGAATCTGGCATAATTTCGCCCCTGACCGCGATGTGGTGCACGGAGAGGTGGCAGAGTGGTCGAATGTACCTGACTCGAAATCAGGCGTACGGGTAACCGTACCGTGGGTTCGAATCCCACCCTCTCCGCCACTTCGGTACAAAACCGGGAACGCCGATTCCCGCCGATTTCCCTCCTTTCGCGGCTGCCAGCGTCCGCAACAGGGTGTTCTTCGATCCCATGATGCGGATTTCGTCGTCCGAGACCTCGACACGCTGGGCGAACGCCCGGACGTGTTCCCGCCGATAGCCGTCTTCTCCGAGCCGAAGCCGGGTGCGCCTCGCTCGCCTGTTCCCGCACGGCCGTCCCCGTGAGGCCCTGATGGGCCGAGCTTTTCAGCATGGCCTCGGTCCTTTCGGCGTCGGTCCCGCGCCTGATCCCGTAGTGCGGTAAGGCCCGCGATCCGCTCGCCGAGGGCGGATTCGGCCGGGTCGAGCGAACCGGCCTCGATAGCGTCGTAGAGCCGCTTGAGGCGCATGTCGGCCTCGGCCGCGCGATGGTTCAACTCTGCGATGTGTTGGCCGCGCCGCTCGATGCTCTCCTGCCGCCGGTCCAGCAGCGAGGCGAGCACGTCTTCGATCCGCTCGGGGTCCAGCAGCCTTTCCTCGATGTGGCTGACCACCATGCGGTCGAGCTTGTCCATGGGGATCGCACGGCCGTTGCAGCCGGTGTCGCCCTGCCGCGCCCTGATCGAGCAGGCATAGTAGCGGTAGCGGCCGTTCTTGCCGGTGCGCAGCGTCATCGCGCCTCCGCAATTGCCGCAATGGCAAATGCCGGTCAGCAGGTTCGGGCCGCTGACAACGCGTGGCGGCGTCACCTTCGGATTGTGGGCCTGCAAGCGCGCCTGCACCGCCTCGAATATCTCAAGGTCGATCAGCGGCGGCACCGCGACGGTGACGACTTCTTCCTCGGGCTTCACCTCTCCCTTTTTGGAGCGGCGATTGAAGCGACGCTCGCCGATGTAGGTGCGCCGGGTCAGGATGCGGTGAAGCTGGCCGATGCCCCAACGCCCGCCGCTGCGGCGCCGACCGGCGACGACATAACCGTCTATGACGAGCGGCATTTCGTGACCTATCTGCGGCTTCTCGACGCCAAGGCCGAGGGCGCGGACTGGAAGGAAGTCGCGCGGATCGTGCTGCACCGCGATCCGGTAGCCGAGGAGCTTCGGACGTATCGTTGCTGGCAAAGCCATCTCGAACGCGCACAATGGCTTTCGCGTGAGGGCTATCGGAAGATTTTGGAGCAGGCCGCTGCCAACAAGGCGTGAAGATCGGTCGTGTTTTCAGCTTGCTTCCCGTCGCGGGTTTCGGGAGTTTTGCGACAGGACAGATTCCGCAATCATCAAAGGTAGAGGAAATGCACCATCACCGTGCCAGTGCCGGCACAGTAAACCTGTTTGCTCGCCCTCTGCGCATCAAAGGCCGGAAGTTTTCCGCACGATTTGTCGGATTCGGATTGGATCGTTCGTCGTTACAGTGAAGACAGTGCAACCGGCCCGCCACTACAGAGGAAAACGCGATGACTATTACGATTACGGCCTTTGATGAAAGTTCGCCGGATCGCGGTCAGGGGCTGGCGAGGGATATGCGTGTGCGCTGGGCGCTGGAGGAAGTGGACCAGCCTTACGAGGTGCGGCTCGCTCCGTGGAGCACATTCAGGGAGCCCGCGCATTTGGCGCGCAATCCGTTCGGGCAGATACCGACTTATGAGGAAGGTGATCTCACGCTGTTCGAGTCCGGCGCGATCGTGCTTCATATCGCAGAGCGCTTTCCGGGCCTGCTGCCGGCGGATGCGAATGCGCGGGCGCGTGCGATCATGTGGATGTTTGCAGCACTCGCGACGGTAGAGCCGCCGATCGTCGATCGCGATGTCGTCGAGAACTTCGAGCAAGGCAAGAGTTGGCAGGGCGAGCGCTTCGAGATGGTCGATGAACGCATTCGCGAACGGTTAAATCAACTTTCCGCGCGCCTAGACGACAGCGAATGGCTCGACGGCGATTTCAGCGCTGGCGACCTTCTGATGGTGCATGTGCTGCAAAGGTTGCAGGGGTCGGAAATAGTGGAGGAATTTCCGAACCTCTCCGCCTATGTCGCCCGTGCAGAAGCGCGGCCGGCGTATAAGCGCGCTTTCGCCGCTCAATTGGCGGTGTTCACCGGCGCTTCGCGATGAAAGTTCTAAGCGTTCTGCGCGTCCTGCCTTTTACGGCCCTCGCCTTAGCCAGCATTTGGGCTGCCAATCGGGCTCCCGATGGTCGCCGTTCCCCACAGATGGACATCACGGTTACGCCCGAGGCAATCGCCAATGCCCTGACCAAGGTGCCGCACATAGCCTCTATGGCTATGCTGTTCGTTTTCGCCGTACTCGCAACCGGCTATTCGCGCGTTTGGCTTGCTGCCGTGCTGACTTTTCTTGTGGGCGTGAGCTGGGAACTCGTTCAGACCACGGTAATCGGCCACAATCCCCGTATTGTTGACATCTTCCCCAACTTTGTTGGCATTGCCGTTGCTTGGATCATCGTATCCATGTCGGTTTTTCTCTGGCGCTCAGCCCGTTCGCGACAGAACAGATTCCGCAATCATCAAAGGTAGAGGAAATGCACATCAAGTTTGCCCCGTTGCCGGTATCAGATCAAAACCGCGCCAAGGATTTCTATATCAGGCATTTTGGCTGCGAAGTGGCGAGCGACAGACCTTACAAAGACGACGGGTGGCGTTGGATCGAATTGCGGTTTCCGAAGGCCGAAACCACGCTACTGCTCGAGCGCAGAGATCACGACAGTCCGAGTTCTGGGCCGGTTCTGGTGCTGGTCGATCTTGACCCCGACGCGACGGTGGCGACACTCACGGCTGGCGGTGTTGAAATCATCACGGAGCCGAAGGAAGCGTCATGGGAATCCGGCCGCCGCTTCGCTGAGTTTCGTGACAGCGAAGGCAACCGTATGGTCATCGCTACAAGCTAGGCGAACGGCTATGCTCACCAATCTGCCAGGATGATAGTCGCAGCGCCGAATCAATTTAGAAGGACGGGATTATGAAAGATTCAATTACGCCGCTGCTGATGTTCTCAGGCGAGCATCATGGCCAGGCTGAGGAGGCCATTAACTTCTACACGTCGACGCTTCCCAATTCGCGAGTCACTTCGATTGCGAAATATGGTCCCGGCCAGTAGGAACCGGGACCGGGCACACGGCCGTTGAGTGATTCACGTTGCGCGGGGCTTGGGTGCTGCTGGTCATGTCTTATTCCTTCGGGTTTTGGGTTCAGAGAAGCGAAGCGCCGCTCCTGAACCCTTGCCCGTCGGCGAGACCGGGGTAGCAAGGTGCAAGGAAAGTCTTTGGCACCGTGGAATAAATGGAGGGGACCCGCTTGCGTGGAGCGGGCCGTTTATGCCGCGAAAGGCCGGAGAGTTTTCTTGGGCCGCGCGAGGGCAGCGCCCATAGCGATTTCTCGAACGAAAGAATGAGCAGGCCCGGACCAACCGGGCGTCCGCTCCTCCATTGTCAATCTCCTGACGATGGATGTTGTGCCACGCGGCGAGAGCCGCGCCGGCCCGCAGGCGAACGCGCTTCCACATTGCGCCGTAGTGAGCCGGAGGGCCGCCAGTGACAAAGCCCCGGCGCGAAAGCGCCGGGACCGCATTTCATCAGTCATTTAGGAGGGGTATAGCGTAGGTGTAGTTCTCTGTTTCATCGGCTTCGGCCCGCCAGGGATCCAGTATCTGCACTGGCCCTGTCGATCTAGATCGACTTTGCCGCGTCTTCACGCGTTGCCGGCGCCGGTGGATCGAGTTCGCGAGCGCGCTGAACGTCCCGAAGCGCGAACAAGATCATCTGCTCGAGCGCGCGATTGAACGCGGCATCTACTCCAGTCGTTTCATTGTCAACCTCTCGTGTGATCTGTCTCAGCGCAGCTGCTGCGAGTCGGCCTCAGCGTAGTACGCGCCCGACTTTCCACTGGCGATTCTGAGGCAGGGCAGCGGCCCGAGGACGGCGCGCCGATAGAACGCAGGCAGCGACAGGAGCCCGCGGTCTCGGAAGCGGAAGCACGCGCAAGGCGAGGATCTCACCGGGAGCGGAATCGGCGGACCCTTACATTGCCCGTCGGAGCAGTCGTTTCTCTGCGCCCTGAAACCAACCTTGATCCAGGAGCCGGCATGCCGCGGGCGTCGCACGCGCTTTGCGGCGTGCATCCGAATCCAGCGCCTTCGCCGACAGCAGGTGATGCAGAACCAATCGGTTCACCCCATCGACCGCCGGACTCCCGGCGAACCGGCGTACCGTCATCCATTCCTCGCAAGCCAGCAGCAGCGAAGTGTGCTCCTCTTCATACCACCCATCAAACTCCGCCAGCGCCTGATCCGGAACAGCGAACCATAGGGCGTACAGCGTGCCGGCATCGCGATACCGCTCACTCCCCCTGCAGCTGATCGTGCTCCACTGTCGGGTCTCACTCCCGTCTTCGAGACGCTCAGGCACCCGGAGCTCTCCATTCGCGAGCTCCTGGATCGTGAGGGCCACGCCCGTGTCGCAGTCGACGAATCGCTCAGGCGCATTTCCGAGGCGACACTCCCCGCTCGGCGAGCCGCCCGTGTCGGCCGCCCGGACAAGGATGCCAGCGCAACTCATCGCCGACGCAGTTCAGGCAATCTCGACGACCACCTTTCCGGTGGTATGGCCGCCTTCGACGAGTCGATGTGCCGCTGCCAGATCCTCCAGGCGCAGCACTTCGCTGACAGATACCTTCAGCCGTCCTTGATCGAACAAACGAGCTCCTTCTTCCAGTATCGCTGTCTGGGCACGGCGGAACTCACGTTCGCCGAGAAGAAGCGGCGTCGTCATCTGAACATACACGACGGTAATGTTGCGCATCCGAGCCTTGTTCACATCCGGCATCTCGCACGTCGTAGACAGGAGCGTGGCGAGCCGGCCGTAGAGGCGAACAGCCCCGAAAGACTTTGCGAAAGTTGCCCCCCCGACAGTATCCAAGACGACATCCGCACCCTTGCCTCCCGTCCATTCGAGAGTCTGCTGCACGAAGTCCGTTGTCTTGTAGTCGATCGCAACTTCGGCACCCAGCGTCTTGACGAGCTCTGCCTTCTCGCTTCCGCTGACGGTCGCAGCGACTCGAGCGCCGAGATTGCTCGCAAGCTGGACGGCTACGTGACCGACGCCTCCGGCTCCCGCATGAATCAGGATCGTCTCGCCGGACCTGAGCCCTGCCCGTTGGAGCGCTTCCCAGGCCGTGATCAGAACGAGCGGCACGGCTGCCGCTTCCGTCATCGTCAGGCTGTGCGGCTTGCGCGCTGCGAAGTCCTCATGGACGACTTCGTATTCGGCACAGCTTCCCGGCTCCGCACCAAGGCCGTTGTTGAAGAAATAGACCTCGTCGCCCTTGGCGAACCGGGTCACGCCCGGGCCGACAGCCTCCACGATTCCAGCTCCGTCGCACCCCAGGATCGCAGGCAGATTGTTCGGAAAGAACATGTGCATTTTCCGGACTTTCGTATCAAGTGGATTGATCCCGGCTGCGCGAAGGCGCACGAGCAACTCGCTCTGCCCCGGCGTCGGCGTCGGCACTTCGCCCAGTTCGAACACATCGGGGTCGCCCGGAGCGGACATCAACATGGCTTTCATCGGTCTCCCGCCTTCGCTGGATTGGTCGTCGAATCGGACGCTGTCGCTTGCCATCCTAGCACCGCGTTGAAAATTAGGTCAACTTCGAGATCATCAGTCTCATTTTCTGAGTTTTTATTGAATTTTCGGCAGCGTGACGGCATGATACTCATCTGGCTTCGCGGGTGGCGAGGCCCTCGAACGAGGAACGATGCGATGCCGGAGTCGCCGGTCAAATCGGGCGTGGCAGCACAACGCGCGATCGAAATTCTGGAGCTCGTCGCCCGGGCCGCCCGTCCGATCGCCGGCAACGAGATCATGCAAGACGTCAAGCTCGCAAAGCCTACCGTCTACCGGATCTGCGCACTGCTCGAAGGCATGGGATTGATCCAGCGGCATCCCGACAACAAGAAGCTGACAGTGGGTCCACGGCTATGCAGTCTTGCACTCGACGCGCTGTTCAATTCGCCGACCCGTGGCCCGATCAGGTCTGTTCTCCAGGCGCTATCGGATGAAACGCGGGAGACGTGTACGTTCACCATTCTCGATGGCAACGAAGTCGTGTGCGTCGATCGCGTCGAGTCCGAGGAACCGTTGCGACTGCAACTCAGATCCGGCTCACGGATCCCCCTGCATTGCACGGCGAGCGGGAAGCTGTTCCTGAGCATGCTGCCGGCCAACCGCGCCAAGAGGCTTCTCAACAGCGTGCCGCTCAGGCGGATGACGTCGAACACGATCGTCGACCCAGCGCAGTTGAGGTCCGAATTGCGGCGAATCAGGAAGGAACGCATCAGCCGAGACGATCAGGGCTTCTGCAACGATCTGATCGCGATCGCTGTGCCCGTCATGGGCGCAAGTGGTCAGATCTGCGGAGCGGTCTCGGTGAACGCCCCAGCGACCCGAATGAGCTTGGCCGAAGCGGAAGCGCACGTGCCGGCATTGCGCCGTGCTGCGGATGCGATCGGCACCAGCCTGTCCGACTACTGAGCCTCGTCTGGTGACCGCAGCCAGCAGGTTGCGGATCGCCGAGCCTGGAGAGGCGACGGTGCGTCTGCGCGATGCGCTCCGGCAAGAGACACCGGCACGCCAAGGAATCGTTCATAAAACTCAATAATTGAGACTGAAGCGCTCACAAATGTCGATTTCTTGACTTGGCAGTCGAACGCTCTTAGAGTCATCGGACCGAGCTGATATCCGGCGATCGACCGAGAGTCGCCGAACAAGACAGTGGAAGAGTCAGATGAGTAGTGCTCCCACCCTCAAGGTCGTCCCTGGCTCGAAGACCAAGGGGGCCCCGTACAACGCGTACTACAACCGGGACGAACCAGCGCCAGACCCTGATCTGACGCAGAGCGGGCCTGGAACGCTGTTGGGCGAATTCATGCGGCGCTTCTGGCAGCCGGTATGCCTTTCTTCGCAGCTCACCGACGTGCCGCATCCGATCCGCATCATGGGCGAAAACCTCGTGGCTTTTCGCGACAAGAGCGGAAGGGTTGGGGTCCTGCAGCGCCACTGCTGTCATCGCGGTGCGTCCCTCGAGTACGGCATCATCCAGCAGCAGGGGATCCGCTGCTGCTATCACGCTTTCCACTTCGATGTAGATGGCACCATCCTCGAGGTGCCGGGCGAGCCCGACAAGGGTGCGCGCCTGCGACAGACGGTTGCTCAGGGCGCATACCCTGCTTTCGAACGACACGGCCTGGTGTTCGCCTACATGGGCCCACCGGACAACAGACCCGCGTTCCCCGAATACGACGCGTTCTCGGCCTATCCCGATCTGAGGCTGGTTCCGTTCTCGAACGTCTTTCCATGCAATTGGCTGCAGTCGATGGACAACATCGCAGACCAGTTGCACACGGCCTTCCTTCACAACAACATGACGGTCGACGGCAGCGATGCAGGAACCTCGCTCTCCTCGGCCTTCGGCGCCCTGCCCGTGATGGACTACATGGAGGTGCGCGAGGGAACCGGCATGGTATTCATCGCCAACCGCCGCGTCAGCGACAGCAGGGTATGGGTACGGATCAATGATCTGATCGTTCCGAACACCAGCCAGCACGCCTACCTCTTCGAAGATGGCTCGGAGCGCAGGCTGTTCCATCGCGTTCATATGTCTCGGTGGTACGTACCTGTGGACGACTCGCACAGCATCATCTTCGGCTGGCGGATGTTTGGTGAGTCGATCGACCCGCTCCACAAAGGAAACGAGAGCCGCCTTGGCTGGGACAACATGGACTTCCTCGAGGGTCAGGTCGGCAATCGAAGCCATGAAGAGGGCCAGCGCGCTCCGGGCGACTGGGAAGCGATCTCCAGCCAGCGAGCGATCGCGGTGCACGCGCTCGAGCATCCGATGGCGGGAGATATCGGCGTCTACATGAATCGGAAGTTGATCAAGCGAGCGCTGTCGGGCAAGAACCCGGCAGCGACGCCGGAGGCGATGCACGAGCGTGCCAATGCAGGCCATCCCGAGCACTGCTATACCCAGAACACTCTGCTGGACATCCCGAGGCGTTCGGATCTCGCGAAGGAGAACGAAATGCTGCGGGCTTTGGGGCGAGCTGTCGTCCAGATAACGGCCGACGGCGACAAGTTCGTCGGAGCGGAACGTGACGCGTACATCCGCGGAGAGTTGGCAGAGCTAGAGAGGACTTATCAGTAACTCGGATGCAGTGAAACCGACCGTGTCGAGCCGGCTACTCGATGTGCGCCTGGTCGCGGTGAGATACCAGGCCGACGATATCCGGTCCTTCGAACTGGCAGATCCCGATGGCCGGCAGTTGCCCGCATTCGAGGCTGGTTCGCATGTCGACCTGCACCTGCCAGGCGGGCTCGTGCGACAGTACTCACTCTGCAACGATCCCTCGGAACGTCACCGATACGTCATCGCAGTCCTCAGGGAGCAAGCGGGTCGCGGTGGCTCGCGACATATCTTCCAGCACGTCGATGCTGGCGACCTGCTTCGGATCTCGCAGCCTCGCAACAACTTCCCGCTCGCGACGGAGGGGAAAAAGCATGTGCTGCTGGCTGGCGGGATCGGGGTGACGCCGATGATGGCAATGGTGTCCGAGCTCCGGAGGAGATCGGCGGACTTCGTGCTTCACTACTGTACCCGCTCCCCGGAAAGGACGGCGTTCCGGCATGAACTTGCGCCGCTTGTGGCGTCGGGGCAGGTCAGGTTCCATCACGATGGCGGCGATCCGGCGAAAGGACTGGATCTCGCGGCACTCCTCAGGGAACGGCAGCCCGGCACGCACGTCTACTACTGCGGCCCTCCTGGATTCATGTCCGCGGCGCGGATCGCCTGCGATCACTGGCCGCGCGAACTCGTTCATCTCGAGCATTTCACGTCAGCCACCGACGGCTCACTGTCGCCCGCCGAGGGCACCGGTGCAGACGAAGAGTTCCAGGTACAGGTGAAGAGCACCGGCGCCGTCTACGACGTGCCGAGGGACAAATCGATCACGACGGTGTTGCGCGAGCATGGCATCGACGTTGAAACATCCTGCGAGAGCGGGTTGTGCGGAACTTGTCGGACTCGATACCTCGCAGGCGAGCCGGAGCATCGTGACCTGGTCCTGGACGATGCCGAGAAGGGCGAATACGTCCTCATCTGCTGCGCGCGGTCGAAGACGCCGCTCCTCGTACTGGACATTTGATACGTCGCCGCCGCGGAGTCGGCGCAGGGAGCCTCTTGGACCTGCCGGAACTGGTCCTCCTCGTCCCGGTCATCTGCCTCGCGGGCTGGGTACGCGGTGTCACGGGATTCGGCGGTCCGCTGATCCTGGTCCCTGTCCTCGGGTTTTTCTACGGCCCGATCTCGGCGATATCCACGTCGATGCTGGTCGACCTCTCCTGCAACGTCGGCCTGCTCCGCACCGCATGGCGTCACGCGTCCCGGCGGGTTGCCGCGAGCTTGATCGGCGGCGCGATTCCCACCATACCCATCGGCGGCTACATGTTGCTGGAGTTTCCGCCAACGGTCATCGCGAGGATCGTGTATGTGTTGATCGGCATCTTCGCCATCGTATTGCTCCTCGGCTGGCGCGCATCCACGCAACTCTCGCCGAGGCAGTTCTTCCTGGTCGGCACGCTCAACGGTGTGATCGTTGGCGCGACCTCTCTGGGCGCCGCAGCATTGCCGTTCTTGTTCTCGGGCCACGAATCGGCATTGCGCAGCCGGGCAACCTTCATCGTGTGGGCGTTGTTCAGCGCCCTGGTGGGACTCACCGTGGTACTCGTAGGGGGGCGCGTCGGTGCTTCGGAGTGCTGGCGAGCACTCGTACTGATGCCGGCCTACCTGATAGGGACGACTGCGGGCAATCGTTTCGCCGGATCGGTCGACGACAGATTGCTGCGGCGAATCGTCCTGATCGTCCTCTTGGCAATGGCCGTCGTCGGAGTCGTTCTCAACATGCGGTGAACATGTCTGTCTGCTCACCTCTTTCCGGAGACGCCGATTGTCTTCCCGACGGCGACCGCCGCTCGCTTGAGCGCCGGCGCCATGGCCAGAGCTTGGTCTGGCGTGCAACGTATGGTCGGCACATGCATCGACACGGTTGCGCATATCCGGCCCTTCGGGTCGAACACGGGAACCGCCAGTCCGATCAACCCTTTCATGAACTCCTCGATGTCGAGGCTTGCTCCGGAGCTACGAATGAGCTTCAGCGTCTCCTCGATTGCCGACGGATCCGTGACGGTCTTCTCGGTGAACTTCCGGAGCGGCGCCGCGTTCAGAAGCCGCCTTCGCTTGAGCGCCGGCATGAAGCTCAAGAAGAGCTTGCCGCTCGCACTGCAGTGCATAGGAACTCGAGAGCCCGGTTGCATGTGCCCCCGCAGCGGCCAGTTCGACTCCACACGATCGACATAGACGACCTCGCTGCCACTGAGCATCGTGATGTTGCAAGTCTCCTGGACTTCGTCGACGAGCGATTGGAGGATCGAATGACGGATGGCGCGTTGCGGCGAGTTGATCAGCGTCTCGACCGCGAGTTGCGCCAGCGCAGGTCCGGTGATGAATCGCTTGCTCCCAGGCTCGCGCTCCAGGAAGCCCAGCTCTTCGAGCAGCAGCATCATGCGATGGATCGTCGGCTTCGGGAATCCGACCTTCGAGTAGAGGTCGACGGCGGAAACCGCGCCATCGGTTGCGCTGACCGCCTTCAGAACGGCCAATGCCCTGCCGGCAGCCGTGCTGCCTGGTCCGGCATCTTTCTGCGCTGCCTGCGGCGTCCTCGCGTAGGTGCGGCTCGCCGCCTTCGTGTCTTTCTGCATTGGATGCATTGCTGGTCCGGCGCCGATTCTACAGCAGAGTTAATTTATTCAAAAAATGAGATGCATTGGCTCATCTTTGACACTTATGAAGAATTGATGCTACGCTTGGCCACTGCCAGCGCTCAGCGATAGCAGGGACAGGTCGGTCAAGGGCGTCAGCCCTTTCCGTCTGCCATACCTACACGGGAGACAACATGGACAGCAGCGAATCGAACGGGGCGACCAACCTCGCGGCGCAGCCTTGCCCCGGCCGCCGCGACTTCGTTGGCAAGGGCTTGGCTCTGGCCGGCGCTACGGGCATCGCCGCGACGAGTCTGGTTGCAGGCGGTGTGCGGGCCGCCGATGGCTTCACCGCGTGGGGGTGGCCGCAGCCGTACCAGCGGATTTCGGACAAGTCGATAGCCTGGCTCAAATCGAAGAACTGGTGGCCGCTGCAGGTCGCCTGGAACCCGCTTTGGTCCGACGGCAACGTCATCCTGTTCACGATGCAAGCCCAGAAGCTTCTGGAGAAGCGCGGCATCGAGGTCCAGTACCAGCCGTTCCTGGCTGCCTCCCTGATGAACGAGGTGTACTTCCCAGCGCGCGTTCAAGTGGCACAAGCAGGCTCACTTGGACTGCTTCAGGTGATCGACCGCAAGGTCCCGAGCGTCGCACTGGCGTGCTACCCGGCTCAGCGACAGGCCTTTCTCGTTCCGCCCGATTCCCCCCTCAAGGGCGGGATGGCGGCACTGAAGGGACAGAAGATTCTCGGTCGCCCTCCCGTCGTCGGTGTCACGATCGGCAGCACGACCCACCTGGGATTGCTGATCGCGGCGAAGGTTCACGGGCTCGAGGAGGGCAAGGACTTCATCCTCAAGAACACCACTCCGGCCGACATCATCGCCTTTCCGAAAGGGCTCGACATCGTGTCGATCTGGGAGCCGAACGTCATCCTGATGACCGAGCTGTTGAAGAATGCCCGGATCCTCGAACTGGTCGACAACTACGAGATCTTCAACGGCTACTCGTACATGCGCGGAGAGATCGAGGAAGGCGCTCCCGACGTCGTGCAGGCCTACATCGACGCCTTCGTGGAAGCTCAGCTGTACGCGCGTCTCCATCAGGCAGAGAGCATCGCAGGGCTGGCTGCCGATCCGTCCCAGCGCGGCCGCAACCCGGCTCTGATCGAACGTGATGCCATCGTCCATGTCTTCAATCCCAAACCGACTCGCAACTTCGTCTTCGAGAACACCGGGGGTCTCTGGATTCCGCTCGAGATCTTCCAGGCCGGCGTGATGGCCGACGCCGGCGTCTTGCGCCGCCGCTATACCGAGGAGGACTTCAAGAGCGTCCTGCGGCCCAAGTACATGGCGAACACTTTCGACCGCCTTGGATGGGCCATTCCCAAGCAGGCATCCTTCCTACCTGCCAATTGGGGAGGCAAGCCAGGCTCGCCCCCCTACCCGGCGTACGGTCTGGCGGAGATGGGCAAGCAGACATTCCCGGAACCTGGCGACCTCGTCCGCCCATGGCCCTTCGGCGGCCGGACCTACACACCCTAGATCCGCCAGCCCGCGCTCATGCTGTCCATCGCCAAGTTCACCGGGCGCCTGTGGCTGCTACTGGTGCTGATCGGTGTCTGGCAGTTCGTCAGCTCGCGCGACTCCACGCTCGCGCTGCAACTGCCGCCACCGACCGAGATCCTGCAGGCGGCCTTGGAACTGCTGAGGAAGGGTCAGCTGCAGTCGGACATCGCTGCAAGCCTGATGCGCGTGGGAAAGGCTCTGCTGGCAGCACTGCTGATCGGTGTTCCGCTTGGAGCGCTTCTCGGAGGCTCTCGCGGCTTCGCCTGGTCCGTGGAGCCGGTCGTCAATTTCTTCCGGCCCATTCCGCCGCTCGCGTGGATTCCGCTGAGCATTCTCTGGTTCGGGATCGGCGACCTGCAGAACCAATTCATCATCTTTCTGGCCGCCGTGTTTCCGATCCTCATCAACACGATGGAAGGCGTCCAGGACGTTGACCGACAGCTCGTTCGCGCGGCCCGTACCCTGGGGGCGACACGAGCCGACATCATCCGTACCGTCATCGCACCAGCAGCCCTACCGCAGATGGTCGTCGGGCTGCGCGTTGGAACGGGCATTGCATGGATGGCACTGGTCGCCGGCGAACTGGTCGCGGCCACGGATGGCTTGGGCTACCTGATCAATCAGGGACGCTACCTGTTCCGCAGCGACTACGTAATCGTCGGTATGGTCGCCATCGGCGTCATCGGCCTCCTGCTGGATGGAGCCATTCACATGCTCCAGCGCTTGGCGATGCCCTGGTGGCGACTGGGAGACTAGCGATGGCAAGGCTGGCGGTCGAGATCGAAGGGGTCGAGCAAGTCTATGGCACTGGTCAAGGCCGCGTGCATGCGTTGTCCGGTGTGAATCTCGAGATCGGCGAACGTGAGTTCGTCTGCGTGGTCGGCCCCAGTGGCTGCGGCAAGACGACCTTGCTCAATATTCTCGCGGGCTTCTCCGAAAGCACGTCGGGGACCGTGCGATCGTTCGGCAGGCCGATCACCGCGCCCGGTCCGGATCGCACGATGATGTTCCAGGACTATGCCCTGTTCCCGTGGCTCAGCGTCGAAGGGAATATCGAGTACGGGCTAAAGCGTCGCGATATGCCCCGGAAAGAACGTGCCGAGGTTGTGGCGCGCTACGTTCAACTCATCGACCTGAAGGGATTCGAGAAGAAGTACCCCTCGCAACTGTCTGGAGGCATGCGCCAGCGCGTCGCTCTGGCCCGAGCACTCGCCGTCAATCCGGCCGTGCTGCTGATGGACGAGCCCTTTGCTGCCCTGGACTCGTTTACACGCGAACGCCTTCAGGACGAACTGGTTCGCGTATGGCAACAAGAGAAGAAGGCCGTCGTGTTCATCACGCACAGCATTCCGGAGGCCATCAAGCTGGCCGACCGAATCGTAGTCATGTCGCCGCGCCCTGGCAGGATCTCCGCGGTCCTGCCTGTTGCCACCTCGCGCCCGCGTGATCTTGAAGGCGAGGATTGCGGGGCAATCGCTCGAAGGATTCGCGAGATCCTGCATCTGAAGAACGGCAGCGCAGCCGACGGCATCTCGCCGGTTGGTTCGTAGCCCCTAGGAGAAATTTCAATGAAGCATCAGATTTCCGGCAGCGAAGCTCTCGTCGAAGCACTGCGTATCGAAGGCGTCAAGAACATTTGCGGCATTGTCGGCTCTGCGTTCATGGATCCGCTCGACCTGTTCCCGGAGGCCGGTATCCGATTCATCCAGGTACGCCATGAGCAGAGTGCTGCACTCATGGCGGAGGGCTACGCGCGCGCCACCGGAGTGCCGGGCGTCTGCATCGGCCAGAACGGTCCCGGCATCACGAATCTCGTTACGGGAGTGGCCAGCGCGTATCTCAACCACACCCCGCTCGTCGTGCTGACGCCTGCCGTTCTCAGCAGCAGCATCGGCACGGGCGCGTTTCAGGAAGTCGACCAGATGCGAATGCTCGCTCCGGTCGTGAAGTGGCAACTGCAGGTCAATCGGCCAGACCGGATGACCGAAGCGATCCGCGGCGCATTCCGCGCAGCGGTTTCGCTGCGTGGGCCGGTGCAGGTGGACATTCCACGGGACGCCTACTACGGTGTCTGGGAGGAGGAGGCTCTCGAACCTTCGGAGTACCGAGGCTCGGGCCGCTACGGGGGCGCCGATCGTGATTCGATAGCCGCCGCAGTCGCGACGCTCAAGGGAGCAAGGCGGATCGCGATCCTCGCGGGTTCGGGAGCAGTCGATGCCAATGCGAGCGACGCGATCGGGGAATTAGCAGAGATGCTCTCTGCGCCAGTCGCATGCGTCTGGCTGCACAACGACGCGTTTCGAGGGTCACATCCCCTTGCTGTGGGCCCTATCGGCTATCAAGGGTCGGAAGCGGCCATGCGGTTGGTAGCCGACTCGGACGTGATCCTGGCCCTGGGTACCAGACTCAACGCCTTCGGCACGACGCCGCAGTACGGAGTGGACTTCTTCCCCCGCACGGCAAAGCTCATTCACAACTCGATCAATCCACTGGAGCTTGGAGCTCTGCGCCGCATCGAAGTCGGTCTGCTCGGTGATTGTCGTGAGGTCACGATGCAACTGATCGAGTCGCTTCGCGGCGCGGAGCTCGCGGTCGATCACACGACCCGACGTGCCCGGATCGAGCAGCTCAAGGGCGAATGGAGCAAGAAGCTGGAGCAGATGTCACACCAGCAGGGCGATCCGATTCACCCCCGTCGCGCTTTGTGGGAGGTTTCGCGGGCAGTCGCGAGGTTGAACGCCGACACCACGATCGTGGCCGACGTAGGCAACATCAGCGGCAGTGCCAACGCCTATTTCGACTCCTTCGAGCAGCCCAGGCGCTGGATTGCTGCCGGAAGCCTTGGCGGCATCGGTGTCGGGTTTCCGACCGCGCTCGGCGTCAAGCTTGCGCGGCCGAAGGCGCCCGTCCTCGCGCTGGTGGGTGACGGAGCCTGGAGCATGTCGCTTCAGGAAGTCATGACCGCGGTACGCGAGAAGCTCGCCCTCGTTACCGTGATCTTCAACAACTCGGTCTATGGCGCCGAACGACGCAACCAGTACGACTTCTTCGGCGAGCGGTATTTCTACACCGACCTAGAGAACCCCTCCTTCGCGGAGATCGCGCGCGAGATGGGCGCGGACGGCATAAGGATCGACAAGCCGGAGGAGATCGCAGGTGCAGTCACGAAGGCCCTGAGCGGAGATCGGACCACCGTTATCGAGATCATGACGGACTCGCGCATTCTGAACGAGCCCTATCGCCGTGATGCACTCAAGATGCCGGTGCGAGTCATGGATCGCTATCGCCAGAGCGCTGCCCCTCAGTCGAAATAGCCCTCCACATGCAGTTCGACTACGTCATCGTCGGAGCGGGCTCGGCTGGCTGCGTGCTGGCCGCGCGGCTCTCGGAGAATCCCGGCGCCAACGTCTTGCTGCTCGAGGCTGGCGGGCTCGGCGGCGGCCTATGGGAGTCTCTACCCCTGGGCGTCGGGAAGATCCTGAACGTGGACGAACGGGTTTGGCGAGACCGCACCGAGCCTTCCGAAGGGACCCGCAAGCGATCGGTCGAGTGGGTCAGCGGCCGCGGGCTGGGCGGTTCGAGTGCCATCAACGGTATGCTTTTCGTGCGCGGTCACCCCGCCATGTACGACCGCATGGCCCGCGCGGGCTGTTCAGGCTGGGACTTCGCCCGTTGTTTGACGTATTTCCGGAAGCTCGAGGATTGCAGCTTCAGCGACTCACCGAACAGAGCGACCGGCGGTCCCATCGGGGTAACGATGGTGGATCCGGACAGCATCTCCGAGGCATTCCTGGAAGCCTGCAGCGCGTTCGGAATTCCGCGGATCAGGGACTACAACGACGACCTGCCGGACGGTGCAAGCTATCTTCAGCTATCCGTGAGACGAGGATTGCGCAGCGGGGCCGCGGCCGGCTATCTGCGACCGATCAGGCCTCGTGAGAACCTCACGGTGACGACAGGGGCAAAAGTCGAAAGAGTGCTCTTCAGTGGCCGAACTGCTACCGGGGTCATCTATTCGGACGCCAATGGTCAGCATCAAGCGCGCGCCTTGCGTGAAGTGATCGTCTGCGCCGGAGCAGTCCGAACGCCGGCGTTGCTGGAACGTTCGGGCATAGGTCGAAAGGAACTGCTCGAGGTCCTTGGAATTCCGGTCGTGGCCGACCGTCCTGAAGTCGGGGAGAACCTTTCGGATCACTTCATGCCCCGCGTCTGCTTCGAGACCCGCGAAAAGAGCACCGTCAACCATATGCTCAACAGCCGCCTCAGCCAACTGCGCGAAGCGGCGAAGTTCGTGGCCTTCCGCAAAGGCCTTTTCGCCTGCCCGACGCTGAAGGCAACGGCCTACGTTCGCAGCGATCCCGATCTGGAACTGCCTGACCTGCGACTTCAGATCGGTCTGATGAGCGCCCCGTCCAGGATTCCGTCCGTGGACAAGAACAGATCGGGAACGCCGGCCGCGAAGGCCGGCCTCGACCCTCAGTCGTCGTTCCACATCGGTGTGTATGACATCTATCCGGAAGCCCGCGGAAGCACCCATATCCGCACAGCCGCCTCGGATCAGCCTTCGGTAGTGCAACCGAATTATCTCGGAACGGCATCGGACCGGCGGAAGATTGCCGCAGGACTCAGGCTTGTCCGCGATCTTTCACTGTCTACTCCGCTGCGTGACGTCGTCGTGGATGAAATCCGACCCCGCCTCGATCACCCTACGGAAGACGACCTGGCGAACTACGCAGCCACTAGTGGCGAGACGTGCTGGCATCCTGTCGGGACCTGCCGCATGGGGGAGGACGCCGACGCAGTCGTCGACCCGTCTTGCCGCGTCCGGCAGGTCGAGAATCTGCGGGTGGTCGACGCCTCAGTCTTCCCGTTCCTCACGAGCAGCAACACCAACGTTCCAGTTCTGATGCTGGCCGAACGCATCGCAGACGTGATGCGTCACGAAACGTAGATCTTGCACGACCTCCGACCGCTGCGATTCGAACTCGCAGTAGACCTCCCCTTCGCTGAACGACAGATGCCCCCGGGGCCAGTCCGCCGGGTCCTCGAAGTGGCCGGACCGCGCCGGCCATCTCCCCGCCACGGATCCTGGCGAGCAGTGACGCGGTACCCGCGACGCCGTTCGCATCCTGCAGCGCTTCGAACCAGATCGAGGCTTCGTGCGCCTGCGCCTAATAGCGCTCGCCGCGCGCCAGATGGATCAGGGCCAGCCCGACCAAGTCGCGGCCCAGCGCATGCGCTCGCCGTGGCGCTCGCAGAGCGCCACGGGTAGTTCCCTAACCTACAGTCCGGCATGTATCCGTGACGCTCCGGCGAAGAAGCGGACCAGCCTTACGATGCTCGCCTGTCCGGCCGTTCCGGATGGCTGGGCCGCGCTCCGGCGCCAGCCAGCACGGCGTTCAAGACCCGTCGCAGTTCCGCGGGCGATGCGATCCGATCGCCCCTGGCCCGCCAGGCGACGAAGCCATCCGGCCGGATGAGAAGTGCCCCGTCTCGCGCGATGCCGACCCGCCCCGGCCATTCGCCGCCAGGCGAAACTGCCTCGATCGGAGCGCCGGCCTCGGCGAGGTCACGTGCCGCCGAAGCCCAGTCCGCACCGCCGGAGAGCAGCAGGAACCGGTCGTTGGCCAGGTCCAAGGTCGACAGACCGCGGTCGTCGAGCGCGACATGCGGCAGGCGCGTGCCCGGCCGTCCCGAGAGCTCGCGGAACGGCTCGAACGGACGGTGCGGCGGCGCTCCCTCGAGGATGAGGGCGCCCGCGTCATAGCGCTGGCCGAAAACCACGTCGTAGTCCTCGACCATCTCCGCGGCCGGCGGCAGCCTTCCGGCCGGATCCTTGAACCACTTCTGCAGCCGCGCCAGCGCCTGGTCCAGCGTCCGTTCCACCACCGGGCGCCGTTCGGCGTCGTAGCTGTCGAGCAGGCCGGGAGATGCTGCACCCTGCAGCACCAGTGCCAGCTTCCAGGCGAGATTGTGCGCATCGTGAATGCCGGTATTGCCGCCGAACGCCCCGGTCGGCGGCATCAGATGGGCGCAGTCGCCGATCAGGAAGGCCGGCCCCTTGCGAAATTCGCCGGCAACCTGGGCGGCAACCATCCAGGGCCGCGCATCGACGAGGTCGGCGCGTACGTCCCGTCCGGCGACCTTTCCGACCAGCGCCTGGGTACGCTCGGCGTCGAAGTCCTCCGGGCTTTCACCCTTCTCGGGTAAGTACTGCAGCGCGAGCAGCCACCGCCCGCCGGGACGCGGCGTGACGGTCGCGTTGAGATCGGTGGCGAAAAAGGACGTGAAGCGTTTCCCGCCGATCTCGCTGGGCATGTCGGTGTCGAAGATGATGTTCATCCAGTGCTGCAGCGACCCTGGTCCGTGCAGACTAATGCCGAGCCGGTCGCGCAGGGTGCCGCCCGTGCCGTCCGCCGCCACCAGATAGTGCGCCGTCACCTTCTCCTCCCGGCCGTCGGCTCGGTCGTACAGGCGGGCCTGGATGCCGTCGCCCGTCTCGGCGACATCAATGCAGTCCCATCCGAAGCGCATGCCGGCCCCGCGCCGCTCTGCCGCGCGCTTCAGGATCGGCTCGAGCACGTGCTGGTCGCAGGTTGCCGGGGGCGTCGGGCTGACGTCCGAGGTGTCCGGCCAGGCGGGTCCGCCCCAGACGAGGTCGGGATCCGTCAGCGTGCGGCCGCGCGCGATGCCGCCACCCTGCTGGTCGCCGGTCCGGTTCGCGCGGATTTCCTCCTCCAGCCCGAGCTGACGAAAGACCTCCATGCTGCGCGGCGAGATGCCGGCGAACTTGTACTGGATCGAGGTCGATCGGTGGCGTTCGGCCACCAGGCAGTCGACGCCCAGCCGGGCGAGCAACGCGGCCATGGTGAGGCCGTTCAGCCCGCCGCCGACGATCAGGACGGACGTATCGGGTGTCATGGCTAATCCTCTATCCTGGTCCTCCTCTATCCGCAAGGCAATCCTCGGGCCCACATCGACAATTCCTCTCGCCTTGGCACGCCCATCATGTCCCGTGAATCCTGCGCGAACTGCTGGACAGGTCGTCGCGTTCGGAGTTATGAACATTGGTACACGGAAATGGTCGAATGACCGAAGTGGACGAATGACCTGCGTGCTGATCGTGGGAGCCGGACCGACCGGCCTGACCTTGGGGATCGAGCTTCGGCGTTTCGGCGCCGACGTGCGGCTGATCGAGCGCCTGCCGCAGCGGGTCCTCGCTTCCAAGGGCAAGGGGTTGCAGCCGCGCACGCTGGAGGTGTTCGACACGCTCGGCGTCATCGGCCCGGTGATGGCGGAGTCCGCGAACTATCCGGTCATCCGCGCATATGCCGGCGGCGCTCGCCGCGTTGATCCGGCAGAGCAGCGACGTGACCTTCGAGCTGCTGTCCAGTGAATCGGGCATCCCGGTACGAACGCTCTACCGCTATTTCGAGAACAAGGAAACGCTGTTCGACGCGTTCTGGCCCTGGATGAACGAGAGCATCGAAATGCCCGCCCGGCCGCGCGACGCCGGGCAGCTGGTCGCGCACATTCCCGCACTGTTCGATGCCTTCGACCGCGACGAACCGCTGGTCCGCGCGATGTTGCATCATCCCCATGGCCAGGGCGCACGCCTCGCCCATGCGGCGGCACGGCGCGCCAAGTTCGCCGAAGCGCTGCGCGAAGTGACCCGAGGGATGCCGGCGGCCGCGACCCGTCGCCTGCTCGCCGCGGTGACGGCACTGTGCTCGGCCTCCGGCTGGGAGACCATGAAGGACAACTGGGGGCTTTCCGGTGCTGCTGCCGCGCAAGCCGCGCAGTGGGCGGTCCAAGCCCTCATCGACGAGGCGCGGCGGCGCACACGCTGACAGCGGCCGGGCCAGCGTCACGCTCCTGCGGAGAACCCCATGATCCACCACAAGTCATTCGGCGTGCAGGACACGCACCGCGTTGCCCACGTTCTCGCCGAACTGCTCGGCGCCACGGCGGTACGGGCGCCTACCCCCCTTCCCCATGGCGCCTGGCTGGTTTGTGCCGGCGACGCCCACGGCTCGTTCCTGGAGATCGTTCCCCGCGCGACGGTGTTCGACCCCGACGCGCCGCTGGGGGTGCGGCAACGGCCGGCAAAGCGGAAGTCGGGTCGGCCCATGTCCTCGTCGGTTTGCCCAAGGGCGAAGCCGGCCGCTATGTCGACGCCTTCGGCGCTGCCGGTATGGCATCCCTCAACGGCAGGCTCCGCGCCCTCGGGCTGGATCTCTCCGTCGCTCTATCGGGCGGGCTCTCGCCGGAAATGCTGGCAGAAGCGCTCGGCACGCCCACCCGGGCCTGACCAGAGGGAGCAACGCAGAGGGAGCAACGCACGGCCGCCCGGCGAACGCCGTGGCTACCGTCGAGCTGAAATCGGGGCAAGCTGAACGGCGTTCGTCACGCCGAGCATGCCCGCCACGTTCGCGACGGCCTGTTCGGCGGCGCTTCTCTGTGCATCAGTCGCTGCCAGGCCATGCAGCATGATCCACCGGGCGTCGACCGTCGCATAGACATTGCTCGGGACGCGAGGATCCCAGTCCAGTGCCCGTTGAGCCGCCCGCCGGATCGCCGCATCGGACCAGCCGTCGCGGTCGGCCGCTGCTCTGCCCCGGCCATCGGAAGTCCGCTCACTGCGGATCGTCTTCACGTTCATGCCCCCTCTTTGCGTCGGTGAACGTCCATCATCAGCGATCGCCGCGCCGAGCGGTTGATCTGCCGCAAGCCGGAGCAGCGTGCGCGAGAATGCGCTTGACCTTGCCGCTCGCGCCGATCTGGTGGGGGCGGCCGGTGGCGGTATGGATCTCGACGTGGCCGGCGCCCTGCCGCTCGAGCAACGCGGCAAGCGCGTGGCGTCCGCGACGCAGGGTCGCTTCGGCCGCTGCGCCGCGCTGCGGCGTGCGCAGCAGCAGCGCGCCAGGCGCGGTCTGTTGCAGCTGAAAGTCGTACAGACCCGCGTCGTCTTCCAGTACCGTGCACAATGCGAGCGGCGCGATCGACACGGCGGGTTGCCCACCGGCTTCCAGGCGAAGCATGTCATCGCTGCGCCCTTTCACCTGCAGCACCGGCAGCGGCGAGCCGCAGGCGCATCGCCGCTCGTCGACCGCGACGCGATCGCCCAGGTCATAGCGGATCAGCGGCTGCACGAGATTGGCCAGGTTCGTGAGCAGGACGGTCGAGCCGGCCACGCCCGGCTCGGTCGGACGCCCGGACGCATCCACCGGCTCGAGAATGAGCCAGTCGCTGTTGAGGTGGAGCTGGCGATGGCGGCATTCGCAGGCGATCGTGAGAAACTCCGAGGCGCCGTAGCTGTCGATCACCGCGCAGCCGAAGGTGTCCTGCACGAAACGGCGAGTCTGCGCTGTCAGCGTCTCGCCGCCCGTCCGGATCTCGCGCGGCGCGATGCGCAGCCGCCCTGCGGCCCGCTCCTCGGCCAGCAGCAGAGCGGTGCTCGGATAGGTGCCGATGATCGTGGGTTCGATGCGCTCCAGCTGGCGCGCAAGCGCGGCGTTGGATTGCAGAAACGAGACGTGATGAATGGCATGCGTCAGCACCGGATTGATCCGACGCAACCGCTCCATGCTGACGGTGCTGGCAAAGTGACCGGTCGTCGCGCCGATGAAGGCCACGCGCTCGGTACAGTACCAGGGGTCCAGCCAGCGATGCAGCGGTCGCGGATGGTGTTGACGCACGGCCTCGATCGCGTCGTACACTGCAAGAGACGCAGCATCCTGCACGAAGATGGCCGGCTCGCCGCTGCTGCCGGAACTCTCCCAGACGATATAGCGGCCGAGGTAGGCGTCGGCGATGCGCGACCGGTCGGAAACGAAGCGACGCAGATCCGCGAGGCGGATCGCCCGGTCGGTCGACCAGTCGTCGAACTGCCGCATCAAGGCGGCCTTGTGCATGACGGGCCAGTCCGCGAGCTGCGCATGCTCGGCACGGCTTCCCATCAATCGCCGGTAGAGCGGCGAATCCTTCGCTGCGCGATTCAGCAGGCGCGCGAGTCTCAGCTCGCGGCGAGCCCGCAGCGCCGCCGGCGGCGCATGACTGACCATCGCCACATCGCTGGCGGTGCCGACGCTTTGCGCGAGATCGAAGACGGATGACATGCCGATCAGGCCAGGTGCCGGCGCGTTGCAGTCCGGAGCGGACCGACCGTGCCCGACCAACCGTCAACCGGCGTGATCGGTCGACCGTGCCGTCGGAACCGCAGCAGACGCCGGCTCGGACGTCGGCTCGGCCCGAATCAACAGCACCGGGATACGCGTGCGCCGCAATACCTGTTCGGCATCGCTTCCGAGCAGCACCCGGCGAATGCCGCGCCGGCCATGTGTGCCGATGACCAGGAGATCGGCATTCCAGTCCTCGATCTGGCGCTCTACCTCACTCGCCAGGGGACTGCCGATCTCGTCCACCAGACGAGTGTCGACCGCGACCCCGGCGGCCTGCACCCGCTTCTCGGCGTCCCGCAGCAGGTCCTCGCCGGCCTGCGTCAGTTCCACCAGCATCTCACCGGTGAGCAGCGCTGCGGGACCACCGGTGTACACGACCGGCGGCGGTTCGACGACGTGAAGCAGCCGGATCTGCCCGCCCATCGCCTTCGCCACTCGAACGGCTTCGTCGAGCCCGGCTGCCGCGGTTGCGCTGCCATCGATCGGAACAAGGATTCGCTGATACATCGCTGGCTCCCTCGATTGCCTTGCTCGAGTTCGAGTTTACGGGGTCCGGCCGGCCTTCATGTTGATGTCGATCAGCCTTTGCGGCATTGCGCTGCGGTACCGTTGACATTTCTCAAGCGCCCGGGCGACTGCCGATGGCAACGTGCTTCGGCTGCGATCCTTCCGGGAAAATCCATGACGATCCGCAACCAGCCGGCGTGACCATGACCGTCTCCTTCAAGAACAAGCTGATTCCCGCCCTTATCGTCGTCGCGCTGGCCGCGGCGGGCTGGTACGCCTGGAACCGGCTCGACGCCGGCCCGCGCAACGACGCCTTCATCGGCAGCAACGGCCGCATCGAGGCGACCGAGGTCGACGTCGCCACCAAGCTGGCCGGCCGCGTCAGCGACATCCTGGTCGAGGAAGGCGCCTTCGTGAGGGCCGGTCAGGTTCTCGCCACTATGCAGGTGCAGACGCTGGAGGCGCAGTTGCGTGAAGCGAAGGCGCAGCGCCAGCAGGCCATCAATGCCGTGGCCAGCTCCCAGGCGCAGGTGGCGATGCGCCAGAGCGACAAGGCTGCGCTGTTGGCACAGGTCCGCCGAGCCGATGCCGAGCTCAACGCGGCCCGGCGTCGGCTGGCGCGCTCCGAGACCCTGGCCAAGGAGGGCGCCAGCTCCACCCAGACCCTGGATGACGACCGCGCCCGCGCGGAAGGCGCCGACGCCGCCGTCGCCGCGGCACGGGCGCAGGCGGCTTCGGCCGATGCCTCCATCGCGGCCGCGCGGGCGCAGGTGATCAGTGCGCAATCGCAGGTCGAGGCAACCGAGGCCACGCTGGAGCGCATCCAGTCCGAGATCGACGACAGCCAGCTCAGGGCGCCGCGTGACGGCCGCGTGCAGTTTCGCGTGGCCCAGCCCGGCGAGGTGCTCGGCGCGGGCGGCCGGGTGCTGAATCTGATCGACCTGTCGGACGTCTACATGACTTTCTTCCTGCCTACCGAAGCGGCCGGCCGGCTGGCACTGGGCTCGGAGGTACGCATCGTGCTGGACGCTGCGCCGGGCTACGTGATCCCGGCCAGAGTCTCTTTTATCGCCAGTTCGGCGCAGTTCACCCCCAAGACGGTGGAAACCGCCAGCGAGCGCCAGAAGCTGATGTTCCGCGTGCGGGCGCAGATCGATCGCGAGCTGCTGCGCAAGCACCTGGAGCAGGTCAAGACCGGCTTGCCGGGCGAGGCCTGGGTGCGGCTCGATCCGTCGCAGGAGTGGCCTGCCCGGCTGGCGCTGAAAGCCGGGCAATGATGGAGCGATCCGGCGATCCGGCAGTCGCGCGCCTGGAGCAGGTGCGGCTGCACTACGGCAAGGTCCAGGCACTCGCCGGCATCACGCTGGAGATCCCGTCCGGCTGCATGGTCGGCCTGATCGGGCCCGACGGCGTCGGAAAATCCAGCCTGCTGTCGCTGGTGGCTGGCGCGCGCGCCGTTCAGGGCGGCCGCGTGCAGGCGCTGGGCGGCGACATGGCCAGCAAGCGCCACCGCGATGCCGTCTGCCCGCGCATCGCCTACATGCCGCAGGGCCTGGGCAAGAACCTGTATCCGACGCTGTCGGTGGAGGAAAACCTGCAATTCTTCGCGCGGCTGTTCGGCCACCAGGCCGCCGAACGGCGTCGGCGCATCGACGCCCTGACCGCTGCAACGGGCCTGCGCGAGTTCCTGAATCGCCCGATGGGCAAGCTCTCCGGAGGCATGAAGCAGAAGCTCGGCCTGTGCTGCGCACTGATTCACGACCCGGACCTGTTGATCCTGGACGAGCCGACGACGGGCGTCGATCCGCTGGCTCGCGTGCAGTTCTGGGATCTGATCGCCCGCATCCGCGGGAACCGGCCCGGCATGAGTGTCGTGGTGGCCACCGCCTACATGGACGAGGCACAGCGCTTCGACTGGCTGGTCGCCATGGACGCCGGCAGGGTGCTGGCGACCGGCGCGCCCGGCGAACTGCTCTCGCGCACCGGCAGCCGCTCGCTGGAAGAGGCCTTCATTGCGTTGTTGCCGGAGGACAGGAAGCGCGGCCATGCCGCGGTCGAGATTCCCGCATTGCAGGCCTCGGAGGACGACATCGCGATCGAAGCCCGGGACCTGACCATGCGCTTCGGCGATTTCGTCGCGGTCGATCACGTCTCCTTTCGCATCCGGCGCGGCGAGATCTTCGGTTTCCTCGGCTCCAACGGCTGCGGCAAGAGCACCACCATGAAGATGCTCACCGGCCTGCTGGAGGCCAGCGAGGGTCGGGCCTGGCTGTTCGGTCACGAGGTCGCCCCTCGGGACATCGCGACCCGCCGTCGCGTGGGCTACATGTCGCAGTCGTTCTCGCTCTACGGCGAGCTGACCGTGCGGCAGAACCTGGAACTGCACGCGCGGCTGTTTCAGGTGCCGGAACGAGAGATCCCGCAGCGGGTTGCCGAGATGGCACGGCGGTTCGATCTCGCCGAGGTGCAGGACAGCCTGCCCGGGAGCATGCCGCTGGGCATGCGCCAGCGTCTGTCGCTGGCCGTGGCCATGGTGCACAAACCCGAGCTGCTGATACTGGACGAGCCGACCTCGGGCGTGGACCCGATCGCGCGCGATGCCTTCTGGCGGCTGCTGGTCGAACTGTCACGCCGCGACCAGGTGACCATCTTCATCTCGACCCACTTCATGAACGAGGCCGAACGCTGCGACCGCATGTCGATGATGCATGCAGGCAAGGTGCTCGACAGCGATGCGCCCGCGAAGCTGGCCGCCAAGCGCGGGGCGAGCACCCTGGAAGAAGCGTTCATCGGCTACCTGATCGAAGCCGGCGGCGGTGCGCCGGAGGCCGATTCGCCGGTCGGACCGAAGTCGGCCGAGGCCGGACCGCCGACCTCCCCTGCCAGGCCCGGCCGATTCAGCCTGCAGCGACTCTATGGCTATCTATGGCGCGAATCGCTGGAATTGCAGCGCGATATGGTGCGCGCGACGTTGGCGCTGGCCGGCTCGGCCCTGCTGATGTTCGTGATGGGCTTCGGCATCAGCATGGACGTGGAGGACCTGCGCTATGCCGTGCTCGATCGCGACCAGTCCACCTGGAGCGAGAGCTACCAGCTGAGCCTGGCCGGCTCCCGCTACTTCGTGGAGCATCCGCCGATCCGTGACTATGCGGACCTGGATCGCCGAATGGCCAGCGGCGAGCTGAATCTGGCCCTGGAAATCCCCTCCGGCTTCGGCCGCGACATATTGCGCGGCCGCGACGTGGCGATCGGCGCCTGGATCGACGGCGCCATGCCGCAGCGCGCCGAGACCGTCAAGGGCTACGTGCAGGGCATCCATCAGCACTGGCTGGCCGAGCAGGCGGCCGCGCGCACGGGCGCCGCGTCCGCCGGACTGGCCGGCATCGAGACGCGCTTTCGCTACAACCCCGACGTCGAGAGCCTGCCCGCCATGGTGCCCGCGGTCGTGCCGATGCTGTTGCTGATGCTGCCGGCCATGCTCACGGCGCTGGCCGTGGTGCGCGAGAAGGAGACCGGCTCCATCGTCAACCTGTACGTCACGCCGGTCACCCGCACGGAGTTCCTGCTGGGCAAGCAACTCCCCTATGTGGCGCTGGCGATGCTGAACTTCGGGCTGATGACGCTGCTGTCCGTCACCGTATTCGGCGTGCCGATCAAGGGCAGCTTCGCCACCTTGCTGCTGGCCGCGCTGATCTTCAGCTTCTGCGCCACCGGCATGGGCCTGCTGGCATCGAGCATCACCAAGAGCCAGATCGCGGCCATGTTCTTCGCGATGATCGGCACGATGATCCCCACCGCGCTGTTTTCGGGACTGACCGATCCGGTTTCCTCGCTGCAAGGCGGCGCACGTCTTCTCGGCGAGATCTATCCGGCCACGCACATGATCGACGTCAGCCGCGGCATATTCAACAAGGCGCTGCATTTCGGCGACCTGGGCGCTTCGCTCGTTCCCATGCTGATCGCCGCGCCGCTCATCATGGCCGCGGCGATCCCGCTGCTGCGGAAGCAGGAGCGCTGACCGATGAGTCAGTTCCTCTCGAGGACCTGGCATCTCGGCATCAAGGAGCTGTGGAGCCTCTGGCGTGACCCGGCGATGCTGGTGCTGATCGTCTATGTGTTCACGATCGGCGTCTACACCGCCGCTACGGCGATGCCGGAGACACTGCACAACGCGCCGATCGCGATCGTGGACGAAGACCGGTCGCCGCTGTCGCAACGCATCGCGTCCGCCCTGTATCCGCCGCAGTTCACCAGGCCGCAGCTGATCGATTGGCCGCAGATGGACCCTGGCATGGACGCGGGCCGCTACACCTTCGTGATGGTGATTCCGCGCCATTTCCAGCGCGACCTGCTGGCCGGCCGATCGCCGCAGATCCAGCTCAACGTGGATGCCACGCGCATGAGCCAGGCCTTCGTCGGCAGCGGGTACGTGCAGCAGATCGTCACCGGCGAGATCAACGAGTTCGCCCAGCGCTACCGAGCCAGCGCCGTTCCGCCGGTGGACCTGGCCTTGCGCGCGCGCTTCAACCCGGCGCTGGAGCCGTCCTGGTTCGGCAGCCTGGTGCAGGTGATCAACTACATCGCCATGCTGTCCATCATCCTGACCGGCGCGGCCCTGATCCGCGAGCGAGAGCACGGCACGATCGAACACCTGCTGGTCATGCCGGTCACGCCCGCGGAGATCATGCTCGCCAAGGTCTGGTCGATGGGTGCGGTGGTGCTGCTGGCGGCCTGGGTGTCGATCACCTTCGTCGTGCGCGGCCTGCTGCACGTGCCGGTGGCCGGCTCACTGCCGCTGTTCTTCGCCGGCGCGGCCTTGTGTCTGTTCGCCACCACGTCCATGGGCATCTTCCTCGCCACCCTGGCGAGGAACATGCCTCAGTTCGGCATGCTGATGATGCTGACCATCATGCCGCTGCAGATGCTCTCGGGCGGCGGCACGCCGCGCGAGAGCATGCCCGAACTGCTGCAGAACATCATGCTGGCGGCGCCCACCACGCATTTCGTGCAGCTGGGGCAGGCGATCCTGTTCCGCGGCGCCGGCCTGGACGTGGTGTGGCCGCAGTTCGCGGCGCTGCTGCTGATCGGTATGGTGCTGTTCGCGCTGTCGCTGCGACGTTTCCGGAAGACCATCGCGCAGATGGCCTGATCCGGGGAAGACGCGTCACTGCGCCGGTTCGAGCCCGGCGGCGCCAGCGTGCCCACGACCGCCGTGTCCGAAGAACGCCCGCAACAGCGCTGCGACCTCGGCGGGGGCCTCGATCAGCACACTGTGTCGCAATCCGGCCAGCAGATGCAGTTCGGCAGCGCGCGCGCGCGCCTGCATCAGCCTCGCCATCCGCGGCGTCGCGGCGATGTCGTCCTCGCCGGTGACGACCAGCATCGGCGCAGCGATCTCGTGCACGCGCTCGGCGAAATCGGCGGTCGCGAAGACGGTATAGGCGCGCAGATAGGATTCCGGATCGCTGCGCCGCACCTGGTCGACCCGCGCCTGCACGACGTCGGGATGCGCGGCCTGGAAGGCGTCGGTGAACCAGCGTGCGCGGTTGGCCTCGGCGATCGCCGCGACGCCGTTCCGGGCGAGGAAATCGACCCGCTCGCGCGCCCGCGCCTGCTCATCGGCAGTGCGGCCGCAGACGGTGCCGATCACCGCGAGCCGGGCCACCCGCTCGGGAAAATCCAGCGCCAGCGCCTGGGCGACGACGCCGCCGAGCGAAAAGCCGGCGACGCCGCAGCATTCGATGCCGGCGACGTCCAGCACCGCCCCGACGTCGCGCGCCAGATCGTGGACATCGACCGGCCCGCGGATCGGTTCCGAGCGCCCGTGGCCGCGCAGATCGGGGGCGATCAGCGTGAAGCGGTCACGCAGCCGCGCGGCGACCGCGGACCAGTTACCGGCGTCGCCGCCGACGCCGTGCAGCAGCAGCAGCGCCGGGCCCTGTCCTTCGCGGATGTACTCGAGTGTCATCGTGCCGATCTCGGAATCTCAGAATCCGTGAGCGAACCAGACGCCGCTGCGCGCGCCGTCCTGCAACGCCCGCCCGGCTTGGTGTATAAATTCATGATGCAAGCCGATCGCATCGACGTCCATCATCATCTGTTCCCGCCGCCGTTCGTCGCCCAGCTGGTGCAGCACGAGCATTATCTGGCGAGCGGCGTTGCCCGGCACTGGACACCGGAGCTGTCGCTCGCCGACATGGATGCCGCCGGGATCGCGACCGCATTCACGTCGATCACGGCACCCGGCTTCGCATTCATCCCGGCGGATCGGCTGGTTGGAATCAACCGCGCCTGCAACGACTACGGCGCGCAGATGGCTCGCGACCATCGCGGCCGCTTCGGCCTGTTCGCCAGCCTGCCGCTGCCGGATATCGATGCCAGCCTGCGCGAGATCGAGTACGCCTGCGACGTGCTGCAGGCCGACGGCATCGGCGTGCTGACCAGCTACGGCGATCGCTGGCTCGGCGACCCGGCATTCGCACCGGTGCTCGACGAGCTCGATCGCCGTGGCGCCGTGCTGTATGTTCACCCGACGGTTGCCGACTGCTGCCGCAACCTGCTGCCCGGCATCGCCGACTGGGTGCTGGAGTTTCCGGTGGATACGACCCGGGCGATCGCGAGCCTGCTGTTCGGCGGCACTTTGCAGCGCTGCCAGCGGATCCGCTTCATCTTCGCGCATGTCGGCGGCATCCTGCCGCTGGTGGTCGAGCATCTGGTGCGTGCGGCAGCGGTGGACCCGGCGCTCGCCGCCAGGGTGCCGGGCGGCGACGTCCGTGCCGCGCTGCGCGCGCTGCACTACGACACCGCGCTGCGGATGCATGCGGTCGGCCTGCACGCCGCGCTGCAACTGGTCGATCCGCCGCAGCTGATGCTCGGCACCGACGCACCGCTGCGGCGGAGCGCCGATCAGCTCGCCGAACTGCACTCGGCCGGACTCACGGCCGAGCAGCTGCACTGGATCGAGGGTCACAGCGCCCGGCGGCTGCTGCCGCGCTGTTGCGCGGCGCCGCATGCCGGCGGTTCGCACCGGCTCGGCCCGCCACTCGGTCCGCCGCTCAGTCCCCCACCTTGATGCCGCGCTTCTTCGCGACGTCGACCCACTTGTCGATCTCGCCGCGGACCTGACGCGCGAGCACCTCCGGCGCGCCGCCGCCCGGGTCGAGCGACAGCTGCGCGAAGCCGTCCTTGGCCGCCGGCATCTGGATCGCTGCATTGGCCTTGGCGTTCAGCAGATCGAGGATCGGCTTCGGGGTCGCGGCCGGTGCGAACAGGCCGTACCAGGTGATCGCGTCGAAGCCCGGCACCCCGGATTCGGCGACGGTCGGCACGTCGGGGAATACCGGCCAGCGCGCCTTGCTGGTGACCGCCAGCAGCTTGACCTTGCCGCCCTTGACCTGGCCGAGCGACGCAGTGCCGTCGAACGTGTACTGGACCCGCCCGCCGATCAGGTCGGCGAGCGCCGGCGCGCCGCCACGGTACGGCACATGAGTGACGTTGATATCGGCGAGCGATGCGAACAGCTCGCCGGCCAGATGGTTGATGCTGCCGTTGCCGTACGATGCATAGTTGATCTCGCTCGGCTTGGCCTTGGCGGCCGCGAGCAGATCCGGCACCGAGCGGGCCGCGAACTCGGGCGAACCGAGCAGCATCAGCGGCGACGAGCCGATCAGCATGACCGGCGCGAAATCCCGCACCGGGTCGTAGCTGAGCTTCGAGTAGACCGCGACGTTGGCGCCGTGCGTGCTCGGCGTACCGACCAGCAGCGTATAGCCGTCGGGCGCGGCCTGGGCGGCACGCGCGGTGCCGATCGTGCCGCCGGCGCCCGAAACGTTCTCGACCACGACGCTCTTGCCGAGCTGCTCGGTCAGGCTGGTGGCGAGCACCCGAGCGGCCACGTCGGCACCGCCACCCGGTGGAAATGCGACCAGCAGCTTGATCGGCTGGGTCGGATAGGTCTGCGCGGCGGCGGCAGCGGCGGTCAGCGCCAGGCCGGCACAGGCCGCGAGGCGCAGCAACAGGTTGGACAGCGGCATCGATTGCTCCTTCAGAATGCGAGGATACGTCGCGGGTTGTCGACCAGGATGGTTTCGAGCTCACGGGCGCCGAACCCTTTCTTCTCCAGCCGCGGCGCGAAGCTGTCGAACAGGTGCCCGAGACCGACCTTCTGATTCAGCAGCTGCGGGTTCTCCGCCGTCGCCGGCCCGCGCGGATTGAAGAACCAGCGGTCGTAGGTGATCGTCATCTGACCGAGATAGCCGCGGTCGGCCACCTCGCACATCATCCGGGACATCTGTTCGTCGAGCCCATCGGTGCTGTCGTTGCGCCAGGGGATGCCGAGATGGTCGACCTGGACGCTGGCACCGCGCTTACAGATGTCGATGATCTGCTCGACGCTCAGCGGCCCGACGAAGGCGTGGCCGACGATCACCTTGGTCGGGTCGGCGCCCTCTTCCTCGAGGATGTCGAGCTGCTCGATGCCGGGATTGGTCACCGTGTAGTCCATCGGGTCGGTGTGCGTGTTGATACAGACGCCGAGCCGCTTCTGCGCCCGGCCGGCGGCACGGATCAGCCGGTCTTCGTAGACACCGATCCGGCGACCGTTGGGTCCGATCGGGCTCGGCATCGGATTGACGCTTTCCTGGCCGGTGGCGATCTTGATCGCGCCGGCCTTGATGTCGGTCTGGGCGCCGCCGAACACCATGCCTTCGGTGATGTCGCGGACGTAGAAGTCCGCGAGCTCGTCGACCGTCTGCCGGCGGAACCAGTACGGCACGCCCATCCGTTCCGGGAAGAAGCCGGTGACCGCGATCACGTTGCAGCCGGTCCGCTCGGCGACCCGCTTCATCAGCTCCGGATGCCGGCCGACCTCGCACGGCGTCATGTCGACCAGGGTCGCGTAGCCGCACTGCTCCATGCCGGCTTTCAGTTCGTCGGCGATCCGGGTGACCGCGTCGTCGAGACGGAAGCTCGACTGATGGTCGTACTCCCCGCCGGGGTAGGTGTAGAGCAGATGCTCGTGGGTCAGCGTGCGGCCGATGCGCTCGGCCGGCACGTCGCCGGTGACGGTACGGATCTTCATCGTGCTTCCTTCGGTTTCACTGCCCTCGCGTCGACATCGCCGAAGCTGCGCTCGGCGGCAGCCAGGTGCGCCTCCATCGCGACGGCCGCGGTTTCCGGATCGCGCCCGAGAATCGCGTCGTAGACGGCGCGATGCTCGGCCGATGCCTCGCGCCGGCGATAAGGCGCGCGCGTCGCCGCGAGCGAATGCTGCTCGAGCACGGTGCGCAGGTCTTCGACCAGCTTGACGATCAGCGGGTTGCCCGATGCGTGCGCGATCGCGATATGGAAGTTCGCGTCCAGCTGCGTGCGCCGGGCCGGATCATCGGCATCCTCCATCCGCGCCAGCAGCGCGGCGAGCTCGCCGATGTCCCGATCGGTCCGCCGCTCGGCCGCCAGCCGCGCGGCCGGGATCTCGACGCAGCGGCGCACCTCGCGGATATGGGCCGGCGAATAGCCGCCCATCAGCAGCGGCGCGCGGACCCGATCGGAGACCACGAAGGTGCCGATGCCGACCTGCGACGTGGTCAGCCCGAGCGCCTGCAGGCCCATCAGCGCTTCCCGGATCACCGGCCGGCTGACGCCGAAGGTCCGGCACAGCTCGCTTTCGGACGGCAGCCGAGCGTCCGGCTTGTACTCGCCGGCAGCGATCTGCGCCTGCAATCGCGCCTGCACGTCGGCGACCGCGCCACGGCGCGGCACGAGCTGCAGCTTCATGTAAGACAGCCTTGCTCAAGACCGTGCGTTCTCGAACGCTTGCAGACTTTGAAACTCGTATAGAGCATTGTAGGATATGGGTTAGCCGCGGTCCGACGGCACGCGGATGCTGTCATACAGCATACTCAAACGGAGCGTCATGGGCAAGATCGGAGTGTTCCTCTACAGCGGCTTCCAGGAAATGGAGTTCTGGTATCCGGTGCTGCGGCTGCGCGAAATCGGGGCCGACGTCGTGGTGATCGGCGTCGAGGGTCGAGAGGCGACCGCCAGCGTGCTCGACTACCCGGTGGTACCGCACCTCGCGCTGGCGGAAACGACGCCCGGCGACTATGCGGCGCTGATCATCCCGGGCGGCAACGTCGCGCGCCTCGCCGAAGACGCGGCGTTCCGCACCTTCGTCCGCGAGGCGGCCGCCCGGCGGGTGCGGTTGATGGCGGCATCGCAGGCCGCGGCACTGGTTTCCGGTAGCGAGGCACTGGTGGCCGCGACCACCGACGACGTACCGCGGATCACCCGCACGCTGATCGAGGAGCTCCAGTCATGAAACTCGCCGATGCGCAGATCGCCGTCCTCGCCGAGAACCTCTACCAGGAGCTCGAGCTCTGGTACCCGCTGATGCGGTTGCGGGAGGAAGGCTGCAACGTCGTCGTCGTCGGCCCGGCGCGCCAAGTCTACGCGAGCAAACTCGGCTACCCGGTGACACCCGACGTCGCGATCGCCGATGCCGACCCGGCCGCATTCGATGCGGTCGTGATTCCCGGCGGCTTCGCGCCGGAGAACATGCGGCGCAGCCGGCCGCTGATCGATTTCGTCCGCAAGGTGCATGACCTGGGATCGCTGATCGCGGCAGTCTGCCATGCCGGGCTGGTGCTCGCGTCGGCAGGCATCGCGCGCGACCGGGCGCTGACCTGCGTCGCCTTGATCAAGGACGACGTGATCAACGCCGGCGGCAAGTATCAGGACCGCGAAGTGGTCCGTGACGGCAACCTGATCACGTCGCGGCTGCCGAGCGACCTGCATGTCTTCTGCCGCGAGATCGTCGCCTATCTGCGCGAAGCGCCGCGCACCGCCAGCAAGCCGCTCGCGGTCGCCGGCCCGCGCACCTCGGCCGCCTACACGCACGTCGCCGAGCTGACGCAAGGGCCGCGCGGCACGGCTTCGGCCGACTACACCTCGGTGGTCAGGACCGGCGCCCGCGTACTCTGATGGACCGGATCACGGTCCGCGGCACCCCGCTCGCGCGCGGCCGGCAGTACGGGCAGCAGGCGCAACGCCAGATCCGGTCGGCGCTCGAGCGCTACCGCGGCCTGTTCGCCCGCCGCGCCGGGCTCGACTGGGACGACGCCGCCGCGCATGCGCTCGGCTTCGTCGCCGACATCGAGTCGTTCGCGCCGGACAGCCTGCTCGAGATGCGCGGCATCGCCGAGGGCGCCGGCGTTCCGTTCGAGACGATCCTGGTGCTCAACTGCCGCAGCGAACTGATGTTCGCCGCGACCAGCCGGCGCGGCACGGTGCCGCCGAGCGAGTGCACCTCGTTCGCGGTGACGCCAGCGGCGAGCGCCGACGGCCATGTGCTGGTCGGCCAGAACTGGGACTGGGTACCGTTCGCGCGCGAGATCGCGGTGCAGCTGGAAGTGCTGCGTGACGACAAGCCGTCGTACATGACGATCGTCGAGGCCGGCATGCTGGCCAAGGTCGGCGTCAACGCCGCCGGTCTCGGCCTGTGCACCAATACGCTGGTCAGCAGCGAGGACGCCGGTCAGCGCGGCGTGCCCTACCACGTCCTGCTGCGCGCGCTGCTCGACGTCGCGTCGGTCGACGAGGCGGCCCGCTGCCTCGGTTCGACCCGGCGCGCATTGTCGGCGAACTACCTGGTCGCCGACCGCGGCGGCAGCGCGGCGAACTTCGAGACCACCGCCGGCGGCGCCGGCGAGATCCGGATTACCCGGCCGCAGGCCGGCCGGCTCGCGCATGCCAATCATTTCCTCGACCCCGGCTTCGCCCGGATCGATGCCTTCGTCGGACACGCGCAGCACAGCCTGACGCGGCTCGATGCGATGGCCCGTGGGCTGGCCGAGCCGTCGCCGCTGTCGGTCGCACGGCTGCAGGCGATCCTGCGCGGCCATGACCATGCCCCCAACGGCGTCTGCTCGCATCCGGATCCGGCCGCCGACCCGTTCTACGCGCGCTGCACCGTTGCCTCGATCATCGCCGATCTGACCGCCGGCGATGTCTGGTTCACCGATGGGCCGCCGTGCACCAGCGTCTATCGGTCCTATCGACTGCCCGATCCCGACGCCAGGCCATGACCGGCGGCCGGTCGCGAACGCGACCGGTCAGCGCGCGTCGGGCACGCGCCGCGTCTTCAGGAAGTCCTCGAAGCGCTCGCCGCGCATCGCGGCGTAGACGTGCAGGTTGCTGGTCCTGACCATCCGCGCATACTTCTCGAGCGCGAAGAAGCTGGCGCCGTAGCGGATCAGGCCGATCCAGTCCTGCCCGCGCACCAGTGCCCGCTCCGGCTCGGTCAGGCCGGCGTCGGCCATCAGCTGCTCCGGGTCGCTGTCGAAGCGCCGGCGCCAATCCGGTTCGACCATCCGCCAGAAGAAGCGGTTCAGCCGCAACGCCCGGTTGCTGACGCGCAGGTCGAACACGTAGGTGCCGGGCAGTTTCTCGACGCCGGCCAGCTGCGGATTGCCGTGCGGCTTCATGCCGCCTCCGGCGGCTCGTCGAACAGCACGACCGTCATTGCGGTGGTCGTTGCCAGATAGTAGTTACTATGCAGCTTGCGCAGCTTCGGACCGAGCGCGCCACGCATCGCGAGCCACATGATCTGCTCGACGCTTTCGGCGCCGCCGCGCTCCATGAAGTCGGCATGACGCAGCCGGGTCAGCTGCTCCGGGTCGTGCTGCAGCAGCTCGAGGAACTCCTGGTCCCACGCTTCGTTGTTGAAACCGGTGCGTTCGCCATGCACCTGATGCGACAGGCCGCCGGTACCGACCACGACGACCCGCAGGTCCTCGGGATACGACTCGACCGCGCGCCGGACCGCCTGCCCGAGCCGCCAGCAGCGCCGCGCGGTCGGCAGCGGAAACTGCAGCACGTTGATCGCGATCGGCACCAGCGTGCCGGGCCAGTCCGGCCGGTGCGGCCACAGCAGCGGCAACGGCGATGCGCAGCCGTGGTCGATCGGCCGGTCCTGGAACACCGTCATGTCGAACTCGTCGTTGACCAGCGCCTCGGCGATATGAATCTGCAGATCGAGATCGCCCTTGATCGGCGGCAGGTCGCGCACGCCGGCGCCTTCGTCGGCGATCGGGAACTCGCGGCCGACACCGATCGCGAAGGTCGGGTAGAGATCGAAGAACAGACTGCTGCAGTGGTCGTTGTAGAACACCACCAGCACGTCGGCGCGCTGCTCGGCGAGCCAACGGGCCACCGGCCGGTAGCCGTCGAACAGCGGCTTCCAGGCCGGGTCCTGCTGCTTGCCCTTGTCGTAGGCGACGCCGATCGTCGGCACGTGCGAGGTACCGATGCCACCGATGATGCGGGCCATGGCCCTGTCCTCCGCGCCGGATCAGTCGCGGTAGCGCAGGCCGGCCCTGGCCAGCGGCTCGCGCATGCCGTACAGGTCGAGGCCGAGCTCACCGGCGGCCAGCCGGGCGCCGGGGAACGCCGGCCGCAGGTACGGCTTCATCAGGCCGCCGCGCTCGAACGCCTCGGGGACCGTCGCGACGCCGAATCGGCCGAGGCTGGCGACCGCGACGCTGTCGGCGCGCTCGATGTTGCGCCGGCAGATGCCGAAGCCGATGGCCGGCGCCGGCGTCGCGGATCGGGGGCTGGCCATCGTCGGGCTCCTTTCAGTCGGGCATCGAGCCGCGGATAGACGCGGCGGGCGTTGAGTTCGAACAGAGGCCACCGCCACTTGTCGCCGAGCGGCGGCTCGCGCCAATGGCCGCCCGAAGGGTCGGGGTTCAGATTGATCGCGACGAAGCCGTATTCCAGCACGCAGCGGTCGATGCAGACCTCGGCCCAGCGTGCCGACATCGCGAAGTCGCCGATATGATGCGACATGAAGCTCGCGCGCGGCGAGAAGATCGTCAGGTCGGCACCGCGCTCGCGCATCTGCCGCAGCTGGTTGGCCTCGATCGATTCGCGCAACTCGTCGTCCGAGATCCGCAGCGCCGACGGATCGGGCTGCTCGCCGTCGATCTGGCGCCTGCGCCAGGCTTCGAGCGCCTTCGGCGCCGTCGTGTAGTGGCCATGGCAGTCGATGATCATGCGGTTTCCCCGGGGGTGATGCCGGCCGGCGCCATATGTGCGCGCCGGATCGCGCCGTGCACCTGCGGCGACGTCAGGTAGGCGATGAAGTCGTACGCCGCGCCGGGATCGGCCGCCTGTTCCGCGACCGCCGCGGAGAACGTGGTGTCGATCGCGACGCCGGGCGGCAGCGGACCGACTACCTCGACACCGTCGCGGTCGGCAAGCTCGCTCAGCTGCTGAATGGCGACGTCCGCCGCGCCTTCGCGCAGCAGCGTCGCCACCGGCACGCCGACGGGCGCCAGCACCAGCCGCGGCTTCAGTTCGGCGAGCAGGCCGGCCCGGTCGAGCCGCGCCAGCAGCGCGGTTCCGCTCGGGCCGGTGGAATAGCCGATCCGGCCGGCCTGGCGCAGCGCAGCGTAGAGATCGACGTCCCGTGCGATGACCGGCCGCGGCGCGCCGCTGCGGATCGCCAGTGCCGCCGGCGAGATCGCGACCGGAAGGATGCTCGGTGCCCGCAGATGACCGTCCGCCGCGAGCGTGGCGAGGACATCCGCGGTCAGCACGACGACGTCGAACGCCTCGCCCGCAGCGACACGCCACGCCGCGGCGACGCCGCCCTGCGACTCGAAGCGGACGGCGACGCCGCAGCGGGCGGCGCTGTCCGCCGCCAGATCGGCCAGCAGCGACCGCGTCGCCATCGACGAAATGCCGGTGATATGGCGAACGGCATCAGCCGCCACTGCGCTCGCCCTGTCTGCGAATCGGACCGGAGGTTCCGCTGGCCATGCCGTGCCTGCGTTGACGTGATCCTCGATGACCCGCATTATCCGTCCGGGCCGCGGACGAAGGTTGCGTCGTACCCCGGCTGCAGCCGGGCCCTAGACCGAACTAGACTGCGTAGTCGTCGAGCTTGCCGGCAGCGCGCGCCGCGACCACCCAGCGCGGCGGGCGCCCCCGCCCCGACCAGGTATTGCCGTCCGGGTCACGGTACTTGACCTCGGCGCCGACGCGCGCACGAGACGGTCTCGGGGACGCGGCCTTCTCGGCACGGCGGCCGCCGGTCTCGCCGAACAGGTCGGCGGGGGTCAGCCCGTACTTGGCGATGACCTTGCGGATCCGCGCGATTTCCGGCCTGATCTCGCGCGCGCGCAGCGTCGCGGCCATCTTGCGCAGGCCTTCGATCTGCTGGTTGATCTGCTCCAGGGACTGCTTGCGGGGTCGGGCCATGGTGGTACTTCGTTGGTCGCTGACGCGCGGATTCTATGCGATCGCGACCAAGGCCACAGCGGCCGGCGGCGGTCGTCACGCCCGCCCCACGGTCCCGTCCGCGCACCTCGCCGGGCGAAGACGCGGCCAGGTGGCTATCATCGGGGTCTTGTGACCCGCCCATCGCAAGCCCATGCCAGCCCTGCCCCACATCCGTCTCGGCCATAGCGACCTGACCGTCTCCCGGATCTGCCTCGGCACCATGACCTTCGGCGAGCAGGTCGGCGAGGCCGACGCCCACGCCATCCTGGATGCCGCGCTCGAGCGCGGTATCGACTTCATCGACACTGCCGAGATGTACGCCGTGCCGACCCGCGCCGAGACCTATGGCGCGACCGAGCGGATCATCGGCAACTGGTTCGCGAAACGGCCGGGGCTGCGCAACCGCGTCGTGCTCGCGACCAAGGTCGCGGGCCCGCCGCGTGGTACGCCGTGGGTCCGCCATGGCCAGGGCATGACCGCTGCCGACATCGTCGCGTCCTGCAACGCGAGCCTCGCCCGGCTGCGCACCGACGTCATCGACCTGTACCAGATCCACTGGCCGGAGCGCCACGTGCCGTCGTTCGGCAATCTGTACTACGACCCGGCGAAGGAACGCAGCGAGACGCCGATCCTCGCCCAGCTCGAGGCGCTGGCGGGCCTGGTCAAGGACGGCAAGATCCGGGCGATCGGGCTGTCGAACGAGACGCCCTACGGCGTGCACGAGTTCGTTCGCCTCGCCGAAGCCCACGGGCTGCCCCGGATCGCGACCGTGCAGAATCCGTATAACCTGGTGAACCGCACCGTCGAGAATGGCCTGGACGAGACCATGCACCGGCTCGGCGTGTCGCTGCTCGGCTACTCGCCGCTCGCCTTCGGCCTGCTGACCGGCAAGTACGACGAAACCGGCACCACCGGGGCCGGCGCGCCGGCCGGCGCGCGGATCGCTCGCGACGAATCGGTGCGCAAGCAGCGCGGGGGGCGGCCCGAGGCACTGGAAGCCGCACGGCGCTACAACCGGCTGGCGCACGAGCACGGGCTGACGCCGACCCGGTTCGCCCTCGCCTTCTGCTACACCAAGTGGCAGGTCGCCGCGACGATCATCGGCGTCACCACGGCCGCCCAGCTCGACGAGGATGTCGACGCCTGGGGCACGACGCTGCCGTCCGAGGCGCTGGCCGAGATCGACCGGATCCGCTGGGCCATGCGCGATCCGGCGCTCTAGGGCCGGTTCCAGGGCCTGTTTTCCCCTGGCGAGCTGCCAGGACACGAGCCTCGCCTTCCACCAACACGAACGCGATGCGCTTCGGCGCCGATGGCGACCGCCTTGCCGCCGCGCCGGCTTGCGCGCTCGCGCGCTCGCTCGGCATCGGTCATGTCCGGGCAGCTCGATCATTGAACACCGGACTGTATATAGGATAGAATTTACCCCTGAGTATCAAGAATCCGACCTGCAGGGCATCGGAGCTTCATCGTGCCGCAAGCTACCCCGTCGTACCGCGTCAACGAACACACGCCGGATCCCGCGGTGCTCTTCGACCGGTCGATCGGCGAGACCTACCTGCGCTATGCCCGGCGGCTGGTTGCCCGCGGCTACGTACAGAGCTCGCTCGGCGGCATGGTGATCCGGGTTCCGCATGCCGACTATCCCGACGGCGTCGCCTACGCCAAGCCGTCGGCGGTGTCGCTGGAGGAGATGGAGATCGACGATCTCGTCATCACCGACATTCCATGGGGACGGATCCTGTACGGCGAGCGGCCGACGACGGTCGGGCACCAGATGAACCGCGAGATCCTGCGGCTGCGCCCGGATGTCAACTGCGTGATCCATCTGCACCACGACGAAACGATCGCCTTCCTGGCGGCAGGCTTCGAAACCATCGGCAGCACCTCGCTCACGTTCTCGTACCTGATGCAGAAGCCCGCGCACTATCTACCGGCGAGCATCAACGTCGAGGAGGACGTGGCGCCGATCAAGACCTTCATCCAGAACACCAACTGCATCATCATGCGGCGCCACGGCTTCACGGTGCTGGGCCGCTCCGTCTCGGAGTGCTATCACCGCACCAACGTGCTGGTGTCCGAGGTCAAGCGCAACATCATCGCCGAGACGCTCGCCGGGCTGCGCAAGACCCGGCCCGAGTACCTGTCGGAGCAGGAGATGCGCTGGATGTTCGAGCGGGGTGATGCGGTCGTCTACCCCGAACTGGTCGGGCAAGCTGGCAGGAACGGCAACCGCGAGTAGTACGTCGCGCGACGCCGCGCGGCCCCTTGCCACGCGGCCCCTTGCCCGAGTCCGACGGGCCGCTAGCGGCGGCCCTGACCGCGCATCGCCGCCCACACCCGCATCGGCGTCAGCGGCATGTCGAGATGGTGGATGCCGAGCGGCGCGAGCGCATCGATCACCGCATTGACCACCGCCGCCGGCGCGCCGATGGTCCCGCTTTCACCGGCGCCCTTGACGCCCAGCATATTGTCCGGCGACGGCGTTTCCTGACGCGCGGTCTTGAACGCCGGCAGATCCACGGCACGCGGCATCGAGTAGTCCATGAAGCTGCCGGTCAGCAGCTGGCCGTCGGCGTCGTAGACGACGGACTCCATCAGCGCCTGGCCGATCCCCTGCGCCAGCCCGCCGTGGACCTGGCCCTCGACGATCATCGGGTTGATGACCCGGCCGACGTCGTCGGCCGCCCACAGGTCGCGGATCGTGACGAAGCCGGTTTCCCGATCGACCTCGACCGCGCACAGATGCATCGCGGCCGGGACGTTCCGGCCCGGCGGGTCGTAGAACGACGCCGCCTCGAGCCCCGGTTCGAGACCGTCGGGATAGTTGTCCATATGATGGGCCGCCCGCACCACTTCGCCGAAAGACAGGGCCAGATCGGTCCCCGGGACACGGTAGTTGCCGCGTTCGAAGCGCAGGTCCGCTTCACTGCATTCCAGCCGGTGCGCGGCGATGCGCCGGCCCTTGTCGACAACCTTCTCGGTCGCCTGCGCGATCGCGACTCCGACCACCGACAGCGAGCGCGAGCCGAAGGTGCCATGACCGTAGGGAATCCGGTCGGTATCTCCCTCGACCACGTCGACGTCGTCGGTCGAGCAGCCGATCCGGTCGGCGACGATCTGGGCAAAGGTCGTCGCATGGCCCTGGCCATGCGAGTGCGCGCCGCAGAACACCGTGATCTTCCCGGTCGGATGGACCCGGACCAGCGCGTTGTCCCAGTTGGCCGCGCGCCGGCCCATCGCGGCGGCGATCCGGCTCGGCGAGCCGCCGGACGAATCGATGAAGCCGGACATGCCGAGCCCGAACAGCCGGCCTTGCTGGCGCGCCTGGCGCTGGAACGCCCGCAGGCCCTGGTAGTCCGACAGCTTCAGCAGCAGCTCCAGCAACCCTTCGTAGTTGCCGGAGTCGTAGCGCATGCCGAGCGCCGAGACATAGGGGAAATCGCCGGAGCGAATGAAGTTGCGGCGGCGGATCTCCGCGATGTCGAGGCCGAGCTGCCGCGCTCCGGTCTCGACCAGCCGCTCGACGACGTAGGTCGCCTCGGGCCGGCCGGCGCCCCGGTAGGCGTCGGTCGGCACCGTGTTGGTGTAGACACCACGGACCCGGCCGTGGATCGCCGGAATCCGGTACATGCCCGACAGCAGGGGTACGTAGAAATAGCCGGGAATCGAAGGGCCGAACACGGCGCAGTACGCGCCGACCGCCGCCACCGTATCGACGTCGAGCGCGACGATCCGGCCGTCGGCGTCGAAGCCCATCCGGCACGACGTCACGTGATCCCGCGCATGCGTGTCCTCGGACAGATTGTCCGAACGGGTCGCGTTCCAGCGCACCGGGCGACGGAACCGTCTCGCCGCCCACAGCACCAGCGGCTCCTCGGCATAGTGCGAGATCTTCTGGCCGAAGCCGCCGCCGACGTCGGGCGAGACGACCCGGATCCGGTGCTCGGGGATCTTCAGCGAATGCTCGGCGAGCCAGCGGCGCACCATGTGCGGGTTCTGGCTCGAGGTCCAGAGCGTATAGTGGTCGTCGTCGGCATTGTGCACACCGATCGTCGCCCGCGGCTCCATCGGACTCGGCGCGAGCCGGTTGTTGATCAGTTCCAGCTCGACGACATGCGCGGCGCTCGCCAGCGCCGCGGCCACTTTCGCCCGGTCGCCCGAGCTGCGCTCGAAGCACAGGTTGCTGCCGAAGCGCTCGTGCACCAGCGGCGCATCCTCGTCGAGCGCGCGACCGGTCGCGGCCACCGCGGGCAGCGGCTCGTACTCGACCTCGATCGCCTCGACGGCATCGAGCGCCTCCAGCCGGCTCGCGGCGACGACGGCGGCCACGATGTCGCCGACGTGGCAGACCTTGTCGCGGGCGAGCGCCGGCCGGGTGATTTCGTTCATCGGCCGGCCGTCGTCGAAGTCGACCGCCCACATGCAGGGCAGCTCGCCGAGCCCGTCGGCCTCCCAGTCCTCGGCGGTGAGGATGCCGACCACGCCGGCCATCCCGGAGGCGGCAGCGGTATCGAGCCGCGCGATCCGCGCATGGGCATGAGGACTGCGCAGCAGCTCCATGACCAGCGCCCCGGCGGGCCGATGGTCGTCGACGTAGCGGCCGTGGCCGCGCAGCAGCCGCTCGTCTTCCTTGCGCCTGATCGAGCGTCCGATTGCGCCGGCAGGCCCGGCCTGAGCCGGCTCGCAGGCGCCCGGCCCGCTGCCGGCTTGCTGCGGCGCTGCCGAATCCGTCTTCATCGGACCGCAGCCAGGCGCACTCCCTGACTCGCGGTCGGCTCGAAACGCGGCATCGAGCCGCCGGTGTCGAGGCCGATCGCGAAGGTCACCGGTGCCTGCTGCCCGATCACCGTCGCGATCGGACTGCGATCGTCGAGCGGCGACAGGAACTCCAGCTCGGTCGGGCCGACCGTCACGCGCAGCCCGGCAGCCTGCAGCGACTCGCTGCGCAGCGGCTCGACCTTCAGGCCGGGCATCGCCGAGGCCCAGCGACCTACGGCATCGGGATCGCGCGCGGCGATGGTCAAGGTCGCAACGCCGCGGACACCGTTGCGGTGAGCGGGCGCCGCCGGAACCCGTTCGCTTCGCGGCGTCCCGTCGCGGATCAGAAACGGCGCCGAGGTGCCGAGCGGATCGACCGGTACCGCGATCTCCCAGTGGAGCTGGAAGCCGTCCGGCCGCTTCCGCGTCAGCGCGCGCGGCTCGCCGATCGCGGCGCCGGCTTCGCCGAACCGTGCGCGATCGCTGTCGAGGTCGTCGGTCACCAGGCAGTAGTCGATGAAGCCACGGACACCCGGCTCCCACTTCCACCACCGGTGCTCGGGGCTGCGCCGCTGGAAGGCGATCAGCTCGATGTAGGCGCCGTCCTGGAACGGGATCAGCGCGTTGTGGGTGCCGCCGCCGTGCTGCCCGCCGGCGAACACGGTGAAGCCGAGCGCGGTGTAGTCGCGTACGGCGGCGTCCAGGTCGGCCACCAGCACGACCAGATGATCGATACCCTTCAGCATTGAAGCTCCGTTCAGGCCTGGCTCACGTCCGCCAGGAAGGCGAGCACGGCGCGGTTGAATGCGTCGGCGCGCTCGAAATAGGCCGAGTGACCGGCCTGGGAAATCTCCGCCACCCGGGCGTCGGGCAGGTGCCGCGCCAGTAGCCGGACCACCGCAGGCGGTGTGCCGACGTCCTGCTCGCCGACGACGAACAGGGTCGGAATCGCCAGCGTCGCGAGCTGCCGCGGCTCGATGATTCCGGGCCCGAAGTAGCCGGAGAAATAATCGGGAGGGCGCGGCGGGTTGAGCGCCTCGATCTGGAAATAGAGATGGGTGAGCTCCGGATGGCGCTCCGGGAAATCCGGCGCCAGCGCGCGCAGTCGCAGCGAGTCGGGAATTTCGCCGCGTTCCTGGCGCCGGCGCCGCAGCTCGGCGGCGTCGGGATCGGCGATCCGCGCATGGGTATCGGCCAGGATCAGCGCGCTGACGCGCTCCGGGCGGCGCAGCGCCGCCGCCAGGCAGGTCCATCCGCCCAGCGACTGGCCGAGCAGCGCGGCCCGCTCGAGCCCCAGCGCGTCGAGCAACGCCAGCAGATCGTCCGGGAAGGCCTGCATGCCCGGTCCGCCGGCCGCCTCCGCCGACGCACCGAACCCCCGCTGATCGACGAGCACGCAGGTGAAGCGGCGCGACAGCGCAGGGACCTGCTGCCACCAGCCGAGCCGGTTTCCGAGCGCGCCGTGCACCAGCACCAGCGCAGGACCGCTGCCGTGGAGCTCATAGTGCAGATCGATCCCGTTGATCCGGGCAGTAGCCATGTCCGCCGCTCCCCTCGCCTACCAGCCGAATGCCGAGGATCCGGCGCGACGCGGCTCGGTCGGCAGGGCGCCGAACGGCTCGGTGTCCAGCGCCACCGGGCGCCCCGCCTTGACGACGGCGGCGAGGTTGCCGCGGTCTCGCAGCACGGCGAGGTCGCGCAGCGGATCGGCCCGGCACACGATCAGGTCGGCCAGCATGCCGGGGGCGATCACGCCGACCTGGCCCTCGAGGCCGATGGTCATCGCATTGTCCCGGGTCATCGAGACGATCGCCTCCATCGGCGTGAAGCCGGCATGCTGCGCCAGCAATTGCGCCTCCATCGCATGGTAGGCACCGTGCTCGAAGGCATAGGCGTTGCCGGAGTCCGTTCCGGACAGGATCGTGATTCCGCGCTTGCGGGCCTTGACGACCATCTCGACCGCGAGATCCATCTGGTGCTTCAGCGTGTCGCGCATGGCGTCGTCGACGCCCACTTCCCGGCCCCGCTCGATGCCGAGGAAGACCGACGTCAGCACCGGCATGATCGGAATGCGCCGCTCGGCGACCAGGTCCAGATCCTCGTCGGTAGCGAGATCGGCATGGAAGATCCAGTCGACACCGCCGAGCGCGGCCGCGCGCACCGCGCCCGAGCCGCGGGCATGGATCGCGACCCGCACGCCGCGCCGATGCGCTTCGGTCACCACGGCGGCGACCTCCTGCTCCGACATGGTCTGGACCTGACCCCAATCCGCGTCGGCGAGCTTGATCAGGTTCACCCCGTGCTTACACTGCCGCCGGGTCTCGGCGACGAATTCGTCGACCCCGTTGCATCGGACGCCGGACGAATGCGGCGGCGTCTCCTGCCAGGCCGGCTCCTGGTCGAAGATACCGCCGTACGGCGTCAGCCCGCGCGCGCCACAGAAGATCCTGGGGCCCTCGACGAGCCCGGCCGAGACCGCATCGCGGACGGCCGGATCGACATACCACTTCCCGCCCGGAACCGACACGCCGGTCACGCCCGCGCGCAGTGCCCGGGTGGCGGCGCGGATCGCCCAGATCGTGCTGAACTCGGCGCTGGACGGATAGCGGATGCCCGGCATTGCGGCCTGGTGCAGCGACAGGTGGCAATGCCCGTCGATCAGCCCGGGCAGAATGAAGCTGCCGGACGCGTCGATCACCGTCGCGGCCCCGCCCGCGCCTTCGGCGGCACCCGCCGACTCCCGCCCGACGCCGACGATGCGCCCGTCCTCGATGACGATCGCGTCATTCGCCTGCGGTGCCCGGCCGGAGCCGTCGATCAGCGTGCCGTTGCGGATGACCAACCTCGATACCGGATTCGCGCCCATCTTCACTCCCTTCCTTTCCTTGCCACGCCATTGCGCAGCCGTTCCACCCGGTGCATCACCAGCGACACCAGCGCGAGCAGCAGCACCGAGACCAGAATCATCACGCTCGCGACCGCGGTGATCGTCGGACTGAGCTCGTTGCGCACGCCGTCCCACATCTGCTTGGGCAGCGTGATGGCCGACGTGCCGCCGATGAAGATCGCGATCACCACCTCGTCGAAGGAGGTGATGAACGCGAACAGCGCTCCGGCGACGATCGGACCCGCGATCAGCGGCAGCGTGACCCGGAGGAACGTCTGGGTGGCCGATGCGCCCAGCGTGCGGGCAGCCAGCTCCAGGTTGCGGTCGAGCCCGGTCAGCCCCGCCGAGACGGTGACGATGACGAACGGCAGCGCGAGCACCGTATGCGCCAGCACCACGCCGAACGGCGTGCCGATCAGCTGCATGCGCGCGTAGAGATGGTAGATGGCGATCGCCATGATGATGACCGGCACGACCAGCGGAGAGACGAGAAAGGCGTTCAGCACGCGCTTGAAGCGGAACTCGCTGCGCGACAGCCCCAGCGCCGCGAGCGTGCCGAGCACGGTCGCCAGCACGGTCACCGCCAGCGCGATCTGCACGCTGAGCACGGTGGCATTGCGCCACTGCTCGCTCTCGAAATAGGCCCGGTACCACTGCAGCGAAAAGCCGGTCGGCGGGAACGTCAGATACGGCGCCGATCCGAAGGACAGCGGCAGGATCACGAACATCGGCGCGATCAGGTAGACGCAGATCAGCGCGCAATAGCCGTACAGCACGCCGCGCCAGATCTCCGACCCGGGCCGGCGACGACGTCCGGAGACGCTGCTCGCGACATCCGGCATCACGCTACCTCGCGCCCGCCGACATCGTCTTGCCGATGCCGAGAAAGCGATCGTAGACCGCGTAGAGGCCCGCGGTCACCACGAACAGGATGGTCGCCAGGGCCGAGGCGAAACCCCAGTTCAGGCTGGTGTTCACCTCGGTCTCGATCAGCTGCGCGATCAGCACGTCGCGCGGCCCGCCCATCAGCGCCGGCGTGATGAAGAAGCCCAGCGCCATGATGAAGACCAGCAGACAGCCGGCCGCGATCCCCGGCATCGACAGCGGCAGATAGACGTACCGGAAGACGGCCACCGGCCCCGCGCCCATGGTGCGCGCCGCTTCCAGCAATCGACGGTCGATGCCCAGCATCACGCTGAACAGCGACAGCACCATGAACGGCAGCAGCACGTGCGTCATGCCGATCACGGCTCCGAGCGTGCTGTAGACCAGCTTGACCGGCTGATCGACCAGCCCGCTCGCGACCAGCATCCGGTTGATCGGACCTTCGCGCTGGAGCAGGATCATCCAGCCGAAGGTCCGGACCAGCAGGCTGGTCCAGAACGGCAGCAGCACGAAGATCATCAGCAGGCTGCGCAGATAGCGGGGCACGTTGGCGAGCAGCCAGGCGAGCGGATAGCCGAGCAGCAGGCAGGCGATGGTCACGATCGCCGCGACCTGCAGCGTGTTCAGCAGGATCCGCGCATAGACCGGCACGGAGACGAACCGCAGATAATTGTCGATGCCGATCGAGGGCAACGCGACGCTGAGCCAGAACACCCGCGCGACCGGCCAGGCATAGAGCAGCAGCAGCAGCACCAGGGCCGGCGCCGCCAGCAGCAGCGCCAGCAGCACCGGACGGCTGCCGAGTGCCGCGGCGATCCGGCCCGGACGCCGGCGCACCGGCCCCGGCGGCAGCGCCTCAGCCGGGAAGGACATAGAGATCTTCGGCCGACCAGCCGACGGCGACCTGCTCGCCCACCTGCAGCCGCGGCCCCGAATGCGCCGGCACCCGCGCGGTCAGGGTGGCGTCGCCGATGCCGATCACCAGCCGTCTCGCGTCGCCCGCATAGGTCAGCTGCCGGACCACGCCGTCGAAGCAGTTGGCCGCCGCCTGCGCGGCGGCGCCCAGCAGGATCCGCTCAGGCCGCAGCAGCAGATCGACGCTGCCGGACAGCGGCGAGCCGGGCTGCACCGCGATCCGGACCGGCAGCCCCGACGCGGTGCGCAGCTCGGTCAGGCCGGCGATCGATCGCTCGACGGTGCCGCGCAGGATGTTCGATTCGCCGAGAAAATCGGCGACGAAGTGGTTGGACGGGCGCTCGTAGAGCTGCTCCGGCGCACCGATCTGTTCGATGCGGCCCCGATTCATCACGGCGATCCGGTCCGAGACCGCCAGCGCCTCTTCCTGATCGTGGGTCACGCAGACGATGGTCAGCGCGAGCGCACGCTGCAGCTGCTTGATCTCGAGCTGCATCTGCTGGCGCAGCTTGCGATCGAGCGCGCTCAGCGGCTCGTCCATCAATAGCACCGTCGGCTTGAAGACCAGCGCCCGCGCCAGCGCGACCCGCTGCTGCTGCCCCCCGGACAGCTGCGCCGGCCGGCGGTCGCCGAGATCACCGAGCTGGACGGTCTGGAGCATCTGGGCCACCCGGGCAGGGATCTCCGCGCCGGGGACCTTGTGCATCTTGAGCGGGAAGGCGATGTTCTCCGCCACCGTCATGTGCGGAAACAGCGCGTAGCTCTGGAACACGACACCGATATTGCGCAGATTCGACGGCAGGTCGGTCACGTCCTCGCCGCTCAGACGCAGCGTGCCCCGGGTCGGCGCGATCAGGCCGGCGATGATGCCGAGCACCGTCGTCTTGCCCGAGCCGCTCGGGCCGAGCAGCGTCAGGAACTCGCCACGCCGGACATCGAGCGATACGTCGTCGACCGCCACGACCGGCCCGTAGACCTTGCGCAGGTCACGGACACTGACGACGCTCGCGGCCGCCGACGCCTGCGGCGCAACCGTGGACGACACCGGACTGCTTTCACCAAGCTGCGGTGAGGCTACCGAAGCAGCCATTGGTTGAAGCGCTCGTTGACGCGATCGAAATTCTCGAACCAGTACTGGTGGTTGATCAGGATCTGCTGCCGCTGCAGCGCCGGAGCAGTCACGATCTCCGCGTTCGGATCGAGCAGCTTGAACGATTCCTTGCGCGTCGGGCCGTAGTCGTAGTACTTGGTGATGTCGGCCTGCGCCTGCGCGGTCGACGCGAAGGCGATGAACTTCAGCGCCGCCTCCTTGCGCTTGGAGCCGCGCGGGATCACCCAGTTCTCGTAGGTCTGCAGCCCCTGCGCCCAGACCAGGTCGATCGGGCCACCCTGCTTCTTGATGGACTGGAAGCGCGCATTACCCTGGAAGACCAGCGTCGCCTCGCCGTCGATCAGCATCTGCACCGGCTTCGCGCCGGCCTCCCACCAGGCCGTCACGTACGGCTTGATCCGATCGAGGCTGCGGAAGGCGCGGTCGATGTCGAGCGGATAGAGCTTGTCGGCCGGCACGCCGTCGGCCAGCAGCGCTGCTTCGAGCGTGTACACCGGCGTCTTCTTCAGCGAGCGATTGCCCGGAAACTTCTTGACGTCCCAGAATTCGGCCCAGCTGGTCGGACCCTTGCCGGCCGGAATCTTGCGGGTATCGTAGGCCATCACCTGCGAGAAGACGATCAGCGGCACGCCGTAGTCGTGCGCCGTGCCCGGCAGGAAGTCGTCCTTGGTCACGCCGAGCTGCGAATAGTCGATCTTCTCCAGCAGATTGTCGCGCACGCCGCGCAGCACGAAGTCGCCTTCGACAGCGACCACGTCCCATTCGACGTTGCCGCTCTCGACCATGGCCTTGAACTTGGCATAGTAGGTCGGGCTCTGCTCGATGACCTTGATGCCGGTCGCCTTGGTGAACGGCTCGAACAGTGCCTTGCGCAGCGCTTCCTGATAGGCTCCGCCCCAGCTGGTGACGACGATCGATCCCTGCGCCGATGCCATCTGAAGCTGCGCGGCCCACAACATACAGATCGCGAGGAGCCTGATCATTAAGGCGCTCATGCAAACCTCCCTGGAGGCCGGTCAGGCCGGCCGAATTGAATCGATGGATGTCATTCCCGTTCGAAAATACTAGCACTGTACACAGATCGATGTACAGAGTAATGTGCAACTCTCGAAAGGCAGAACGGCGGATGTTCGTACTCGGCTATCATTGCCCGACCTCCGAGGCGGGGTATTGCCGGACGCTCGGGCGAACCGGTGCCGTCGGATGCCCGCACCCGCGAATCCATCGCTTGTCCCCGACAGAAGAAGACGGTTCTCGTAAATGACGAACGACACCGTGGTGCACCGCATCTACGAGCGCGT
>JBFWQR010000025.1:0-56840 GCA_050249335.1 Lautropia sp.
CCGTCCGAGATTCGCTGGCTGAGCAATTCGTACAGCTGGTCGGAAAGGGAGGGGCTCCTGATCATCTGCGCTTGGCTCATGGCGTCATCATACCAGTTGACAGCATGCCATCAGGCTGTATGATGGCCATACAGCCTTAGGTATGCAACCGGCAGATGACCGCTATCCAAGGAGACGTCATGGCTTTCGTTCGCACCCGCTTACCACTCCGCTGGCCCCTGGCGGTCTTGTCGCTGCTCGCGCTGCTGTTCACGGTGACGCTTGCGCGAGCCGATGACTACCCGTCACGGTCGGTGCGCATAGTCGTGCCCTTCCCGCCGGGAGGAGGGACGGACGTGATCGCGCGAACGATGGCTACGGAGCTGGGCAAGGCGCTCGGCCAGACGTTCATCGTCGACAACCGAAGTGGTGCCAACGGCTTGATCGGAACCACGGAAGTGGCCAGGGCGCCCACGGACGGCTACACACTGCTATTCACGATCTCTTCACACGTGACCAACACTCTGCTGTATGCGAAGCCCGGATATCAGCTGAAGGACTTCCGTCCCATTTCAATCGTTGCCACATCCCCCTTCGTCCTTGCCGCGAATCCAGCGTTTCCACCCAATACGTTCCCCGAATTCCTAGCCTTGGCAAAGCGCATGGGCAGCAAGCTCGACTTCGCATCACCTGGGATCGGCTCGACCCATCACATTTCCGTGGATCTGCTGAAGGTCATGACCGGCATCGACGTGACTCTGATCCCCTACAAGGGCGGAGGGCCAGCCATGGCCGACGTCCTGGCGGGTCAAGTGCCCGTGGCATTCATGACACCTGTACAGAGTCTTCCGAACATCAAGGCCAAGAAGCTCAAGGCGATCGCCGTCAGCAGCGCGAAGCGTTCCTCCGTGCTTCCCGACGTTCCAACGATTGCGGAATCCGGCCTGCCGGGCTACGAATCCGACACCTGGTTTGGATTCATGGCGCCGGTAGGTGTGCCGCGACCGGTCATCGACAAGTTGAACGCGGAGATCGTTCGCATCGTCAAGTCACCCCAGATTCAGAGTCTCCTGTCGGCCCAAGGTGCCGAGCCCGTGGGTGGCGGCTCTGAAGCCTTCGAGAAGCTGACCCAGGCCGAGTACGTCAAGTGGGGTGCGGTCTTCAAGAAGACCGGAACATCGCTGGACTGAACCTTCATCGACGCCGCCGATGCGACGCCCCAAGGAACCACAAGTGACCCAGAAGCAAGCCTTCGCCGTGCCGGCCTCAGCCAGCGACATTCCAATCCGCATCACGGGGATCAAGACGATCGTCGTCAATGCGGAGATGAGGAACTGGATCTTTGTCAAGGTGCTGACGAACCAGGACGGACTGTATGGCTGGGGCGAGGCCAGCTTGAACTGGAAGACGCGCGCGGTCTGCGGTGCACTGGAGGACTTCGAAGTCCTCCTGATCGGTCGAGACCCACGGGACATAGAACAGTGCGTTCGGGTCATGAACAAGAACAGCTACTACCGACTGGGCATCATCGGTGCCACGGCCATCAGCGGCATCGAGCATGCCCTGTGGGACATCTTCGGGAAGAGTGTCGGCTTGCCAGTGTGGCGCCTGCTCGGTGGAAAAGTGCGCGACCGGGTCCGCGTCTACACGCACCTGGGACTGGGGGACATGCGCTCCGTCTACGAGACGTTCGACAAGGAGCGGCTACGCAACAAGGCCCTGGAGGTGGTCGCGAAAGGCTATGACGCACTGAAGGTCGTTTTCATTCCGTTCGGGGGTTTCGCCGCCCGAATTCCCGAGCGCAAGCACGTCGGCCTTCTGATGAAGACACTCCGGGAATCCGTGGGCGACGGTGTCGAGATCATGATCGACTTCCACGGGCGACCCGCGTCGATCGGTGCGGCGTTGCAGTTCATCGAGGAGATGTCGCCGTACAACCCCTACTTCTGCGAAGAGCCGATCCAGCCGGGAGACGCACAAGCCATGCGCATGGTCTCCGATCGCGCAGGTTGTCCCATCGCCACCGGCGAACGTCTGATAGGCTTCAAGGAATTCGAGCCCCTGTTCGCGGCAAAGGCCGTCCAGATCATTCAGCCCGACCTCAATCACGTAGGCGGCCTCCTCGAGGCGAAGAAGATCGCCGCCGCGGCAGAGCAAGCCTACATGGGCGTGGCTCCCCATAATCCGAACGGGCCGCTGGCCAGTGTGGCGGCGCTTCACTTCGACATCTCGACACCCAATGTGGTGATCCAGGAGGAAATGAGTGGCGCCGTACCGTGGTTCGACGACGTGATGACCTCGCCCCTCAAGCGCACGGGCAGCTTCTGGGAGCTTCCTACCGCGCCGGGACTGGGTGTCGAGATCAACGAAGTTGAAGCGGCGCGCCACCCTTTCCAGCAGGAAGTCGTTCCTACCGGAGCGGCAGTACTCGACGACGGGACCGTCGTCGACTGGTAGGCGTAGGCGAGAGATGATTCATGAAATTCGACATTGAGGCGAAGGGTGTCTATTCGATTGCCCCCACGCCGTTCCGGGACGATGGGCAGATCGATCTGGCGTCGATCGACCGCCTGATGGACTTTTATGCGGGCTGCGGATGCGCCGGTGTCACGGCCCTGGGCCTACTTGGCGAAGCGCAAAAGCTGGAGCACGCGGAGGGCGTCGCCGTCGCGGCGCAGATGGTGCGCCGGGCGCCACAGCTCCCGATCATCGTCGGCGCATCCGCGCCGGGATTTGCCGCGATGCGCGCGCTGACCCGCGATGTCATGGACAAGGGAGCGGCGGGAGTCATGATCGCGCCGCCCAGCACCCTCAGGACTGACGATCAGATCGTCGGCTACTACACCCAGGCTGCCGAGGCCATTGGCCTGGATGTTCCTTTCGTCCTCCAGGACTATCCGTTGAGCTTCTCGGTGCAGATGTCACCCAAGGTGATTCGGCGAATCATCGACGAGGTTCCATCGTGCGCCATGATCAAACACGAAGACTGGCCAGGCCTCGAAAAGATCACCTTACTCAAGTCGTTCGAGAAGCAAGGCATGCGCCGCATTCCCATCCTGTGCGGGAACAACGGGCTCTTCCTGGACTACGAGCTGGAGCGAGGCGCGGATGGCGCGAACACTGGCTATGCGTTCCCCGATATGCTGTGCGAGCTGGTGAGGCTCATGAAGAGCGGTGAACGCGAACCTGCCCACGACCTGTTCGATGCGCACTTGCCGCTTCTGCGCTACGAGCAGCAGCCCGGCGTAGGGCTCGCGGTGCGCAAGCACGTGCTCCATCGGCGAGGCTTGCTGGAGACGCCGGCTCAGCGGCAGCCGGTCGTGCCGTTGACGACCAAGGCGAGGAAAGAGGTCGACCATCTCTTGCGCAGGCTCGCCAGGCACGACCGGCGGGCGTCCTTCGCCTAAGAAATACCAGGCAGAAGTAAAAGGATGTCAGACCTCCCGAGGATGTCAGACCTTGCGCTGGAAGACCGGCAAGCCATCGCTGAACTCGTCTATCGATATGCATGGGCGTCGGATAGTCGAGACTTCCCGGCGCTGCGCCGCCTGTTCGCCAGCGACGGCGAGATCGTACTGCGCGACCTGCGCCGTGATCAGGAGCAGGTGATCAAGGGCGCGGAAACGATCGCGTCATTCGTCGAGCAGCGCCATGCCGCCGAGTTTGCCCGCGGCGATCGTCGCCGGCACTTCACCAGCAATTTCTTCGTCGAATCCTTCGACGGGACGGTTGCGGTGGCGCGCTCGTATTTCTGCGTCTTCAGCGCGGTGCAGGGGCAGACGAGGCAACCCGCGTCGACCGGCCACTACGAGGATCGCGTCCGGAAGTTCCCGGATGGCTGGAAGTTCGTTCAGCGCCTGATCACGATCGAGGCGGGCTGGACAGGAAGCGGATAAGCTCCGAAGCGACGGCATCCGGGGCCTCACGGGACGGAAAATGTCCGATCCCTTCGAGCAGGATCCGCTGGTACGGTCCGCGGAAAAAGGCCTCCTTGTTCGCCGACGTGTCGGGGTGGTTCACCGCGTCCGCGGCGCCGTGCAGCACCAGCGTCGGCACGTCGAGGGCCGGCGCCGGGTGCAGCCGGGCTTCGTCGGCATCGTAGTACGGGTCGCCCGGCGCATGCCCCCAGCGATGACGGTAGGAATGCAGCGTGACGGCCGGCCAGTCGTCGTTGCCGAAAGCCGCGGCCGCCGCGGCGAAATCGCTTCCGGAGTACCAGCCGGGCGGCGACCAGGTATCCCACATGAGCCGGGCGAATGCCTGCCGCTCTTCGCGCACCGTACATTCGCCGCGCGGTGTCGCCATGAACCAGTGATACCAGTAGTTGCGTGCCTGGGGCAGGCTCAGCGGTTGATCGGCGCTGTTCGTTCCATAGCCGACCGAGAGCATCGCCAGGTGGCTCGCGACCCCGGGCCGCAGTCCGCAGGCATTGGCGGCGGCCCGGGCTCCCCAGTCGTGCCCGATCAGCGCCGGGCGTTCCAGCCGGAGCGCGTCGATGAATTCGAGCAGGTCGCGCCCGAGTGCCGACAGCTGGCCGGTTCGCAGCGTATCGGCACGCAGGAAGCTCGTCGGCGCAAAGCCGCGCAACGCCGGCAGCAGCACCCGCCAGCCCGCTTTGGCGAGACGCGGCGCGACATGATCCCAGCAGCGGGGGCTGTCGGGCCAGCCATGCAGCAGGACCACCGTGCGATCCGCAGCGGCGTTCAGTTCCTCATAGGCAACCCGGAGCAGCGAGGTATCGACGGTCTTGACGGCAGACACTGCGGGCACGGCAGGCTCTTCGGGCACGGCAGATCCTCTGCAATCAGTCGGTGCGGACGTCCAGGCGCCCGCTCGTCAATGATCAGTCGGCGCGGACATCCAGGCAATCGGTCGTCAATGCCTTGACCTTGTCCCAATCGACCTCGAGGCCGAGACCGGGGCCGGCGGGCAGCGAGACGAAACCCTCCCGGTCCAGGCCGATGCCGGATGCGACTTCGATGTCCATCGATCCGATCGGCACCGGCATCTCGAAGAACTGGCAGTTCCGGATCGCGGCGCCCAGGTGAAGATTCGCGGCCTGGGTCAGGCCCGGGCCATAGCCGTGCGGTTCGAAGTTGAGCGAGAACGCTTCGGCGACGGTCGCCACCTTGCGGCAGAAGCTGATGCCCTGGCGGCCGGCATCGGCGCGAACGATGTCGAAGGCTCCGGCCGCGATGTACTGGGCGTACTGGCCGAGCCCGAGGCGCGTGGAATCGACGCCAGCCACCGGGATCGAGAGATTGCGCGCCAAGTCGGCATAGCCGGCGAGATCGCCGTCCGGCAGCGGCTCTTCGTACCAGTGGTAGTCGAGCTCCTCCAGCAGTTTTCCGATCCTCATGGCATCGGTCCGGTCATGCATGCCGACGCAGTCGGTCATCAGGATCGTCTCGGGCAGCGCGTCGCGGACGGCGCGGTACAGCTTCAGATCGCGCGTGACGTCGCCATACGGATGCAGCTTGACCGCGCGAAAGCCCTGCTCGACGTAGCCGCAGCAGGCGTCGACGTAGGCCTCGACCGTCGGCAGCTCGAAGGTGCTGGCATACGCCATGATCCGCGTCCGGTGTCCGCCGAGGTGGGCGGCCAGCGGCTTGCCGGCTGCTTTCGCGCGCGCATCCCAGATGGCGGTGTCGAGCAGGCCCGGGCCCATCAGGTGCAGGGTCTGACGCGTCGCGTGCCAGTTGCGCTGCCAGATGTCCTCGATGAAGTCCGCATCGGCGCCGATCGCGACCCGGGCGGCATCCCGGGCGGCGAAACCCAGCGTCCGGACCGAATGCCGGGGCACCCAGGCCGAGTTGAAGCCGGTGAAGCCGTCGGCCGTCTGCACTTCGCACAGCACGATGTCCTTCTGGATGCCGCCCTTGTAGCCGGTCATCTGCAGGCGTTCGGTGTTTTCCAGCAGATGGATGCGAATTGCGGTGATTTTCACGAGGACTCCTGTTCGGGCCAGACTTCCGGGTTCACGAGGCAGCTCGGGCGGCGGCCCGCCAGCACATGGCAGATGCCGGTAGCTGCCGATCGCGACAACCGCTCGGAAGTCTGGCGATTGAGGCCGGCCAGATGCGGCGAGACGATGACGTTGTCGAGCGCGAACAGCGGGTTGTCGGCGGCGGCCGGTTCCTGCTCGAACACGTCGAGGGCAGCGCCGGCGATCGCACCGCGCCGCAGGGCGTCGACCAGCGCATGCTCGTCGACCAGCGCGCCCCGCGACGTGTTCAGCAGCCACGCCGACGGCTTCATCCATTGCAGCTGCTCGCGTCCGATCAGGTGGCGCGTCCCGGGGGTGAGCGGCAGATGCAGGCTGACGAGGTCGGCTGCGGCCAGCGCCTCGCGCAGCGAATCGGCCTGGATCACGTCGAGGCCAGGCACGGCTTCCGGCGGTACGGCCGTCCGGCTGAATACCAGCACCCGCATGCCGAGCCCGATGCCCAGCCGATGGGCCACGGCCTGGCCGATCGCGCCGTAGCCGATCAGCGCGACCGTCTTGCCGGCCAGCTCCTCGAACACCGGCTGATAGCGGATCGCGAACTCGCCGCGGCGGGTCATCCGATCGACCCAGGGGATCCTTTTCGCCAGCGCAAGGGCCAGGCCGACCGTGTGCTCGGCCACCGCAACGGCGCCGATGCCCTGGACGTTGACGACCGCGATGCCGTACTCGGTTGCCGCCGCGACGTCGATGTGGTCCAGGCCGGTGCCCGAGGTCGCGACGACGCGCAGGCGCCGGCCCTCTCGAAGCAAAGCGCGGTCGGCAAAGACGGGCGGCCTGACGTAGACCGCGTCGGCTTCTGCGATCGCTGCGCGCAGCGCGTCCATGCCCCGGGTGGCGTGCAGCGCGTGGCCCGCCTCGCGAATGATCCGTTCGCCGACGGCATCCGGCATCTCGTGGCCGAACAGCACGCGGGCCGGCGCCGGCCGGGCGCCGCGCAATCGCGCCGACCCGGTCACGCCGAGAACGCGCCGTACCGACCGGGTTCGAAACCGTGAAACGGGACACCCGGCCGGTAGGTGTTCTGCGGCGGCAGCTCCGGCGCCGGGCCGCCCTCGGCCACGGCGTCGAAGGCCAGCTCGAGCATCACGCCATTCGGGTCATGGACGAACAACACCCAGCTGCGCGGCGAGATGACGCCTTCCCAGCGCAGGCCGTATTCCTCGAGCTTGCGGCGAACCGTCTGGAAGCCACGGCAATACAAGGCCATGTGATGCACCGCACCCATGCCCACGGGCACCTCGGCGCCGCCGACTTCCAGCGAGGCATAGTCGCCGGTGAAGACGTGGATCGACGGCGGGCTGCCGGGCACCGCGGCGCGCAGCCAGTAGCCGGTAACCGACATCGGCGGGCGCGAATCGTCGATCCGCATGTCGAGCAGGCGCGTGTAGAAGTTCCGGGTGACGTCCGGATCGGTGGCGCGAAGGCCATAGTGGAACAGGCCGCACATCATGGCGAAGTCTCCTGTCAGCGCCGGCTGTCACCGCTGTCGTGTCGTCGCCTGCGCTGGTCTTGCAAAGACGCAAGAGTAGACGAGACGTCTTGTCTTGTCTAGCGAATGCCGCGGTCTATACTCCCGCCCATGAGCAATGGCGATCCGGTGCCGGCCCGCGCCACGATGGTCCTCTCGCATGAGCGCGGCGCACGTCGGCGCGTGAATCCGAGGCCGGCCGCGTCCGCCGTCAAGGCGCCGGCGTCGAGCCGTCGCAACCCCGAATCGCATCGGGCGGTGCTGGCGGCGGCCGAGGCGCTGCTCCACGAGATCGGCTATTCCAGCATCACGATCGACCGGATCGCCGAGCGCTCCGGCGTCGCGAAGGCGACGATCTATCGATGGTGGCCGAACAAGGCCGCGGTATGCATGGAGCTGTACATCGAGATCGTCCGGCAGCAGACCCGGATGCCGGCCGATACCGGTTCGCTGGAAGGCGACGTGCGGGAGCACATCCGCACCGCTTTCCGGGTCTTCCGGACGACGGTCGCCGGCATCGCGCTGGCCGGCTTCGTCGCCGATGCGCAAACGAACCCGAACACTCAGGCCCGTCTGCAGGAGGGCTTTGCCGCCGACGTTCGTGCGCTCAACCTTGCCGTGCTCGAGCGGGCCCGCAAGCGCGGCGAGCTGGCCGCCGACATCTCGCCATCGGTCGCCGCCGAAGTGATCTCGGGCGCGATCTACTACCAGCTGCTGATTCGTCACCGGCAGTTTTCCGACGCCGACGCCGACCAGATCGCGGACGTGATTCTCCGCGGCATCAAGGCGCCAGAGGCCTAGCGGCGCAAAGACCTGGCGGCAGGACAGCGCGGCGGAACGGAACAGCGGAACAAGGCGGCTGATGCCGCAGCTCGTTCATGCCCCGTGCCTGGATGCGGCCGTAGGTGCGGCTGCGCCCGCCGATATCTCGCTGCAACGAACGACATACGCTTGATAACTGACAGGCGAGGGAAAACCCGTAGACACTAGACGAGACGTTTCGTCTACTCTGCGGACTGTTCGCGAGACGAACCTCGGCATCGGTAACGAGATCGATGTCCTCTGATGGAGACCCACATGCAGAACTTCCGGATCGCCCTGCTTGCCGGCCTGATCGCAGCCGCAACCTGCGGTCAGGCACAGGCCCAGGCCAATGCCTCTCCGATCAAGGTCGGCACGATCGTGTCGGTATCGGGCCCGCTGGCGCACATCGGCGCGACCAAGCGTGAGGCCTATCAACTCGCCGAGAAGACGATCAATCAGCGCGGCGGGGTCGGCGGACGCCCGCTGCAGTTGATCTTCGAGGACGATGCCTCCAACCCGGATACGGCCGTCACGAAGGTCAACGCCCTGCTGAATTCCGGCGTCGTCGCGATCCTGGGTCCGACCGGGCTGGCCGCGACGGTCGCCACCGGCGGCATCACCGCCCAGAAAGGCGCCCTGCAGATCACCGGCGCAGGCATCGGTCTGCCGGCCGAACGCGAGCGCAAGTGCCTGCTGCACATGATGCCGTCCCAGCAGATCAACGCGGCCGGCCTGCTTTCCTATGCGGCCGACGGCGTCAAGGCGAAGCGGGTTGCCGTTCTCTACGACTCCGGCTTCGGCCAGGCGGTGATGAACTCGATCAAGGAGATCCAGGGCAAGTACGGCGTGTCGTTCATCGCCGCGGAGAAATTCGACCTTGCCGCGACCGACATGTCCTCGCAGGCTGCCAAGATCAGGGCCGCCAATCCGGACCTCATCTTCGTCATCTCGGCTTCCGCGACGCCGTTCCGGAACCTGCGGCAGCTCAAGGTGAGCGCGCCGATGGTGACGCCGCTTGCCGCCGCGGTCTACGACACGATCAAGGCGATGGGCGAAGCCGCGGAAGGCACGGTATTCGTCGACTACGTCGTGCCGGAAGAGCCGCGGGCGCGCGAGAAGGAGTTCGTCGACCTGTTCCAGAAGGCCTACGGCAAGCTGCCGAAGAACTACGAAGCGGCCGCCTGGGAGGCCGTCATGGTCCTGACCGAAGCGCTGAAGAAAGCGGGCCCCGATGCCGGCGGCGAGAAGCTCTGCGCCGCGGCCCGCGGCAAGCATGTCGGCGCGCACATCGACTACGACTTTTCGGCCCCGGACATGACCGGCATCGGTGTGTCGAGCTTCCAGTATTCGACAGTCAAGGACGGCAAATTCACGCGCCTGCCGTTCCACGCCAGAGAGCGCTGAGCGACGCACGGCACGATGAGCCTCGATCTGCTCGCTCAGGTCATCGCCTCCGGGCTGACCAACGGCTTTCTCTATGCGTTGGTCGGCCTGGGTCTGGCAGTGATCTACAAGGGCAGCACGATCATCAACGCGGCGCAAGGCGATTTCGCGATCGTCGGGGCGATCGTCGCCGTCGTGCTCACCCAGAAGACCGGGATGCCTTACTGGACGGCGATCGTCGCGGGCATGCTCGGCGCGGTGCTCGCCGGGGCCCTGGTCGAGCTCCTGTGCATCCGTCCGATGCTGCGTCGGCAAGCTTCCGAGGAAAGCATGCTGCTGGTCACCGTCGGTATCGCCTTCCTGATCGGCGCGATCGTGCTGGTCGGCGTCGGCAAGGCCGCGTATTTCCTGCCGCCGATCGGCGGCGAGGTCATCGTCGAGATCGGCCCGGCCATACTGCAGCGCCATGCCCTGATCGCGGCCGCTGCGGTCGTCGTCTTCGTCGCCGGGCTCGCCGCCTTCTACAAGTACACCCATATCGGCCAGTCGATGGTCGCTGCCTCCAGCGACGCGGACGGCGCTGCCTCGATCGGCATCAACGTGCCGCTGATGCGCACGCTGACCTTCATGCTCGGCGGCCTGATCGGCGGCATTGCCGGAATCCTGCAGACGCCGCTGATCGGCGTCAGCTTCGCCATCGGCATCGCGATCACCTTGAAGGGGCTCGCCGCCGCGATCATCGGCGGCCTGACCAATCCGATGGGCGCCGTCGCCGGCGGGCTGATCCTCGGCGTCGCCGAGGCGCTGGCCGTGCTGCTCTTCAGCTCGGGCTACCAGAACATCGTCGCGATGGGCTTGTTGATCGTCATCATGATCGCCATGCCGAACGGCCTGTTCGCCGTCACGACCCGCAAGGGCGGCTGAGCATGGCGCGTGTCAGCCCCCTGCTTCTGACCTGCACGGCGCTCGCCGCGGCGCCGCTGGTCCTGCCGGTTCACTACGTCGACATGCTGGTCTTCGCCGCGATCCTTGCCATCGGCGGCCTCGGCGTCGGCTTTCTGCTGGGCCAGGCCGGCATCATCAATCTCGCGCAGGCGGCGTTCTACGGAATCGGCGCCTATGCGACCGCTCATGTCACGGTCGCCTGGCAACTGCCCGGCATTCTCGGCCTGTTGCTGGGGCTCGCGATCAGTGCGGCGTTCGCCTTCGTGATCGGCCTGCCGCTGCTCCGGCTGAGCGGCCATTTTCTTGCGCTCGCGACGCTGGCATTGCTGGTCATCGTCACGCAACTGTTCTTCGAATGGGACTGGCTGACCGGCGGCAGCCTCGGCATCAGCGGCATTCCCAAGGTTTCGCTGTTCGGCTGGAAACTCGACAGCCCGGTCAGGTTCTACTATTTCGTCTGGCCGATCGCCCTGCTGTGCTTCTGGCTGCTCGCGAACATTGCCAACGGCCGTCCGGGCCTCGCCATGTGCGCGATGCGCGACAGCCCCGAGGCCGCGGAAGTGATGGCGGTCGACAGCGCCGTGCTGCGGACCAAGCTGTTCGTGCTGTCGGCAGCGCTGGGCGCACTGTCCGGCAGCCTTTTCGCCCATTACGTCGGCTACGTCAGCGTCGAGAGCTTCACGCTCGAGCGCACGATCTTCCTGCTGCTCGCGCCGGTGATCGGCGGCATTCGCCATCCGTGGAGCGCGCTGCCCGGCGCGATCTTCGTGACCCTGCTGCCCGAGCTGCTGAGCCCGCTCGGCGACGTCTACCGGATCCTGTTCGGGCTTGGCCTCGTGCTCGTGATCATGCTCTTTCCCCAGGGCCTGCTCGGCTTCGCCCGCGCGAGGCATTCCCGATGAGCGCGGAGTCGACGCCGATCCTGGCGCTGCAGGACGTCGGCCATGCTTTCGGCGGCGTCCACGTGCTGTCGAGGGTCAGCTTCTCGCTGCCCCGGGGCGGCCTGATCGGCCTGATCGGTCCGAACGGGTCGGGCAAGACGACGCTGTTCAACATCATCTCGGGCTTCATCCGGCCGTTGACCGGCCGCGTGCTCTTCGATGGCGAGGATCTGCGCGGCTCGAACGTCGTCCAGCGCAGCCGCCGGGGCCTGTTGCGCACCTTCCAGACACCGAAGGTCTTCGAGCACATGACCGTGCTCGAGAACGTCGCGGTCGGTCTCTACAAGGTCAGCCAGGGCGGGATTGTCGCGTCGATGTTCCGGTTGCCGGCCGCCAGAGCGGAGCTGGGCCGCATGCGCGACCAGGCCGCGGCGGCCTGCGACGCCTTCGGTCTTTCTGCCGTCAAGAATCGCCTCGCGGGCTCGTTGACGGCCGGTGCGCGGCGCAACGTCGAGCTGGCCCGGGCCGCGGTCAGCAAGCCGCTGATGCTGCTGCTCGATGAGCCATCGTCCGGCCTGTCGAAGGAGGAGGTGGACAACCTGAGCGAGCAGATCGTCCGGCTCAACCGCGAGGGCTTCAGCATTCTGCTGGTCTCGCACGACATGGAGCTGATGACGATCGTCGACCCGGTTCACGTCCTGTCGGCCGGCGAGATCATCGCCTCGGGAAGCATGGAAGCGATGCATCGCGATCCGAAGGTCCAGCAGGTCTATCTCGGCCTATGAATACCCGCGAACTGGTCCTCGACATCCAGGAGATCGTGTCCGGATACGGCGATCTGACCGTGCTGCACGGCGTGTCGCTGTCGATCCGCCGCGGCGAGGTCGTCGGCTTGCTGGGCGCAAACGGCGCGGGCAAGTCGAGCCTCGTCCGCACGATCGGCGGGCATCTGCGCGCCCGCTCCGGCCGAATCCTGCGCGGCGATTCGGACCTGACCCGGCTGCCCGCGCATCGCGTGCCGCAGGCCGGGGTCGCCGTCGTTCTGGAAGCCCGCAATCTGTTCGGCGACATGACCGTCGCGGAGAACCTGCAGCTGGCCAGCCGCAATGGTCGCGGCCGGCAGCCGCGGTTCTCTCTCGAAGCGGTGCTCGACCTGTTTCCGATCCTGCAGGAGAAGTATGCGGTGCCGGCGCGGCTCTTGAGCGGCGGCCAGCAACAGATGGTCGCGATCGCCCGCGCATTGCTGCTGCAGCCCGACATCCTCGTGCTCGACGAGCCGTCCACCGGCCTCGCGCCGAAGATCATCCGGGATATCACCGAGATCCTCCAGAAGCTCCGCGCCGAAGGCGTGAGCATGCTGCTGGTCGAGCAGAACGTCGCGATGGCCTCGCAGCTCACCGATCGCGCCTACGTGCTGGCCCTCGGGCGAGTGGTGCATGAGGTCACGGAAGGCAGCTGGCAGCAGACGCTGGAAAGCCATTCGCTGGTCAGCGCCTATCTTGGAGGTGCGGGTTGAGTTCGACGGTCATGAAGGCGCCAGGCGCCTGGGAGTTCCGCGTGTGAGGAAAGGACCTGCAAGAGGACGTGCGCTGATCGCCGGAGGGTCGCTGGGTGGCCTGATGGCCGGGGCGATCCTGCTTCGGGAAGGGTGGGACGTGCTGATCTTCGAGCGCGTCTCGGGCGACATCGAGAGCCGCGGCGCCGGCATCGCGACCCATGACAAGCTGTTCGAGGTGTTCCAGCGTGCCGGCGTTCGCATCGACGACCAGATCGGCAGCACGCTGATCGGCCGCACCGCCTTCGATCGCAGCGGACGCGAGATCGGTCATTATCCGTTCCACCAGGTCCTGAGCCCGTGGAGCATTCTGTATCGCCGTCTGCGCGAAACGGTTCCGGCAGCCTGCTACCACCTCGGCGCCGAGGTTCGGTCCGTGAATCCGCGCGCAGACGGCGTCGCGCTCGAACTCTCCGATGGCCGCCGCGTCGACGGGGATCTGGTCATCGGTGCCGACGGCATCTGGTCCCAGGTCCGCGCGCAGCGGTTTCCGCAGTCGCAGCCGTCCTATTGCGGCTACGTCGCCTGGCGCGGCCTGCTCGACGAAAGCTGCTTCGATGCCGCCTTCGCCCGCCACTATGCCCCGCTGCACTGTTTCTACATCGAACGCGGCGAGCAGTTCATCTTCTACATGGTCAACGGCGCCGACGACAGCCTGGAAGTCGGAAGGCGGCGCTTCGGTTTCCTCTGGTACCGCAGCACGGACGAGCAGTCCGAGCTGCCGGCGCTATTGACCGACGACACCGGCTTCACGCATGCGCGCTCGATTCCGCCGCCCAGGATCCAGGCTGCGCACATCGAGCGCCTCCGGCAACTGGCCGGCGATCTGCTGCCGCCGCAGTTCGCCGACGTCGTGCAGCGCACCCCGGCACCCTTCCTGCAGCCGATCTACGACCTGCGCTCCGAGCGCATCGCAGAGGGCCGCGTCGCGCTGATCGGCGACGCCGCCTTCGTCGCCCGGCCCCATGTCGGCGCGGGGGTTCTGAAGGCGGCCTGCGACGCGATCTCGCTTGCCGACGCGCTCGGGAGCTCGGCGTCGATCGAGGCCGCATTGCTGCGCTATCAGCAGGATCGGGTTCCGGAATGCCAGGAGCTGATCGACAAGGCCCGGCATCTCGGCGGCTACCTGGAGGGCTCGCAGCGTTCCGGGCCGCCCGCACCGGTACTGCCGATCCTCGAAGTCCTGCGCGAATCGGGACGCGGGCTGACGGACGGGGACTGACGGCCAGGCAGGCCGGCATCGCCTTGATCCTGACGCCCTGATTCTGCACTCGACAGACCGGAGACCTTTCCATGGCAGCTCATCTCTCCGATACCTCCGCCGCGGCGCTGATCGCCCGCTTCCTGAAGTGCCGCGGCGTGACGCGCGTCTTCGCCTTGTGCGGCGGCCACATCATGCCGATCTGGATGCGGATCGATGCCGAGGGCATCGCGATCGTCGACGTGCGCGACGAACGGGCCGCCGTGTACATGGCGCACGCGCATGCCGAACTGACCGGCGGTCTCGGCGTTGCCCTGGTGACCGCCGGCCCCGGGGTGACAAATGCGATGACCGGCATCGCGAATGCGCATGTGGCCCGTGCGCCCGTCCTGATCCTGTCGGGCACGCCGCCGCGGCCGCAGGAGAACCGGGGCGCGCTGCAGGATATGGCCCATACCGGGTTCGTGGCCCCGGTGACGCGGTATGCGCGCACCGTGCGGCAGCCCGAGCTCGTGCTGCAGGAACTCGACGCGGCGGTGTCGAGCGCATTCGGCCTGGCCGGCGAGCCCGGGCCGGTCTATCTGGATTTTCCGGTCGATACGCTTCGCGCCGAGGTGCCGAAGGCACTCTGGCTGCCCGAGCATCTCCAGGGCGGCGCGGTTCCCCGGATGCTGCCCGATCCGGACGCCGTGGCCCGTGCCGCCGGGCTGCTGCTGGCCGCGCGCCGGCCCGTCGTGATCACCGGCCGGGGCGCGCGTCGCGCGGCTGCGCCGCTGCAGCGGCTGCTGACATTGCTGGGTGCCGTCTATCTCGATACCGGCGAAAGCCGCGGCCTGGTTCCGGAAGGGCACCCGTCGGTCGTCGGCGCGATGCGCGGCAAGGTGATGAGCGAAGCCGACCTGATCCTGACCGTCGGGCGCCGGCTCGACTTCCAGCTGGCCTTCGGTTCCCCGGCGGTCTTTCGCGACGCCGCTTTCGTCCGGATCGCCGATTGCGCATCGGAGCTGCGCGACAACCGCCGCGGCGCCGCGGAGATTCTCGCCAGTCCGGAGCTGGCGCTGGAGGCGATCATTGCCGCGATCGGCGAACGCACCGGAGCCGTCGACCGTGATTGGGCAGCTGCGCTGCGCCAGCAGCACGAGGCGCGAGGCCGGCAGCTGGTAGTCGGGATGGAATCGGCCCCCGCCGGCAGCGATGGTCTGATGCATCCGAACCGCCTGCTCGATGCACTGCGCCGGGCCCTGCCGCCGGACGCGGTGGTGGTTGCCGATGGCGGCGACTTCCTGAGCTTCGCGCGCATCGGGCTGCCGGCCAGCACCTGGCTCGACCCGGGATCGCTCGGGTGCATCGGGATCGGCACGCCGTTCGGCGTCGCGGCGGGTCTGGCCTGCCCGGACCGCACGGTCGTGGTCGTGACGGGCGACGGCGCGTTCGGCTTCAACGCGATGGAGATCGACACTGCGGCGCGGCATCGCGTGCCGGTGCTGATCGTCGTTGCCAACAACGGATCCTGGGCCATCGAGGTTCGCGACCAGCAGCAGAGCCACGGCAAGGTGGTCGGCACCCGGCTGCAGTTCGCCGATCACGCCGCGATGGCTCGCGCTTTCGGGCTCCATGGCGAACGGGTCGAGCGCGCGGAAGATCTCGCCGGCGCCATCGAGCGGGCACTGGCCAATCGGCCCGCGCTGCTCGATGTCCTGGTCACGCCCGAAGCCGCGTCGTCGGATGCCAGATCCGGCCTCGCCTGGGTCCCCGATCTTCAGCCGCTCGCGGCCTGGGACGAGGCGGAACGCGCGTGGCGGCACGAGGACTGATATCTGCGATCGAGGACATCGACCGTGCAGCACCTCCTGACGCTTTCCGATTCCGTGGCCAGCCATGCTCGGCTGCAGCCCGGGAAGCTGGCGGCCCGCGACTCACGGCGGGCGTTGACATTCGCGCAGCTGGATGAACGGGCGAGCCGCCTCGCCAATGCCCTGCTCGCCAGCGGGCTCGTCAAGGGCGACCGCGTTGCGCTGCTGGCTCACAACTGCATCGAGTGGATGGAGATCTACGTTGCCCTGGCGCGCGCCGGTCTCGTCGCCGTGCCGATCAATTTCCGTCTGCTGGCTGCCGAGATCGCCTACATCGTGTCGCACAGCGGCGCGGCCGCCGTCATCGCCCAGCAAGGCCTGCACGAGCGAATCGTCGAGACCCGGTCGCAGCTCGGCCTGCCGCCCGATCGCACGATCCATTTCGGCGGCCCGTGCCCGGAGGGCTGGCAGTCGTATGAGGAACGGATCGAGTCGGCATCCGCTGCGCTGCCGGACGTCGCCGTCGGCCCCGAGGACATCTTCGCGCTCATGTATACCTCCGGCACGACCGGGCACCCGAAGGGCGTGATCCGCAGCCATTCGGGCAACGCGCTGCTGGCCTTGTGCACCGCGCTGGAGTTCGGCTTTTCGGCCGACGACACGGCGCTGCTGGTCATGCCGATGTGCCATGCGAACTCCCTGTACTTCGCGCTGACCTTCGCGTCACTCGGCGGTACCGTCGTCGTCGACGATCGCGCGCATTTCGACCCCGAGGCCCTGCTGGCCACGCTGGCCCGCGAACGGGTGACTTTCACGTCGCTGGTGCCGACCCACTACATCATGATGCTCGGCCTGCCGGCGGCGACCCGGGTCCGATACGACGTCCGCTCCGTCGAGAAACTGCTGATCTCTTCCGCGCCGGCCCGTCCGGAGACCAAGCGCGCGATACTCGAATACTTCAGCAACTCGGGCCTGTACGAGCTCTACGGCTCGACCGAGGCCGGCTGGGTCACGCTGCTGCGGCCGAAGGAGCAGGCCGGCCGGCTCGGTTCGGTCGGGCGGGAATGGGCCGGGTCCGGCGCCATCAGGCTGCTCGGCCCTGACCGCCGCGAGGTTCCCGACGGCGAGGTCGGCGAGCTGTACTCGCGCACGCCCTACGTCTTCGACGGCTACTGGCAGGATGCCGCGAAGACGGCCGAGGCCTTCCACGGCCCATGGTGTTCGGTCGGCGACATGGGCCGCCGCGATGCCGACGGCTATATCCACCTGGTCGATCGCAAGAGCAACATGATCATCAGCGGCGGCGAGAACGTCTATCCGTCCGAGGTCGAGGCCGTGATCGGCGCGCATCCGAAGGTCAAGGACGTCGCGGTCATCGGCGTTGCGCATGCGAAGTGGGGCGAGGCGGTTCAGGCCGTCATCGTCCTGCACGAAGGCGAAGAGGCCAGCGCCGCCGAGATCCGGGACTGGTGCCGGCAACGGATGGCCGGATACAAGCGTCCGCAAGGCGTCCAGTTCATCAGCGACGCCGATATGCCGCGCACCGCCACCGGCAAGATCCTGCATCGGCAGTTGCGAGACCGCTTCGCTGCCGGCACTCCGGTGAGTCCGGAGCGTCCCGTCGATTGAAACGAAACCAGAACGTCCGGTCCACCGCAAGGCCGAGGTAGGCGCTGCGCCCTGCCGCCGATCGCCGACGGCGCGCTGATCAGCGCATCAAAGTTTTGACGTCTGATCATGAGTTTTCATGTTTCGCTTCCTTCATCCGAGCGATTGCAAGACTCAAATCCGCTCGCGGCGTGAATGCTTTCTGGCGAAGCACTCGTCTCTAATCGGGCTTGATGCCGAGCTCTCGCACAGCCTGGCGATACTTTGCGATCTCGCCGTGGATGAACTTCGACGCCTCCGCCGGTGTCATGGGCTTGAAATGCGCGCCTCCTTCATTCAAGCGGCGTGCGACTTCCGGCCGCTGCAGGACCTTGGTGATTTCCGTGTTCAGACGCGCGACGATCGCGGCAGGGGTCCCGGCGGGAACAAGCACGACCTGCCAAGTATCGAGGTCAAGGTTCGGAACCCCGGCCTCGGCCATTCCGGGGACGTCCGGCAAGGTGGGCGCTCTCCGGCTGGTCGACACGACAACGGCGCGCAATTGGCTGGACTTGATCTGACTGGTGACGGCCGGTGCCACTGAGGCAAAGTACATCGGCACATGGCCGCCGAGAACATCGGTGAGAGCGGGGCCGGCGCCCTTGTAGGGCACGTGCAGCAGACTGATGCCTTTGCTCCGCGCAAGCAGCTCGAAGCCGATATGCGCTGGACTCCCGCTGCCACTGGACGCATAGGCGAGGTTTCCGCCACTTCTGCGCGCCGCGGCCACGATGTCATCTACCGTGTTCAGGCCAAGCTTGGGATTGGTCACCAGGACGAGTGGGTAGCTGGCCGCGACGGTGACCGGCACGAAGTCCTTGACCGGCTCATAGGGAATATTGGGCAGCAGCCCGGGCGCAATCGCGATCTCCGCTGCATATCCCAAGAGCACGGTATAGCCATCTGGCGCGGATTTGGCCACGTAGTCGGCGCCAATCGTGCCGCTCCCTCCAGGCTTGTTCTCCACCACAATGGGCTGCTTCAGCTCCTTTGACACGTGTTCGGCGAGGAGCCGCGCCACGAAGTCGCCACCTCCGCCAGGACCATACGGGGTCACGAATTTGATGGGGCGCGAGGGATAGCTCTCCGCGTCGGCGGCGACAACCGCCTTCGGCACGAGGATTGCGCAGACGAGAAGCAAGACGGCGATCGGTTTGGAATGCATTTCCAGTCCTTTTCAGTTGCTGCCGGGAAATTGCCGAGTGCCCACGCGGGGGGCTTGTTAGTCGAGGGGGCCCTTCATGCGCGCAAACATCTTTTTCTCCAGGCGCGCATCGAAGTCATCGTCTGCCGAATCCTTTTCCACTCTGCCCTCTTTGATGATGTAGGCGATGTGACGGCCCTGCTGCGTCAAGAGCGTCAAGTCTTCGAGAGGGTTGCCGTCAACGAGCAGCAAGTCCGCGACCGCCCCGACCTCGACAACACCTAGCTTCCCTGATTGCCGCACGATCTCCGCGCCAATCAGCGTGGCGCTCCTGATCACGTCGATCGGCTTCATGACTTTTGCCCGGATGAGAAACTCTTCGGATTGCGACTCCGGGTCTCGCACAAGGTCCGAGCCGTAGCCGATCTTGACGCCCGCGCGTTGCGCGATTTCCAGCGACCGGGTCCCGGCCTCAAAAATCTCGGCCAGGCGTGCGAGGCCCTCGGCGGGATAGCCTTGCTTCTTGCCGTACTTGGCGATGGACTCGTAAGCGATGAGATTGGGCACCAGGTAGGCGCCACTCTGGGCGATCATCCTGGCGCCCTCTTCGTCGAGGAGATTGCCATGCTCGATCGTTCGCACACCCAGCCTCACCAGCCGCTTGATGCCCTCGGCTGAATACACGTGCGCCATGACGTAGCGATCCCAACGCGCCGCCTCGCCAACGATCGCTTGGATCTCCTCGTCCGAGAATTGCATCGTATGAAGCGTCCCGGAACGCGACCCCACCCCACCGCTCGCGACGATCTTGATCTGGTCAGCACCCATGCGGATTTCGTCACGTGCTGCTTGCAGGACCGCGGGAACGCCGTCGGCGACCCGGCCGAAGCCCCGATGAAGTCGCGAGCATCCACAAACCTCGCCCACATCAAACTGGGCGCGCATGTCGCCGTGGCCACCCGTCTGGCTCAGCGCCCGGCCTGAAACGAACATGCGAGGGCCCGGGGTGACGCCCTGCGCGGTGGCGGCGCGAAAGCCTGCGTCCGCGCCGCCGGCATCACGTACGGTGGTGAAGCCTCGGCGAAGCATGCGATGCAGTCGCTGCGCGCCGAAGATGGCGACCAAGCTGGGCGATGCACCGAGATTGGGCTCGAGTTCGCCAAGCGTGTGAACGTGACAATCGATGAGCCCCGGCATCAGTGTCCGGCCTTTCGCATCGATGGCAGGCAGATGGGGGGCCTGAATCCGGCCGGACGAGATCTCGACGATGAGGCCGTCCTTGATGCGGACGGAAGTATTGGCACGGATCTCCCCTGAACGCACGTCAAGGCACTCAGCGTTCGAAATCACGAGATCGTTCGAGTCCATGCAAGCTCCAGAAAGTTGCCAGATGGCTGAATGCCGCCTCCGACATGCGAGCCACAAAAGAATAATCGATAACCGATAAGCGATGCAAAAAGATTTGTAGCGATGCACAGGCCGGCGTTTCGGCGGTGGTCGGAGAAGAGGAAAGGCATGCTGGACGCGCAGGCCTCCCCTCTTCGAGCGAAAAGTAGCAAGGAGCAGTCCGCCCTCAGAAGGATCCCGCCCGAGGCCGGCGTCCGCCTCGCGATCGAGCAAAGGCGGCTCGGGACTAGCTGGCGGCTGCGGCCAACTCGGACTTTTTCAGGCTATCGACGAGAACCACACCGGTGGCCGCGATGTGTTGTCGCAGGAGCGCGCACGCGCCCTCGATATCGCGCTGCTGGCAAAGACTGACGAGCATCCTGTGCTCCTGCTGCGATTGGCGCAGGTGTGAGGTCGACTCCCATGTGTGCCTTAAGTACCGCTCGAATCCGAGCCTCAGCGTCTCGATCAGCATGAGCGTCCGGGCCCGGTGGCAGGGAACGTAGAGGACACGGTGGAACTGCGCGTTGAGCGCGATCAGCGCGTCCACGGTCTCCGCACGATCGAGTTCCTGCATCAGGCGCTCGGCCGACTCGAAGTCATCCCGGCCCATATTGGGAATGGCCCAAGCGAGCGCCTGGGACTCCACCAGCGTACGCAGCCTGGTCATCTCATCGGCCTCCAGCGGCGACATGAGGGCGACGCTGACGCCTCGCCTCGGCTCCGCCACGAGCAGCGACTCGCGAACCAGATCCTTGAAGGCCTCGCGAGCCACTGTCTGGCTCACGCCGAAGCGCGACGCGACCGCGTCCTGGCGCAGGCGAGTTCCAGGCGACAAGCGCCCGCAAATGATCTCCTGCCGCAGTGCATTGACTACGGCCATGGAGGTCGAACGGTCTCCCAGCAAGTCTGTCATGAGCCAAAGACGGAAAGTTGGCCTGATTGTAGACCTCAAAAAGCCTTTCTCATTTATCGATAATCGTTCAGAATACTGCCGAGAGTCATGAATCAGATGAGTGAACTGCTTGAATACACCCGGGCAGGCCCACGCGGCCGCCCAGCACACAGCATCGCGCACGCGGCCTTGGGCCCGCTGCGCGTCCCGGTTTGGGACGACGTCAGAAGGGCAGAAGGCGCACTGGCCGGCCGCATCGTGCGAACCCCACTGCTGCGGTCTTCCAGGCTGGATGATCTGGCGGGAGGCTTTGTCTGGCTGAAGGCGGAAAGCCTTCAGTCCACCAGTTCATTCAAGGCGCGAGGCGCCTTGAATGCGCTACTGACCCTGACGCCCGCGCAGCGCCAGGCCGGCGTGGTGGCCTATTCGACGGGAAATCACGGCCAGGCCATCGCCTGGGCGGCACGGCAACTCTCCGTGCCGGCGACCATCGTGATGCCTCACGACGCCCCGGCGAACAAGATCGAGCGCGCGCTGGCCCATGAGGCCGAGATCGTGCGCTACGACAGGGCTCGCGAAAGCAGAGAGGCTATCGGCATGCGCCTGCTTCGCGAGCGAGGCGGAACCCTCATTCCACCCGGGGACCACCCGGAGGTCCTCGCCGCGCAAGGAACTGTCGCTATCGAGGTCTGGCAGCAGCTTCCCCCCGTGGCGCAGGACGATCTGGCGGTTTTCGCCGCGCCATGTGGAGGCGGCGGCCTCATGGCCGGCTGCGCCCTGGTCATCAACGAACTCAGTGCCTCGACACAGCTCTGCGCTGTCGAGCCGGCGTCCTTCGACGACACGGTCCGCTCCCTGCTCGCGGGCCGCAGAGAGAGCAATCCGCCTTCGGCCACGAGTTTTTGCGACGCCTTGCAGGCTTCGACGCCTGCCGAACTCCCGTTCGAGATCAATCGACACCTGCTGGATCGCGCCCTCGGAGTCACCGAGTCCGAGGTCCAGTCGGCAGTCAAATTCGCCGTCGAGGAGCTCCGGCTGGTCGTCGAACCGGGTGGCGCAGTCGCGCTTGCAGCGGCCCTGAACGGGCGCCTTCCCCTCGCTGGCCGGCACGCCGTGGTCGTGCTGTCCGGCGGAAACATCGATACGCCTCTGTTGACCGATTTTCTGGCCGCGTAGCGCGGCGCTCCCACGAAGGATGGAGTTCAAAATGACAAGCATTGAAGAGAAGTTTTCGAAGCTCGCAACAGACGAGGCCCCGGGTCAGGAAGTGCGCAGCCGAAGTGCCGAGGGCGCACCCTGGATGCGGGGCGATGCACTACCAGGGAACCCCGTCGACTTCTCCCACGGAAACGTCGACCCCACAGCCTTCGAACCCGCACCGGGCTCACTCGACCTCTTCGTCGACGGGGGTCAGGTTCGGGGGCAAGCAGGCCAGCTGCGTTGCGCAAGGCGATAAGGTCGCGATCGTCGTGCCGACGATCATCGAACGCATGGAGCGGCTGCAAGCGATCGTGTCGCTCCGAGCCGCGGGCTATTCGCAGGCTGTGCTTCGGACATGGTTCACGGAGCCTGAAGGATGGATGCAGCAGCGTGTCGCAGCCCACCAGGCCATCCGAGACGAGCTCGTTCGAGAGTTCTTGGCCATCGAAGGTGTCGCGGAAGCCCCAGGCTGGAAGCTACCTCTTTCCGCGACTGCCGAAACTCGCGGTACCGCATCACGATTTCGTGAAGGCGCTGCGCAGCCAGGCCGCCGTCACCGTCACGCCGGGCACCGAATTCAGCCCGCATGCAGGCGACAGCATCCGGCTGAACTTTTCGCAGAACCGCGCCGACAGCGGGGCTGCGGTCAAGCGCATCGCGACGCTCGTCGATCGCTACCGCAAGTGACTGCCGTGGCGCCACTACATCATCGCAAGGAGACCCTATGAGCCGCACCACGCAGCTTGCGCTGCAGGACTTCAAGGCCATGACGTTCGACGTCTACGGCACTCTCATCGACTGGGAGCCGACGATCATCAGCTTGTTCGCAAGTGTCGCCGAGCAATACGGCCTCGATGTCCCCAGGCAGCAATTCCTCAGGGAGTTCGATGCGTCGCGGGCCCACCTGCAGCGGATCCGTCCGGCGCTGAGCTACCCCGATGTGCTCCGGCGCGCCTACGAGGAGTTCTGCGCGAAGTACGGCATTCCCGAGGACCCGGACGAGAAGGAATTCTTCGCCGGCTCGGTCAAGCTGTGGCCGACCTTCGAGGACACGCGCGAGTCGATGAAGTACCTGGCCAGGCATTTCCGAATCGGCCTGCTGAGCAACATCGACGACGCGTCGCTGGCGTATTCCCATCGGAAGCTTGGCATCACCGCCGACGTCGTCGTGACTGCGCAGCGGGTTGGTGCCTACAAGCCCGATCACGCCCACTTCATGGCAGGGTTCGGCGATCTGGAAAAGCTCGGCATCTCGCCGGCGCAGATCCTCCATGTCGGACAGAGCCTTCGCGCCGACGTGATCCCCGCTAACCAGTTGGGGGTTCGCTGCGCATGGATCAATCGGCCCGGCCGCAGCCTCGGCGCTCGTCCTGAAGACGCCGTCGGCTCCAACCCTGACCTGACCTTCACTTCGCTCGCCGACCTGGTGCAGATGCACCGGAACCAGGTCGGCGCAGGCACGGAATCATCAACCAGCGACAACGGAATGGAGCCACTCTATGTATCGCAAACTGATTGACTTCGCGGTGGGCACACTATCTGCTTGCCTGTCCCATAAGCAGTCATACGCTCATCAACCGGCAGTTGCTGGACCCGCGCCGCAGCACCGCTTTCGAAGCGTGGTCGGCCGCACGATCGCAGCGTCTCTAGTGCTGTGGATGGGTAGCGCAGCGGCGCAAACGGCCATCAGGGGACCTGTTCGTCTGGTGGTGCCCTTCGGCGCGGGAACTTCCACGGACACCTTGGCCCGGGTCTTGGCCGAGACGATCGCTTCGGAAACCGGTCAATCGGTCGTCGTCGAAAACAAGCCTGGCGGCGAGGGAATCATCGGAGCGCAGTCGGTGGCGACGGCGGCGTCCGGGGGCACGACGCTCCTGATCTCCTCCAACTCGACGCAAGTGCTGAATGTCCACCTGTACCGGAAGCTTCCTTACGATCCGATCAAGGACTTCGTCCCCGTGCGAGGTCTTGCACAGACCTCCATGGGTGTCGCCGTGAATGCCGCTTCGCCGTGGCGAACGTTCGGCGAGCTTCTCGCAGCAGTTCGGAAAGATCCGGGGAAACTGAGCTTCGCGAGCGCGACAGCCGTTACCCGCCTGGCCGGTGAAATGTTCAAGCAACAAGCCGGCGTTCAGATGCTAAACGTCCCTTACAAATCGAACTCGCTCTCGGTAAACGCACTGCTCGGCCGCGAAATCGACGTGATCTTCGTCGATCCGGTGCAGGTCCTCCCGCACATGCGTCCAGAGCCCAAGCTTCGTTTGCTCGCCGTGACTGGGTCCCAGCGAAATCCAGCGTTCTCGGATACTCCAACCATCAAGGAGTCTGGCGTCGCGGACTACGCGATTTCATTCTGGTATGGCGCCTGGATGCCGGCCGGCACGCCACGAGAAGTTGCGAGCCGGATGAGCGAGATCCTGGCGAAAGGCATGATGACGGCGGCAGCCCGCTCATTGTTCGCCACCTCGGGGTGGGCGTCGCTGGACTTGACCGGGGACGCTTTCGGCAAGTTCCAGAGTGACGAGATCGCCCGGATGGGGAGCGCCATCAAGGCTGCAGGCATCGAGGCCCAATAGCCCCGGCACATCCGGACTCGAGCCTCGCTGACGGGAGCCAGGCTCGGGCTACTGCACCATCGGCTGCCCATGGAACGCCGTCACGACCGCCCTCGCCCGCCAGACCGCAAAATCCGGAAACTGATCACCGGGTCTCGGCGTGCGAATGCGACGCTTGCGGCACCGTCGGCGCGTCGGGGCCATGCCCTTCGTGCCCGGCCTGCCCGCTGTGGCCGCCGCCGTGGCCGCCGGCGTCGCCATGGCCGATCGGCAACCACGGAGCGATGAAGGTGAGCACGGCGCATGCGAGCAGGATCGCGCCGGCCGCCCGCCGTGCATGGGGGCGACCGGCCAGGCGGCGCAGCAACTGCTGCCCGCCCAATGTGGTGGCGAGCATGGCCGGCACGGTGCCCAGGCCGAAAGCCAGCATGGTCAGCGCCGCCTGCATCGGGTCGGCCGCGAGGGCCGCGATCAGCAGGACCGAATAGACGAAGCCGCACGGCATCCAGCCCCAGATCATGCCGAAGGCCAGCGCGCGCGGCAGCGTCGTCACCGGCAGCAGGCGTCGGCCGAGCGGTGCCAGCCGCGACCAGAGCCAGCCGCCGACGCCGAAGCCGGTATCCCGCACCCGGCCGAAGGCCACGCCGGCCGCGACGAGCAACGCCAGTGCCGACACCACCCGCAACGCGGTGCGCACCGCTTCGATGCCGAGCAGCGCGATCACCCCGCCGAGCATCCCGCCTGCCAGCGAGCCGGCAAGCGTGTAGGACGCGATCCGCCCCGCCTGGTAGGCAACCGTGAGATCCATCCGGGGACGCCCGCTCCGGCCGGCAGCGGTTGCCATGCCGAGCGCACCGGCGATGCCGCCGCACATCACGACGCAGTGACCGCCCGCGGCCAGACCGAGCAGCAGGGCGGCGGAGAGCGTGAGCGTGTCGGTGATCATCGACGGCAAAGCGTCAGGCGTCGCCGGCTGCCGGAACGCTACCCATGGCCGGCACGTTGTCCATGGCCGGCGCGGTGTCCAGCAACGGTACGGCGCCCGCAGCCGGCACGGTACCCGGCTGCGGAGCCGGATCGCTGTCGACCAGCGGCAGCAGCGCCGGCGTGTCCAGGTCATCGAACTGGTCGTGATTGACGGCCCAGAAGAAGGCCACCGCACCGGTGACGACGAAGAGCAGCGAAATCGGGATGAGCAGCAGCAGGATACTCATGTAGGCACGCTCACGTCGGCACGCCGACGGCCGGAACGGGGCGGTCGCGCCGATGCCGCGGGGCCGGCACGCGGCCGATGCGCAGCGCGTTGAGCACGACCCCCAGCGAGCTCGCCGACATGCCCAGCGCGGCCAGCCAGGGCGGCACCAGGCCGAGGGCGGCGAGCGGCACGGCACAGAGGTTGTAGGCCATTGCCCAGCGCTGGTTCTGGCGCAGGATGATGCGCGTGCGGCGCACCAGCGTTGCGGCGGCGGCCAGGGCACCGAGGTTTTCGTTCGCGAGCACGATGTCGCTGCCCGCCTGGGCGAGATCGGCGCCGCCGGCCATCGCCACCGCGACGTCGGCGCCGGCCAGCACCGGAGCGTCGTTGACGCCGTCGCCGACCATCACCACGCGGACGCCGCCCGCGCGCAGCGCCGCGAGCCGCGCGAGCTTGTCCTGCGGGAGTTGCCGGGCCGACCAGCGCGTGATGCCGAGACGGGCCGCGACGTCGGCCACCCGGGATGCGGCGTCGCCGCTCACGATCTCGATCGCGAATCCGAGCCGCTGCAGCTCGGCGACGGCCTCGCGCGCGCCGGCACGCAGGCTTTCGCCCAGGTCGAAGGCGGCGAGCGGGCCCTGTTCGTCGGCAAGCCATACGCTCGCGTCGAAGCCCTCCGGCGCGGCGGCGCCGCGCAGCGCGAAATCTGCCCGGCCCAGACGCAGCCGCCGGCCCTCCAGCAAGGCTTCGAGGCCGGCGCCGGCCGTGGCAACGAATTCGGTGACCACACCGACGGCCGTGCCGGACGGCAGCGCGTTCACCAAGGCCTGCGAGGCGGGATGGCGGCTTTCGCGGGCCAGGGCGGCGGCCGCGCACAAGGCCTGGCCGGCATCCAGACCCGGCCGGAAGACCTGCGTCCGCCGGAGATCGAGCCGGCGCTCGGTCAGGGTGCCGGTCTTGTCGAAGAGTAGATGGGTGGCTCCGGCAAGCGCGTCGATCGCATCCGGGTTGACCACCAGCGTGCCTTGCCGCGCCAGCACGGCCAGCGTGCGGGTCAACGCGGCCGGAACCGCCAGCGCGAAGGCGCACGGGCAGGAAACCACCAGAACGGCCAGCGCCGCATCGAAGGCCCGGGCTGGATCGACGAAGCCCCAGACCAGCGCAGTGAGCGCTGTCAGCACCAGAATGCGGGCCACGAAGAAGCCGGCCAGGCGCTCGCCGGCCTGCGCGAGCTTCGGCCGCGCCGCCTGGGCGCGCGTGACCAGAGCGACGATGGCCGCGAGGGCGGTGTCGGCGGCGACCCGGGCCACGCGCAGGTCGGCCGCGCCGGCGAGCACCAGGCTGCCGGCGATCACGGGATCGCCGTGCCGCTTCATCACCGGCTCCGCCTCGCCGGTGAGCAGCGATTCGTCGACCCGGCAGCCGGCGCCCTGCAGGTTGCCGTCGGCCGGGACCGTTTCACCCGCCGCGACGTGGACCAGGTCGCCGACGGCGAGGTCGGCCGCGGCGACGCGTTCGATCGTGCCGTCGGCCAGCCGTCGATGCGCGACGGCCGGCGTCAGCCTGGCGATGGCGTCGGTGAGATCGCCGGCGTGATGGCGGGCCCGCATCTCGACGGTGCGGCCGCACAGCAGGAAGAAGACGAACATGCTGACCGAATCGAAATAGACCTCGGCGCCGCCGTGCAGCGCGACGAAAAGGCTGGCCGCATAAATGGCGGCGATGGCCAGCGCGACCGGCACGTCCATCCCAATCCGGCGCGCCCGCAGCGCGCGAACGGCGCCGCTGAAGAATGGTTGCGCGGCGTACAGCACGACCGGCGTCGCGACCAGGAAGCCGAGCCAGCGGAACAGTCCGCGGGCCGCCTCGTCCATGGCGTCGACGGCACCGACGTAGAGCGCGATGGCGTACATCATCGACTGCATCGCGCCGAAGCCGGCAACCAGCAGCCGCTTGAGGGCATCGCGGGACTCGCGGCGGCGGCTGTCGTTCAGGGCCGAGCGCTCGAGCGGCAACGGCCGGTAGCCGGCCCGCACCAGCGTCTGCAGCAGTTGCGACAACGGCGTCCGGTCGGCATCGAACACGATCCGCGCCCGACGCGCGGTGGCGTTGACCTGGACGGTGGCCACGCCCGGCAGCGCGCCGAGCGCCCGTTCGATGAGCCACACGCAAGCCGCGCAGCGCAACCCGTCGACCAGCAGCAGCACCTCGTGGCCACCGTCGGGCAGCCGGCGCACGACATGACGCTGGAGAGCCGCGTCGGACCAGAGTGCCGCCGTGTCGGCCGCCGCGCCGCCAGCCGCGGAGGGGCCGGCCGCAGCGCCGGCCGCAGCAGCGCCAAAGGCAGAAACGGCGGCCGCGGCGCCGCGCGGCCCAGGCTCGCCGAAATCGCGCGGCACCCGATCGCGCAGCCGGTAGTAGTCCCCGAGGCCGAGCTGCTCGATCCACCGGGCCGCCGCGCCGCAGCCGGTGCAGCACATCGGCCGTTCGACGCCGCCGATCATCACACGCTGACCGCCGCCGGCCGGCAGCGGCTCGTTGCAATGCCAGCAGGTCGGCGCCGTCATGGCCGGGGAGCGGGCGGGCCGATCGGGCTTGGTGCTCGGTCGATCGGTACCCGGAAGATGCGCTCGCCGGGATCGGCAGTGGTCGGCTCGGCGTGGCGGACGGCCAGCACGATCGTCAGAATGCAGCCGGCGATCGAGGCCAGAAAGACGACCAGCGCCAGCCACACCACCGGCTGCCGCCACGGGCTGCGCGAAAGGACCCGCTGCGCCGGCTCAGCGCGCGCTGTCGGCAAGGCCGCCATGGCGTCCGATCCAGGCGGTAATGGCCCTGGCACCCGGCTCGCCGAGGCGGTCGCGCCAGGCGGGCATCGCACCCTGGCGGCCGTCGCGCACCGATTTCACGATGGCCTCGGTGGCGCTGCCGTGCAACCACACCCGGTCGGTCAGGTTGGGGGCGCCCAGAGCCGGATTCCCCTCGCCGCGAGCGCCGTGACAGGCCGCGCAGGCCGAAAAGACCGATTTGCCGAGAGCGGCCTTCACCGGGTCTCGCGCCGAGCCCGACAGGCTGGCCACGTAGTGGGCGACATTGACGACTTCCGCATTGGACAGCGTCGCGCCGAACGGCGGCATCACGCCCTGGCGGCCATCGAGGATGCTGGTCATGACCGCCTCGGCGCTGCCGCCGTAGAGCCAGTCGCGATCGAGCAGATCGGGAGCACCCAGTGCGGCCTGGCCGTGCCCTTCCCGGCCATGGCAGGCGCTGCAGTTGTCGAGGAACAGACGCCGCCCGATCCGTACCGCCTCGTCGTCGGCGACCAGTTCGTGCATCGGCGCCGAACCGAGCCGTTCGGCCAGCGCAGCCATCCTGGCCTCCTGCGCCGCGGCGTCCTGCGCGAGCGCCTGCTCGGATGTCCAGCCGAGCAGGCCGCGGAAATTGCCGAGGCCGGGATACAGCAGCACGTAGAGCGCCGCGACCGCGAACATCGCGAACGAAACGGCCTGCCACCAGCGCGGCAACGGCCGCACCGCCTCGCGCAGCACGCCATGGGCCCAGACATGGGTGGTGGTGCTGTCCGGGTTGGTCGGCACCTTGACCCAGGGCGCCCAGCAGAACAGGAAGAAGGAAACGCCGAAGGTGATGACGGCCAGCACGATGACCCAGGTCGACCAGAAGGTGCTCATCGGCGCAACTCCGTCGCGTCCGGATCGAGGTCTTCGAGCGGCAGCTTCGCCAGCTGCTCGAACGTGCGCCGGTGCCGCGGGCGCCATGCCCAGAACCAGATGCCGAGAAAGACCAGCATCAGCACCACGGTGACGACACCGCTGAGCAGCCCCGAGGCGACGATCGTCATTTCCCGCTCTCTCCCGCTGCAGCAACCGGAGCGGCCGAAACGCCGAGCCCCTGCAGATAGGCAACCAGCGCATCCATCGCCGACTTGCCCGCGAGCGCGGCGGCGGCGCCGGCGATGTCCTCGTCCGTGTACGGGTCGCCGAGCCGGCGCAGCACGCGCATGCGCGCGGCGATGTCGTCGGCGTCGATCCGTTCGGCGAGCAGCCACGGGTAGCCCGGCATGTTCGATTCCGGGACCACGCGGCGCGGGGCTTCGAGATGAAGGCGATGCCAGGCATCGGAGTACTTGCCGCCGACCCGGGCCAGATCGGGGCCGGTTCGCTTCGAGCCCCACTGGAACGGGCGGTCGTAGACCGATTCCCCGGCGACCGAATGCGGCCCGTAGCGCTCGGTTTCGAAGCGCTGGGCCCGAATCATCTGCGAGTGGCAGAGATAGCAGCCCTCGCGCACGTAGATGTCCTTGCCGGCCAGGCGCAGCGGGTCGTAAGGCTTGACGCCGGGCGCCGGCTTGACCTCGTGCGCATTGGCGAACAACGGCGTGATCTCGGACAGGCCGCCCAACGACACCATGAAGGCGATCAGGACGGCGAGCAGCCCGGCGTGCTTCTCGATCTGCTCGAAATGTCGGTACTTGAATCCCATGGTGAACCCTGCTCAGGTCGCCGGCAGGGGGGCCGGCATCTGGTGCTGCTCGGGCTCCGGAATCGGCACGATGATCGGGACGATCAGGTGCCGGCGCGCCGATGCCGCGGTATGCCAGAGGTTCCAGGCCATCACCACCATGCCGGCCAGCACGAAAAGGCCGCCGGCGACGCGGATCACGTAGAACGGCATGATCGCGATCAGGCTGTCGATGAAGGCGTGGGTGAGCGTGCCGTCCGGCTGGGTGTCGCGCCACATCAGGCCCGCGGTCACGCCGGAGATCCACATCGCGACGATGTAGAGCAGCAGGCCGATCACGTGCAGCCAGAAATGCAGGTCCATCGCGAACCGCGAATGCATGGCCGGCACCCCGAGCGCCCGCGGCGCCATCGCGTAGAGCGACCCGATGGTGATCATCGCCACCCAGCCGATGGCACCGGAATGCACGTGGGCGACGGTCCAGTCGGTGTAGTGCGACAGCGAGTTCACCGACTTGATCGCCATCATCGACCCTTCGAAGGTGGACGCGCCATAGAACACCAGCGCCATCACCATGAACTTCGCGGCCGGATCGGTGGCGAGCCGGTGCCACGAACCGTTGAAGGTCAGCAGTCCGTTGGCGGCCGTGCCGAGGCTGGGCATGATCAGGATCAGCGAGAACGCCATGCCGACCGACTGGACCCAGTCCGGCAACGCAGTGTAGATCAGGTGATGCGACCCGGCCCACATGTAGACCGAGATCAGCGCCCAGAAGTTGACGATCGAAAAGCGGTAGCTCCAGAGCGGCTGCTGCGCCTGCCGCGGCACGAAGTAGAACATCATGCCGAGAAAGCCCGCGGTGAGGACGAAAGCGACCGCATTGTGGCCGTACCACCACTGGACGATCGCGTCGACGACGCCGGCGTAGATCGGGTAGGACTTGGTCAGCGAGACCGGTACGGCCAGGTTGTTGACGATGTGCAGCAACCCGACCGCGATGATCAGCGCCGCGTAATACCAGTTGGCGACGTAGATGTGCCGGATCCGGCGCCGCGCCAGCGTGGCGAAGAACACGGTGCCGAACGACACCCAGACGACGGCGATCAACAGATCGATGAACCACTCGGGCTCGGCGTACTCCTTGCTCTGGGTGATGCCGAACGGCATGGTTGCCATCGAGAGCACGACCGCGGCCTGCCAGCCCCAGAACGTGAACGTCGCGAGCGAGCCCAGCGCGAGGCGGGTATGGCCGGTGCGCTGGACGATGTAGTAGCAGGTGCCCATCAGCGCCGTGACGCCGAAACCGAAGATGATGCCGAAGGTGTGGTTCGGGCGAATCCGGCTGAACGTGAGCCAGGACACGTCGAAATTGAGGCCGGGCCATGCGAGCTGGGCGGCGGCCAGCACGCCGATGGCCATGCCGACGATGCCCCAGACGGCGGCGGCGAGCAGGAAATTGCGGACGATTCCGTCGTTATAGACTTCGGCTTGCGCGTGCGGCATCGCTCGTCTCCTGAATCAGAAGTCCGGACGCTCACGACAAGGCGAAACAAGAGCACAAGACGCGTGGGCCGGCCGATACCCGGCGGGCTTGCGCCCCGGGGCCTATCGGGCTGAGTCGCCGTCGAGGCCGGCGACCCAGGAATCCGCGCAGTTTACTGCTCCGGACTGCGCCTAGCCATGGACAATTTGCCCCAGGGGGCGGCCGCCCCGGGGCTGGCCGTGCCGGATCCGATCCGGATCCAGTGGTCCAACGGCAACGTGTTCACGCGCAGCGCGCCGCGTTGAATGCCACCGTCCCGGGCAAAGACCCGATCGCGCCGATGCGCTCGCGCTGCTCGAAGCGGTCGTGCTCCCGATATCCGACCCGTACGCATCAAGTCTGTCGCGCAGCGCGCGAGCTTCAGGTCACGGTCCGGTGTCTGTGGAGTCTTCTTGATAAAGGCATGCACAACGACTATCCGCTTGCCACCGCGGAAGCAGTACATCGCCCGACCAATGCCCGAGCGGCCGTGAGGACGAAGCTCGCAGAGCCCGTCACCCATGCTGCGAGAGTGCGGCGATCTGGCCTGGCCGCTCAGGGCTCGATCCACGGCGTCAGCGGCTCGATGCGCCGCTGGCGCAACTCGCCGATGAACCCGGCCCGCTGCGCGTGGTGGTTGTCGGGCGAGAAGCTCACTGGCGGCATGACGCCGCCGCAGTCCCAGTCGCGCAGCGATTCGAGGCCATCGATCAGGCTTTCCCGCGTGGGAGAGGGGCCGGCACGGTCCAGGCCGGCCAGGATCAGGCGGCCGAAGGCATGGCCATAGAGCGAGTAGCGGTTCAGCGGGCGTCCCGGGTGATGGCGCTGCATCCGGGCCCGGTAGGCGACCACACCGGGCTCATCGCTGCGCTCGGGATCGGGGTAGTAGCAAAAGCCCAGCGTGCCCTCCGCGCTGTCGTCCGGCATGTTCAAGTACTGCTCGTCGGTCAGCGGGCCGGCGCAGACCATGCGTCCGCGCCAGCCGAGCGCCGACTTGGCCCGCATCACGGCCTGGGCCTGGGCCGGATAGAGCGCCATGAACACCACGTCGGGCTGCTCGGCGAGCAGGCCGGCGAGCAGGGGCTGCAGGTCTGAAGGGTTGCGGCTGTCGACGCTGGCGGCACCGGCAACGGTGTAGCCCAGGTCGGCCCCATGTCGGTGGATGTGCGTCAGGAACACCTGCCCATAGGGGTTGGGGTCGTGGATCACGCCGATGCGTTTCATGCCGCGCGCCTGCACCAGGTGGCGCATCATCACGCCGACCTCGGATTCGTAGCGCGGAAACGAGGTGAACAGGTAGCGCTGGCCGGTGGAATCGATCAGCGCCGTGTGCGGAAACAGGTGGGCAACCCGGCTGGCCTGCGCATAGCGAGCGACCCACATCGACAAGGGGCCGCCCCAGTTCACCAGGCCGAGCACCTGGTCGTGTTCCACCAGGCGGCGTACGTTCTCCATCACCGCCTCGTCGGTCTTGCGCTCGCCGCGCGGGTAGCGGATGAAGCGCACGCGGGGCCGTCCGCGCGCATCGCGTTCGTCCTCGAAGGCCAGCCGGAAGCCGAGGTTCTCTTCTTCCAGCGAGAATGATCCGAGGTCGTCGCCATCCATGCCGAGCGTGATCGATCCGGATTCGATCGATCCGGATTCAGTCGATGCGGACGCGATCGATGCGGGGGCCTCGTGCATTGCCTGCCTCCTGGGCGGTGTGCGATTCGGGCCGATGGTAGCGGCAGCGGGAGGTGGCCGCCTCGACACAGGGCGTATATTCTCGAGTCTTGCCGAGATGGAGAGCCCGGATGTCATATGACGCATGGAATCGCAGACAGTTCATTCGAACGATGGCCGCCGCCGGCGCGCTGACGAGCATCGGCCGCGCGGGCCATGCAGCTGTGCCCGAGACAATCCGGATCGTGATCGGGTATGCGCCGGGTGGCGCGAGCGATGCGCTGATCCGGGTCCTTGCCGCGGGTCTGGCCCGGCGCAACAAGTGGGTCGTGGTGCCCGAGAACAAGCCTGGGGCCGGCGGGCTGCTCTCGATGCAGGCAACCAAAATCGCGCCGGCGGATGGCAGCGTGCTGCTTTCCACGTCGGCGGCCTCGATCATTCAATCGCTATCGGCGGCGAACCGCGTCCGCCTGGATCGCGACTTCGCGCCCGTCATCATCTCGTTGCGCGGTTATTTCACGCTGTTCAGCAATGCCTCGGTGCCGGTGACCTCGCTGAAGGAACTGATCGCCTTCGACAAGGCCAATCCGGGCAAACTGTCGTATGCCTCCTTCGGCGTGGGCAGCCAACTCCATCTGGCGATGGAATTGCTGAAGCAGAAGACCGGCATGACGATCACTCACGTGCCTTACAAGTCCAGCTCGGAATCGATGGCGAGCGTGCTGAAGAACGAGACCCAGATCTCGTTCACGCCCTACTCCGGCATCCGGCAGCACATCGAGGCGGGCCGTCTGCGCGCATTGGCGGTGTCGTCCAAGGCGCCTTCCGAGTTTGCGCCCGGCGTACCCAGCATGCAGCAGGCGGGGCTCGATGACTACGAGGTGGCTTTCTGGTTCGGCTTGAATGCGCCGGCGGGCACGCCGGAAGCGACGCTCGAATTGCTCAACAAGGAGCTCAACGTGGTGCTGCGCGAACCGGCGACGCAAACCGTGATCCGTGAGCAGTTCGGCGCGCAGACGCTGGGCGGCTCGCGTGAAGACTTCGCCCGGGTGATCGCCACGGAAACGAAAATGTACGACGACTTGATCCGTACCGCCAACATCCGCCTCGAAGGCTGATTCATCCCCCGAGGTCGCATGAGCGCGCCGGGCTGCCCCATGCGCGAATCCCGCGGCGCATCAGCGCGGAGGGCAGTCCAGTGAACGCTGAATTCAGTCTGGTCGAAATTCCGGTGCATGCCCGCAAGCTGTTCGACGGCGATCGGTTCAGCTATCTGGCGGCGGGTGACCCGGACGCGCCGGTCGTTCTGCTGTTGCATGGCTCGGGCGCCAGCGCGCCATTCTGGCGCCACCAGTTCGCGGCCTTGTCCGGCGAGTTCCGGCTGGTCGCGTGGAACGCGCCAGGCTATGGCTTCACCGACCCGCTGATCAAGCCGGAACCGACCTTTCCGGACTACGCCGAGGCGCTCGCCGCCTTCTGCGATGCGCTGCAGATCGGCCGGGCGAGCGTCGTGGGAAGCTCTTTCGGCGCCGGGCTCGCGCTGGTTTTCGCCCACCAGTATCCGGAGCGGGTGCAGCGCATCGCGCTCAGCGGCGTATCGGCGGGCGCGCGGGGCCGGGGCCAGGGCGAACAGGCACAAAGCACGGCGCGCCGGGGCACCTATTTCGAGGGCGGCAGCGGTGCGTTCGCCTATGCGCGAGCGGTGATCGATCTGGTCTGCAGCGCTCGGGCGCCAGAGCACGTCCGGCACGAGATCATGAGCGTGCTGGTCAGCACCCGGGCGGACGGCTATCGCCAGTTGCGCAATGCCACGGCGCAAGCCGACCCCTTGCTTTTCGCGAGCGGTCTGCAGCTCGAGACGCTGTTCTACCACGGCAGCGAGGACAGGATCGCGCCGCTGCAGGCTGGCGCCACGGCCTTGGCCGGAGCGATTCCCCGGTCTCGGCTGGTGAGCCTGGCAGGCATCGGTCATCTGCCGGAAGTCGAGGCAGCCGATGAGGTCAACCGGCTGCTTCGGATCTTCCTGCGCGAGGGTCTTGGAGAGCCCGCGCCGCCGCGGTGTGCGGATTCGGCAGCTCCTTGACCGTGAACAAGGAGCGCTTTCGGAGCATCTTCCCGATCACCGGCCGATCCAGGATCGCCGCGATGATCTCGACTCGTCCGGCGCCGCAATTCGGGCAGCGCTGCATGTCGATGTCGAACACCCGTTTGAGCAGGCGTGCCCAGCCGATTCGCTGCGCTCGCCCCGGGATGGCCTGAGCCTCGCTTTCGCCGGCCGCCCGACATCGCCTTCAGTGCGCGTCGCAGCGGAGCCTTCCGACGTCGCGCGCCGGCTCCTCGCCTGCCTGATCGGTAGCCGGCCGGGGCTCGATCGGCAGACCGCCGGCGATGGCCTGCGCGAGGCGCTCGCCGGTCGCAGGCGAATCGGTTAGGCCGAGGTGGCCATGTCCGACCGCAAGCCATAGGCCGCGGTGGCCCGGGGCGGGCCCGACGACCGGCACGGAGTCCGGCAAGCAAGGCCGATGGCCGGCCCAGCGGCTCGACGCCGCTTCGTCCAGGCCGCTGAAAGCCTGGCGCGCGACCCGTTCGAGAAGCGCGGCTCGCCGCCAGTCCGGCGCCGCGTCGAGGCCGGCGATCTCCACCGTGCCGCCCACGCGCAGGCCTTCCTCCATCGGCGTCACGAAGACCTTGCGATCGGTCAGTACGATAGTGCGTGACACCAAGCCCGCGTGATGCGGGAACTGCACGTGATAGCCGCGCTGGCTCTCCAGCCGGAGCCGGATGCCGAGCGGATCGAGCAGCCGGCGCGACCAGGCGCCGGCTGCGACCACCGCATGGTCGAACGTGTGTGCCGCGCCGGCCGCCGTGACCTGCCAGCGCCCGCCGGCCAGTGGCCGCAGCGCGTCGACGTCGGCCTGCCATGACTGGCCGCCATGCGCGGCGAACAGCCGCGCGATCGCCTGCACGTAGCGCAGCGGGTTCCGGATCGTGGCCTGGTCGGCGAGGAATGCGCCGACCTGGTAGCGCGGACCGACGTTCGGTTCCAGCGCCAGGATCTGATCGCGACCGAGCCGCTCGTGGGGATGTCCGTGACGGGCCCGGATCGCCCAGCCCGGCGCATCCTGCCGGTAGGCCCGGTCGTCCGGATAGAGGTGCAGATGGCCGCGCTGAACGAACAACTCCGGCACGCCCGCCGCAAGGGCAAGGGCGCGATGCTTCGACACGGCGCCGTCATGCAGGGCTGCCAGGCACCGGATCGACTCGGCGCGGCGGTGCGGCGCGGCCGCGCAGACGAACCGCGCGAGCCAGGGGGCCGCGCGCGGCAGGTAGCGCAGCGGCACGCGCAGCGGCCGTTCATGGTCGAACGCCATGGTGGCCAGCGACGCGAGCACGCCGGGCGTTGCCAGCGGAACGACCGAATTCGGGCTGATCGCGCCCGAGTTGCCGCGGCTGCAGCCCGCGCCCGGGCCGTCGCGATCGATCAGCGTGACCGTGGCACCGCGGCGGCGCAGCGCGAGCGCGACGCAGACGCCGACCGCGCCCGCGCCGACGACCGCCACCGCCGGCCCCGCCGCCGCCCAATCAGCCACAGACGTCCCGGAACACGCGCAGGAAATTGCCGCCGATGACCTTGGCGACCACGTGCTCGGGCAGCCCGCGGCGCAGCAGCGCGGCAGTCAGGTGCGGCCAGCGGTCCCATGTCTCCATGCCGAGGCACTGCATGTTCGGATCGAAGCGGTCCTCGGGGCGCCAGCCGACCCAATCGAAGCCAGCGGTCGGTTCGTTGACCATCGTCGGATTCCAGGTCAGCGCGGTGTAGTACGGCTTGCCCCAGTCGGTCCCGATGCCGACATGATCCTCGCCGGCGATCCGGATCAGATGCTCGACGTGGTCGACCACCGTGTCGAGCGTCGCCCAGCCCATGGGCTTGCCGTGCTGCTGCGCGCGACCGTCGCCGCCGGGCGGGAGGATGAACGCCGGCAGGATGACCACACCGACATAGCCGCCGGTGTCGGCGATCGCGCGTATTGCCTCGTCGGGCAGTCCACGCGCATGGCCGCTGAGCGCGCGCGCCGCGGTGTGGCTGGCGATGATCGGCGCGCTCGACGCGGCCGCGGCGTCGAGCGCGGTCCGCGGGCTGCCGTGCGACACGTCGACCAGCATCCGCCGTGCGTTGAGCTTGCGGACCAACGCCTGGCCGAGCCGGCTGAGCCCGCCGTCGTTCGGCTCCAGGCAGCCCTCGCCGAAGCGGTTGCGCAGGTTGTAGGTGATTTGGACCCCGCTCAGGCCCAGCCCGTCCAGCGTGTCGACGCGGTCGAGCTGGTCGCCGACCGGCTCCGCGGTCTGAATGTTGTAGAAGACGCTCAGCTTGCCCGCCAAGCGCGCGCTCTCGTAGTCGCCGGCCCGCCGGGCGACGACCACCTCGCCGCCGAGCGCCTCGATCATCCGGCCGGCACGCCCGAATTCGCGCATCAGCGACGGCCAGGCGTCGTCGGGCGGGCCCGACGCATACAGCGTACAGTTGCAGCCGACCACGCCGGCGCGCCGCCAGTAGGCGAGGTGCTGCGCGCGCGTGTCCGGGTCGCTGGCGCAGTGGTCGATCAGGTAGTCGGCGAGCGCGGCCTGGATCGCCGACCGCTTGCGCCCCTGCGCCTGCAGCTGCTGCGCGAGCTCGACCATCGCCGGTGTCATCACCCACTCGGCGAAGAAGCTCGGGGTCATCGAATCGATCGTGGGATGCTCGGCGTGCAGGCACCGGGCGCGTTCAAGCATGTCGGAGTCGGTCGATCCGGTCATGGCGTGGTGCAGCGGCTCAGAGCGGCGTGACGCCGGCGTTCCGGATCAGTTTGGCGAAGCGGTCGATGTCCGAGCCGATCAGGTCGGAGAATTGCCCGCTCGACATCGGAATGGGGCGCGAGCCCATCTGCTCGAGCCGTTTGACGATGTCGGGCTGGCGCAGGATGTCGTTCACTTCGCGGTTCACGCGATCGACCACGTCGCGCGGCGTCCTTGCCGGCGCGAGCAGCCCGACCCATGCGTTGACCTCGTAGCCCGGCAGGCCGGACTCGGCGATGGTCGGTACGTCGGGCAGCAGCATCGACCGGTGCGGGTCGCCGACGCCCAGCGCCCGCAGCGAGCCGTTGCGGATCGCCGGGAGCATCGCGGAAACCGAATCCACAGTCGCCTGCACTTCGCCCGAGATCAGGTCGCGCAGCGCATCGGCCGTGCCCTTGTACGGCACGTGCTGCGTCTGGATTCCGGCCATACTCTTGAACAGCTCGCCGGCGAGGTGGCTCGAGGACCCGGCGCCGGCGGACGCCAGGTTTATCGCCCCCGGCTTCGCCTTGGCCAGCGCGATGAACTCTGCGACGGTCCTGGCCGGTACCGACGGATGCACGGCCAGTACGTTGGTCGTCGACGCACAGGCGGCAACGGGTTCGAAATCCCTGACGGCGTCGTACGGCAACGTCCGGTAGAGCGTGACGTTGATCGCGTGCGAGGCCGAGACCATCAGCAGCGTGTGGCCGTCGGGCGCGGCCTTGGCGGCGAGCGCCGTGGCGAGCGTGCCGCCGGCGCCGGCGCGGTTGTCGATCACGACCGGCTGCCCGAGGCGTTCGGACAACTTCTGGCCGACCATTCGGGCGACCAGGTCGGTCGCGCCGCCGGCCGCGAAGCCCACCAGGATCGTGATCGGCCTGGTGGGATAGTCGACTGCGGCGGCGGTGGCGGCAAGGCCGCACAGGGCGACGCCGGCGGCCGCACGACGCCAGAGCGATCGGATGCGCATACGCATGGGACACCCTCCATTCACGCGCAGCGCGCGGTCGGAGACGATTCTGGAAGGCACTTCGTGCAGGCGTCAAATGCCAGGATACCGGCGACCCATACGAAACTGATATACCGGTCAGCTCGCCGGGCCGGCCGTCAGGATGTCGTCCAGATGGCGCAGCAACTGGTGCGCCAGACTCTGGCGAACGTGCTGCCGCGCATGGACCGCGAAGCTCCGGAACACGATCTCGGGCTCGAACGGCAGCGCTCGCACCCGGGGGCATAGCAGGCCGCGCAGCACCAGCGGATCGACCACGCTGACGCCGAGCCCCATCTCGACCATGCTGCAGATCGTCGCCACGAACGGGGTCTCGAGTGCCAGGCGTCGCCGGTCGGGCAGGAAGACCGCATCGACCAATGCACGGCCGGCATCGCCCTGGCCGAGCGAGATGAACGGCTCGCCTTCGAGATCGCCCGCGCGGATCACCCGTCGACGCGCCAGGCGGTGCCTGCTCGGCAGCAGGCAGACACCCGGGCCGCGATGCCACAGCCGCCACTCCAGTCCGGGCGTCGCGACCATATAGTTGGTGAGACCGAAATCACAGGCGCCCCGCGCCACCCAGTTGCACACGGTCGGCGAGTCGCTGGTGTAGACGCCGATGGTCACGTCGGGATGGTCGGCGCGGAAGCACCGTATCGCCAGCGGCAACACGCTCATAGCGATCAGCGGCGACGCGCCGACGCGCAGCATGCCGGTCCCGTCCTGCCGGATCGAGTGCGCCGCAGCCGACAGGCGCTCGAGCCCGAGGAACGAGCGCTCCACCTCGGTGAAGAAGGCATGCGCCTCGGGTGTCGGCTCGACCCGCGAGCCGACCCGCTCGAACAGCCTGAGTCCGGTATCGCGCTGCAGCTGCGCGATCAGGCGACTGATGTTGGGTTGCGACGTATGCAGCTGCGTCGCCGCCACGGTCATCGATCGGGCCAGCATGACGGCCCGGAATGCTTCCACCTGCTTGTGCTTCATGCGGTCGCGAGCCCCGGCCGCATGCCCCGAGCTCCAAGCTCGGACGACCCGGCGGCGCTTTCGACAATGATACGGACGACGCCCGAGCCCGTCGTGCGCGGATGCGGCTGGCGCGCATAGAGGAAGGGAGGCGATCGAAGGCCGCCGGCACGGCCGAGTCTCGCGGACCGCCGATCGCATGGGGCCGGTCGATCCGTTCGTGCGTGTGCAGACGCGTGGCCGGCGGACACCAGCGCGAGCTTCGCGACCACCGCCTGCTCGCGCTCGCCGACCACCACGTGATCGGGTGCCTAACCGCCGTGACGCCGCTCCGGCTGCGCCAATGCCACGATGCCGCCGGCGAGCAGCAGCAGCGCTGAGCCGAACAGCCCGAGCCGCAGCGAGCCGGTCCAGTCGGCGATCCAGCCGGTGACGACCGGGCCCACGATCTGACTCGCCGCGAACGCCACCGTGAAGGTCGCGATCGCCGGGCTCCAGGCCGGCTTCGGCAGGGCCTTGCGGATGAACGCTCCGATCGCCGACGGCGCGCTGAAGCCGGCGACGCCGAACAGCGCGGCCGACAACAGCATCGTCGCGGCGTCGGTCGACACGACCGGCAGCACCGCGCCGGTCGCCATCGTTGCCATCACCGCGGCGAGCGGCCGGCCGCCGGGCCAGCGATTGCACGGACCGGTCCAGATCGCCGGCGCCACCAGCGTTGCCAGCCCGAGCGTGAACCAGACGCCGATCACCAGCCCGGTGCCGCCGCCGTTGTCGCGCAGCCAGGCGATGACGAACGTCATGTAGGCGATGTAGCCGAGGCCGAAGCCGATGTAGCCGGCGAGCTGCGGCACGAACCCCGCGAGCGACCACGCGGCGCTGCCGCCGGCGGCCTGCGGTTCGGCGACCTGCGCTGCCGCCCAGACGCTGCCGAACGTCATCGCGACGCTGACGCCGCCGAGGAACAGCCAGGCGTACGGCCAGCCGGCGTCGCCGTGGGCGTCGAGCAGCCAGGGAATCGCCACCGCCGACAGCATCAGCCCGATGCCGGCGCCGCCGAAGTAGAGCAGGATCGTCCGCGTCGCGAGTTCCGGGCGGCCGGGAAAGATATTGCCCGCCAGCGCGCCGCCGGTGATGAACACCATCGCGCCGGCGATGCCGGCGAGCGCGCGCGCCACCGTCAGCCACGACAGCGCGCTGGTCAGTCCGGTCGCGATCAGCGACAGCGCGGTCACGACCATGCCGACCGTGAACAGCAGCCGGTTGCCGGTCCGCCGCACCAGCAGCCAGGTCAGGATCGCGCCGGCCAGATAGCCGAGCGCGTTGGCGGTACCGAGCCAGCCGGCCTGCGAATAGCTGAGCCGCAGATCGTCGCGCATCGCCGGCAGGATCAGCGCATAGGCGAAGCGCGCGAACGAGTTCGAGACCGACGGCCCGAACGACAGCAGCATCGCGATCAGGTAGCCTCGAACCATGCCGGACCGTCGCCGTGCCGTCGCAGAGTGTCGCAGGCCGCTACTGTAGCGCAAGCGTGCGGCTCGGCCGAGGCGCGGCCGGGACTCAACCGGAACGCGGCCGGGGCACAACCGGGACGCGTCCGAGACGTAGCCGGGGCGCGGCCGGGATGCGGCCGCCAGCGGCGACCTGCGTAGAATTCCGCCATCGAATCGAGGAGACTCCGAATGAACGTCCGTCGTACCCTGTTGCGCGCCGCCGCGGCCGTACCGGCCACCCCGCTGTTCGCCAGCCCGCTTGCCGCGCCGCTCGCCGCCGCGCTCGCCGGCCTGGCCGCTCCGGCAGCCGCCCAGACCGGCTGGCCGACCCGCCCGGTCCGGCTGATGGTCGGCTTCCCGCCCGGCTCGACGCCCGACATGTCGGCGCGGGCGCTGGCCGAGCCGCTCGCCAAGGCGCTCGGCCAGCCGGTCGTCGTCGAGAACCGGCCCGGGGCGTCGGGCAACATCGCGGCCGACGTGGTCGCCAAGGCGACCGACGACCATACGCTCGGCGTCGTGATCAACGGCAACCTGACGTCGTCGAAGCAGCTGTATCCGAAACTGCCGTACGACCCGGCCAGGGATTTCAGCTACCTGTCGCTGCTGACCACCGCGCCGCTGGTGCTGGTCGCCCGCGCCGACGCGCCCGACGGCGCGGCATTCTTCGCCGCCGCGCGCAAGGATGGCGATCGCTGGAACTACGGCTCGGTCGGCGTCGGTTCGGTCGGCCACCTCGGCGCCGAATGGCTGAAGAGCCGCAGCGGCGATTTCAAGGCGGTCCATGTGCCGTTTCCCGGCAACCCGCAGGTCGTGACCGCGCTGGTCGGCGGCGACATCCAGTTCGCGCTGGTGCCGCCGGGCATCGCGCTGCCGCAGGCGCGCGCCGGCAAGCTCAAGGCGATCGGCCTGACCAGCGGCCGCAGCTCGCTGGCCCCGGACATCCCGCCGCTCGCCGACGCCGGCCTGAAGGACTTCGATCTCGAGGTCTGGACCGCGCTGCTCGGGCCGGCCAGCCTGTCGAAGGCCGCGCGCGACCGGCTCGCCGCCGAAGTCCCCGCGATCCTGCGGATGCCGGAAGTGCGTCAGCGGCTGTTCAATGCCGGCTGGCAGCCGGTCGGCACGTCGCCGGACGGGCTCAAGCGACGCGTCGAGGCAGAAGCGAAGATCCTCGGCGGCATCATCGCAGCGCGCGGCATCAAGCTGCAGTAGTCTCGAGCAGACGAAGCTCAAGCGGAGGAAGCGATGCTGGCGAGGTCGAAGACCTGGCCGCCGGATCGCTTCATTGCCGCCATCAGCGCACCATCCGTCGTCGCCAACTGCAGGCTCCGCCGTAAGGCGAGCTCGAGATAGACCGCATCATAGGCCGTCAGGTCGTATCGATCGGCCAATGTGTCGATGTCCGCCATGACGACGGGTTCCCGATCGATCCGCAGTCTCAGCGCGGAGGCCGCTTCCACCAGTTCCCGGCGCTTGGCGCCGGAGATCCGCCTGCGACGCTGCGCCATGCGCAACAGATTGCAGATCTCCAGTTGCCAGAGTGCCGGCACCCAGATTTCGGCGTGGCTGGTCGCAGCCAGAATCGCTTCGCTGAACGCATCGGCCTCGTCAGGCAGAAACCAGGATGCGGCCACGGAGGCATCGACGACCAGTCCCGGCCAGTCACCCGAGCCCGGCTGTTCACGCGAAGGAGTCGTTGATTCCCGGGACGGGATCAACGCCGCCCCTCCGCGATCAGGTCACGAGCCTTCAGCCGCCCGAGCGTCACCCCCTCACGGGCACGTCGAAGCCGTTCGATCGCCTGCACCGCCGCGTCGTGCGCCTCGGAATGACCCGGCGCGGACAGTTGGGCAACGACCTTGCCACGCCGTGTGATCGTGATGATCTCGCCGGACTGCACACGATCGATCAGTTCAGACAAGCGATTCTTGGCTTCGTAGAGGGCGACTTCGGCCATGGTTCGAGCCGGCGCTCGACGCCGGAAATGGATCACAGGCTTCGGATTATATAGCTAGCTAGCTCGCTGCTACACCGCGGTTCCTGCTTTCCGGCGAAAAATCCACCATCAACGGTCCGTTCGTGGTGCTACGAACGGCCGGCAGCGGTGACCAGGTGGCGCGGGACTTCCGCCACCGGCTCGTCAACGCTGCCCGGCGAGATGCTCAGCAAGCTGCTCGAACGTGCCACCGTAGCCGCCCTCCAGCGACGCACGCATGGAGGCGAAGAACGCCCGCTCCTTCGGTTCGGCGCCGAACGGCTCGGCGCGCAACTGCAGCGTCGTGACGCCGTCGCGCCCGTCGAAGGTCACCGCGTTGGTCACCTCCATCGGGATGTCGCCCGGAAACGGCGCCCGCGCGATACCGCCATAAGCATTGGCGAACGAGTTCAGCCAGACGATCCGCTGCTGCGGCACGATCTCGCGGTAGTTGAATCGCCCCCAGCTGGTCGGCGCGCCCGGGATGTGCATTGCGTAGTGGAAGAAGCCGCCGGGCCGCAGCTCGAGGCTCAGCGCCTCGACCTCGCAGCCGCTCGGGCCCCACCAGCTGGCCAGCGCTTCGGCGTCGGTCCAGGCGCGCCAGACATCGGCGAGCGGGTGCGGGTAGCGGCGAACCAGTTCGAACGGAGGGTATTCAGCGGAATCGGTCATGGCGTCGGCCTCGGGTCGAAGGTCGGGGGGTCGGAGTGGCGGTTGTGGTGGCGGTTGTGGCGGTTGTGGCCGGCCGCCGCGACCGCGTCGCGTCCAGGAACTCGCCGAGGCGGTCCAGACGCGCCTCCCATTCGGCGTGATAGCGCTCGGCCCAGCTCGCGACCTGCTGCAGCGGCGCCGGCTGCAACCGGCATGGCCGGGTCTGCGCGACACGGCCGCGCGCGATCAGCCCGGCGCGCTCCAGCACCTTCAGATGCTTCGAGATCGCCGGCTGCGTCAGCGCGAACGGCTCGGCCAGCTCCATCACGGTCGCTTCGCCGCCGGCGAGCCGCGCGACGATCGCACGGCGCGTTGGATCGGCCAGCGCAGCGAACACCCGATCGAGCGGGTCGGCGGCGGCAACGGTCGTGGGCGGCACGTTTTAATTTCTTCCTAGTTATATAACTAGATAGTAATCTATAAGCAATCGAGCGATCGCGCAAGTCCCCTGCGCCAACTATCGAAGGAGATCAGTCGCTCGCGATCCGGACGCGCTTGAGCCGGCCGGAGGCGCCGCGGTGGATCGTCACGTCGGCGCGCCGGCAGCCGAAATGAGCGGCGATCAGCGCAATCAGTTCGTCGTTGGCCTTGCCGTCGACCGGCTGCGCCTTGACCTGCGCGAGATAGCTGCCATCGTCACTGCGAACCAGCGTGCTCGCGCGGGCACCGGGGCGGACCTTGACAGTGATCTCCATGGTCCCGGGTTTGACCGTTCACGCGACAGATGCCGCCTGGAACCCGTCCCGGCGCCAGGTGACGACCAGCGTATCGCGATGCGCCCCATCGGCAGCCGGCTGGATCGGCGTCGTCTCGTGGATCACGCGGGCATCGTCGAGCAGCAGCGCGCTCCACGGTTCGGCGATCACGAAGCGCACGCCGAGCGGGCCGTCGGCGTCGAACACGCGGGTTTCGCCGCCGCGGACCGCGTGGCGCTCGATCAGGATGACCGCGACGTAATCGACGCCGTCGCGGTGCGCGCCTTCCGGCGTCGGCCGGCCGACCCCGTCGCTCGCGTCGATCCGGAACGGATGCGCCTCGATGTACCAGCGCACGACCGGCTGCGGCGACACCGCCGCGAACAGCCGGCCGAGCGTGGCGAGCAGCCGCGGCCAGCGTGGGTCGGCGACCAGTGACGGCTCGATCGGCTCGAACCAGCGGTCGATGCCGCCATGCAGCGCGTTGTAGTCGGTCGACTGCCAGTGCGCGCGGTGCGCGACCTGGGTCACCACGGCCGCGTCGTCGCGCGCCGGGCGCGCCTCGAGCGACTGCACGAAGCAGCTGTGCCGGCGTGCCCGGTAGCGACCGCCGTCGCGCAGGTAGCCGTCCGGCACGAGCCGGTTCCAGTACGGCTGCCAGTCGCCGAGCACGTCGGCGGCGATGCCGGTCAGCGCCGCGAAGCCGGCCGGATCGAGCAGCGCGAAACCCTGCCCGGCGAGCTGCGCACGCGGGTCGCCGCGCAGGGACCAGCCGGTCACCGGATCGGGCCTGCCTTCAGGGTCTGTCTTCATCTCGTCGCACGTCCGCGCCGATCGTCGCTCGAGCTGGTCGTATCGGCAGGTCAGATCGCCTCGTCGAACGGCCCGAGATAGTCGATCTTGCCGACCGGGATGCCCTCGCGTCGCAGGATCGCGTGCGCGGTCGCGACGTGAAAGTAGAAGTTCGGCAGCCCGAACTGCAGCAGATAGTCGCAACCGCCGAGCGACAGCGAACGGCCGCCGAGCTTGATCGTGACGATCCGCTGGTCGGCGCCGGCGAACGCGCTGGCCGGCACGCTCCTCAGGTAGTCGATGGTCCGCGCGACGCGCGCACGCAGCTCGTCGAGCGTCTTCTCGGTGTCCGGAAAGCTCGGCGCTTCGGTCCCGGTGACCCGCGCGACGGTCCCTTTCGATGTGTCGCTGGCGCGCTGGATCTGGCCGGTGAACGTCAGCATGTCGGGGGCGAGCCGGGCGTCGACCAGCCCGGAGCGGTCCTTCGCCGCGGCATTGGCCAGATAACCGTCCAGGACCGACAGGCCGCGGACGAAGACGGGAATGGTCAGACGCTGGATCGGGACGGACATCGCGGCTACTCCTCTGGACGCGGACAGTCTACCGCGGGCGATGCCTTGCTGCCGGCCGAAGCGATGCGCCGGGCCGTTGCATGGTCGGTGATCGATCCGGGTCGACAGCGCGGTCAGGCTGCGGCAGACTGGGACGATGCGCGCTGGCGGCCCGTGGCCGGGCCTTTGCCCGGCCACGATCGCCCGCGCGACGAATCCCGGACACGACATGGAACGCCCCATTCCGACCCGCTTCGAAACCGCCCGCCTTCGCCTGCGCGAGCCAGTGCCGGCCGACGCCGAAGCGCTGTTCGCCCGCTACACGCAGGACCCGGCCATCAGCCGGTTCCTGGTCTGGCAGCCGCACCGGACGATCGACGACACCCGCGCGTTCATCGAGTCGAGCCGGGCCGCCTGGCGAGCCGGCAACCGAATGCCGTTCGTCGTCGCCGAGCGCGGCGACGACTCGGCGATCGGCATGGTCGAGGCACGCTTCCTCGGCACCACCGTCGACGTCGGCTACGTGCTCGCCCGATCGCATTGGGGCCGCGGGTTGATCCCCGAGGCGATCGATGCGCTGGCGACCGCATGCCTGGCATCGCCGTCCATCTTCCGCGTCCACGCCGCCTGCGACGTCGAGAACATGCGCTACCCCCCAAACTTCCGGATCGATCCATCGAAATGACCCCTCGAACCGCAGCATTGATGGCCGACTACAACCGCGGGATGAACCAGCGCATGTACGAGGCCGCGTCGCGCCTTTCCGAAGAGGCGATCGCGAAAGACCGCGGAGCGTTCTTCGGCTCGCTGTTGCAGACGCTGAACCACATCGCGGTCGGCGACACGCTCTGGCTGCACCGGTTCAGTCATCATCCGGACGCATCGGCGCTGCGGGCCGAGCTGACGCGCTTTCCGGTTCCGACCTCCTTGCGGCAATCGCTCGCAGCCGACCTGGCAACGCTGCACCGCTACCGCTCCGAGCTGGACGAGATCATCGTGCAATGGTCCCGGACGCTGACTGCGGCGCAACTGGCCTCCCCGCTCGGCTATCGCAACACGGCAGGCCAGGCGTACTCCAAGCGCTTCGGCGACCTGGTCCAGCATTTCTTCAATCACCAGACGCATCATCGCGGACAGGCCAGCACCCTGCTGTTTCAGGCGGGAGTGGACGTCGGCGTCACGGACCTGCTTGCCGTCATACCGGACGAGGGCTGATGCCCAGGGGCCCGGCCGATACCGCGTCAGGACCCGGCCCCGCCCGGCGTCAGCGTCATCCGCCGCCCCTGCTGCTCGATCCGGAAGTGCCGCAGCACGTTCATTCCGAGCAGTACGGTGCCGTCGGCACCCGGCAGCACCGCGACCTCGACGTCGTGGATGCGCAACCCGGCGACCTCGACCCGCTCGGCGCGCGCGACGCAGCCGTCGACGACGCCGGCGGCGGTCGAATAGCGCCGCGGCCGGCAGTTGCCGAGCGCGAGCGTCTTCGCCTGCTGCTCGCCGAGCGCGATCGTGCTGGCGCCGGTGTCGATCATGAACACCAGCTCGCGGTCGTTGATCCGCCCGGTGATGTAGAAGTGTCCGTCGAAGGTCCGATCGAGCGCCGCGCCGGCCGCATCGATCCGCTCGATCGGCCGCGGCCGGTAGCCGCTGCCCGACTGGTACGGCCCGTAGCGATCGAACAGCACGAACAGGATCGCGCCGACGACGACGAAGAAGGTGGCGCGCTTGAGGACCGAAGCGGGCGGCGCGGCGGCCATCGGCGGCTGGGGCGTGTTCCTGCTGCGGCCGGCGCGCTACTGGAACGCGACCTCGGCGAAGCTGCGCAGCTTGCGCGAGTGCAGCCGCTCGACGCCCTGGCCGCGCAATGCGTCGAGCGCGCGGATGCCGATCTCGAGATGCTGATTGACGCGCTCACGGTAGAAGCGCGTCGCCATGCCGGCGAGCTTCAGCTCGCCGTGCAACGGCTTGTCGGAAACGCAGAGCAGCGTGCCGTACGGCACCCGGAAGCGAAAGCCGTTGGCGGCGATGGTCGCGCTCTCCATGTCGAGCGCGATCGCGCGCGACAGGTTGAAGCGCTGCACCAGGCTCGCATGCGGCTGCAGCTCCCAGTTGCGGTTGTCGACCGACGCGACCGTGCCGGTGCGCATCACCCGCTTCAGCTCGTAGCCTTCGAGCCGCGTCACGTCGGCAACCGCGCCTTCGAGCGCGAGCTGCACCTCGGCGAGCGCCGGGATCGGCACCCACAACGGCAGTTCGTCGTCGAGCACGTGGTCCTCGCGGACATAGCCGTGCGCCAGCACGTAGTCGCCGAGCCGCTGCGTGGTCCGCAGCCCGGCGCAATGGCCGAGCATCAGCCAGGCGTGCGGCCGCAGCACCGCGATGTGGTCGGTGATGGTCCGCGCGTTCGACGGCCCGATGCCGATGTTGACCATCGTGATGCCGCTGCGATCGGCACGCTGCAGGTGGTACGCCGGCATCTGCGGCAACCGGTCCGGCGGCGTGCCCTGCACCTGCGGCGCGCCGACCGGATAACGGTCGCGGAAGTGCGGATTCCAGGTGATCCGGTTGCCCGGCTCGACGAACGCGGTGAAATCATCGCCGCCGCCGCCGCCGGTGGTGGCGCGCTCGCGCCCCATCCGGACGAACTCGTCGATGTAGAACTGATAGTTGGTGAACAGCACGAAGTTCTGGAAATGGCCGGGCGACGTGCCGGTGTAGTGCTTCAGGCGGTGCAGCGAATAGTCGACCCGCGGCGCGGTGAACAGCGACAACGGCTTCGACTCGCCCGGCTCGGCCGACAGCACGCCGTTGGCGATCGTGTCGTCCATCGCCGCCAGGTCCGGCAGGTCGAAATGGTCGCTCAGGTCGCGCGCCTTGGTTTCGTCGAACGACGCGTCGAGCACGGTGTCGTCGGCCAGTGCGAAGTGGATCGGGATCGGCTGCTGCGACAGCCCGACCTCGAGCCGGACCCCGTGGTTGCGCACCAGCAGGCGCAGCTGCTCGGAGTAGTAGCGGCCGAACAGGTCGGGCCGCGTCAGTGTCGTCTCGTAGACGCCCGGGCCGGCGACGAAGCCGAACGCGCGCCGCGAATCCTGCCGCGAGACCGTGTCGGTGCGCACCCGCAGGTAGGGATAGAAGGCGCGGACCCGGGCATCGAGCCGGGCACCGGCGGCATAGGCGGTCAACGCCTGCTGCAGCGTGGTGACCGACGTCTGGTAGAGCGCGCGGATGTGGCCGAGCGCCTCGATCGGCTCGGTGAAGGTCCGCAGCCGCGATTCGGCAGGTTCCATCGTGCGATTTTATGCCGCCGGCGCGATTCGCTGCTTGCTGCCGCCGCTGCGCGCTGCGGCTATCATCGCCGCCGATGCCGCCCGCCTGCACCCTGCCACGCCGGACGCTGCCGTGCGCCTGCTGATCCGTCTGCTGATCGGCGCGGCGCTGCTGGCGCCGATCGTCGTGGTCGCCGCGCTCGCATGGCTCGGCATTCCGCGGACCGGCGCCGGCATGGCGGCCAAGGCGGTCTGCTCGGGCGTGTTCGTCGCCGACCGGCCGCCGGCCGACGTGATCGCGCGCGATGTGCTGCCGGCATCGCCGCTGCTCAGGCTCGCCGGCGTCACGCTCGACGGCGGCGCGCGCACCGTGCACGGCACCATGCTGTGGTCCGGGCCACGCGCCGCACGCTGGCTGCCCGGCCTCGGCTGCGTGCTCGACCCGACGCCGGAGCTGGCGGCCGCGGCGACGGCGGCCGGCATCGGAGCCGACGAGCGGACACCGTTCCCGTCGAACGGGGCAGCGGCACCGGCGCCGTGGCCGGACGACCCCGGCGCCGGCGTCGACCGCGCGGCGATCGCGCGGATCGTCGACGAGCAGTTCGCCGCCGGCCCGGACGGCAGCGACCGCCGCGCCACCCGCGCGCTGCTGATCCTGCACGACGGCCGACTGCTGGCCGAGCGCTATGGCGCCGGCTTCGATGCCGAAACCCGCCAGATCGGCTGGTCGATGACCAAGACCGTGCTCGGCATGCTGGTGATCAAGCGCCTGGCCGAACAGAACCTGCCGCTGTCGACGCCGGTGCTCGAGTGGATCGCGCCGGCACGCCGGCCGGCCTGGCTCGACGCCTGGCAGCACGACCAGCGCCGGCAGATTACCGTCGCCGACCTGCTGCTGATGCGTGACGGACTGGCGCACGTCGAAGGCTATGCGCCGTGGAGCGCGGTGCCGCGGATGCTGTGGAACGAGACCGACGTCGCCGCCTACGTCGGGGCCGCGCCGGCCGACGCGCCGGCCGGCAGCCGCTGGCGCTACCTGAGCGCTTCGACCAACCTGCTGTCGGGCCTGCTGCGGCTGACCTTCGATGACGACGCCGCCTACTGGCGCTACCCGGAAACCGCGCTGCTGCGAGCGATCGGCGCCAACTCGATGGTGATCGAGAGCGACGCGAGCGGCAATCTGATCGCATCGTCGTACGGCTGGGCGACGCCGCGCGACTTCGCCCGGATCGGCGAACTGATCCGCCGCCAGGGCGCGTCGGCCGACGGCACGCCGCTGCTGCCGCCGCACTGGTGGCAGGTCGCGACCGCACCGCCGCCGCTGCCGGCCGGCGCGGCCGCCCAACCCGCGGCCACGGCTTACGGTGCGCAGACCTGGCTGCCGGGCGCCGCCGGCAGCTCGTTCTGCGGTAACGGCCAGCGGCTGCCGGCCGACACCGTCGCGCTGACCGGGCACTGGGGCCAGCTGGTGGCCGCGATCCCGTCGCGCGGCCTCGTCGTCGTCCGGCTCGGGATGACGCTCACGCGCGACGGCTTCGACCGCTGCGCGCTGCTCGAGCGGGTCGCCGCCGCGCTGCCCGCCAGCGCCGATTGAGCACGATCGCGCTGCCCTCTGCGCCGCCGTACGACTGGCCGGCGATGCTGGCGTTCCTCGCCGCGCGCGCGGTGCCGACGGTCGAGGTCATCGCCGAGGGCCGCTACCGGCGCAATCTGCTGATCCAGCGCAACGACGCGGCCACGGCGCCGGCTGGCCGCGCCGCGGCGCTGGTCGGTCGCGTCGAAGTCCGCGACGATCCGGCGCGCCACCGGCTGCTGGTCACGCTGTCGCCGTCGCTCGCCGCGGCCCGAGATGGCGTCGTCGCGCGGCTCGCGCGGGTCTTCGACGTCGGCTGCGATCCGCTCGCGGTCGGCGCGGCGCTCGGGCCGCTGGCGCAGCCGTGCCCCGGACTGCGGCTGCCCGGCGCCGCCGATCCGTTCGAGCTGACGGTCCGCGCGATCCTCGGCCAGCAGGTCACGGTCGCGGCCGCGCGCACGCTGGCGACCCGGCTGGTCGCACGCTTCGGCGAGCCGCTCGCGGCTGCGGCCGGCGCACCCAGTCACCTGTTTCCGACCGCGGCCGCCCTCGCCGTCGCGACGCCCGATCGGCTCGGCGAACTCGGCATCATCCGCAGCCGCGGCACTGCAATCATCGTGATCGCGCGCGCGATCGCTGCCGGCGAGCTGGTGCTGCTGCCGGGTGCCGACGTGCCGGCGACGCTGGCCCGACTGACCGCGATCGCCGGCATCGGTCCCTGGACCGCGCACTACATCGCGATGCGCTGTCTCGGCTGGACCGATGCGTTCCCGCCACGCGACGTCGCGGTGCTGAAAGCGCTCGGCGTCACGTCACCGGGTGCCGCCGCCGCGCTCGCCGAACGCTGGCGGCCGTGGCGCGCCTATGCGGTGCTGCACTTGTGGCGGCAGGTCGCCGTCAGTGCACCAGCCTCCGGTCAGACCCCTGCCCCTGCCCCTGCCCGTGCCCCTGCCCCGGCACCGGTCCGGGCCCCGGCATCCGCGCGCGGTCGCGCGCCGGCACGCGCCCGACCGCCGGGTTCGAACTGACCAGCACCTGGCCGTCGGGCAGCAACAGCAGCACGACCATCAGCTCGTTGCGGTACTCGTCGCTGGTGGTGCGACGGTAGACGACCACCTCGACCGTCGCTCCGGCGCGGACCAGTTCCGGCTCGTCGATCAGCCGCTGAGTCAGGCGCCGGTCGAGCCGGACGTCGACCGCGCCGCGCCGGTCTCCGAGCGTCAGGATCGTCATCGTCTGGCGCGCCTCGGCATCCTCGAGCGCACGCATCCGCTCGCGATCGCGCGGCAGCTGCAGCCCGTCCGGCACGCTGATCGTCAGCCGCGCATGCGGCAGGCCGATCTGCGCGGCGATGATCCGGCCGCGCAGATAGAGCGGATGCGCGAAGTCGTGCTTGCCGATGAAGCCGTGATGCGCCGCTGCCGGCGCCGGCCAGCCGAGCAGTGCAGCCGCGAACAGTGCAGCCGCGAGCAGTGCGGCCACGAGCAGACCGGCCGCGGCGATGCGGGATGCGGCGGACGAGACCGGCCGGCCGGCACCGCCGTCGTCACCGGCCCGGTCGCCCGTTTCGCGGGCGCCGCCGCTCACCGGACCTGCCCACCCTGATCGCCCCGATCGCACCCGTAGCAGCTCCATCTGCCGTCGCGCCCCGCAGGATACCCCAGGAGCCTGTCGTTCGCCGCGGCGGCGAGCCGGCGCCGTGAACCCTGCGGTCGCTGGACCGTGACCATCGCTTCGCCGAGAATCGATCGGAGCCGACCGGAGACGACGATGCCCGAGACCCTGCCGCCAGCGCCTGCCGCTGCCGCCGCCCGCCCGCTGTGGCGCCCCGACGCGGCCCGGATCGCCGACGCGCCGATCACCCGCTTCACCGACTGGCTGAAGCGGCGCCACGGCCTCGCGTTCGACGGCTACGAGGCGCTCTGGCAGTGGTCGATCGACGAGCTCGAACAGTTCTGGGCCGCCGTCGCCGAATTCAGCGAGGTGCGTTTCCACACGCCGCCGCAGCGCATTCTCGCCGAGCGCCGGATGCCCGGTGCGCGCTGGTTCGAAGGCGCGACGCTGAACTTCGCCGAGCACCTGCTGCGCCGCGCCGGCGAACCGGACGCCGCGACCCGGCCGGCGCTGGTGTTCCGCAACGAACGCGGCCGGCGCCGCGAGCTCGACTGGCGGACGCTGGCGCTGCAGGCCGGCAGCGTCGCCGCACAGCTGCGCGCGCTCGGCGTCGGCGTCGGCGACCGGGTCGTCGCCTACGCGCCGAACATTCCGGAGACGGTGGTCGCGTTCCTGGCCGCGGCCTCGCAGGGCGCGATCTGGTCGGCCTGCGCGCCGGACCTCGGCGCCACCAGCGTGCTCGACCGGTTCCGCCAGATCGCACCGCGGGTGCTGATCGCGACCGACGGCTATCACTACGGCGGCAAGCGCCACGACCGCAGCGACGTGCTCGCCGAACTGGTCCGGGAGTTGCCGTCGCTCGAAGCGGTGATCCTGATTCCCTACCTCGATGATGACGGCGACGATGCCGCCGGCGATGAGCCCGGCCAGCTCGGCGGCAACAGTGCGGCCGGCAGCGGCGACAGCAGCGCGGCCGGCAGCGGCGCGGCGCGCATCCGCACGATCCCGTGGCGCACCGCGATCGCATCGCCGCAGCCGCCGACCTTCACCGCGCTGCCGTTCGACGCGCCGCTCTGGATCGTCTATTCGTCGGGCACCACCGGCATGCCGAAGCCGATCGTCCATGGCCACGGCGGCACGCTGCTCAACGCGTTCGCCGGGCTGCCGCTGCACCTGGGCATCGGCCGCGACGACCGCTTCATCTGGTTCTCGTCGACCAGCTGGATCATGTGGAACCTGTGGGTGTCGGCGCTCGCCACCGGCGCAACCCTGCTGCACCATGACGGCAACCCCGGCTGGCCCGACGCGACGCCGCTCTGGCAGCTGGTCGCCGAAGAGCGCGCGACCATCTTCGGCACCAGCCCGGCTTTCATCGCCAACTGCAGCAAGGCGGGGCTGGTGCCGCGCGAGCGGTTCGATCTGTCGGCGCTGCGCACGCTCGGCGCGACCGGCTCGCCGCTGACCGACGATGCCTATGAATGGGTCTATGGCAACGTCAAGCAGGACCTGCTGCTCGCCTCGATCTCCGGCGGCACCGATCCCGGCGCCGCGTTCCTGACATCGTGCCCGACGCTGCCGGTTTATGCCGGCGAGATGCAGTGCCGCGCGCTCGGCGCCGCGATCGCCGCCTACGACGACGACGGCCGGCCGCGGATCGGTGCGGTCGGCGAGCTGGTCTGCACCGCGCCGATGCCGTCGATGCCGCTCCATTTCTGGCGCGATGCCGACGGCTCGCGTTATTTCGACAGCTATTTCGACACCTGGCCCGGCGTCTGGCGCCACGGTGACTGGCTCGAGCTGATCGAGCGGCCCGAATCGGTGACGTCGCGGATCTACGGCCGCAGCGATTCGACGATCAACCGCCACGGCATCCGGATGGGCACCAGCGAGATCTACCGGATCGTCGAGTCGTTCGACACGATCCGCGACTCGCTGGCGGTCGATCTCGAATATCTCGGCCGGCCGTCGTTCCTGGCGCTGTTCGTCGTGCTGCCCGACGGCCGTTTCGCCGATCCGGCCGCCGCCGCGGCCGGCGCGACCGGAGTCCCGGACGAACTGCGGCAGGTGCTGCTGTCCGCGATCCGGACGCGGCTGTCGGCGCGGCACGTGCCGGATCAGGTCTACGCGATCCCCGACGTGCCGCGGACGCTGACCGGCAAGAAGCTCGAGGTGCCGATCAAGCGGATCCTGCTCGGCCATCCGGTCGCAAAGGCGGTCAACCGCGACTCGATGGCCAATCCGGCGGTGATCGACTGGTTCGTCCGGTTCGCGGCCGCGCGCGGCTGACCGCCGGCCCGGGCCCGCTCATCCCAGTGCATTCAAGGGTCATTCGGCGATTCCTTCGCGCTGGCCGGCGGGCCTGCTAGTATTCTTGACACGAGAACCATTCGCATTGCGATTTCTCGTCGCGCTTGCAATCAAGATGCCAGCCGCGAACCCCCGACACTGCCCCGGCGCGGACCGCGCCCGTATCAGGAGATTCGAGTGAAACAACCGTTGCTGTCTGCCGCGCTGCTCGCCGGCGTCATCGGTGCGGCGCTGCCGTCCGCCCAGGCCCAGGAAAAGGTGCTGAATCTGTATTCGGCGCGACACTACCAGACCGACGAGCAGCTCTACGCCAACTTCACCAAGCAGACCGGCATCAAGATCAACCGGATCGAGCTCGGCGACGAGCCGCTGCTCGAGCGGCTGCGCAACGAAGGCGACAAGAGCCCGGCCGACGTAGTGCTGCTGGTCGATGCCACCCGGCTCTACCGCGCGCAGCAGGCCGGACTGTTCCAGCCGACCAAATCGGCGGTGCTCGAGCAGCGGATTCCGGCCGAATACCGTGCCGGCGACGGTACCTGGTACGGCTTCTCGAACCGCGCCCGCGTGATCGTGTACAACAAGGCGACCGTCGATCCGAAGGACGTCGCGACCTACGAATCGCTGGCCGACCCGAAGAACAAGGGCAAGGTCTGCACGCGCTCCGGCAGCCACCCCTACAACCTGTCGCTGTTCGGCTCGATCATCGAGCATGACGGCGCGGCCAAGGCCGAAGCCGTGATGAAGGGTATCGTCGCCAACATGGCGCGGCCGCCGAAGGGCGGCGACACCGATCAGATCCTGGCGGTCGCCAGCGGCGAATGCGCGATCGGCGTGGTCAATTCCTACTATTGGGTCCGGCTGCTGCGTTCCGTCAAGCCCGGCGACAAGGAAGCCGTCGACAAGGTCGCGATGGTCTGGCCGAACCAGGCGACCACCGGCGTGCACATGAACCTGTCGGGCGGCGCCGTCGCCCGCCATGCGCCGAACCGCGAGGCCGCGGTCGCCTTCCTCGAATACCTGTCGAGCGATCAGGCGCAGACCTACTTCGCCAACGGCAACAACGAGTGGCCGGCGGTCAAGTCGGCGAAGATCGACAACCCCACTCTCGAGGCGCTCGGCGACTTCAAGACCGACAAGATCTCGACCGACAGGCTGGCAATGCGCTCGGCCGAGGCGCAGAAGCTGCTCGACAAGGTCGGCTACAAGTAACGGGACCGGCAGCGGACGACCGGCAACGACTCCACGCGTGGCCCGGCCGGCGGCACCTGCGCGCCCGGGCTGTGGGTCACGGCCGCTGCGCGTGCCCCGGATCGGCGACGGCGGCGAAGGTGACGACGTGCTCGGTGTCGAGCCGGATGCCGATCGTCTCGCCGATCGCATGATCATGATG
>JBFWQR010000026.1:0-56016 GCA_050249335.1 Lautropia sp.
GCGGCGCAGGACTCGGCGCGCGCGCGCGCCTTGCCGGCGGCGTTGACGATCGGCCCCGTCCGTGCGCCGGTCAGCCGGCCGTCGCGAATCTCGAGGACGTTGGCGCGCGCCTGATCGATCGCAAGCCGCGTGCGCAGCCGCTCGGTGAAATGGGTGAAGCCGCCCGAGACCAGCAGCGTGCGCAGGCCCTGGCGCCGGGCCGCGGCGATCAATGTCTCGGCGCCCGGCGTCAGCCGCAGCCGCTCGTCGTAGACGCGGTCGAGCACCGCGGCGTCGAGGCCGGCGAGCAGCGCGACCCGGCGCCGCAGGCTTTCGTCGTAGTCGGCGATCTCGCCGCGCATCGCCGCCTCGGTGATCGCGGCGACCTCGGCCTTGCGGCCGGCGAAGTCGGCGATCTCGTCGATGCATTCGATCGTGATCAGCGTCGAATCCATGTCGAATGCGAGCAGCCGGTAGTCGCCGAGCCGGGCGCCGGCCGGCACCTGCGCCGCGTCGACGTCGAAATGTTCGGCGAGCGTCGCGATCATGGCGCTGTCGAGCCCGGTACCGTCCCAGACCGCGCGCGTCGGGCCGCGGTCGAGCGGGGCGCTGCCGACCCGGTGGCTCAACGCCGCGACGGTCGCGTCGGCGAGCGCCGGATGCTGGACGATCAGCCGGGTCTCGACGCCGGCGGTCGCGCCGGCGGTTTCGCGCGGGCGGCTCGAGTCGCTCATCGCGGAGCGACCGGCTGCTTGCCGCGCGGTCCGCGCGTCGAGGACCGCGCCGGTGACGAGGGTGACGGCGGAGACGGAGACGAAGGCGAGGACGGCGAGGCGCGCGAAGACGCCGGCGATGTCGACGCCGGCGCTGGCTGCGCGGCCGCGGTGCCGCCCGCGCCAGCCGGCGGCAACAGCGCGACCAGGATCTCGCGGACGGTCCGCACCCGCGCGGCCGCGTCCGCTGTCGCGACCTTGATCCGCAGCCGGTCCTGGCCGGCGAAGCCGGTATCGCGGCGCGACTGCGCGAACTTCAGGATCTGCGCCGTCGGCGTCAGCGGCCGGGCGTCGAACTGCAGCACGATGGTGTCGGCGGTCGCGTCGATCTTGTTGATGCCGATCGCCTCGGCGAGCTGGCGCAGCCGGTGCACGTCGATCAGCGTCTGGGCCGGATCGGGCAGCTTGCCGAAGCGGTCGATCAGCTCCTCGCGCAGGCGGCCGATCGCGTCCGTGTCGGCGGCATTGGCGAAGCGCTTGTAGAGCATCAGCCGCTCATGGACGTCGGCGCAATAGTCGGCCGGCAGCAGCGCCGGCGCATGCAGGTTGATCTCGGGCACCCGGGCCAGCGTCGCCGCCAGGTCCGGCTCGCGGCCGGACTGCAGCGCCTTGACGGCCTGCTGCAGCATCTCGACGTAAAGCGAGAAGCCGACCTCCTGCATTTCGCCGGACTGCGATTCGCCGAGCACTTCGCCGGCGCCGCGGATCTCGAGATCGTGCATCGACAGGTAGAAGCCCGAGCCGAGCTCCTCCATCAGCTGGATCGCCTCGAGCCGCTTGCCGGCGTCGCGGGTGATCGCGGCTTCGTCGGGGATCATCAGATAGGCGTAGGCCTGGTGGTGCGAGCGGCCGACCCGGCCGCGCAGCTGATGCAGCTGCGCGAGGCCGAAGCGGTCGGCGCGGTGCATCACGATCGTGTTGGCGGTCGGCACGTCGATGCCGGTCTCGATGATGGTCGTACAGAGCAGCACGTTGAAGCGCTGCTGATGGAAGTCGCGCATCACCTGCTCGAGCTCGCGCTCCGGCATCTGGCCGTGAGCGATCCGGATCCGTGCTTCGGGGACCAGCTCGGCGAGCTGGCGGCGGCGGTTCTCGATCGTGCCGACCTCGTTGTGCAGGAAGTAGACCTGGCCGCCACGCTTGAGCTCCCGCAGCAGCGCCTCGCGGATGGTGCCGTCGGATTCCTTGCGCACGAAGGTCTTGATCGCGAGCCGCTTCTGCGGCGCGGTCGCGATCACCGAGAAATCGCGGATGCCTTCCAGGCTCATCGCCAGCGTGCGCGGGATCGGCGTCGCGGTCAGCGTCAGCACGTCGATCTCGGCGCGCAGGCTTTTCAGCCGCTCCTTCTGGCGGACGCCGAAGCGGTGCTCCTCGTCGATGATGACCAGGCCCAGGTCCTTGAAGCGGACCTCGGGCGACAGCAGCTTGTGGGTGCCGATCACGATGTCGACGGTGCCGGCGGCGAGCCCGTCGACGATCGCCTTCGATGCCTTCGCCGAGCCGAACCGCGACAGCTCGCCGAGCTTGATCGGCCAGTTCGCGAAGCGGTCGCTGAAGGTCTGGAAGTGCTGCTCGGCAAGCAGCGTCGTCGGCGTCAGCACCGCGACCTGGCGGCCGCTCGCGGCGGCGACGAACGCGGCGCGCAGCGCGACCTCGGTCTTGCCGAAGCCGACGTCGCCGCAGACCAGCCGGTCCATCGGCTTGGCGGCGATCAGGTCCTGGATCACCGCATGGATCGCCGCCTGCTGGTCGGGCGTCTCCTCGAAGCCGAAGCCTTCGACGAACGCCTCGTAGCCGGCGGCGTCGAACTTGAATGCATGGCCGGCGCGCGCCGCCCGGCGCGCATAGAGATCGAGCAGCTCGGCGGCGGTGTCGCGCGCCTTCTCGGCCGCCTTGCGCCGTGCCTTCTCCCACTGGCCGGAGCCGAGCGTATGCAGCGGCGCGTTTTCCGGCGCCGCGCCGGCATAGCGGCCGATCAGATGCAGCTGCGCGACCGGCACATAGAGCGTCGCGTCGTTGGCATAGGCCAGGTGCAGGAACTCGGTGACGCCTTCGCCGAGATCGAGATTGACCAGCCCGCGGTAGCGGCCGATGCCGTGCTGCGCATGGACTACCGGGTCGCCGGGCTTCAGCTCCGACAGGTCGCGGATCAGGCTGTCGACCTGGGTCGCCTGGCCGGCGCGGTCGCGGCTCTGGCGGACGAAGCCGGGGAACAGCTCGGTCTCGGTGACCACTAGGCATTCGCCGCTGGCGAGCCGGAAGCCGCGATGCACCGGGCCGACCGTGATCACCGGCGCCGACTCGGCGGCGGCGTAGGCCGCAGCCCAGCCGTCGACCGAGGCGAGCCGCAATCCGGATTCGGCGAACAGCTCGATCAGCGTCTCGCGCCGGCCGGCCGATTCGGCGATCACGATTCGTCGCTCGCGGACGCCGGCGACCGGCGGCGCGCCGTCGAGCGCGGCGCGCAGCAGCCCGATCGGCTCGGTCAGCCGGCGGTTGACCGCGACCGCCGGCGGCTCGAACGCACCGCCCGCATCGGTGTTGCCGGCGCTCGCGGTGGCGCCGGTGGTTGCGATCGTGTACCGCGGATACCGGTGTGCCGCGACGAAGAACGCCTCTGCGGTCAGGAACAGTTCATCGGGCGTCAGCGCCGGCCGTTCGCTGTCGTTGCCGAGAAAACGCCAGCGCTGCTCGGCGTCGGCGCGGAACGCGATCAGCTGCGCGTTGACGTCGCCGTGCAGGTAGAGCTCGGCGCCGGCCGGCAGGTAGTCGAACAGCGTCGCGGTCTGCTCGAAGAACAGCGGCAGGTAGTACTCGATGCCGTTGCCGGCGATGCCGTTGCCGATATCGCGATAGATCGTCGCCTTCGACGGGTCGCCTTCGAAGCGGGTGCGCCAGCGGCCGCGGAACTCGGTCCGCGCCGCTTCGTCGAGCGGGAACTCGCGGCCCGGCAGCAGCCGGACGGTGTCGACCGGATACAGGCTGCGCTGCGAATCCGGATCGAAGGTCCGCAGCGAGTCGATCCGGTCGTCGAACAGATCGATCCGGTACGGCAGCTGCGAGCCCATCGGGAACAGGTCGATCAGACCGCCGCGCACCGCGTATTCGCCCGGCCGCACCACTTGCGCGACGTGCTCGTAGCCGGCCAGCGTCAGCTGCGCGCGCAGGCCGCGCTCGTCGAGCCGCTGGCCCTTGGCGAAGTCGAAGGTGCGGGCCGCCAGCCATGCCGGCGGCGCGAAGCGGTGCGCCGCGGTGCTCGCCGCGACGATCATCACGTCGATCGCGCCGCGCTGCAGCTGATGGAGCGTCGCGAGCCGTTGCGAGACCAGGTCCTGATGCGGCGACAGATGGTCGTACGGCAGGGTTTCCCAGTCCGGCAGCTCGGCGATCGCGAGCGGCTTGGTCGCGAAGAACGCGATCTCGGCCGCGAGGCGGGCGCAGTCGGCCGCCTGCGCGCATACAATCACCCGGGTCGCACGGATGGCGGTACCGGCGCCGGCCGGTTCGCCGGCCGCCGCCGCGTGCGGTCCGGTCGCCGCCAGGCGGTTGGCCAGCATCCAGGCGTCGTACGAGCCGGGTCCGGCGGTCAGGCGACGGGCAGGGTGATCCACTTCAGGGATTCTAGCGGGACAGCGGGACCGTCGATCGGAGGCCCGGGCAGGCATGACGAAAGAGACGACAGCGGCAGCGCCGCGCCATGTCGCGCTGATCGCGGCGGCCGGCAGCGGTTCGCGAGTCGGCGCTGCGGTGCCGAAGCAGTACCTGTCGCTGTGCGGCCGCACGGTGCTCGAATGCACGGTCGCGGCGTTCCTCGCCGAGCCGTGGTTCGACCGGATCGCGGTGGTCGTGCAGCCGGGCGACTCGATCGCCGGCCGGTTGCCGGGGCTGCGCGATCCACGCGTCGAACTGATCCGTCGCGGCGGCGATTCGCGCCGCGACAGCGTCTTGAACGGCCTCGCGATGCTGACGCTGCGCGGGCTGGTCGATGCCAGCGACTGGATCTACGTCCATGATGCGGCACGGCCCGGTATCGACGCGGCCAGTCTGCAGCGGCTGGCGTGCCACCTCGCCGGCGAGCCGTGCGGCGTGATGCTGTGCCTGCCGGTCGCCGACACCGTCAAGCGGGTCGACCCGGTCGCCTCGCTGGAGGCGTCCGACGAGTTCCGCAGCGGCGGCAGCGTCGACCGCAGCCGCTTGTGGCTCGCGCAGACCCCGCAGGTGTTCCGCGCCGGCGCGCTGCGGCGTGCGCTCGAGGCGCATCCGCAGGTGACCGACGAGGCCGGCGCGATGGAGGCCGAAGGCGGGCGGCCGCGGATGCTTTCCGGCACCCGCCGCAACCTGAAGATCACCACCGCCGAGGATCTGCTGATGCTGAGGGCGCTGATGGAGCGCGGCGAACCGTCCGGCGACGGGCGGCGCGCGTCGTGAGCACCATCGGCCCTGGCGCCGACACCGGCGCTCGCGCCGGCGCGCCGGCAGCACCGGCAGCACGGCCGCCGTTCCGGATCGGCCAGGGCTACGACATCCATGCGCTGGTGCCGGGGCGCGCGTTGATCGTCGGTGGCATCACCATTCCTTACCACCTCGGGCTGCTCGGGCATTCGGATGCCGACGTGCTCGCGCATGCGATCACCGATGCGCTGCTCGGTGCCGCCGGCCTCGGCGACATCGGCCACGCGTTCCCCGACACCGATCCGGCGTTCGCCGGCGCCGACAGCCTGCTGCTGCTGCACGATGCCGGCGCACGGGTGCGGGCCGCCGGCTACACGATCGGCAACATCGACGCGACCGTGATCGCGCAGGCGCCGAAGCTGGCCCCGCATCTGCCGGCGATGATCGCGCGGCTTGCCGCCGCGCTCGCTTGCGCGCCGGCGCAGCTCAATCTGAAGGCGAAGACGAACGAGCGGCTCGGCCATCTGGGCCGCGGCGAGGGGATCGCGGCGCAGGCGGTGGCGCTGCTGCTGAGAGGCTGAAAGGCACCGGCGCGGGGGCGTTGGATGCCCGCTCAGCCCCCGAGCTGACCGGCGCTTCCTGGTCCTGCAGCCGGACCCGGACCAGCAGGCCGCCGCCCGGCGCATTCTCGATCGCCGCCGCGCCGCCGGCACGCCGCGCCAGCCGCGCGACGATCGCGAGCCCGAGGCCTGAGCCGCCGATGCTGCCGCGCTCGGCGTCGAGCCGGGCGAACGGCCGCGCCAGCCGCTCGATCGCTTCGGCCGGCACGCCGGGGCCGTGGTCGCGAACGACCAGCTCGATCTGGGTATCGATGCGCCGGGCCAGCAGGTCGACGCGGATTGCACCGCCGTCCGGTGGGCGTGCGTACTTCAGCGCGTTGTCGATCAGGTTCGCGAGGATCCGTTGCAGGATCGTCGGGCTGCCGCGCCAGAGCAGGCCGATCGCGACATGGCGGTTGATCACCAGGCTGCCGTCGCCGCATTCGCGTGCGTAGGCGCGCATCTGCTGGTCGATCGCTTCGGCGACGTCCACCGGTTCGACGGTCCATTCGAGCGGCCGCGCGAACTCGATGAACTGGCGCACGATCGAGTCGATCCGCTCGATCTCGTCGATCATCTCGGCCTTGGCAGCCTCGTCGAGCCCGCTCATCTCGATCTCGAGCCGCAGCCGGGTCAGCGGCGTGCGGATGTCGTGCGAGACGCCGGCCAGCACGATCGCGCGGTCGGCCTCGATCGCGTCGAGCTCGTCGGCGAGCCGGTTGAAGCGCCGGTTGACCTCGTAGATCTCGGTGGTGCCCGAGACCCGCAGGCGTTCCGGCTGCTCGCCGCGTGACAGCCGCCCGATCGCATCGGCCAGATTGGCCAGCGGCCGGTTGATCCGGCGGCTGATCAGCAGCGCGCCGAGCAGCGCGAAGCCGACCGCGATCGCGGTGACCTCGAGCCAGTTGCTGCCGAGCTGGCGGCGCAGCCGCTCGGGCTCGGCGATCAGCCAGTACGGGTCGCCGTCGATGTCGAAGCTGATCCACAGCGCGCGCTCGCCGTTGACCCGGGCCGCCAGCATCGTCTGCGGTCCGAGCAGCTCCTGCAGCTTGGCCTCGACGACCACGCCGACCTGGCGGTCGGGCCACGGTTCGATCCGGTCGTTCGGTTCCAGCGGATAGACCCGCACCCCTTCGTTGCGCGCCAGGTCGACCAGCAGCGCGCTGCGGCGGTCGCCGGCGGTGCTGATCAGCGCGGCGCGCGTCAGGTTGACGATCGACGCGATCTCCCACGCGAAGCGGGTCGCCTGCGGTTCGCGTTCGAACACCCGGTAGATCTGGTACCAGGCGCCGAAGCTCGCGGCGATCAGCAGGCCGATCAGCGCGAAGGTCCGCCAGAACAGGCTGACCCGCAGCGCACCGAGCCGCAACCGGCCGATCCGGATCAGGCCGAGCCGGCGCAGGCCGTTGCTCAGGCCGTGCAGCAGTCTGTTGCGCAGCAGGTTGTGCCAGGCTTCGGGAGGTGCGCCGCGCGGTTCGGATTGACTGTCGATCGTCCCGCTCCCGGACGCGGTGCGCGGCTATTCCGGCACGAACACGTAGCCGACGCCCCAGACGGTCTGGATGAAGCGCGGATTCTGCGGATCCGGCTCGATCAGCTTGCGCAGCCGCGAGATCTGGACATCGAGGCTGCGGTCGAACGCACCGTACTCGCGTCCGCGCGCGAGCAGCATCAGCTTCTCGCGCGACAGCGGCACGCGCGGATGGCGCACCAGCACCTTGAGCACCGAGAACTCGCCGGTGGTCAGATTGACGCGTTCGCCATCGCGCGACAGCGTGCGCGAGCCGAGATCGAACGCGAACGGACCGAAGGCGACGGTGCCGGCTTCCTGCGACGGTGCACCCGGCACCTCGGTCGGTGCCTGCCGGCGCAGCACCGCATGGATCCGTGCGACCAGCTCGCGTGGATTGAACGGCTTGGGCAGATAATCGTCGGCGCCCATCTCGAGGCCGATGATCCGGTCGACATCGTCGCCCTTGGCGGTCAACATCACGATCGGCGTCCGGTCCTGGGCGGCGCGCAGCCGGCGGATGATCGACAGGCCGTCTTCGCCGGGCAGCATCTGATCGAGCACGATCAGATCGAAGGCGTCGCGTTGCATCAGCCGGTTCATCGCCGCGCCGTCGCCGGCGAGCGTGACGTCGAACTGCTGCTCGGTCAGATAGCGGTTCAGCAATTCGCGCAGCTTGGCATCGTCGTCGACGACCAGCAGTTTCTTGGCGCTACGGTTCATGGCGGAAATGATATCGGTTCCCGCCACGGCGGATCGTCGGCGACCGCGGCTTACGTGCTGTTACATGGCTTACCCCCTGGCGCCGGGGTCGGCGCGCCGGCCGGCCTACAATCGCTCGACGGCAGGGCAGCCGAACCGGTCGGCTTGCCGCCAGTCAGTCGCGAAGGTAGTGGCGGATGGTACTGACGAGATCGGCGAGCGGTTCGCGGCAGGCCCGGATCGGCTTCGCCGGCCGTATTGCACTGCTGCTCGCCGCTTCGGCGCTGGCTCCGGCGTCGGCCGCCGGACGCGGCGATGCTTCGGGTGGCCTGGGCGAGCGCCGCGCCGAAATGCGGCGGCAGCTGTTCGAGCACCAGCAGCAGTGGCGTCGTCCGGCGCCGGACCTGCGGTCCCCGGCCGCGGCCGCGGGCGGCGGCTTCGCGCCGCCGGCGCAGATCGTTCCCGGATTCGCGCCGGGTCTCGCGCCTGCGCCGCGCCCGCCGGCACGGCTGTCGGACGACGAGCGCGACCAGTTGCGGCGGCAGCTGCGGCAGGTGCCGCGCTTCGAAGCGCCGAACCGCGACTGAGCGACCGGCCGGCCCTGGGCGGGCGGCGGCGCGTGGAGATGAACAGGCCCTAGAATCGCCGGATGTCGATCCGGCCGGCTTCGCTGTGGCTCGCACTGTCGGTCCAATGGGACGAGTGCTCGGTCGCGCTCGCCGCCGATGACCCGATCGATGCGCCGATCGACGAACTGCGGGTGCGCGACGCCGCGCATGCGTCGCGCCAGGCGCTGGCGATGATCGACCGGCTGCTGCAGGCGCGCGCGAGCTCGCTGGCGGAGGTCGCGGGGCTCTGCTTTGCCCGCGGGCCGGGCGCGTTCACGTCGTTGCGCGTCGCCGCCGGACTGGTGCAGGGGCTCGCGCTGGCGCTCGACCGGCCGGTTGCCGGCATCTGTTCGCTTGCCGCGCTGGCGGCCGGTTCGGCGCGGTGGCGTGCCGCCGGCAGCGAGGGTGAATGGCTGCAGCTGGCGGCGCTCGACGCGCGGATGGGCGAGGTCTACTACGGCGTGCAGCGCTGCGCGCCGGGGCGGTACCCGGTCACTGTCGCGGCGCCGGCGGTCGGCGATGCCGCCGCGGCGATCGCCTGCTTCGAGCGTACCGCGGCCGCCACGGCGCTGCCGCTCGAATGCGCCGGCAGCGGTTTCGCCGCGCTCGCCGCATTGGCCGACTGGGGCCGCGTGCATGCCGCGACGCTCGCTGCCGATCGCGCGCCCTGGGCACGATCGGTGCTCGCACTGGCACGCAGCGGCGGTGCACCGGTGGCGGGGCCGGCGGCGACGGCGCAGCCGGTCTATGTCCGCGACAAGATCGCGCTCGATGTCGCCGAACAGGCGGCGGCGCGCGCGGCGCGCGCCGCCGGCGCGGTTCCGTCACGGCTCGCTGGATCGGCAGCGCCGGAATCGGCGGCGGCGTCGGAATGAGCGGCGATCTCGGAACCAACGGCGAAGTCGGCGCCGCTGCGGGCGCGGCCGCTGCGCCGCGCTTCCGGTGCGAGGCGATGCGCAGTGTCGACCTCGATGCGGTGATGCGGATCGAGCAGCGCATCTATCCGTTCCCGTGGAGTCGCGGCAACTTCTTGGATTCGCTGCGGGCCGGCTACGACGGCTGGCTCTTCATCGCGGTCGATGGCAGCGAGACGCTGCTCGGTTACGCGCTCGCGATGTGGGCGCTCGACGAAGTGCATTTGCTCAATCTGAGTATCGCCGAAGCGCATCAGGGGCGGGGTTTCGGCGGCGACTGCCTGCGCTGGCTGATGCGGGATGCGCGCCGCCGCGGCGCTGCCGCGCTGCTGCTCGAGGTCCGGCCATCGAACCCGCGCGCGATCCGGCTCTACCAGCGGGCCGGCCTGCAGACGATCGGCATCCGTCGCGGCTACTATCCGTACCATGACGGCGCACGCGAGGACGCGATCGTGATGCGCGGCGATCTGTCCGCGATCCGATGACACGGCGGGATGAAACGGCCGCGGCGAGCGACGGCCAGTCGCTATCGCGGCGTCGCGCCGCCTGGGAGGCGCTCGAGATCGGGCCGCGCTGGCTGCTGCGGCTGCCGCCGGTGCCGGCGCGCCCGGTAGTCGCGACAGCTGCCGAAGTCGTACCGGCGGCCGAGGCAATACCGGCCGCGAAGCTGGCGCCGGCGGTCATGCCGGTGCCCGGCGACATCGCGGCGGCCTGGCAGCAGTTGCGCGCCGAGGTTGCCGATTGCCGCAAGTGCGGACTCTGCGAACGACGCCGATCGACGGTGTTCGGCAGCGGTCCGACGACCGCGCGCTGGATGCTGATCGGCGAGGCACCGGGCGCCGAGGAAGACCAGACCGGCGAGCCGTTCGTCGGCCAGGCCGGGCGTCTGCTCGACCAGATGCTGCGCGCCATCGGGCTCGAGCGCGATCGCGACGTATTCATCACCAACGTGCTGAAATGCCGGCCGCCGGGCAATCGCAATCCGGAGCCGATTGAAGCCGAGACCTGCTCGGCCTATCTGTACCGGCAGATCGCATTGCTGCAACCGGATCTGCTGCTGCTGCTCGGCCGCTTCGCGGCGCAGAGCGTGCTGCGCACCGAAACGTCGATCGGTCGTCTGCGCGGCCAGGTACACCACTATCACGATGGCGAGCGGACCATTCCGGTGGTCTGCACCTACCACCCGGCCTATCTGCTGCGCAACCTGGCCGACAAGCAGAAGAGCTGGGAGGACCTGCTGTTCGCCCGCGGCGTCGCGCCGGCGGCGCGGCGCGACACTGCGCCGCACGCGACCGCGGCCGGGGACTGATACGCGCCCTGTCGCTACGGTTCGAGCCGGTGGCGACCGCTCGAACCCGTGGCGATTGCTCGATCCCGGGGCTACGGCTCGAGCCCGGGCTGCGGCTCGAGCCCGGGCTGCGGCTTGATCTCGTCTGGCGCGACGTGCACCGGCTCGCCGATCAGCGCCTCCGAGTCGAACACCCGCTGGTTGGCGCGATGGCGGCGGATCAACACCAGCATGGTCGCTGCCACGCCGAGGCCGAACAGCACGACGATCGAGTTGATGTGCAGGTCGAGCCGCAGCAGCAGCGCATAGATCGCCAGCATCACCAGGATGTTGACGTTCTCGTTGAAATTCTGCACCGCGATCGAGTGGCCGGCGCTCATCAGCACATAGCCGCGGTGCTGCAGCAGCGCGTTCATCGGCACGACGAAGAAGCCGGCGAGCGCGCCGATCGCGGCCAGCATCGCCCAGGCGACCGCTTGGGTCGAGACCAGCGTCATCAGCGGCACAATCAGCCCCATCGCGATGCCGCACGGCAGCACCCGCAGCGAGCGGGTCAGCGGGATCCACGCCGCTGCACCGACCGCGCCGGCGGCGATGCCGATCGCGACGACGCCCTGCAGCAGCGCCGCCTGATCGAGCCGCATGCCGAGATGGACTTGCGCCCACTTCAGCACGATGAACTGCAGGGTTGCGCCGGCGCCCCAGAACAGCGTGGTCACCGCGAGCGCGACCTGGCCGAGCTTGTCGCGCCAGAGCACCGCATTGCACTGAATGAATTCGCGGACCAGCTTGACCGGATTGTGCTGCTGATGCGGATAGCGCGCGCCGGTGTCGGGGATCCGCAGGTTGAAGATCGCCGCGAGCAGATAGATGCCGGCGATGGCCGCGATCGCCGCTTCGGCCGGCGTGTCGATGCCGGTGTCGATGACCGGCACGTCGATGGTCAGCAGATGCGCCGACAGGCGCGGCGCGATCAGCGCGCCGCCGAGCAGCGTACCGAGGATGATCGAGCCGACCGTCGTTCCCTCGATCCAGCCGTTGGCTGCCACCAGTTTCTCCGGCGGCAGCAGTTCGGTCAGGATGCCGTACTTGGCCGGTGAGTAGGCCGCGGCGCCGAAGCCGACCACGGCATAGGCGAGCAGCGGATGCACGGTCCAGAACAGCATCGCGCAGCCGAGGATCTTGATCGCATTGGTGACCAGCATCACGCGGCCCTTCGGCATCGAATCGGCGAACGCACCGACGAACGGCGCCAACACGACATACGAAATCACGAAGAACAGCTTGAGCAGCGGCACCATCCACTCGGGTGCGCTCGCTTCGGCGAGCAGTGCCATCGCAGCGATCAGCAGCGCGTTGTCGGCGAGCGACGACAGGAACTGCGCCGCCATGATCGTGTAGAAACCGGACTTCATGCCGGCGCCGTGTCCCCTGGCCTGGATTCGCGAAGCGACGGCGGCCAGCCGGCGGACCGCGTCTGAGGGCGGCCGTGACGGTCGCCCTGTCCGGCCGTGGTTATATCACGAAGCCAGCGGCAGCCCGGGCGGGTGGCGCCTGCGCCGGCGGGCTATAGTTCGGAAATGACAACTCGCTGTGCTCCCGCTGCTCGCTGCGCGAGCAGCCCTCGATGCCCGCTGTCCGGCCCCGAACCCGCCCCGGCTGCTGTTCACTTGCGCGCGCCGCCGCAGGAAGGCCAGTCATGGGCGCGCCCGGCAGACTCATGAGTCGTCAGACCACCGCGACCACCTCGACTGCCGCGCTGCGGGCGAATCTGGCGCGGCTGCGCGGCCATGCGCCGCGGGCGCGCGTCTGGGCGGTCGTAAAGGCCGATGCCTATGGCCACGGGCTGCTGGCGGCGGCGCAAGGCCTGGCCGATGCCGACGGACTGGCGCTGCTCGAATTCGACGGCGCGCTGCGGCTGCGTGCTGCCGGCTGGGACAAGCCGATCCTGATGATCGAAGGCGCGTTCGCGGCCGCCGACCTGCAGCTCGCCGCCGCGCACGACCTGACCGTGGTCGTGCACGGCGAGCGGCAAGCGGCCTGGTTCGCCGACTACGCCGGTCCGCCGCTGCCGGTGCTGCTGAAGATCAACAGCGGGCTCAACCGGCTCGGCGTGCCGCTCGCCGCGGCGGCCGGGATGGCGCGCCGGCTCGCCGGCTGCAGCGGCGTCCGCCTGCTCGGCCTGATGACCCATTTCGCCGATGCCGACGTCGCCGGCGGCGCGACCGCGCCGATCGCAGCGTTCGACCGCGCGACCGCCGGGCTTCCCGGCAGCCGTTCGCTGGCGAATTCGGCGGCGCTGCTGGCCGTGCCGGCGAGCCATCGCGACTGGGTGCGCCCGGGCATCGCGCTGTACGGCGCGACGCCGTTCGCCGATCGCAGCGCCGCGTCGTTCGGCCTGGTGCCGGCGATGCGGCTGACCGGCAGCCTGCTGACGGTGCAGCAGCTCGCCGCCGGCGACCGGGTCGGCTATGGCTCGGCGTTCACCGCGCCGGCGCCAATGCGGATCGGCATCGTCGACTGCGGCTACGCCGACGGCTATCCACGGCTGGCGCCGACCGGCACGCCGGTCGCGGTCGCCGGCGTTCGCACCCGTACCGTCGGCCGCGTCTCGATGGACATGCTGGCGGTCGACCTGACGCCGGTACCGGACGCCGGCCCGGGCGCGCCGGTCGAGCTCTGGGGCGAGACCATCCCGGTCGACGAGGTCGCGGCCGCCGCCGGCACGATCGGTTACGAGTTGCTCTGCGCGGTCGCCGCGCGGGTCCGGCGGGTGACCGTGTGAGCCCGAGCGCACGGCCGCCCGAAGCCGGGCTCGCGTCCCCCTCAGGGGGACCGGCCCGCAGGGCCGAGGGGGTCATACGAGCCCGAGCGCACGGCTGCCCGAAGCCGGGCTCGCGTCCCCCCTCAGGGGGACCGGCCCGCAGGGCCGAGGGGGCGAGATGATCACGTCCGGCCGCGCGCCCGCCGGAGCACGCCGTTGGTGACCGCGAAGACTCGCTATGTCTGCCGCGATTGCGGCGCGGTGTCGGCCAAGTGGCTCGGCCAGTGCCCATCGTGCAATGCCTGGAATACGCTCGAGGAGACCCGGCCCGAGCGAACCCCGGCCAACCGCTTCGACGCGCTGGTCGCGCCGAGCGCGGTCGCGCTGCTGTCGAGCGTGCCGATCGATTCGGCGCCGCGGCTGCCGACCGGGCTCGACGAGTTCGATCGCGTGCTCGGCGGCGGCATCGTGCCGGGCTCGGTGGTGCTGATCGGCGGCGATCCGGGGATCGGCAAGTCGACGCTGCTGCTGCAGGCGCTGGCGAGCGTGTCGCGGCGCGAGACCGTGCTGTACGTTTCCGGCGAGGAGTCGCTGGCCCAGGTGGCGCTGCGCGCCAACCGGCTCGGCGTCGACGGCAGCCGGCTGCCGATGCTCGCCGAGATCTCGCTCGAGCGGATCGTCGCGGCGATCGCTGCGACCCGGCCGATGGTGGTCGTCGTCGACTCGATCCAGACCGTGTTCACCGAGCAGCTGCAGTCGGCACCCGGCTCGGTCGCGCAGGTCCGCGACTGCGCGGCGCAGCTGACCCGGCTCGCCAAGCAGCAGGGCGTCGCGGTGGTGATGATCGGCCATGTCACCAAGGAGGGTGCGCTCGCCGGGCCGCGCGTGCTCGAGCACATGGTCGACACGGTGCTCTATTTCGAAGGCGACAGCCATTCGACATTCCGGCTGATCCGCGCGATCAAGAACCGCTTCGGGGCGGTCAACGAACTCGGCGTGTTCGCGATGACCGACCGCGGGCTGCGCGCGGTCACCAATCCGTCGGCGATGTTTCTGTCGCAGCATCCGCAGCCGGTCGCCGGTTCGTGCGTGCTGATCACGCAGGAGGGTACCCGGCCGCTGCTGGTCGAGGTGCAGGCGCTGGTCGACTCCGCGCACGGCGGCTCGCCGCGGCGGCTGACGGTCGGGCTCGAGGCGCCGCGGCTCGCGCTGTTGCTCGCGGTGTTGCACCGGCACGCCGGCATCGACCATCACGACCAGGACGTGTTCGTCAACGCGGTCGGCGGCGTCCGGATCGGCGAGCCGGCTGCCGACCTCGCGGTGGTATTCGCGATCCTGTCGTCGCTGAAGAACCGGCCGCTGCCGCGCGGGCTCGCGGTGTTCGGCGAGATCGGGCTGGCCGGCGAGATCCGGCCGTCGCCGCGCGGCCAGGAGCGGCTGCGCGAAGCGGTCAAGCTCGGCTTCGGCCGCGTCATCGCACCGAAGGCGAACGCGCCGAGGAAGCCGATCGAAGGACTCGAGGTGGTTGCAGTCGAAAGGATCGAGGAGGCGCTGGCGGCAGCCTGGCAATAGCGGCCCGGCGAACGCGCGGACGCGCGAACGCGCCGGCCGGTGCGGCCGGCGAACCTGCCGGATCGTGCCGCTCAGCGTCCCGGCCGCAGCAGCGCATCCGCCGCGATCCGCCCGCTGCGCACCGCGCCCTCGAGCGTCGCCGGATAGTCGCAGTAGGTGTAATCGCCGGCCAGCATGATGCCGGGCAGCGCGGCGGCAACCGCGTCGACACCGATCCGCGGCCGGTCCGGCGTGCAGGCGATGGTCGCGCGCTTTTCATGGATCAGCGACAGCTGTTCGGGCGGCGGCAGCTGCAACTCCTCGATCGCCTGACGCGCCAGCAGCTCGCCGGCTCGCGCATCGCCGAGCGCGCGCGCGGCACGGCTGTCGCTGATGACCAGCGCGGCGACGCGCCAGTGGCCGACCGTGCCGCGGTCGAAGAACCATTGCGCCGGCCGGTCGTCGCGACCGGCGGTGTTGAGTGCCAGCAGTGATGGCAGCGCACGGTCGCCGGTCAGCCGCGCCGCGTCCCAGCCGAGATAGGCGGTCGTGATCGGCAGGTAGTCGAAGCGCTCCAGCGCGGCGATCGTCTCGGCCGTGGCCAGGCCGTCGAGCAGCCGTGCGGTCGAGTAGGGCGGCGTCGCGATGACGATCTCGTCGCAATCGAAGGTCATCGGCGCATCGCGACGTTGCTCCAGGCTGCGGCCGGCGCCGATCACGCGATAGCGCGCGCCGGCCTCGCGTCCCTCGCTGCCACCTTCACCGCCGTTGCCGTCGAGCCGCTCGATCCGCCGGATGTCGCTGCGCAGACGGATCAACCCGCCGCGGCTGCGCAGCGACGCGATCGCCGGGTCGACGAACAGGTCCGACAGCGTCGCGTGCGGCAGCACGAAGTCGCTCGCCGCCGGCGTCGCGCCGAAGCTGTCGCGCAGCACCCGCAGGAAGGTCGCCGCGCAGGCGTCATCGGCCGGGGTGTTCATTGCGCTGACCACGATCGGCTGCCAGATCCGCGCCACCAGTTCCGGCGGCTGGCGCGCCGAGCGGTACCAGTCGGCGACGGTTGCGACGCCGGCCGGCGGCCGCCAGCCGGCGATCCGGGCGCGCAGCAGCGCCCGGATCATCGCCCAGCGCGACCCGGCGGACAGGCCATGCGCGCGCGCCAGCGCGACCAGCAGCGACCACGGCTCGAGCAACATCCCGAGCAGGCTCGCCCCGGGGGCACCGGGTGCATCGTCGGCGAACCTGGGCCGCTGCAGCAGCAGGCCGCTGCTGCTGGCGAGCCGCATCGGCCGGCGGTCGACGCGGTGGCGATCGCCGCCGCCGAGCCGCGCCAGCAGCGCGAGTACGTCCGAGTACGCGCCGAGCAGCAGATGCTGGCCGTTGTCGACCGCGACCGGACCGACGCCGTGCTCGGGATGCCGCCAGTGCAGGTCGACGCGGCGCGCGCGGCCGCCGGCCTGCGGCGCCGCGTCGATCAGGCAGACGCGGCGGCCGTGGTCGGTCAGCCGCAGCGCCGCGGCCAGCCCGGCCCAGCCGGCACCGATCACGACGACGTCGCGCGCCGGAGCCACCGCACTCATTGCGAAACCGGGCCGTCGCTGATTCTCGGCGGCCGGCCGCGCAGCCAGGTCCGCCAGGCGAGCCAGAGCTTGCGCAGCGGCGTCAGCGAGATCCGCTGGCTCAGCACCCGGTAGCGGTCGCGCTCGATCTCGTCGAGCAGCGCCGAATAGATCGCCGCCATGATCAGGCCCGGCCGCTGTGCCCGCCGGTCGACCTCCGGCAGCAGCGCGAACGCGGTCCGATAGTGGCTGCGGGCGCGGGCGACCTGTTCGCGCATCAGCGCGCGGAACGCCGCGCTGTCCTGATCGGCGGTGCGCGCTGCGAGCACCTGATGGACAGCGAAGCCGTGACGCTGCAGTTCATCGGCCGGCAGATAGACACGGCCGACCCGCGCGTCCTCGCCGACGTCGCGGATGATGTTGGTCAGCTGGAACGCGAGTCCGAGTTCGTCGGCGAAGCGCAGCGTCTGCGGGTCCTGATAGCCGAAGATCGATGCCGACAGCTCGCCGACCACGCCGGCGACGCGCCGGCAGTAGAGCCGCAGACCTGTAAAGTCGAGATAGCGCGTCTGTTCGAGATCCATCTGCATGCCGTCGATGATTTCGACCAGTTGCCGGCGTGCGATGCCGTACTCGGCCAGATGCGGCTGCAGCGCGCGGGTCACCGGATGCGTCGGTTCGCCGGCGTAGAGCCGGTCGACCTCGCCGCGCCACCAGCCGAGCTTGGTCGCCGCGACCGCCGGATCGCGGATCTCGTCGACGACGTCGTCGACCTCGCGGCAGAACGCGTAGAGCGCGGTGATCGCGCGCCGCCGCGGCGGCGGCAGGAACAGGAAGCTGTAATAAAAGCTCGAACCGCTCCTGGCGGCGGTGTCCTGACAGTACTCGTCGGGCGTCATCGCGGCGGCTCCGGCCGGCGCGGCGCCGATCGTGTCGCCGGCGGCGGTAGCGACTGCAGCCGCAGCGCGAGCGCGAGCAGCGCGGCGCCGTCGCGCCAGCCGAGCTTCGGCCGTGCGGCGACCGGATCATGGTCGGCCGCGGCGAGCCGGTCGAGGATCCGCAGACCGCCGGCGACGATGAACCGCAGCTCCCAGCCGAGCCGGCGCGGCACCCGCGCGAGCAGCGGCCGGCCTGCCAGCAATTGCGTGCGTGCGCGCGCCGCCTCGATCGCGACCGCCCGGCGCGACGCCGCCGACAGCCGTCCGGCGTCGATCTCGGCGTAAAACTGCTCGGCGCCGGTGCCTGCAGCGCGCAGCGTTGCGAGCGGCAGGTAGATCCGGTCCTTGGCGCGGTCGATCGCGACGTCCTGGACGAAGTTGATCCGCTGCAGCGCGCTGCAGATCGCGTCGGCGGCGGCGAGATTGGCCGGGGTCGCGGCCTCGAACAGCTCGAGCATCAGCCGGCCGACCGGATTGGCCGAACGGGCGCAGTAATCGTCGACCGCGGCGGCGTCGTCATAGCGGCGGACCGCCAGGTCCTGCTGGAACGCGTCGAGCAGGTCGTGGAAATGCCGCCACCCGAGCCGATGGCGCGCGACCGGCCCGGTCAGCGCGGCGACCACCGGCGGCAGCGGCGGTTCGGTTGCAGCGGCCGGCCCGTCCGCTCGTTCGAGCGCGCGATGCAGTGCGTCGAGCCGGGCGTGGCGCAGCGGCGCCGGATCATCGCCTTCGTCGGCGAGGTCGTCGGCATGGCGGGCGAACCGGTAGATCGCGAACACTGCGGGGCGCAGCGGCCGCGGCAGCAGCCAGGAACCGACCGGAAAGTTTTCGTAGTGGTCGACGCCATGCCACGGTGCGGCCTGGCCGGGCGCCGACTGCGGCGCCGCGGCCGGGCTCGCCAGGGAGGCCGCGGCGCCGGGGACGGCGGATCGGACGGCGGGCGGAGCGGCGGCAGGCGGATTCACCGCGCGATTGTAGGAGCGGCGACGGCCGGCCTTTGACAACGCGCTGCGACAGTGGAAGAATTTATAACTGACTCGTCAGTAAGTTATTTGACAGACTTCTCGACAGACTTCTCGATCGACGGGCTTCTCCACGAGATCCTCCGTCGAGACCCGTGCTCCACCTCCCGCACGCCAATCGGGTGACCCGATGATCACACTGTTGCCGCACCGTCCCGCCCGGATCCGACTCGACCGCGCCGCGCGCCGCCGCGGCCTCACGCGCCGGCTCGCAGGTGGCGGCCTCGCCGCGCTGGCGGCGCTGCTGCTCGCGGCCTGCAGCAAGCCGGCGCCGGTCGCCTACGAGGAGCCGCCGCGGCCGGTCCGGACCACGGTGATCGCCGCGACACCGGTCGTCGACGCCTGGGCGCTCGCCGGCGAGGTCCGGCCGCGGATCGAGATCCGCTACGGCTTCCGGGTCGGCGGCCGGCTGATCGAGCGCAAGGTCGAGGTCGGCGACCGCGTCGTCGCCGGCGAGCTGCTGGCGCGGCTCGATCCGCAGGATCTGCAGCCGCAGCTCGACGCCCAGCGCGCCCAGCAGGAGGCAGCGCGGACCGAGCTGGCGCTGGCCCGGGCCGAGCTGGCACGCTCGGAGCGGCTGCGCGCCGGCAACTTCGTCAGCGACGCCAACGTCGACCGGCAGCGCGCCCAGGTCGACGCCGCGAAGGCCCGGCTCGAGGCCGCGGCCGCGCAGGTCAACCAGGCGCGCAATTCGATCGGCTTCCAGCAGTTGAAGGCCGACAGCGCCGGGGTGGTGACCGCGATCGACGCCGAGGCCGGGCAGGTGGTCGCGGTCGGCCAGTCGGTCGTCCGGGTCGCCAATGCCGGCGACGTCGAGGTCGTGATCAACGTGCCCGAGCAGTCGCTCGGTCGGGTCCGCGCCGCCAAGTCCTGGCAGGTGACGCTGTCGGGGCTGCCGGGCCGGCAGTGGCCGGCGATGCTGCGCGAATTGTCGCCGGCCGCCGATCCGGCGTCGCGGACCTATGCCGCGCGGTTGTCGCTCGCCGGCGCGCTCGACGACGTCGCGCTCGGCATGAGCGCGGTCGCGACCGCGAACGGCGAGGCCGCCGCGCAGATCCGCGTGCCGCTGACCGCGCTGCACAGCCGCGACGGCGGCGCCAAGGTCTGGATCGTCGACCCGGCCAGTGCCACGGTGCGCGCCCGGCCGATCGAGACCGGCGCGCTGCTCGACGACGCGGTGGTCGTGGTCAAGGGCCTCGCCGGCGGCGAGACCGTGGTCACCGCCGGCGCGAATCTGCTGCGCGAAGGGCAGAAGGTCCGGGTCGCCGCGGCAACGGCGAGCGCCGCGCCGGTGGCCGGCGGCCAGCAGGCGGCGCGGTGACCGGCATGCATGGGGGTGACGGCAGCGCCGGCGATCCGCCGCGGGGCAGCCTGCCGGCAGCCGGTTCGAGCGCGGGCGGCTCGCGGGCCGGTGGCTCGCTCGCGAGCGGTTCGCCGGCCGCTGCGGCACAGGCCGCGAGCCATGGCGCCGAAGCCGCGGCCGGCCATGCGCTGACCAGCGCCGGCGGCTTCAATCTTTCGGCGCTGGCGCTGCGCTATCCGCAGCTGACGCTGTTCCTGCTGCTGACGATCGCGATCGCCGGCGCGATGTCGTTCCTGCAGCTGGGCCAGCGCGAAGACCCCGACTTCACGTTCCGGGCGATGGTCGTGCGCACGCTGTGGCCGGGCGCGACCACCGAGCAGATCGACCAGCAGGTCACCGACCGGATCGAGAAGACGCTGCAGGAGGTTCCGTACTTCAAGTGGACCCGCAGCTACTCGAAGCCCGGCGAATCGCTGATCGTGCTCGAGCTGCTCGACACGGCGCCGCCGGCGCAGGTGCCGCAGATCTGGTACCAGGTCCGCAAGAAGGTCGGCGACATGCGCCGGACCTTGCCGCAGGAGGTCGCGGGTCCGTTCTTCAACGACGAGTTCGGCGACGTATTCGGCACGATCTACGCGTTCACCGGCGACGGCTTCACGGTCGCCGACCTGAAGCGTCATGCCGAGAACGTCCGCCAGGAGCTGCTGCGGCTGCCGGACGTCGCCAAGGTCGAGCTGGTCGGCGTGCAGGACGAGCGGATCTACATCGAGACCTCGAACGCGCGGATGGCGACGCTCGGCATCGACCCGAACCGGATCGCCGAGCAGCTGGCGGCACAGAACATCGTGACCCCGGCCGGCACCGTACAGACCGAGTCGCGCAGCGTGCCGCTGCGGGTCACCGGCCAGTTCGATACCGTCAAGGAGATCGAGGAGCTGCGGCTCGCGGTCGGCAACCGGGTGATCCGGCTCGGCGACATCGCGCGGGTCTGGCGCGGCTACATCGATCCGCCGGTCTACACGATGCGTTTCGGCGGCAAGCAGGCGATCGGCGTCGCGGTCTCGATGGTCGCCACCGGCGACGTGCTCAAGCTCGGCGAGAACCTCGAAGCGACGATGGCGCGGCTGCAGCAGGACCTGCCGATCGGCATCGAGTTCGCCAAGGTGTCGGACCAGCCGAAGATCGTCCGCGGCGCGGTCGGCGTATTCGTCCGCGCCTTGTTCGAGGCGGTCGCGATCGTGCTGCTGGTCAGCTTCATCAGCCTCGGGCTGCGCGCCGGCGCGGTGGTCGCGCTGGTGATCCCGCTGGTGCTGGCCGCGACCTTCCTCGGCATGGCGGCGTTCGGCATCGACCTGCACCGGATCTCGACCGGCGCGCTGGTGATCGCGCTCGGCCTCCTGGTCGACGACGCGATGATCGCGGTCGAGATGATGGCGCGCAAGATCGAGGAGGGCTTCGACCGCTTCGCGGCGGCGACCTTCGCCTACACCAGCACCGCGTTCCCGATGCTGACCGGCACGCTGATCACCGCGACCGGCTTCCTGCCGATCGCGACCGCCAAGTCGGCGACCGGCGAATACACCTTCGCGATCTTCGCGGTGGTGACGATGGCGCTGTTGATCTCGTGGCTGATGGCGGTGGTCGCCGCGCCGTTCATCGGCCGCTATCTGCTGAAGGCTAAGATGGCAGAGGCGCACGAGGTGTTCGATACCCGGTTCTACCGGGCGCTGCGCCGGCTGATCGACCGCTGCATGCGCTATCGCTGGCTGACCATCGCGGCGACGGTCGCGCTGCTCGCGCTCGGCGTGGTCGGCATGCAGGCGACCGAGAAGCAGTTCTTCCCGAACTCGGACCGCGCCGAGATGCTGGTCGAGCTCTGGCTGCCGGAGGGCGCGAGCCTGGCCGCGACCGAGGCGCGGACCGCCGCGCTCGAGCGCTACCTGGCGAAGGACCCGGACGTCGCGACCTACGTCGCCTATGTCGGCAATGGTTCGCCGCGCTATTACCTGTCGCTCGACCAGCAGCAGTTCCGCGCCAACTTCGCGCAGTTCGTGATCCTGACCAACGACGTCGCCGGCCGCGACCGCGCGCTGGCCCGGCTGCGCAGCGAGCTCGAGACCGCGTTCCCCGACGTCCGGGCACGCGCCTACCGGACACCGCTCGGCCCGCCGGTCGCCTATCCGATCCAGTTCCGCGTGATGGGGCCGGACGCCGCCGAGCTGAAGCGGATCGGCGCCCGTGTCGAGGAGATCATCCGCGCCAACCGCTACACGATCGATCCGCACATGGATTGGGGCGAGCGCTCGCCGGCGGTGCGGATCGAGGTCGACCAGGACAAGGCGCGCGCGATCGGCCTGTCGAGCGCGCAGGTGGCGCGCGTGATCGGCGGCAACATCGGCGGCGCCACCATCGGCACGCTGCGCGAGGACGACCTGCTGATCGACGTGGTGCTGCGTGCGCCGCAGGCCGAGCGGACCCGGCTGTCCGGGCTCGCCGACCTGCAGATCCAGACCGCGTTCGGCAAGACCGTGCCGCTGTCGCAGATCGCCCGGATCCGAGAGGTGATGGAAGAGCCGATCGTCTGGCGGCGCAGCCGGACCCCGACCTTGACGGTGCGCGCCGACCTGGTCGAAGGGCTGCAGGCGCCGGACGTCTCGATGCAGATCCAGCCGGCGATCGACGCGCTCGCCAAGACGCTGCCGCCCGGCTACCGGATCGAGGTCGGCGGACCGTTCGAGGAGAACCAGAAGGCGCAGGAGTCGATCGGTGCCGGCATGCCGCTGGCGTTCGCGCTGGTGCTCGGCCTGCTGATGCTGCAATTGCACCGGTTCTCGCTGACGATCATGGTGCTGCTGACCGCGCCGCTCGGCATCATCGGCGTCGCTGCGGCGCTGCTCGCGTCGGGCCGGCCGTTCGGCTTCGTCGCGATGCTCGGCACGATCGCGCTCGCCGGCATGATCATGCGCAATACCGTGATCCTGATCGACCAGATCCGCCAGGATCTCGACGCCGGCCACCCGCCCTGGGAGGCGGTCCGCGAATCGACGGTGCGCCGCTTCCGGCCGATCGCGCTGACCGCGGCGGCGGCGATCTTCGCGATGGTGCCGCTGTCGCGCGACGTGCTCTGGGGCCCGATGGCGTTCGCGATCATGGGTGGCCTGGTGGTCGCGACGCTGTTGACCGTGCTCGCGGTGCCGGCGATCTACGTCGCCTGGTATCGGCTGCGGCCGCCGGTGGCGACGCCGGCGCCGTAGGCCGGCGGCCGGCACCGGCGGCCCGAGCAAACCGGGCCGCTCGGGCAAACCGGCTGCTCGAGCGAGGTTCGAGCGGCGCCCGCACGGAACATGGCGGGCGGCTGGGCCGCTCGGCGCGATCGGCTAGAATTCGCGGAACGACCGGCCCTGCCTGGGTCGGGCCGGGCGGCTGTGGCGGAATTGGTAGACGCACCAGATTTAGGTTCTGGCGCCGCAAGGTGTGAAGGTTCGAGTCCTTTCAGCCGCACCACGCTCCACCGCACCATCGATACAACCAACCGGATTCGAGGATGACCTCCCAGCTTGAAACCATCGGCGGCCTGCAACGGCGGCTGACGCTCTCGGTATCCCCGGCGGAAATCAACGCCAAGGCCCAGGAGCGCTTTCGTTCGCTCGCGCGCAGCGTCCGGATGCCGGGCTTTCGCCCGGGCAAGGTGCCGCTGAAGCTGATCGAGCAGTCGTACGGCGCGCAGGTGCAGGCCGAGGTGCTCGGCGACGCGGTCTCGAAGGCGTTCAGCGATGCGGTGCAGGAGCACAAGCTGCGCGTCGCGGGCCAGCCGAGCATCGCGCCGAAGGGCGCCGCGGAAGGCGGCCCCGGCGCTGCCGACGGCAGTGCCGATGCGGCCGGCGAGGCCGGCACGGCGGGCGATGAAGCCGGCTTCGTTGCAACCTTCGAGGTCTATCCCGAGATCGTGCTCGGCGCGCCGGAGTCGCTCGAGGTCGAGCGCTTCAGCGCCGATGCTGGCGATGCCGAGGTCGACAAGACCATCGAGGTGCTGCGCAAGCAGCGCGTCAAATGGCACCCGGTGTCGCGGCCGGGCACCGACGGTGACCGGCTGACGATCGATTTCGCCGGTACCCGCGACGGTGTCGCGTTCGACGGCGGCACCGCCAAGGACTTCCAGCTGGTGCTCGGTGAAGGCCGGATGCTGGCGGATTTCGAGGCCGGTGTCCGCGGCAAGGCGGCCGGCGAGCAGACCGCGTTCGACGTCGCGTTCCCGGCCGACTACACCGCCAAGGAGCTCGCCGGTCAGACCGCGCGCTTCGAGGTCACGGTCAAGCAGGTCGAGGCGCCGGAGCTGCCGGCGCTCGACGCCGAGTTCGCGCGCCAGATGGGCGTCACCGATGGCGACGTCGGGAAGTTCCGCGCCGACGTGCGCCGCAACCTCGAGCGTGAGGTCGTGCAGCGCACCCGGGCCCGGACCAAGGGCTCGGTGATGGACCGGATCACCGGGTTGGCGGCGATCGAACTGCCGCAGGCGCTGGTGCAGCAGGAAGCGGAGCAGCTCGCCGAGCGGATGCGCGAGGACCTGAAGGGCCGCGGCATCGACGTCTCGAAGATCCCGCCGATGCCGCCCGACACCTTCAAGGAGCAGGCCGAGAAGCGGGTGCGGCTCGGCCTGATCGTCGGCGAGGTGGTCAGGCAGCATTCGCTGCAGGCCAAGCCGGACCAGATCAAGAAGCAGATCGACGATTTCGCGCAGACCTACGAGAACCCGGCCGAGGTGGTGCGCTGGTATTTCAGCGACCGCAACCGGCTCGCCGAGGTCGAAGCGCTGGTGGTCGAGCAGAACGTCGTCGACTGGCTGCTCGGTCGGGCCAAGGTCGCCGAGCGCAGGCTGACGTTCGACGAACTGATGGCCGGTGGTTGAGCGCCGCCGGCCCGGCGTCCGCCGGCCGGACCCGCCGGCGGCCGGCGCCGCCCCGTCTGTCGCGCGAATGGCGCGCCCGGCAGCCGCCGGGGGCTTGCGGTGGCTCCGAACGGGCACAATATCCTCATTGCTGCAGGACCTGCCCGCCGGCCCGGGGCCGGGAGCGAGTCCGCCCACGACCCTCGCAAAGGAATTCCGATGACCTTCAATAGTCTGGTCGAAGATCAGGTCAACTTGCATCTGGCGCAGGATCCGTACGCGCCGTCGATGATCACGCCGGCCGCCAGCGGCGCGCAGGGGCTCGGCATGGTGCCGATCGTCATCGAGCAGAGCGGCCGCGGCGAGCGCGCCTACGACATCTATTCGCGGCTGCTGCGTGAGCGCGTGATCTTCCTGGTCGGCCCGGTGATGGACCAGACCGCCAACCTCGCGATCGCGCAGATGCTCTACCTCGAGAGCGAGAATCCCGAGAAGGACATCAGCTTCTACATCAATTCGCCGGGCGGCTCGGTGTCGGCCGGGCTCGGCATCTTCGACACGATGCAGTTCGTCAAGCCCGATGTCTCGACGCTGTGCATGGGCTTTGCCGCCAGCATGGGCGCGTTCCTGATGGCCGCCGGCGCCAAGGGCAAGCGCTTCTCGCTGCCGAATGCCCGGATCATGATCCACCAGCCGTCGGGCGGTGCCCAGGGGCAGGCGACCGACATCGAAATCCATGCCCGCGAGATCCTCTATCTGCGCCAGCGGCTCAATGCGATCCTCGCCGAGCGCACCGGCCAGCCGATCGAGCGGATCGAGCGCGACACCGAACGCGACAACTTCATGTCGGCGGAGGATGCGGTAAAGTATGGCTTGATCGACCGGGTGCTGAGCTCGCGCGACGGCGCGGCGGACGCGTCGGCGTCGAAGGCCTGACTGGCGCGATCGCAGCCGGTCGGGGCTCGGAGAATCGGATGTCGGAAAAAAAGGGTTCGAGCGAGAAACTGCTGTATTGCTCGTTCTGCGGCAAGAGCCAGCATGAGGTCCGCAAGCTGATCGCGGGCCCGTCGGTGTTCATCTGCGACGAATGCATCGAACTCTGCAACGACATCATCCGTGATGAAGCGCAGGCCGAGCCGGCGGCGAGCAATCGCAGCGGCCTGCCGACCCCGGCCGAGATCGCCGGCATCCTCGACCAGTACGTGATCGGACAGAATCGCGCCAAGCGGATCCTGTCGGTCGCGGTCTACAACCACTACAAGCGGCTGCGCCACAAGAGCAAGAAGGACGACGTCGAGTTGTCCAAGAGCAACATCCTGCTGGTCGGCCCGACCGGCTCGGGCAAGACGCTGCTCGCGCAGACGCTGGCGCGGCTGCTCAACGTGCCGTTCGTGATCGCCGACGCCACCACGCTGACCGAAGCCGGCTACGTCGGTGAGGATGTCGAGAACATCATCCAGAAGCTGCTGCAGAACTGCAACTACGAAGTCGAGAAAGCGCAGAACGGCATCGTCTACATCGACGAGATCGACAAGATCTCGCGGAAGAGCGACAACCCGTCGATCACCCGGGACGTCTCCGGCGAAGGCGTGCAGCAGGCGCTGTTGAAGCTGATCGAGGGCACCATCGCGTCGGTGCCGCCGCAGGGCGGGCGCAAGCATCCGAACCAGGATTTCGTGCAGATCGACACGACCAACATCCTGTTCATCTGCGGCGGCGCGTTCGACGGCCTCGACAAGGTGATCCGCAATCGCTCCGAGCGGTCCGGCATCGGTTTCGGTGCCGAGGTCAAGGGCGCTTCGGAGCGGACGCTGTCCGATCTGTTCAAGGACGTCGAGCCCGACGATCTGATCAAGTTCGGCCTGATCCCGGAGCTGGTCGGCCGGCTGCCGGTGGTTGCGTCGCTCGATGAGCTGGACGAACGCGCGCTGGTGCAGATCCTGACCGAACCGAAGAACGCGCTGGTCAAGCAGTACCAGAAACTGTTCTCGATGGAAGGCGCCGATCTCGAGATCCGGCCCGGCGCGCTGAACGCGATCGCCCGCAAGGCGTTGAAGCGCAAGGCCGGCGCGCGGGGCCTGCGCTCGATCCTCGAGCATGCGCTGCTCGACACGATGTATGAGCTGCCGAGCCTGCACGACGCCGAGAAGGTGGTCGTCGAAGAGAACGCGATCACCGGCGACGGCAAGCCGCTGGTGATCTACGGCGAGAAGCCGAAGGTTGCCGGCAGCAAGTGACACGCCGGCCGGGCGCGCGCGGGCGGCTGCTGCCGTGCCGCGCGGCTCGAGCGCCCGCTCGGCAAACCCGGCCCGCTGTCAAGTTCGGCACCGACGGCCGGCCGGTGCCGTCCGCTGCGCGGTGGCACGGCGCCCGGCAGCGATGCCGGGCCGTCCCGCATCGTGGCGCGGCGTTCGCGTCCTGTGGCACCTGCGGCACCATCGGCGTTGTCGTGGCGGGTTCGCGACCGGTATCCTTTTGCCGGTCCGAGTCGACCGGCGATCTTGCGTGCCCGGATCCGCCGCTGCCGACGCGGTTTCATCCGGATCTGCATACCTGTTTCAGCGTATGCTTGAATTGTCCGGTGACTGCCGCATCTAGCAGAATGCCGAAAGGTCCGTCGGAAAGCCAAGCGGCTCGGCCGACGGCTTTCTCGACAGACCAGTTCCGAAACCCAACGGCGAAGCAACTGCCGGGGACCCGATGAGCCAGACAACGAGCCAGAACCCGAACTCCCAGACCTTGCCGCTGCTGCCGCTGCGCGACGTGGTCGTGTTTCCCCACATGGTCATCCCGCTGTTCGTCGGGCGGCCGAAGTCGATCAAGGCGCTCGAGGCGGCGATGGAAGCCGGCAAGAGCATCATGCTGGTCGCCCAGAAGAACGGCTCGAAGGACGATCCGACCGCGGACGACATCTATACGATCGGCTGCGTCTCGAACATCCTGCAGCTGCTGAAGCTGCCTGACGGCACGGTCAAGGTCCTGATCGAAGGGACCCACCGCGCCGGCATCCGCTCGATCGACGATGCCGGCGAGCATTTTGCCTGCACGCTCGATCCGATCGACAGCGACCCGACCGAGACGCCGGAAGCCGAGGCGCTGCGCCGCGCGATCCTCGCGCAGTTCGATCAGTACGTGAAGCTGAACAAGAAGGTGCCGCCGGAGATCCTGACGTCGCTGAACGGCATCGATGACGCCGGCCGGCTGGCCGACACGATCGCCGCCCATCTGCCGATCAAGATCGAGCAGAAGCAGGGCATCCTCGAGACGCTGCCGGTCTCGGAGCGGCTCGAGAAGCTGCTGGCGCAGATCGAGAACGAGCTCGACATCCTGCAGGTCGAGAAGCGGATCCGCGGCCGCGTCAAGCGGCAGATGGAGAAGAGCCAGCGCGAGTACTACCTGAACGAGCAGGTCAAGGCGATCCAGAAGGAGCTCGGCGAAGGCGAGGAGGGCGCGGACTTCGAGGAGCTCGAGAAGAAGATCAAGGCGGCGCGGATGCCAGTCGAGGCGCGGAAGAAGGCCGAGGCCGAGTTCCGCAAGCTGCGGCTGATGTCGCCAATGTCGGCCGAGGCGACCGTCGTGCGCAACTACATCGACGTGCTCGTCAATCTGCCGTGGAAGAAGAAGAGCAAGATCAACAACGACCTGCGCAACGCCGAGAAGGTGCTCAACGAGGACCACTACGGCCTCGACAAGGTCAAGGAACGGATCCTCGAGTACCTCGCGGTCCAGCAGCGGGTCGAGCGCGTCAAGGCGCCGATCCTGTGCCTGGTCGGCCCGCCGGGGGTCGGCAAGACCTCGCTCGGCCAGTCGATCGCGCGGGCGACCAACCGCAAGTTCATCCGGATGGCGCTCGGCGGCGTCCGCGATGAAGCCGAGATCCGCGGCCACCGCCGCACCTACATCGGTTCGATGCCGGGCAAGGTGCTGCAGAACCTGACCAAGGTCGGCGTCCGCAACCCGCTGTTCCTGCTCGACGAAGTCGACAAGATGGGGATGGATTTCCGCGGCGATCCGTCGTCGGCGCTGCTCGAGGTGCTCGATCCGGAGCAGAACCATACCTTCGTCGACCACTACGTCGAGGTCGACTACGACCTGTCGGACGTGATGTTCGTCGCCACTGCCAATTCGCTGAACATCCCGCCGGCGCTGCTGGACCGGATGGAAGTGATCCGGCTGGCCGGCTATACCGAGGACGAGAAGGTCTCGATCGCGCAGCGCTACCTGCTGCCGAAGCAGATCAAGAACAACGGGCTGAAGCCGACCGAGATCTCGGTCAACGAGGCCGCGATCCGCGACATCGTCCGTTACTACACCCGCGAGGCCGGGGTCCGGTCGCTCGAGCGCGATCTGTCGAAGATCTGCCGCAAGGTCGTCAAGACGCTGCTGCTGAAGAAGAGCGATCACAAGGTGCTGGTCACGCCGAAGAACCTCGACAAGTACCTCGGCGTGCGGCGCTTCAACTTCGGCATCGCCGAGAAGCAGAACCAGGTCGGCCAGGTCACCGGGCTCGCCTGGACCGAGGTCGGCGGCGAGCTGCTGACGATCGAGGCGGTGTCGGTGCCCGGCAAGGGCAAGACCACCAGCACCGGCAAGCTCGGCGACGTGATGCAGGAGTCGATCAAGGCGGCGCTGACGGTCGTGCGCCGGCGCGCGCAGCGGCTCGGCATCGCGGCGGACTTCCATGAGAAGCGCGACATCCACGTCCACGTGCCGGAAGGCGCGACGCCGAAAGACGGCCCGTCGGCCGGCATCGCGATGACCACTGCGCTGGTCTCGGTGCTGACCGACATTCCGGTGCGTGCCGACGTCGCGATGACCGGCGAGATCACCTTGCGCGGCGAGGTGCTGCCGATCGGCGGCCTCAAGGAGAAGCTGCTGGCGGCGGTGCGCGGCGGCATCAAGGTGGCGCTGATCCCGGAAGAGAACGTCAAGGATCTCGCCGAGATTCCGGACACGGTCAAGAACAAGCTCGAGATCATCCCGGTCAAGTGGATCGATCGGGTGCTGGAGCTGGCGCTCGAGCGGATGCCGGAGCCGCTGCCGGAGGAGGACCTGGCCGCAGCGACGCCGTCGCCGGCGAGCCCCGCCAAGGGCGCAGGCAGCACCGACGGCGGCGTCGTCGCGCACTGACGCTGCGAGCCGCAGGTGCCTGGCCGTCGCACTGCGCGGCGGCCGGCATACGGCGGCTCGCGTGCGTTTGAAAGTGCCGGCGCACTGCTGTTATACTCGCTGGCTGTGGCAAACGCGGCCGGGTGCTTAGCTCAGTTGGTAGAGCGGCGCCCTTACAAGGCGTAGGTCGGGAGTTCGAGACTCTCAGCACCCACCAACATCGGACCGGCGATAGCGTCGGCGTCGATCGAGCGCTTGCAGCAAGTTCGGAGCGGTAGTTCAGTTGGTTAGAATACCGGCCTGTCACGCCGGGGGTCGCGGGTTCGAGCCCCGTCCGCTCCGCCATCTCTCGTCTCATAGCGGCTCACATAGCGCTTCACCATCGCGCCGAGCGGCAGCGGCCTGATGCGGGCGGCCTGGCCGGCGCAGCCGAAAGCCTCGAAGCGGGCCTCACAGATGCCGCGTGCCGCCTTCCGGGCGGCCGCGAGCGCCTTGCACGGATCGAACTCCGCCGGCTGCTCGCTGAACAGCTGCCGCATCGCGCCGGTCATCGCGAGCCGGATGTCGGTGTCGATGTCGACCTTGCGGACGCAGCTGGCGATGCCGCGCCGGATCTCCTCGACCGGCACGCCGTAGGTCTCGGCGATGTCGCCGGTGGCCGAGGCGTTCCGCTACTTCCTGATCGAGCGCGGCGAATCGATGCATGCGTTTACCGCTCGCCAGGCCGAGCTGCTGTCCCATCCGGGGGCGCACGAGAGAGTGAGACACTCTCGTTCGTGCAGAACCCGCTCTTCTCCGAGCCCGGCTTCTCCGAACCCGGCGATCGATCGTCCGGGCGCCGCTCCAAGGTGGGACCGGCGCCACGCGATCCCGACCTGGTCGCGCTCGCCGCGCGGCTGCCGCCGAACCTGCGCCTCGGCACCTCGTCGTGGACCTATCCCGGCTGGGCCGGTCTGGTCTGGGATCGCGAGTATCCGGAGCCGGCGTTGTCCCGGCACGGGCTGGCGGCGTATGCGCAGCATCCGCTGCTGCGCACCGTCAGCGTCGACCGCGGCTTCTACCGGCCGCTCGACTCGGCGCAGTTCGCGGCGTACGCGGCGCAGGTGCCGCAGGATTTCCGGTTCGTCGTCAAGGCGCCGAGCCTGGTGACCGACGCGATGGTGCGCGACGAGTCCGGCCGCGGCCTGCAGCCCAACCCGAACTTCCTCGATCCCGCCTCGGCGATCGGCGCGTTCGTCGAGCCGGCACTGCACGGGCTGGCCGGCAAGCTCGGCGCGCTGGTGTTCCAGATCAGCCCGCTGCCGGCGGCCTGGCGGGCGCGGATGCCCGAGCTGATCGAGCGTCTGCATGCGCTGCTGCGCGCGCTCCCGGACCTGCGCGCGGTGGCGCCCGACGGCACGGTCGCGGTCGAGGTGCGGGACCCGCACTGGCTGACACCGCGCTTCACCGAGGCGCTGCGCGACGGCGGCGCGACCTACTGCATGGGCCTGCATGCGAAGATGCCGCGCATCGCCGAGCAGCTGCCGATCCTGCGCGCGCTGTGGCCGGGGCCGCTGGTGTGCCGCTGGAACCTGAATCCACTGCATGGCGCGTACGGCTACGAGGAGGCGCGCCGGCAGTACGAGCCGTTCGACCGGCTGCAGGACCCGGACCCGCAGACGCGCGCCGTGCTCACGCGGGTGATCGCCGGCACCGTCGGCGCCGGGCAGAACGCCTACGTGACGCTCAGCAACAAGGCCGAGGGCAGCGCGCCGCTGTCGGTGCGGGCGCTGGCGCAGGCGATCGATGCGCTGCGGCGCTGATCGTGCTGGATCGGCCGGATCGATCAGAACAGATCGTACTGTCGCGTCTCGGCGCGCGGCCGGCGCGCCGGCGCCGTGATCTGCCGGACCAGTGCCGGCGCGATGTCGTGCAGGAAAGGCGAGGGCGGCAGCGTCCGGCTCTGGCCGCGCCAGACGCGCTGCTGCGCGCGGCTGAGGAACAGCCGGTCCTTCGCGCGCGTCATCGCGACGTAGAACAGGCGGCGCTCCTCGTCGTCTGCAGCGCGCCGGCCGGCACTGCTACTGTCGGCACTGCTACTGTTGGCACTGCTGTCGCCGGCACTGTTACCGTCGGCATTGCTGTCGTCGGCGTCAGTACCGCCGGCACCGCGCTCGTTGGCGCCGTCCCCGGCGGGGCTCCACCGGAACGGCACGAGCCCATCCTCGAGGCCGACGACGAACACGACCGGGAACTCGAGTCCCTTGGCCGCATGCATCGTCAACAGCGACACGCGGTCGGCGCGGCCATCCCAGAAGTCTGCCTCGGTCGACAACGCGACCTGCTCGCGCAGCAGCGCCTCGTCGCCGTGCGCGGCGAGCGCGGCGAGCCAGCGTGCCGCTTCGCTCAGCGCCGCGATCTCGGCGTCGTCGCGCATCCGCCGGTCCTGTACCCGTTGGTCCTGTCGGTCCGGTGCCGATTGGTCCTGCACCCGCCGGAGCTGCTCGGCCGCCGTCGCGATTCGCGCGCGCAGATCGGCGCCGCGCGGATCGGTATCCTGCCGCGCCAGCTCGTCCAGCAGCGCACCGACCGCAGCCTGTCCGGCGATCGGCGCCGGCGAGCTTTTCGCGAACGGGATGCCGGCCCGGTCGAGGGCCGCTCTGAGCGCGGCCGACTGCGCATCGGTCCGGTAGAGCACCGCGAAGTCTCCGAAACCGAGCGGCCGGCCGCCGTCGGCGCCCGCGTCACCGCCGCCGGTCTCGCCGTCGCCGGCGGGCGCCGCGTTGCGCTCCCGGTTGGCCGTCAGCAGATCGTGTCCGCCCAGCAGGCGCTCGATCGTGGCGGCGACGAGCTCGGCCTCCGCGTGTTCCGTCGATGCTTCGTGAACGGCGATCGGTGCCTGCATCGGCCGGGTGACGTCGTCCGCCGTACCGGCGCCGATGACCTGCGCGGCAGCGGTGACGATCGTGCCGGTCGAGCGGTAGTTGCGGCCGAGCCGTACCGTGCGAGCCGACGGGAAATCCTGTCCGAAACGCTCGAAACAGGCCGCGTCCGCGCCGCGGAAGCCGTAGATCGCCTGGTTTGGATCGCCGATCACGCAGATGTTGCCACCGGGCGCGACCAGCCGCTGCAGCAGCCGGTACTGCTGCGCGTCGACATCCTGGAATTCGTCGACGCAAACGTGCCGGAAGCGGTCGCGCCAGCGCGCGGCGACCGCCGGATCGGTTTCCAGGATCTCGATCGGCAGACCGACCAGGTCGTCGAAATCGACCCAGTTCCGCGCCGTCGCCAGCCGGCGGCAGGCCGCGGCGGCGGCCGCAGTCGCGTCGTCGCCGGGCTGTGCGCCGGTGCGCTTCAGCAGCGAGATCGCCTTCAGCAGCCGCGCGGCCTTGGCCTCCGTGATGCCCTGTTCGGCAGCGAGCGCGGCGGTGCGCTCGCGTTCGCCGGCGATGCGGAAATCCGGCTGTAGGCCGGCCGCCGCGCCGTCGGCGCGCAGCAGCGCGAGTCCGAGCGAATGGAAGGTATGTACCGCGCAGCCGTCGCTGTCGGCAGGCAGCAGGGCGGACAGCCGCTCGCGCAGCTCGTCGGCCGCGCGGCGCGTGAACGTGATCGCGAGACAGGCTGCCGCCGGCACGCCGCACTCCAGCACCAGATGGGCGAGGCGGTGCGTCAGCATCCGCGTCTTGCCGGAGCCGGGGCCGGCGACGACCGCGAGCGGCCCTGCCACTACGGCCGCGGCGCGCGCCTGGTCCGCGTCGAGCGCGGCGAGCACGCCGCTGCGGCACGAAGGCGAGGGCACCGACGGCGCCGGCGCGAGCGTCGGCCCGGGCGCGCCGGCCGACGCGGATGCGTCCGCAGCGCCCAGGTCGTCCGTAGCGCCCAGGTCGTCCGCAGCGCCCGAGGCGTCCGCAGCGCCCGGGGTGTCCGCAACCCCTGGCGCGTCCATGGCCTCCGTGACGCCCGCTGCGTCCGGTGCATCCGCGCCTTCGGACTTCGACCGGTACTTGTTCCAGACCCGCACCTGCCGCGGCACCGGCGCCTCGAACAGCGGATCGCCGCGCGTCAGCCGGTCGAGCTCGCCGTCCGCGAACAGGCGGATCACGCCGTATTCGCCGTCGTAGCCCGCCTGCCGGATCACGATGCCGGCCCGCAGCCGGCCGACCGCTTCGCCGAGCAGCGGATCGACTCGGCCGATGTCCTCGACCGGCACCTGCTGCAGCACGGTGAAATCGGCGCCGAGCGCCGCAGTGGTCCGGTCGTAGGCCTGCATGACGCGCTGCGAGCCGACGCCGCTGCCGGCGATCTCGGACAGGATCTCGGGCAGCGGCACGAGGTTCGTCACCGCGCCGGCGGTCGGCGGCGGCAGGCCGGCCTCCTCGCGGTCCGCCAGCAGCTCGACCCGGTGCGCGACGCCGACGGTAACGCGGTTGCCGCAGACCGGGCAGCGTCCTTCGTTCGCGATCGTCTCGGCCGGGTCGAGCCGCACGCCGCAGGCCCGGTGGCCGTCGAGGTGGTACTTGCCTTCCTCCGGGAAGAACTCGACGGTGCCGCCGTAGCCCTCGCCGGTCTCGAGCGCACGGCGGATCGCGAAGAAGCTCGGCGCGCAGCAGAAGCGCGTCGCCTCGCGCCCGAGCTTGCCGGGCGAATGCGCGTCGGAATTCGAGATCAGCCGGTAGCGGTCGAGCGACGAGACGCGCCAGTTCATCGCCGGGTCGGACGACAGACCGGTCTCGACCGCGAAGACGTGATTGCAGAGGTCGCCGTAGCACTCGTGGATCGAATCGAAGCCCGACTGCGAGCCGAGCGCGGCGAACCATGGCGTCCAGATGTGCGCCGGCACCAGGAACGAGTCCGGTCCCGACTCGAGCGTCACCTCCAGCAGATTGCGCGAGTCGAGGCCGAGGATCGGCCGGCCGTCCGACGCGATGTTGCCGATCCGCGCAAGGCTCGCGGCAAGCCGGTCGGCTGCTGCGAAGTCGGGGAGGTAGACCAGATGATGGATCTTGCGGGTGCGCTCGCCTTTCTTGTAGATCGTCGAGATCTCGGTCGACAGCATGAACCGCACCGGCGTGCGGCAGGCCGGCGGCAGCGTCTTCGCGACCGCGGCATCGATCTCGGGCTTGAGGCAGAACAGGCCGTCACCGGACGGCTCGAGCTTGTCCTTCAGCTCGGCGAGCCAGGCCGGATGCACGCAGTCGCCGGTGCCGACGACCGTGATGCCCTTGCGCGCCGCCCACCAGGCGAGATGCTCGAGGTCGAGGTCACGGCTGGTGGCGCGGGAATACTTGGAATGGATGTGCAGATCGGCGTGGAACTCGGTCACGGGTCATGCAGAATTTACGCGGGCCCGTGATGTTTACGCGGGCCTGCAGTGGTAAACGCGATGCTCCTGCGAGTACGCCCGCGATGTCACGCGGAAGATGCAGCAGCCCACTCTACCCACTCTATCATGCGCAGATGCCAGTGCAACACGAACTATCGGCCGACCGGATCCGGGCAGCCCGCCGGCTGATCGATCCGGTATTCCTGGATACGCCGCTGCTCGCCGATCCCGGGCTCGACCGCGAACTCGGTTTCGCGCTTCATCTGAAGCTCGAAACCGAGAATCCGATCCGCAGTTTCAAGGGGCGCGGCACCGGTCTGTTCGTCGCGACCGAGCTCGCCGCAGGCGTCGCGGTGGTCGCGGCTTCCGCCGGCAACTTCGGCCAGGGCCTGGCGTACAACGCCGGCCGGCGCAGCCACTCGGTGACGATCTTTGCCGCCGACGGTGCCAACACCGCCAAGATCGAGGCGATGCGCCGTTTCGGTGCCGAGGTCGTCATCGGCGGTGCCGATTTCGATGCGGCGAAGGCATTGGCGCGCAGCCATGCCGAGCGGCACGGCCAGGTGTTCGTCGAGGACGGCGCGAGCGCCGCGATCGCGGAAGGAGCCGGCACGATCGCGGCGGAGATCACCGACGCGATCGGCAGCGTCGACGCCGTGCTCGTGCCGCTCGGCAACGGCGCGCTGGCGACCGGCGTCGGCTGCTGGCTGAAGGCGGTTTCGCCAGCGACCCGGGTGATCGCCGTCGCCGCCGAACGCGCACCCTGCATGGCGCTGTCATGGCGTGCCGGGCGGGTCGTGCCGACCGCGACCGCCGACACGATCGGCGACGGCATCGCGGTGCGGCTGCCGGTGCCGTTCGCGCTCGCGTCGATGCGCTCCACCATCGACGACGTCCTGCTGGTCTCGGACCAGGACCTGCTCGCGGCGATGCACTTCGCGCACGATCGGATCGGCCGCCTGATCGAGCCGGCCGGCGCTGCCGGCCTGGCCGGCCTGCTGCGGCATCGCGCCGATTTCGCCGGCCGGCGGGTCGCCACGGTCCTGTGCGGCGCCAACCTGACCGCACGGCAGATCGAGGCCTGGTTCGGCGCGGGCGCGTGACCGCTGCGACTATTCGCGCGCGACCTTCCTGAGCGGCTTCGTGATCGGCCCGCTGTTCCTCATTGCGTGATCCGGATGGTCTGCATCGTCGGCAGATCACGAACGCTGCTGCTGAGCGCGACCAGGATCGACAGCAGATCGAGCACCCGGCCGCCGATCTCGTTGCCGTCGAACGGCACGCACAGGTGCTCGCGCGAATACTGCACGCTGGTCAGACAGAATTCGCCGGCATCCTCGCGCAGCAGCGGAAACAGGCCCGGCCGCGCTTCGCCGGCGCGTTGCAGTTCCGGGGAGACCAGCGCCACCTTGCCGCTCGCGTCCCTGCGGCTCAGGCGTCCGAGGTACTGGAAGATCTGGTAGGTCGAGCGGATCTTCAGCTCGACCGTGACCGCGCCATAAGCACCTTCGACGAAATTCCGAATGCCCTTCGACGGTTGGCCGTCGCCGCAGACCGGGCCGAGCGACCCGAGCGGCTTCAGCGCCCGCGCCTCGTCGAAGCACAGGCGCGCGGCATTGGACGGGCCGAAGCGTTCGAGCGACAGTCCGTAGTCGACGGCGCGATGCATGTAGTCGACGAAGCGGGAGAAGGCCGGGCTGTCGGGATCGTTCGCCACGTGCGCGGTGCCGCCGCTGCCGCGGATCACGAGCCAGTCGACGAACAGATAGAAGACGATCTCCCGCGGGAACCCCTGGGAGATGAAGAACTGGGCGGTCTCCAGGTCGAGCGGCGCGAGCAGGCCGGTGTAGAACTCCTTGCTCTCCAGCGGATTGATATTGAAGTTGTTGCTGGCCGAGCCGCTGACCGCGTTGCCGCCGAAGACGTAGTGGCGCGGGTCGCTGCCGAGGGTCGGGCCGAGGATCAGCGACGGCAGGCCGAACCCGCCGCCCAGCGAGCGATTGCCGCCGATGCTGGTGATTGCGACGAAGTTCAGCGGGTGCCCGTAGCTGGCCCGCGCGATGTTCAGCAGGATCGCCTTGTTCCTGGCATCGGTGATGTTGCGGTTGATCGCCTCCATCCGGGAGTCGGCGTTGTCGACGGTCGCACAAGCGCATAGCAGCGCCAGCGCCGCCGCCGCCGCGACCAGTCTGCCCCAGCGATGCGCCACCAGGATCATGTCGGCCAGTTCCGTTTCATGTCGGCCAGCTCCGTTGCCCGCGCCCGCCTGAATCTTGACATCATGCGGCCGGACGTTGCCGGATTTTGCTGAATCGACTGCAGCGCGATCGCCACGCATCCAGGTTCGGCTGGTTTCGTCGACCGGTTTGACAGCGAGGGGCGGGCCGGGGTGCGTCAGTTGTTGTCACCCGCCGTGATCTGCATCAGAATGCACCGCCGTTCGCCCCTGTGGGAGGGCAGGTGCAACTGCATCGTTCCGTTCGGGAGATTCTCGCCAAGCCGCCGGGTACGCCAAGGATTCTGGTCGCGCTGGACGGCGGCGGCATCAGGGGGGTGCTGACGCTCCAGCTGCTGCGGGCATTCGAGGCGTTGATGCGGCGGCGCTGGAACCGGCCGGATCTGGTCCTCGCCGACTGCGTCGACTACTTCGCCGGCACCAGCACCGGCGGGATCATCGCGGCGGCGCTGGCGATGGGCCGGACCGTCGACGACATCGATCGTCTGTACGGCGCCGAGCTGGCGCAGATGTTCGAGCAGGCGCGGCTCTGGCGACTGCGGACCGGCCTGCACAAGCGCAGCCCGCTCGCGGAGATGCTCAAGCGCGAGCTGGGCGAGCAGACGCTGCTCGGCAGCGAGAACGTCCGGACACTGCTGTTGCTGTGCATGCGCAACGCCAACACCGATTCACCGTGGCCGATCTCGAACAATCCGAACGCGATGTTCAATGAACCCGGTCGTCCGGACTCGAATCTGCGCTTGCCGCTGTGGCAGCTGGTCCGCGCGAGCACCGCGGCGCCGGTCTATTTCGCGCCCGAGGAAGTGCGCGTCGGCAGTTCCCGGTTCCTGTTCGTCGACGGTGGCCTGACGCCGTATTTCAACCCGGCGTTCCAGCTCTACCAGATGGCCACGCACCCGGCCTATCGGCTCGGCTGGCCGACCGGCACCGAGCGCCTGCTGCTGGTGTCGTTCGGGACCGGTCTGGCCGCCGCGATCGATCGCAAGTCGCTGCGCGGGACCGTGAATCTGCTGGGACAGGTCCGGGACGTGATCCCGGCGCTGATGACGTCGATGTCGATCCAGCAGGATGTGCTGTGCCGGACCATTGGCCGCTGCCGTCACGGCGATCCGATCGACGCCGAACTCGGCACGCTGACCGGCCAGTCGGACGGCGCCGGGTTTTTCTCGTACCTGCGCTTCAACGTCGAATTGTCCCGGCAGGGGTTGACGCAGCTGCTCGCGCGGCTGCCCGAGCGGTCCGCGCTCCAGGGGCCGCTCAGCCGGATCGCGGACCAGGCGCCGTCGCTCGGTCTGCAGCGGCTGAACGCGCTGGCGAATGCGCCACGGCTCGCGGTGATCGGGCAGGCGCTGGCCGAGGCCGATCTGCGCGAGTCGCTGTTCGAGGGCTTCCTGCCCGCACGGGAGATGGCATGAGACACCCTGGGGCAACCCCCATGAACGCGGCAACGGCTGGCGGGGCAACGACGACCGGGGCTGGGCTGCGGCCGGGACTGTGCGCGCTGCTGCTCGCGCTGGCAGCGCCGGTGGCGCAGGCCCAGGTGACGCTCGACGGTACGGTCGGGCCGCAGCTGACGCTGACCGGCCCCGATTTCCAGATCCCGGCGACGCTCGGCACGACCCGCGGAGCGAATCTGTTCCACAGCTTCGGCACGCTGAATCTGCAGGCCGGCGAACGGGCGACCTTCACCGGCCCGGGCGGCCTGAGCAACGTGATCGCCCGCGTCACCGGCGGCGCGCCGTCGGCGATCGACGGCCTGTTGCGGTCCGAGGTCCCCGGCGCGAACCTGTTCCTGATCAATCCGTGGGGCATCGCCTTCGGTCCGAACGCGGCGCTGCTGGTCGACGGCAGCTTCCATGCCAGCACCGCCGACTACCTGCGCTTCGCCGACGGCGCGCGCTTCGACGCCAGGACCCCGGCGCAGAGCGTGCTGACGTCGGCGCCGCCGGCGGCGTTCGGCTTCCTGTCCGATCGGCCGGCACCGATTTCGCTGGCCGGCGCACGCGCCCATCTGCCCGCCCTCCCGGGCGACGTCGCGATCCAGGCCGGGCCCGGCGGCGACCTGACCTTCAGCGCCGGCGAAGTCGTGTTGTCCAACGGGACCTCGAGTGACGGCGTTGCCGGCGGGACCTGGCTCCATTCGAACGGCGGGCGGATCGCGATCGACGGCGTCAGCTCGCGCGGCGAACTGGCGCTGGCCGGATCGGGCGCGGTCGACTCGGTCGCGCTCGGCGGAGCCGTCCTGATGACCGGCGATGCGGCGATCACGCAGACCGACGGGCGCGGCATCTCGATCCGTGGCGGGCAGATCGTGTTCGAGCAGCGGGCGTCGATCGAGGTGGCCACCGAGGCCGCGCCCGCCGCTGGTGCCGTCGACATCCGCGGCGATTCGTTCGTGCTGCGCGATGCCGCGTCGATCAAAGGCCTCGCATCCGGTGCGGTGCCCGGCGCGCCGATCGCGATCGCCGTGCGCGACACGTTGAGTCTGCAGGGATCGCGCGATCCAGTGGCCGGCCGCAGTGCGCTGGGGAGCGCGACCGAGGGCAGCGGCCCGTCTGGCACGATCACGCTGAACGCCGCCCGCATCCTGATCGGCGACGCCAGCGTGGTCGGCTTCGCCTACGGCGCCGGTGCGGTCGGCGACATCGTCGTCCGTGCCGACGATCGCGTCGTGCTGTCCGGCGACGGGTCGATCGTCGTCCAGCTGCATCCCGGGTCGACCGGTTCCGGCGGTGCGCTGGCGGTCGGCGGCGCGCACATCGAGATGGCCGACAATGCCTACATCGCCACGTCGAATGCCGGCGGCGGCCAGGGCGCTCGTGTCGCACTGTCGGCCGGCCGCTCGATCCGGATGGCGGATGGTTCGTACGTGATCGCCAGCGGGCTCGACCGCGGCGCCGCCGGTTCGGTGAGCCTGCAGGCGCCGGAGGTCACGCTGCAGGGCGGCTCGATCAGCGGCCTGGCAGGCGGCGCCGCAGACGCCGGTGACATCGAGATCCGGGCCACGAGCAGCTTGCGGATCACCGGCGGAACCGGCGTCGGCAGCACCACCAACGGCGCCGGCCGCGGCGGCCGGATCGTCGTCGTGGCGCCGGCCGTGGTACTCGACGCGACGATCATCTCGGCTGAATCGTACGAGCCCCTGCCGGGTGAACCGGGGAGCGGCGCCAGCGGCAGTGTCCGTATCGAGGGCGATTCGGTCCGGATCGTCGGTGGCACCAAGATCAGCGCCAGCACGTCGAGCGCCGGCCCGGCCGGCGAAGTCACCGTGATCGCCCGGGATCTCGAAGTATCCGGGCCGGGCAGCGTCGTCAGCTCGGTTTCGTTCGGCACCGGTTCGGGCGGATCGATCGACTTCGCAGCGAGCGAACGGCTCGCCGTCTCCGATGGTGCAACAGTCTCCGCCGGGACCGCCGGTCCGGGCAACGCCGGGGTCGTCTCGCTTCGTTCGGGCGGCGTGCTGGACGTGAACGGCAGCAGCGCGATCCGGAACTCGACCAGAGGCAGCGGCAACGCCGGTACGATCGTGCTGGCCGCACCACAGATCCGGATCGCTTCGTCGTCCATCTCGAGCGCTTCGCAGGTCGACGCCGACGGTGGGCAGGCAATCGGGCAGGGCGGTGCCGTGACCATTACCGGCGGCACGCTGTCGTTCACCGATGCGGCCATCAATTCGTCCACCCTGACCGACGGCCGGGCCGGCGACATCACGCTGCGCGGCGCTTCCGCGTCGATCTCGGGCGGGCAAATCAGCGCGTCGACAATAGCCGGCGGGCCGGCCGGCGCCGTCCTGATCCAGGTCGACGGGCTACTCGACTTCTCAGATCGCGCGGGAATCTCCAGCGCGACATTCCGCGACGGGCGCGGCGGCGCGGTGGAGCTGTCGGCCGGGCGGATCTCCCTTCGCAGTGGCGCGACGGTCGCAGCGAACAGTGACGGTAGCGGGCAGGCGGGCAACCTCACGCTGTCGGCGCGCGACGGGATCCGGCTGACCGATGCGTCGATCGAGACCGGGTCGGCGAGCGCGACCAGCGGCGGCAACGTCACGCTGCTGACGCCGGCGCTGGTGGTCCTGCAGCGCAGCCGCGTGATGGCCTCGGCGTTCGGCGGCGGCGACGGCGGCAACATCGTCATCGATCCCCGCTTCGTCGTGCTGCAGGGCGGCAGCCGGATCGAGGCGAACGCGGTCAATGGCAGCGGCGGCAACATCACGATCCAGATCATCGACGGCGGCGCGCTGCTGGTGTCGCCCGATGCCGCGATCACCGCGTCGTCGGCATTCGGCGTCGATGGCACCGTCCGGGTCGAAGGGCAGGTCGGGGACGTCTCCGGTGGCCTGCGGGCATTGAACGCGGTCTACCTCGATGCGGCGGGCCTGGTCCGGACGCCGTGCGCCGAACGGCGGGCCGCGACCGCGAGCAGTTTCATTGTGTCCGGCCGGCCGGCACGCTCGCCGCGGCCGGAGTCGGCCGACTCGGCGACGATCTTCTCCGGCGCAGCGGCCGATCGCGCGGCTGCCAGCCGCTCTGCCGCCGCTCGGTCGGCCGTCGATCGGACGGCAAGCGCGGGCCGCGGCCGGCCCCAGGCCGGCGCGGCCAGCCAGCGGGAACCGGCCCGGATCGACGTTGCCTGTGCGCGCTAGCAGTCTGCGCGTCGCGATCTGGCTCCTGGTTGGCGGGCTCGCCGCGATCGATGCCGCGCTCGTCCGGGCGCAAGTCCCGCTGAGCGGCGCACCTTCGGCACCGCCCGGCAGCGCGTCGCCCGCCACGCCGTCTACCCGGCAACCCGCGACACCGTCCACCCCACGACCCGCCGCGGTGCCGGTGCGGCCCGGCGGCGTCGCGAAGCTGCTGGTCAGGCGTTTCGAGCTGACCGGCAACACGCGCTGGAGCACCGACGAGCTGCGGCGCGAGGTGCTGTCGGCGTTCGAGGGCCGCGAGCTGACCGCCGAGGATCTCGAGACGGCGCGCCGCGAGCTGACGCAGTGGTATGTCCGGCATGGCTACGTGAACTCCGGTGCGCGGATACCGGATCAACCGGTCAGCGGCGGCGTCGTGACGATCGCGATCGTCGAGGGCCGCCTGACCCGGGTCGACGTCAGCGGCACGCACCATCTGAACGAGCGCTATCTGACCGAACGGCTGCTGTCCGCCGCCGGCACGCCGCTGCATGTCGGCGCGCTGGCCGACCGGCTCCGGCAGCTGCAGGAGCGGCCGATCATCGACCGGCTGCGGGCCAACCTGGCGCCCGGCAACGCGCCGGGCGAATCGGTCCTGGCGGTCGACGTGCAGGAGGCGCCGCTGTGGCAGGGCGGCCTGACGATCGCGAACAACCGTTCGCCGAGCATCGGGCCGATCCGGGCGCAGCTGTTCGCGTCGGCGCGCAGCTTGACCGGGCGCAGCGATCCGCTGCTGTTGCGGTTGGGACTGGCCCGTCGCCTCGACGACATCGGCGCCGACTACTCGCTGCCGCTGACCGTCAACGACCTGACCTTGAACCTGCGCGCCGACTCGAGCGATTCGCTGGTGGTCGAAGCGCCGTTCTCGGAGCTCGACATCCGCAGCCGGACCCGGATCTGGTCGATCGGGTTGAGCCGGCCGTTCGCGTCGACGCCCGACCACGGGCACAGCCTCGGCATCGCGCTCGAGCGCAAGCGCAATCAGACCTGGCTGCTCGGCGAGCCGTTCTCGTTCTCGCCGGGCGTCGAGAACGGCCGTAGCGCGGTGTCGGCGCTGCGGCTGTTCCACGAGATGTTCCGCCGCAGCGCCGCCCAGGCGCTGGCGGTGCGCACCGGCATCAACGTCGGGATCGATGCGTTCGGCGCCACCACCGGCGCCGGCCGCCCGGATGGGCGCTTCGTATCGATGCAGGGCCAGCTGCAGTGGCTGCGGCGGTTCGAGGACACCGCCGGGCAGCTGTACTTCCGGTCCGACTTCCAATGGGCGAGCGATACGCTGCTGCCGCTGGAGAAGATCGCGGTCGGCGGCGCGAACACGGTACGCGGCTACCGCGAGAGCGCGCTGGTCCGGGATCAGGCGCTGATCCTGTCGCTCGAATGGCGCCAGTCGATCGATCGCTGGCTGCGGCGCTCGCCCGATTCGAGCGCGATCGGCGAGTTCCAGATCGCACCGTTCATCGATTACGCGGTGACCGGCAATCGCGGCACGCCGACGCCGTCGCCGCGCTCGCTCGGCAGCGCCGGGGTCGTCGCCCGCTGGAGCCTGCCTTCGCGCGCATTCGCCGAGATCGCCTACGGCCACGGCTTCCGGCGGCTGTCACCGCGCGGCGACGATCTCCAGGACAAGGGCATCCACTTCCGGGTCACCGTGCAGACGCGCTAGGAGCCTCCGCGGTCGCGTCGAGCCCGACCTGGCGCAGCAGCGCCGCCCGCTGCCGCTGCAGCGTCGGGTCGTTCGGCGAGCGCGCGATCTGCTCGCCGAGCAGCGCGATCGCGTCGTACCAGAGCCCGTTCTCGGCCAGCGAGAACACCGACGGCGCCGGGCCGGCTGCGGCGGGTGTCTTGCCGGCGGCCGGCGATTCGGTGGCCGGGCCGGTGCGCCGGATGAATCCGCTGGTCACGACGTCCTTCGAGCGGTTGTTCGGATCGCCGATCACCGAGATCGACCAGCGGTAGTCGCGTCCGGGTGCCAGCGACGCGCCGAGCTCGGAGAGCCGGACCGCGATCAGGCCCGGATCGCGCGCCGGGCGCAGCCGGGTCTCGACCAGCGGCTTTTCGGCGGTCTCGTCCTGGATCGTCAGCTCGACGGCACCGGTGATCGCGTTCGATGCGAACCAGTACAGCGTCGGCTGGGCGGTCGCCGTCAGGCCGACGTGGTCCGGCGCGATCACCGCGATCGACAGCGACTCGTCGTGCGTGCCCCGGTTGGTCGAGCCGAGGATCCGGACCGGCGGTTCCCGGGAAGCATAACCGGGCGCGACATAGCGGGGCAGCGATGGCTCGGCCGGGGAATCGGCCACGGCGACGAACCAGCGCCCGGTCACTGCAGGTCGCGATGCCGCGGCGGCTGGTGCCGGGCGGTCGCCGGGTGGTGCGGCGAGCGGCGTCCCCGATGCGGCGAGCAGCGCTCCCGGTACGGGAGGCAGCGTCCCCGATGCGGCGAGCGCCGTTCCGATGCCGAGCAACGCCGCGCCGGTCAGCGCGGCGGCGGCGGCAGCTTGCGAGCGGTAGCGGATCGTGTTCACAGCCAGTTTCCGATCAACAGGAAGGGTGCCCAGAAGCCGGGATGGGTATAGCGGCGGTCGGCGATCATCCGCATCTGCGCGCGCTGCAGCGCCCGGGCCCGCGACGCCGGCGGGCGGCCGAGCCCGGCATAGAAATCGGTCATCAGCGTCGCCGCGGCGACGTCGTCGACCGCCCAGAGTCCGGCGACCACGCTGCGGGCGCCGGACTTGACCGCGATGCCGGCCAACCCCAGCGCCGCGCGCTCGTCGCCGGTGGCGGTCTGGCAGGCGCTCAGGACCAGCAGCTCGATCGGCCGCGTCCGGTACTGGCTGACGCCGACCAGTTCGCCGAGCCGTTCGAGCCCGATCTTGTCGTCGAACGCGGCGACGAAGGAACGGGCCGGATCCGGGTCGAACTCGGCGTGCGACGCGATATGCACGACGGTGAACGGCTGGCGCTCGAGCGCCTGCGCGAACCGCTGCAGCGCGAATCGTTCATCCTCCAACAGCAGGCCGCCGATCGTCGAACGGATCGCGGACAACTCGGCCGGCACCCGCGCGAGCGGCGGGAACCCTTGCACCGCCTTCGAGACGCCGGCCAGCAGCGCGTCGATCCGCTGCGCCGGCAGCGGCCGCGCGTCGGTCAGGTCGAGGCCCGGCGTCGCCGCGATCGCGAACCGCTCGATCAGGAAGCGATTGCCGTCGTGCAGCGCCGCCATCGGGATCAGCCGCAGTGCGCTGTCCGGAACGAACACCAGCGTGTCGACCTTCTCCGCGGCCAGTAGTGCCGCGATCGGTTCGATCAGCCACCGGTACATCTGCCGGGACAGCGGCAGATACTCGCGGGTCGTGCGTTTCTCCAGCGCGGCGCGCAGATCGCGAACCACGGTGACCAGCCGGTCGCGGTCGACCTCGACGGTGACCTGGCGGATGTCGCCCGGCAGGCTGACCAGCAGTTCCAGCCGGTCCGGCAGCAGGATCGGATAGATCACGGCGGTGCCGGCCGGCACCTGGTCGATCGGCGTGATCCGCGCCTGCAGCTCGGTGACGCAGTCGTCGCGGAAATAGTCGCGCAGCTCGGCGGCCTTCAGCGACTCGATGCTGCGCCGCGCTTCGCGCAGCAGTGCGGCGGCCGCGGGCTGGCCTCGCAGCGCCGACGATTTCCGCAGCAGCAGGTTCGCGAGCGAGGTGCCGACCGACGTGGCGTCGGCGGCCAGGCGCGGATCGGCGGTGCGGTCCGCCAGCGTGTCGAGCGCCTGCGCCGCGAGCCGGTAGCCGGCGATCGCCCCGTCGGCGTCGCCAGCCTGCTCGAGCAGGCGCCCGCTCATCCAGAGCCACCGGTACTGCAGCTCCGGATGGTCCTGAGCATCGAACGCGGCACGGCGGGCGTGATCGAGCGCTTGCAGCGGGCGGCCCCGGGCTTCGTGCCAGCGCGCCAGCAGTCCGTTCGCCAGCGACCGCCGGCGCGGCTCGCCGGCCGATCCGGCGATCGTCGCGAGCCGCTCGCCGATCCAGTCGGACAGCACGGTATCGCCGGCCGCCGGCCGGGTGACCGGATCGGTGCCGGTCGCGCTGGCCAGCTCGAGCACGAGGCGGTCGCGCCGCTCGTTCGCCGGCATCCGGTCGATCCGTGCGATCGTCGCATCTCGCAGCGCGGCATGGCGCGGGAAGGCCTCGCGCGGCGATGACAGCGCGAGCTCTCCGATCATCGCGCGGGTGACCAGCAGATCGTCGCCGGCTTGCCGGCCGAGCGCGGCCGCATCGCGATACGCCGGGCCGGCCGGCCCGGGCTCGGCCCGGGCGAGCAGCAGGTTCGCCCGCGCCAGCTGCAGCAGCGCCGACAGCGCGAGCGGATCGGGTGCGAGCGACCGCAGCAGCGTATCGGCGAACTCGAGCTGGCGTCCGGCGGTGGCCAGATCGCCATCGATCCGCGCGAGCTCGGCAAGCAGCAGCGTGGCCTGGGCGAGCACCGCGGTGTCCCCAGCCGTGCGCGCGAGCTCGTAGGCGCGGACGGCGACGGCGCGCGCGTCGCCGTGCGCGCCGTCCTCGACCAGTGCCTGTGCCTGCCGGAGCGCCTCGACCTCCGGCGCCGGCTGCGTCACGGCTGGCGTCGCCGCCTGGGCGACCGGGGCGATCCGTGCGGCCTGCGCCGGATGCGGCCCGGCTGTGCCGCCGATCGCGAGCAGCGCCGCCAGCGCGACCTGCAGCGCGACCGGTAGCGCCGCCGGCAATACGGTCGGCAACCCCTCCGGCGTTGCCGCGGAGCGAAGCGCGCTGCCGGTCGATCGGTTCATCGCTGCCCGCCGTCGAGCGCGACGACCCGGCCCGCCGCGCTGCGATAGAGCGGCGCGAGGACGGGCACCCAGCGACCGTCGTGGGTCGCATCGACGGCGTCCGATGCTGATGCGGCGGCCGGCATCTCGGCATTCGACGGTGCGTCGGCATCGACCAGCGCATCGGGACGGTCCGACGCGGTGCCGAAAACCAGCGTTTCATCGCTGCGCCCCGCCATGTACGCGAGCATCGCGGCGGTGGCACCGGCTGCGCTGCCGGAGCCGTCGGGGCGGGGCGGCGAGGCCGGCAGCTCCAGCAGATAGTCGATCGGCGTCCGCGCGCCGAACACGGCGATCGCATCGAGCCCGCTGCGGTCCGGACCGGTATCCGCGTCGGCGCGCACCGGCCGCACGACGACGACGCGGTAGCGCTGCGATCGCGGTGTGCCGGCAGCCGTGCTGCCCAGCACCCGCAGCAGCGACCGTATCAGCTGGATGTCGTGTCGCGAATCGAGAGGGGTCACCAAAGTCCAGTACTCCTGTCCGTCGTTGCCGAGCCGTTGGTCCAGCACCTGCTCGCCGAGAAACGAGCGCAGCCTCGCATCCAGGGTCCTCGCCGCGACGTCGCCGAGCGACGGCAGCGCGGCGACGGTCAGGATCCGCTCGCGCCAGGCGCCGTCGCCGGCGCGATGACGGGTCGCGATCCAGCCCCGCAGCCATGGATCGCTCGGGACATAGGGGCGCTCGAACAGCTTGCGGAACGGCTCGTAGTGCCGGACCGGCAGCGCACCGACACCGCTGCCGGCGGCCGCGCCGCCGGCCAGATCGCCGGCGGCGTCGCCGCCATCGCTGGTGGAGCCGCCGCCATCGCTGGCCGAGCCGGCTACGATATCGTTGCCGGACCCGCCGCCGGCCGCCCGGCCGGCGAACCGGCGCTCGGCGATCCAGCTCGCGTGTTCGATCTGCATGATCCGGGTCTCGGTGGCATCGCGCAACGGTACCGCGAACCGGGGCAGCGGCAGCGCGCCGCGCACGATCAGCCCGAGCCGTGCCAGCTTGACCGGCAGATGGTCGATCGCGCGGCGGTTCGAGTCGCGCAGAATTTCCCCGACCTCGGCCCAGCTGCGCCCGGACCGGCGCGAGGCACCGTCGCGGTCGCGGTCGCGCGCGGCGAGGTGCTCGCGGTATCCGTCGTGGACGTCGCGCGCGAGCATTTCCTCCCAGTCGTGCAGCGCGCTCTCCGAACACGCTTCGGCCAGGCCGCCGAACGGTTCGACGGTCCGCGACAGCGCATGGATTGCCGCCAGCGGCTTCAGCCCGGAATCGAACGCGGACGCGTCGTTCATCCGGACGAAGACCGGCAGGTTCAGGCCGCCGCGCTCGGAGCCGAGCCGGCGCATCCGCCGCGCCGCCGTGAACGCGGCACTGTCGTCGCGCCCGAACACGAAGATCGCGCCGATCGGTGCTCGTCGGTTCGCCTCGTCGAAATCGCCGGCCGCAACGGTGCCGAGCGGATTCAGCCGGCCGAACGACAAGCGCTGCAGCTGCGGCTGCGCCTGCGGATACTTGGCTGCCAACAGGCCCCGGATCGCGTCCGGATCGGTGACGAAGGCCGTCACCGACGGCGCACCGCCATCCAGGCCGGCGCCGAGCGTCTGGCTCGCGACCAGCAGCGCGTCGGCGTAGTCGTCCCAGCCGACGAACAGCCAGTGGCGCGGACTCTCGAACAGGCGTTCGCCGGCCAGCAGCCACGGGTGGTGCAGCAGCAGCGTACGGGCGGCGTTGGCCTGCAAGTTGAACGGGCGGACATTGGCGAGCGGGGCACCGTCGAGTTCGCCGATCAGATCCTGCGCGAACGACTGATCGACGCACGGCACGATGATGTCGAGCGGCGTGTCGTGCAACGCCCGCGAGCGGCCGCGGGTGCGCAACAACGCCAGCACCTCGCGCGCCACCGCGTGGTTGACCGCGTCGCCGCCGATGCAGACGATGACTCGCCGCGCGCGCCGCACGTTGGTGCGCTCGAGGTCGAGGCGCACGGTGGCGTCGCCGCACAGCAGGCGGATCGGCAGCTCTGCGACCAGGTCGCCGAGTCCGAGCTCCTCGTGCGGACGGCGATCGAAGCCGACCACCGGCCCCTGCCGGGCCAGGTCCTGCAGGAAGGCGCGACCGCGGGAACCGACGCCGAAGACCACGGTATGGCCGCTCATCCGACGGATCTGCCACTGGTTCAGCGCCTTGAGCGTCTGCGGCAGCAGCACGCGGATGACCGCCGAGAAGAAGAACACGACGCCGAACCAGCGGCCAGCCATCAGGAACGGCTCGCCGTAGGTCTGCCGTGCCATCAGCGTCAGCATCGACAGCGAGAAATAGAGGTGATCGAAGAAGCGGCCGACCGGGTTTTCGGCCCACATGCCCTCGGCGTGGCCGAGGTGCAGCCGGTTGAAGCCGATGAAGCCGAGCACCACCGCGGTGACTGCCGCGCCGACGGTGATCCAGGTCATGAAGCGGGGGATGGCTTGCGGGGTCAGCATGTCGTGTCGGACCAAGGATCGTCAATGATCGGAGCGCATGCGCTCGGCCGGTGCGGTTGCGGGGGCACCGCAGCGCTGCAGCGAGGCTGTCCGGATGATGAGGCCGGCTTGGTCGAATGCGTCGGCCACGCGCGCGTCTGCCGCGCTGCCGGCTGGCAGCGCGGCATCCAGTTCGCCGAGCACCCGGCCCAGGCCGGCCGCCGCCGACCCGGCTGCGTCTCGCCGGCGTTCGACCTCGAGCGCCGCGATCGCCACCCGCAGCGCGCCCGCCCACGCGGCCGGCACCGCAGCCAGCGGCAGCAGGCCAGGCCGGTGCGACACGGCGGCCAGCACGAAGCCGACGGCGGCAACGGCCGTGAGGAGAGTCGCTGCCGCCTGACCGTTGCGGACGATCGCGGCCGAGGTCGCGGCCAGCGTGCCGTAGTACTGGCACCGGTCCCGGACCGCTTGCAGCCGCGGCGGTATGTCGGCAGGGTGGTCCGGCGTGCCGCCCGGGCCACCGGCGGTGCCGGCGGCGTAGGCGGCTTCGGCGGCTTCGGCGGCGTTGGCCTGCGAAACGACCTGCCACCATGGGCCGCCCGGTTCGATCGCCTGCGGCTCGGAGGTCGGGAAGAGCGACGAATCGGCGAGTGTGCGGTAGTCGCTCGCCCGCATTCGCCAGTCCGGCAAGTGGCGGTCGAGCACGGCCAGCGCGGCGAGGGTCGCGGCGCCGAAGATCGCCAGCGCCGGCCAGGCCGCAGTCGCCGGCCGCAGGCCGGCCGCGAGCGGCACGAGCGCCAGCGTGATCGCGAGCGCGCCGGCACCGGCGGCGGCGATCGCGGCACCGTCCGCGAGCTCCGCGTAGCGGGCCGCGAGCCTGTTGCGGCGATCGCGATGCGCGGTGCCGCCCAACCAGGTGGCCGGGTTGGCGCCGAGGCAACGCCGGAAGATCCGGTCGATGACGCCGCCGATCCGGCCGAGACCCGCCAGCACGGCCTCCGAGCGGCCATCGCGATGCAGATCGCGCTCGAACCGCGCGTAGCGGGCGGTTTCGCACGCCGGCCCGGTGCGTGCCGGCGGGTCCCAGACATAGGTCCGCGCGAAGACATTGCGCGCGACGATCCGCTCCCGCCCTTGCCGGTCGCGGACCAGGAAGTCGCCCGGCTCGCCGGTCAGCATGCCGCCGGCGACGCGCCGGCGCGGCGCGGCGGCGACCGGCGCGGCGACGACCCGCTCGCGGCGCCGCAGGTAGGCACCGGGCTGGCCGAACGACGTGCGGCCGGCCGGCGAGTAGGTGCGGCGGAATTCGGCGAGCGGCACCGGCCATTCCTCGCCGAGGACGCCGGTCACGATCGCATCGCCGGCGTCGGCCGTGACCGGGCCTTCGAGGGTCGACACGGTCTGGTCCGCTGCGGCGAAGCGGACCGCATGGACGCTGGTCACCCGCCAGGCCGGCGTGGCTCCGTCGCATGCGTCGTGGCGGGCATCGTCGTCGCGCCGGCCGGTCATCGCCCGGCCTCCGGTACCGCCCCGGCGGCAGCGACGGGTTCGGCGGCGCCGCCGACGACTTGCCGGACGCGCGCCAGCAGCGGCTCGGTCACGTCGCGGCCGCCGCTCGCGTCGAGATACTGGACCTTGCGCAGATAACGCTCGGGAATGCCGTCGGTGACCCGTGCCACCGGGATCAGCTCGAGGCGGCCCTCGATCCGCAGCTGGTCCGCGAGCTCGATCTCCTCGCGGCAGTACGGCCGGTCGAAGTACCGGTCGCTGTAGACCGGCACGACGCAGCGGCTGCCGAGCAGCGCGAGCTCGATCTCGCGTTTCCAGGCGCGGCCGACATCGATCGACTGCTCGTCGAAGAAGATCCGCAGCCGGCGTCCGTCCGGCCCGGTCAGGCGGCCGAGCGGCCGGACGATCCGGTCGCGCACCCACTCGCGGTTCTCGGCCGGATCGTGAGCGTAGCTGACGAACACGTCGTGCTGGATCGCCCGCTCGCCGTCCGAGCGCTGCTGCTGGAGCCGGACCCGTGCATCGTCGATCCAGCGCCGGTTCGCCAGGGTCGCGATCAGCGCCGCCAGCAGCGCGCAGGCCGCCGGCCATGCGACCGGCAGCACTTTCGCGCTCGACAGCGCGATCGCCTGGGCCGTCAGCAGCAACGCGAGCCCGGCGCCGGCCCCGAGCAGCAGGCAGGCGAGCGCGAGCCGGTACCAGCGGGGCGGTGCGACGCGGGCCCGCAGCGCCTGGAACGCGCCGATGGCAGCCAGGCCGGCGCACAGCGCCGCGGCCAGCGCCAGCAGCGCCGCGACCTCGGGCCGGTTCAGCGGCGTCCGATGCTCGCTGCTGCGCCCGGCCAGCAGATCCGACATCGCCCAGGCCATCAGCAGCGGCCCCGGCCGGCCCAGCACATTGTCGCTGTCGGCCGCGAGGCTGCCGACGATCACCTGCGTCGCGGCGCCGGCTGCGGCCAGCCGCTGCCGTTCGGCCGCGCCGAGCGGCTGCCCGGAAATCTCGATGCGCGTGAGCCGGCCGTCGAAGACGCGGTCGTCGCCGATCGGCACCACCAGCGCGTCGGGCAGCGACGGCACCCGCGCCGGGTCCATGACGGCGACCAGCGGCAGCGCCGGCAGCGACTCGGTCACCAGGTCACCGGCCCGGATCGGCACCTCCCGCTCGTAGCTGAGCACGCCGTACCGGTAGCGCAGCTCGGCGTGGCCGAAGGCGTCGAGCCCGTGGCGGTAGATCCGGGCATCGTGGTACGACAACGGATCGCGGCTGCGCCGGCCGTGGCGCTCGATCAGGTTGACGGCGCCGACGACCCGGACGCCGCGTGCCTGCAGCGCCGCGATGCCGTCGACGACCGCCTCGGCGCCGCTCGATCCGGCGGCGAACCAGATGTCCAGCACGACGACCTGCGGCACGCGCGCGCCGGCCGCCAGGATCCGCAGCACCTCGCCGACGCGCAGGCGGAACGGGGCCGCGCGCTCGCCGTCGCCGGCCGCGCCGGTCTGGTGGAGGTCGATGACATGGATGCCGGGCGCCGGCGCCGGCTCGGCCTCACCGGCGAGCTGTCGATACAACGCATGGTCGAGCATCTGCCAGAGCCCGCTCGCGCCGCCTGCGATCGCGAGCACGGCGCCGCCGATCAGCAGTGCGAGTCCGTAGGCCAGCCACGCAAGCCGCTTCACCGTGCACGCAGCCGGGTTCGCATCGCCTCGGCGCGGGCGGCGAGCCCGGCGGCTTCGCTGCGCGATTCGGCGTCGTCGGCGCTCGCGAGGCTGGTCGCGAGCAGCGCCAGCGCGGCGGCGTGGTCCGGATGGTCACGACCGCCGAGCACCCGCTGATACATCTCGACCGCCCGGCGCAGCGCCGCGCGCGCCTCGGCCGGCTGTCCGGCGGCGAGCCGGACCCGGCCGAGATCGGCCAAGGTCGCCGCGAGGTCCGGATGGTCGGCTCCGGACCCGACCAGCCGTTCGCGCAGCGCCAGCGCCTCGGCATGCCGGCTGGCGGCCCGCTCCAGGTCGCCGAGCGCCTCGTAGGCGAGACCGAGGTTGGTCAGGTTCGCCGCCTGGTCCGGATGCGGCCGGTCGCCGAGTACGCGGCTCATCATCGCCAGCGACCGCTCGAACCGGCCGATCGCCGCGTCGGTCCGGCCGGCCGCGAGCTCGGCGCGGCCGAGGTTGGTCAGGCTGGCGGCGATCTCGAGATGGTCGCCGGCGCCGTACAGCGCTTCGCGCATCGCCAGCGCCTGCTGCAGCCGGTCGATCGCCGCCGCCGGCTCGCCCGACGCGCGCAGCGCGATCCCGAGGTTCGACAGCGTTGCAGCGAGCTCGGCCTGCGGCCGGTCGCCGTACAGCTCGCGGCGGATCGCCAGCGCCTGTTCGAAATCGCGTCGTGCCGCCCGGTAGTCGCCGAGCGCGAAATTCGCCGCGCCGAGATTGGCGACCACTGCGGCGCGCTCGGGCGAGGCCGCCGACGGCGCGATCCGCTGCAGCATCGCCAGCGCTGCCGAGAACTGCCCGGCCGCCGCCGCGGCGTCGCCGCGCAGCATCGCGATCCGGCCGAGGCTGTTCAGGCCGGCGGCGGTGTCCGGATGGTCCCGTCCCTGCAGCAGCCGGGTCCGCATCCGGGCCGACTCGAGGTAGGTGGCGGTCGCGTCGTCATAGGCACCGTAGGCGTCATAGGCGGCGCCGAGCCGCTGGATCGCCGCCGCGACATCGCGGGTGTCGCCCGGGCCGTGATAGGCGCGGAACGCGGCAATCGCGCGGCGGTGCGATTCGACCGCGGCTTCGTGGCGTCCGGCCTGCGAGTAGGCAGCACCGAGATTCGACAGGCTGGCGGCGACGTCCGGATCGGCATCGGACCCGGACAGCCGCCGGCGCATCGCCAGCGACTGCTCGAGCAACTCGATCGCCGGGCCGAGCTGCCCGAGCGCACGGTAGCAGACACCGAGATTGGCCAGGCTCAGCGCGGTCTCGCGGCGGTCGGCGTTGCCGTAGAGCCGTTCCCGCATCGCCAGCGCCAGCCGATGGAACACCAGCGCGACCGTCGATCGGCCGAGAATGTCGTTGGCCGCGCCGACGTTGCCGAGCGCCGCGGCGAGATCGGGATGATCGATCCGCCCGTAGAACGCCTGCCGTGCTTCCAGCGCCGCGACGAAGCCGGCGAGCCCCGCCTCGGCGTCGCCGGCGCCGACGCGCGCGGCAGCTCCGGCGCCGCGGCAATCGGCGTCGGCGGTGCCGAGGCGCAGCGCGCGCGCCGTCTCGAGGCAGCGATTCTCCAGCGCGACCGCCTCGGGCTCGAGACCGACCTGGCTGTAGAAGCTCATCAGGTTCAGCAGCGCGCGGTGGGTCGCATCGGAACGGCTGCCGGCGACCGCCTGGTCGAGCGCGGTGAGCAGGGCCCGGCGGGCGACGTCGGGATTCTCGAACGCGACGACGACGCCGCCCGCCGGGTCGGAAAGCGCTTCACGCATACCGGCGCCGACCGAACGGGCCGAACGGCCGGAATCCTCGAACGGATTCGCCAGCCGGGCCGACTGGCCGATCCGGACCGCGCCGATGCGTTCGACGTCGACCAGCCCTTCGGTTACGTCCAGCACGGGGCCGCCCGGCGCGGCCGGATCGACCCGCTGCGCGGTCGCGTCGATCGCGAACCGGGTGCCCTTGACGCTGGCGGTGATCCGCTCGAACCGGACGTTGAAGAAGTCCAGCGCCCGGCGCACATGGAACTCGGCGTATCCGGCCAGGCTCAGGTAGGCTTCGCCGTCCGGTTGCCCGGCGGCAGCGACGAACCGGGCGCCCCGCGACAGCGTGATCCGGTTGCCGTTGACGCTCTCGAGCTCCAGCGCGATCGCCGCCGGCAGCTGGATCTCGGTACCGGCCGGGATCCGCGCGCCGAGACTCAACGGATACGGTGCGGCGGCCTGGGCGCCGGCGGCCCGGGCGCGGACTTCGGACCGCTCGACCGGCTGGCCGTCCTGGCTCAGGCCGACGACGATCAGATCCGCAGCGGCGGCGCCGGCCGACGCGAGCAGCAGCGTCGCCGCCAGGACGGCGCGAATGGTACGAATCAGGGTGGCGCGGCCTGGTTCGATCCGACCCATAGCAGGCTGTCGTCGTTCCTTCTCGACGGCCGTTTTCCGGGGCACGGCCGCGCGGCGGGCTGGCGGCGGCATTCGGCGACCCGGGTCGGCGGCCCGATCGTACACCGCCGATGATGCCATGGCGACCGCCTCGCCGCCGCGGCGTTTCTTCCCGATCAGGTTGCCGACAGGCCCCGGGAGTGCGCGCGGCAGAAGCAGCGCCCCGCGCCGGGCCGTCGTGCTGCCGACAGGCTCCTAGAGCCCGCCGAGCGCATTGACCGTGAACGCGAGAATTCTCAGCCTAGAGCACCAGCAACCCGACCGTCGTCGAATCCGGCGCCCGGAAGGTCCGATGCCGGCCGATGCCGATCCGGGCGACGGTGCCGCCGCGGCGGATCCCGTAGCGGCTGACCGCTGCGTCGAGCCACGGCTGGGGCGTCCAGGGCTCGGCACGATGCCAGTCGGCGGCAGGTGCGTCGGTTTCGGGCGGGCTGGTCGCGAGCAGTTGACGGCCCTGGAGCAGCAGTCCGATTGCCTCGACCCGATCGCCGTTCTCGTTCGCCATCCCGTACTGCTCCCGCATGCCTGCTACCGAATCCTTTGGCCGCCGCTGCCGATCTTGCAGACCGGTTTGCCAACCCGACCGAACCGGACTGCGTCAGCAAACGCCGTGCCCGGATGATGCCGGCCGGCAACCCGGATGGCGATCGGTAAATCAGTCTATTTTCAACCCGATCCGCTGGGTCAGCGCGGCGAAGCGGTCGATATCGTCGACCACCAGCTGGCGGAACGCCGCCGGCGTGCTCTCGGTCGGCGTGTAGAGCAATTGCAGCAGCTTCTCGTGGATCGCCGGCGAGCGGACGATGCGCGCGACGTCGGCGTTGATCTTGTCGACCACCGCCGGCGGCGTGGCGGCCGGCGCCAGCAGGCCGTGCCACTGGTCGAGCTCGTAGCCGGGCAGGCCCTGTTCGGCGACGGTCGGCACGTCCGGCAGAAATCGCGAGCGCTCCTTCGAGGTGACGGCGAGCGCCCG
>JBFWQR010000027.1:0-55528 GCA_050249335.1 Lautropia sp.
CCCAGACCATACTGCAAGCGAAGCCGAAGTCGATGCGGATCCGCTTCGACGGCAGGCTCGCGCCGGGCACCGAGAGCAAGGATCTGATCCTGCATCTGATCGGCCGGCTCGGCGCGCAGAGCGGTATCGGCTATGCCGCCGAGTTCACCGGCGACGTGATTCGCGACATGTCGGTCGAATCCCGGCTGACCCTGTGCAACATGGGCGTCGAGTTCTCGGCCAAGTACGTGTTCGTGCCGCCCGACGACAAGACCTTCGCCTACCTCGAAGGGCGCGAATACAGCCCGAAGGGCGCTGCCTGGGATCGTGCGGTCGCACATTGGCGCGCGCTCGCCTCCGACGAGGATGCGGTGTTCGATCGCGAGGAGCGCTTCGACTGTACCGGCCTCGCGCCGCAGGTGACCTGGGGCATCAGCCCGCAGCATGTCGCCGGCATCGGTGATCGCGTGCCCGATCCGGCCGATGCGGTCGATGCCGAGGCGCGCCAGTCGATGGAGCGCGCGCTTGCCTACATCGGCCTCGCGCCGGGGACGCCGCTCGCCGGCGTGCCGATCGAAGCGGCCTACATCGGCTCGTGCACCAACGCCCGGCTGTCCGACCTGCGCGCGGCGGCGAAGCTGCTCGAAGGGCGCCGCGTCGCCGACGGCGTCCAGGCCGTCTGCGTGCCCGGCTCGACGTCGGTCAAGCGGGCCGCCGAGGCCGAGGGGCTCGACCGGATCTTCATCGCGGCCGGCTTCGAATGGCACGAATCCGGCTGCGGCCTGTGCGGCGGCATGGGCAATCCGCGTTTCGCCGGCCGGCGCGTGATCAGCACCACCAACCGCAACTTCGAGAATCGCCAGGGCCGCGGTGCGCGGACGCATCTGGCGAGCCCGCTGACGGTCGCCGCGTCGGCGCTGAGCGGCCGGATCGCCGATCCGCGCCCGCTGCATGCAACGCAGACGCCACGAAGCTCCACGGGAAACTGAAATGGAGCGCTTCGACCGCGTCGCCGGCATCGCCGTGCCGTTCCTGCGGATCAACGTCGACACCGATCAGATCACGCCGGGCCCGTACATCATGCGCGCCTATAACGAAGGCTGGGCGGTCGCGCTGTTCGGCAACTGGCGTTTCGACGCCGACGGCAAGCCGCGGCCGGACTTCATCCTGAACCAGGAGCCGTGGCAGCGCGGCACGATCCTGCTCGCCGACCGCAATTTCGGTTGCGGCTCGTCGCGCGAGTCGGCGCCGAAGGCATTGCGCGCGTTCGGCTTCCGGTCGGTGATCGCGCCGAGCTTCGGCGGCATTTTCTTCAACAATTGCTTTCGCAACGGGCTGTTGCCGGTGGAGCTGCCGATCGAGAGCATCCGCACGCTCGCCGGGCAGATGGAGGCCGCCGGCGGCAATGCGTCGGTCGCGGTCGATCTGGAGGCGGAGCGTGTCACCGCGCCGGACGGCCGGACTTTCGCGTTCACGACGCCGAAGCGGCTGCGCGAGATGCTGCTGCAGGGGCTCGACGAGATCGAGTACACGCTGTCGCAACGCGCAGCGCTCGACGCGTACTGGCGTGCCGACGAAGCGCGGCGGCCGTGGGTCTATCGGCCGGGCGAGTGACCGGGCCGTGCGGGCCGCGGGCCGGCATGACCGGGCGTCGGCCGGCGCGCCGCTCGCCGGTCAGCGTCCGTTCGCGAGTCCGCCGGCGGCGGCCAGCGACGGCGGCAGTACCTGGCTCGCGAGCCGCGCGAACAGCTCCTTCTGGCTGCCGATGCCGATCTTCGCGTAGGCGCGCCGGCGAAATGTCGCGACGGTCGCCGGCGAGATCGCGAGGCCGGCGGCGATATCCTCGACGCTCGAGCCGATCGCGGTCAGCGCGCAGACCTCGGCTTCGCGGCGCGACAGGATCGGAAAGCGCTGCCGCAGCGCGCGCTCGACCGCGCCGACGTCGGCCGGCGGCGGCTGCTCGGCCAGCGTGCGGCCGAACGCTGCCAGCGTTTCCGACAGGATGGTCCGATGATCGCGCCAGACCGCGAGCAGGTCGATCAAGCCGCTGCCGACACGGCCGCGGACATAGAAGTTGAAGTAGTAGCGCTGCGTCGCCTGCCGGAACAGGATCGCGATCTTGGCGTCGGCGCCGGCGTCGATGAACATCCGCTGGCGATAACCGGCATCCTCGACGGCGTGGCAGCGGACGACCCCATCGCGATAGTGCGACTGCACCGCTGCGGCCGGAATGGTGTCCGCAGCGAGCTCCGCGAGGAACGGATCGCGCGCCTCGTACTGCAGCGCATAGAACCGCCGGCGATCGGCAGCCAGCTCGACGCCATCGCGCCGGGCCGCGAAGATACAGTCGGCACGGCCGTCGGCGAGCAGGAATGCGGTCGTCTGGACGGCGCCGAACAGGGATTGACAGGCTTGCGCGAACCGGACCGGAAAGTCCGCCCGCCCGAGCGCGGCGATGACCTCGCCGACGAACAGCGGGTCGACGCTGGCGGGCGTCGCTGCCGGCGCTGCCGGCGGGCCGATCAGATTGCTCGGGCAGTAGGCCCCGAGGCCCGGAAAGCCGATTCCGGAACGCGTCAACGGTCTCCCCCAGTTGCCGGGCGACTCACGAGAAGTCCGCGAACCGACCCTGCGACCAGGCCGATCCGCGCGCGCGAAGTATTGGAAGGTTTCATCATAGTGGAATTACGCGCCGCCGGTACCGGGATTGCCGCCGTCCGTCGGCCGTCTCGGGTTTCCGTCAGGGTCGCTCCAGCGCGCCGGCAACCGCCGCGCTAGAGTCGCTGCATGAACGGAACGATCGATTCGAGGCGGCGGGCGGTCATCGGCATCGCTGCTGCTTCCGGCGCAGTTGCCGCGGGCTTGCTGCCGGGCTGCGGCGGCTCGGGTGGCTCGGGCAGCGCGGGCGGCAGCGAGATGGGCGCAACGAGCGCTCCGCCGGCGACCACGCCGCCGCCGGCCGCCTCCGCCCCGACCAACGAAGCGCCGTCGCCGGCGCTGCCGGTCGCGAATCCGGATCCGGTCCAGGCGATCCCGATCCGGACCGGACTCGCCAGTCCGTGGTCGTTCGTCTTCCTGCCGGACGGTCGCGTGCTGGTGACGGAGAAGGGCGGCACGCTGCGCTATCTGGCGCTCGACGGCTCGGCGCCGTCGGCCCCGCTCGCCGGCGTGCCCGCAGTGGCGACGGCCGGGCAGGGCGGTTTGCTCGACGTCGCGCTCGGTCCGACGTTCGACAGCGATCGACGGATCTACTTCACCTATTCCGAACCGGTCGCCGGCGGCGCGGCGCGGGCTGCGGTCGCGTGCGCGGTGCTCGGCACCAGTGCATTGACCGACCTCGAGGTGATCTATCGCCAGGCGCCGGCGACCACCTCGACGATCCATTTCGGTGCGCGGCTCGTGTTCGATCGCAGCGGCCTGCTGTTCGTCACGCTCGGTGAACGCGGCGACGGCGCGCAGGCGCAGCGGATGCAGGTGTCGCTCGGCAAGGTGATCCGCATTCGTGCCGACGGAACGGTGCCACCGGACAATCCGGCGGCGATGCCTGACGGTGCGGCGACCGGTCGCAGCGGCGACGACGGGCCGGCCCATCCGGCGTTTCGCGAGGCCGGCGCCTTGCCGGAGCTGTGGACGTTCGGCCACCGCAATCCCCAAGGCGCTGCGCTGCATCCGGTCACCGGCGAGCTCTGGATCTCCGAACATGGTCCGCGGGGCGGCGACGAGATCAACCGGATCCGTCGCGGCCGCAACTACGGCTGGCCGCGGATCACCTACGGCCGCGACTACGGCACCGGCGAACCGTTCGGCGACGGCACGACCGCTGCCGACGTCGAGCCGCCGCTGGCGCACTGGGCACCGGTCTCGGTCGCGCCGGCCGGGATGCTGTTTTATACCGGCGACAAGCTGCCGGCCGGTTGGCAGGATGCGCTGCTGGTCGGCACGCTCGCCGGTGCGTCGCTGGTCCGCTATGCGCTCGCCGGCGATACGATCGCGTCCGGCATGGTGCATCTGAGCGCGCTGAGGCAGCGGATCCGCACGATCCGCCAGGGGCCCGACGGCTTTCCGTATTTCATCACCGACGGCGGCGGCCTCTACCGGCTCGCGCCACGATAGCCCGGCAGGCCGCGCCGGTACCGCGGCGCGGCCTGCCGCGAGTTCGCAGCGGCGCGACGCGCGGGTACACTCGCCGTCCATGTCCTCCATGCTTTCGTCGCATCCCGTCGATGCTCCCGCCGGGGCCGCCGGGGCCGCCGGTGCCGTCGATCCGTCGGCGGGCGGCGGACTCGTGGCAGCCAGCGGACTCGCGGCGGCCGGCGGACCCGCGGCGGCCGGCGGCCTGGCCGCCGGCTACCAGGCGCTGGCCGGCAGCTACGACGAGATGATCGAAGGCGGCGCGGTCCGGCCGCACTGGCAGCCGTTGCTGCAGGCGCTGACCGCGCTCGGCAACGACGAGCTGGCGCGCCGCTTCGCGACCGCCGATCGCTATCTGAAGGAAGCCGGCGTCTTCTATCGCGTCTACGGCGAGGCCGGCGGCGCCGACCGGACACTGTCGCTCGCGCACATGCCGCTGCTGCTGCCCGGCGCCGAATGGGAGCGGCTGTCGGCCGGGCTGATCGAACGCGCCGAGCTGCTCGAGACGGTCGCGCGCGACCTCTACGGCCCGCGGCGGCTGATCGCCGACGGCGCGCTGCCGGCGGCCGTGGTCACCGGCAATGCCGAGTACCTGCGGCCGATGATCGACGCAGCGCCGGCCGATTCGCCGCATCTATGGTTCTATGCCGCCGATCTCGGCCGGGCGCCCGACGGCCGCTGGTGGGTGCTCGGCGACCGGACCCAGGCGCCGTCGGGCGCCGGCTACGCGCTCGAGAACCGGGTCGCGATGTCGCGCGCGTTCCCGAACATCTTCCGCCAGCTCAATGTCGAGCGGCTCGCCGGTTTCTTCGAGGCGTTCCGCGACGCGCTGGCGGTGCGCACCCGCTCGGGCAGCGCCCGCGTCGGCCTGCTGACGCCCGGCGGCATGAACGAGACCTACTACGAGCACGCCTATCTGGCGCGTTATCTCGGCTTCCTGCTGGTCGAAGGCGGCGACCTGGTGGTCCGCGACGACCTGCTGCACGTGCGTACCATTCACGGCCTGCGGCCGCTCGACGTGCTGTTCCGCCGGCTCGATTCGTCGTTCGCCGACCCGCTCGAGCTGCGCGCCGAATCGACGATCGGCGTCGCCGGCCTGCTGCAGGCGGTGCGCTCCGGGCAACTGACCGTCGCCAACGCGCTCGGCTCGGGCGTGCTCGAATCGCGGGCGATGCTGAGCTTCATGCCGGCGCTGGCGCGGCGGCTGCTCGGCCGCGAGCTGCGGTTGCCGAACATCGCGACCTGGTGGTGCGGCCAGCCGCAGGAGCGGGCGCGCGTGCTGGCGTCGCTCGACGCGCATGCGATCGCACCGGCGTTCGCCCCCGGCCTGCCCGGGCTGCTCGACGCCGAATCGGTGTCCGGCGCCGAGATCGACCCGCGGCGGCGCGCCCGCGTCGTCGAGGCGATCGAGCGGCGCGGCATCGACTTCGTCGGCCAGGAGATCGTCAAGCTGTCGACGATGCCGGTCTGGGACGACGGCCGGCTGGTGCCGCGGCCGCTGATCCTGCGCGTCTACGTCACGCGGACTCAGCACGGCTGGCGGGTCATGCCGGGGGCGTTCTGCCGGGTCTCGCACGACTCCGACGCGCGCGCGGTCTCGATGCAGAAGGGCGGCCGTTCGGCCGACGTCTGGGTGCTACGCGACGCGCCGGTCGAAGCGACCACGCTGCTGCCGTCGGACGATGCGGTGGTGCGCCGTACGCTCGGCACGCTGCCGTCCCGCGCCGCCGACAACATCTACTGGCTCGGCCGTTACGTCGAGCGGATCGAGCTCATGCTGCGGGTGCTGCGCGCCTATGTGGTCCGCATCGCCGAGCGCGTCAGCGCGCGCAATGCGCTGCACGACGAGCTGACCCGGGCGATGGTCTCGCTCGGCGTCGTCGCGATCGAGGACGCGCCGGCCGGCCCGCTCGAGCTGGCGCGCCGGGCGCTTGCCTGGCCGGGCTCGCCGTTGTCGATCGCGAGCACGGTCCAGCGCGCCTACGAGGCCGCCGGCCGGATCCGCGACCGCTTCGCGCCCGACGCCTGGCGGGCGCTGCGCGACCTGACCGCGATCCTCGCCGAGCCCGCGCCGCCGACGCTGACCGAGCTCGAGATCAGCGACCGCATCGGCAACGCGCTGCGTACCGTCAGCGCCTTCTCCGGCCTGGTGCAGGAGAACATGACGCGGCTGGCGGCCTGGCGCTTCCTCGAGATCGGCCGCCGGCTCGAGCGCGCGCTCGGTACCGCCCGGTTGATCCGCCGCTTCGCGGCCGCCCCGACCCAGGAGACGTCGGCCGCGGCGGCCGAATCGCTCGACGCGCTGCTGGAGCTCGCCGACAGCGTGATCTCGTACCGCCAGCGCTACTCGATCACTGCGACGCGGTCGTCGATCGTCGATCTGGTCGGTCTCGACCCGAACAACCCGCGCTCGATCGCGTTCCAGACCGCGCTGCTGGTCGAGCATCTCGAGGCGCTGGCCGAGCGCTCGGCGTCCGACGAACCGTCGGAGCCGCTGGCGCGCGCGATCCTGATCGCCGCCGAGATGCGCGCGACGCCGGCGCATCGGTTCGGCGACCAGCAGCTCGGCGCGCTCGACGATGCGCTGCTGGCGCTGTCGGACGCGATCACCCAGACCTATCTGGTCGACCGGTCGCGGCTGGCACGGCCGGTCGACCCGCTCTGACTCTTCACACCTAGCCGCTTCCGTGCGCTACCGGGTCCTGCTGCGCAGCTACTACCGCTACTCGGCGCCGGTGCAGTTCGCGCGGCATGCGCTGCGGCTGCTGCCGCACGCGACCCCGGTGCAATCGGTCCGCCACGATTCGCTGAAGACCGTGCCGGTGCCGTACCGGCGTAGCGAGCGCAGCGATTTCTTCGGCAACCGCGTCGTGCAGCTCGCGCTCGAACGGCCGCATTCGCGCTTCGCGATCGAGATGAACGCCGAGGTCGACGTCGCGAGCCGCGGCATCCCCGATACCGACCGGTCGCCGCCGTGGGAGCGGATCGCCGCGGCCGCGGTCGAATCGCGCGATGCCGGGCCGCTCGGGCCGGCGCACTACCTGCACCCCGGCCCGCATACCGACGCCGACGACGATCTGGTCGCGTTCGCCCGTTCGCTGCTGTCGCCGCAGCGCCCGATCCTGGCCGCGGCGTTCGACATCGCCTGCACGATCCGCCGCGAGATGGCCTACGCGCCCGGCACCACCGCGGTCGACACCACCGCGGCCGCGGCGTGGCGGCTGCGCCAGGGCGTCTGCCAGGACTTCAGCCACCTGATGCTGGCGACGCTGCGCGCGGTCGGGCTGCCGGCCGCCTACGTCAGCGGGCTGTTGCGGACCCGGCCGCCGCCGGGCGAGCCGCGGCTGGAAGGCGCGGACGCGATGCACGCCTGGGTCTCGGTCTGGGCCGGCGAGGCGCTCGGCTGGGTCGACATCGACCCGACCAACGCGCTGCTGGTCGACGATGACCACATCCGGATCGCGGTCGGCCGGGAATACGCCGACGTCGCGCCGATCGACGGCGTCATCGTCGTCGCCGGCGAGCAGCAGCACGGGATCGCGGTCGATGTCGTCCCGCTCGACGAGGCGGCGTGAACGTGAGGGCCGCGTGAGGCCGCGTGAGGACCGGCGGCCGGTGCCGCGAACCTGGTGCTTGCGGCCGCCGGGGTCCGGACCGCGAGCGGAGATCTTGCGGGACCGTCGCGGTTCGATACGCCGTGCAACCGGACTTTACACAACGCCAACCCCGGCGCTGTCAGCGGCGAGACAATCGAATCCGTTGATGGGATAGGTACGGGCATTGCCCAGGAGGTTCGCAATGGAACGCCAGCGTCTGGTTCGACTCGTCGCGGTAGCGGCCGCTGTCGCCGGGCTTGGCGGTTGCGCAGTCTATTCGACGCCCCAGGGCGAGGTCATCGGCCCGGCGCCGGTCGTGGTGTCGCCGCCGGCGGTCGTTGTCAGTCCCTGGGGCGGTTACTGGGGGCCGCGTTACTACGGCGGCTACGGCGGCGCCTATTGGGGGGGGCCGCGCTATTACGGCGGGCCGCGCTACGGCCGTGGCTATCCGCAGGCGCCGATTCCGGCACCGCGCCCCTCGTTCCCGTCGCCGCGTTGATCGTCGGCGGCGCACTCGTGAACCGCGTCGACAAGCGCGACCGAGGTCTGCGCGCTGCTGGCGCGCCGCATCCATAACGACTGCGCGCTCGATTTCCTGCGCTGGGCGCAGCGCGGCGGCATCGAGCTGGAGCCGCCCCTGCCGCTGCACTGCCCGGATGACGGGCGAACGCCGTGCCAGGCTCAGACCGGTACCGCCAGAATCCAGGCGCCGGCGACCGCGACCCCGACGCCGACCAGCCGCATCCAGCCGGCGCGCGGTGCAGTCCGCAGCGCCAGGCCGATCGCGACGCCGATCAGATGCAGCATGACCGTGGCCAGCGTCAGCCCGGCCACGGCCGACCAGGTGCCGGTCGGCGCCGCGCCGAAGTGCTCGCCGTGGACCAGGCCGTGAAATAGCGCGAAGGCACCGACCAGCAGCGCGGCGGCGGCCACCGGCATCCGCGCCTGCGTGGCGATCAGCAGGCCGACGACGACGACCGACGCCGCGATCACCGGCTCGACCAACGGCACGCTGCCGCCACCGATGCCGATCACGACGCCGGCGAGCAGCATGGCGGTGAAGCCCAGCGGCGCCCACAGCAGATCGGGCCATGCGCGTCTGGCCAGCATCGCGCTCCAGATGCCGACACCGAGCATGACCAGTAGGTGATCGAGGCCGCCGAAGGGATGGCCGAAGCCTGCCAGCAGGCCGCCGGCCGCGTCGTGGCCCGGATGCGCGAACGCTGTCGAGCAGGCGGCAGACAGGGTGAGCAGCACGATCGCCTTCGGGCCGACCGGCATGGAGTGGATGGGCGATGAACGTTGCATGGATCGATTCCCCGCAGGCTGAGTGTGGTGGGATGATACGAGCGGCCGGCAGCGGCGTGCCAAGACGGCGGTCGGCATGCCGTACATTGCACCCGCGCAAACGAGGTTGGCAGCTCGCTCCGGGATGGCCACTACAATCTGACCCGCCCAGCCCGTACGCGCCCGAATCGGCGCCCATGGAGCATCGGATGACCGGAACCGTTGTCACGAGCGCTGTCCTCGTCGTGCTGCTCGCCCTCGTCGTCTATGCGATCGTCGCCTACAACCGTCTGGTGCGAAGCCGCCAGATGGCCGAGGAAGGCTGGAGCGGCATCGACGTGCAGTTGAAGCGCCGCAGCGACCTGATCCCGAACCTGGTGGGCACCGTCCAGGGCTACGCCGCGCACGAGCGCGAAACGCTGCAGAAGGTCACCGAGCTGCGCAACCAGGCACGCGCGCTGCCGCCGAACGACATCGCCGGGCGCGCGCAGGTCGAGGGGTTGCTGTCGGGCGCGATCGGCCGGCTGCTGGCCGTGGTCGAGAGCTACCCCGACCTGAAGGCAAACCAGAACTTCCTGCAGCTTCAGGAATCGCTCGCCGGGATCGAGAACGAGATCCAGATGGCGCGTCGCTACTACAACGGTGCGGCGCGCGAACTGAACGTGATGGTCGAATCGTTCCCGAGCAACCTCGTTGCCGGTGTGTTCGGGTTCGCCAAGCGCGCGTTCTTCGAGACCGGCGACACCGGTCGCGCGCTGCCCGAGGTGTCGTTCCGGAACTGAACGGACCCTCGCATGTCGGCGGCACCGCGCGCCCTCGCGCTCGCCGCGCTGATCGCGGCGGCGACCGGGCTCGCGCCGGCGCCGGCGCTGGCCGACGAAGTCATCGAGCGCTTCGATTCGCTCGTCGAGGTCCGTGCCGACGGCGAGCTCTCGGTCACCGAGACGATCGTCGTGCGTGCCGAAGGCCGCCAGATCCGGCGCGGCATCTACCGCGACTTCCCGCTGCGTTTCGAGGACGCGCAGGGCCGGCTGCGGCGCGTCGACTTCGAGCTGCTGGCGGTCACGCGCGACGGGAACCCCGAGCCGCACTTCACGCGCTTCAACGATCGCGGCGTGCGCATCTACGCGGGCGATGAGAACGTCTTGCTGCCGCCGGGCCGCTACACCTACCGGCTGCGCTATTCGACCGCGCGCCAGATCCGCCACCTGGCCGGGCACGTCGAGCTGAACTGGAACGTGACCGGTAACGAGTGGGCCTTCCCGATTCACGCCGCCACGGCGACGATCCGGCTTCCCGGCAACGCCGCGCCGGTACGCTGGACCGGCTACACCGGCCGCGCCGGCGAGCGCGGCAGCGACTTCCGGGCGAGCGTCGCGGCCGACGGCGCGCTCGGCGTCTCGGCGACGCGCGTGCTGGCCCCGGGCGAAGGCCTGACCGTGGTCGCGGAGATACCCGCCGGCGTGGTCGCAGCGCCGACCGGGCCGCAGCAGCTCCGCCATGCATTCCTCGACCATCGGCGCGCCGCGTTGGGGGCGCTGGGCCTGCTCGGCGTGCTGGCCTTCTACCTGGTCGCATGGCGGGCGGTCGGCCGGGACCCGCCCAAGGGAACCATCATCCCGCTGTTCCACCCGCCCGAAGGCGTCTCGCCCGGCCTGGCCGCGTACATCCATCAATGGGGCTGGCGCGACGGCTGGCGCGAGTTCACCGCCGCCGCGGTGTCGCTGGCGGTCAAGGGGCTGGTCGCGTTCGACGGCGATCCGAAGCGGCCGACGCTGGTCCGCACACCGAAGCCGGAGCCAGTCCGCGCACCCGGCGGAGCACCCGCGGCCGGCGGCGGCACGACGGTTCACCCGGAACCGCCGCTGCCCGCCGGCGAACGCGCGCTGCTGTCATGGCTCGAGCGCAACGGCGGCGGCGTACGCATCGACCGCAGCAACGGTGAAGGCGTGGCGGACGCGCTCGCGTCGTTCAAGGCGGCGATCGAGCGGGAGAACCGCGACCGGTTCTTCCGGCGCAACCTGGGCCATGTCGCAGCCGGCGTCGTGCTGACCGTCGCCGCGATCGCGATGATGCTGCAGTTCGGTGGGCTGAGCGAGCGCGAGCTCGGTTTTCTGATCGGCACCTGCGTGGTCTGCGCCGTCGTCGGCGCTTTCCTGGTGCGGATCGTGCGGGGGCTGCTGTCGGGCCGCAGACTGCGCACGATCGTCATCTTCGCGATCCATCTCGCGGTGCTCGGGTGGCTGATCTTCATGGGGGTGTCCCTCGGCCTGTTCGGGCAGGATGGCGTCCTGTCGGCCCTCTTCGGGCGCACGCTGACCGATGCGCTGCGCGAGAACGGCTTTTCGTTCGCGCTGGTCGGCGGCTTCGCCCTGCTGAACGGCCTCTTCTACTACCTGCTGCGCGCGCCGACCGCGGCCGGCCGGGTGATGATGGACCGCATCGAGGGGCTGCTGCTCTACCTGCGCACTGCGGAGAGCGCACGGCTGAACCTCGCCGGCGCGCCCGAGCTCACCGCCGAGCGCTTCGAGCGGCTGCTGCCCTACGCGATCGCGCTCGGCGTCGAGAAGCCCTGGTCCGAAGCCTTCGAGGCCGCGTTCGAGCGGGCGCATCCCGGACAGGATGCGCGCGGCGCGTACCGGCCCACCTGGCATAGCGGCAGCGATTGGGAGGGCCGCAGCTTCTCGAGCTCGGTGTCCGGCGCCGTGGCTGCCGTGCAGGGTTCGTTCGCCAGTGCGGTCCCGCCGTCGCAGTCGTCGTCGTCCGGCTTCTCGAGCGACGGCGGATCGGGCGGCGGCGGAGGCGGGGGCGGGGGCGGCGGATGGTGACCGATCGTCGATGGCGAAACAGAATCGGCGCTCGCTGCCGCGCGGGCGGCGGCCGTCACTTGCCGAGCAGCCAGGCCGGGAACCCGGTCGCGACGATCGGCACGAACGCGACCAGCACCAGCATCAAGATCCCGAACAGCACGTACGGCGTGACCGCGGCGAAGATGGTCGCGGTCGGGATCGATCGCGGCGCGACGCTGCGCATCGTGAACACCAGCATGCCGAACGGCGGCGTCAGCAGGCCGAGCTGCATGCAGATCAGATACATCACGCCGAACCAGAGCAGGTCCCAGCCGTAGCCCTGCACCAGCGGCATGAAGAACGGCAGCGTCAGCAGCATCATGCTGACCTGGTCGACGAAGCAGCCGAGGATCAGCAGGATCACCATCATCATCACCAGCACCTGCCACGGCGCGAACCCGGCTCCCTGGACCAGCGCGACGAAGCCGTTGGTGGCGCCCGAGAACGCGAGGATCTGCGAGAAGGTGGTGGCACCGATGATGATGAACAGGATCATGCAGGTGATCGCGGCCGAGCCGGTCAGCGCCTTGACCAGATGCTTGATGGTCAGGCTGCGGTACAGCGCGCAGACCGCGATGGTCGCGACCGCGCCGAGCGCCGCCGATTCGGTCGGCGTTGCCCAGCCGGCCGACATGCCGACCACCACCAGCGCGAAGATCAGCACCAGCGGCGTGACGTTGATCAGGAGCGGCCCCCAGCGCTGCCAGCCGTGCATGTCCGCGATCGCGAAGGTCGGCGCGAGCGACGGGTTCATCCAGGCGCGCAGCATGATGTAGGCGACGAACACCACCGACAGGATCAGCCCCGGCACGACACCGGCGAGCAGCAGCCCGGAGATCGAGATGCCGGCGAGGCTGCCGAGCAGCACCGTCAGCGCCGACGGCGGGATCAGCATGTCGACTGCGCCGATCGCCATGATCGGCCCCATCGCCATCTTCGGCTCGTAGCCGCGGCGCAGCATCTGCGGCAGCAGCAGGCTGCCGAGCAGCGCGGTGGTCGCGACCGTCGAGCCCGAGATCGCCGAGAACACGGTGCCGGCGACGACCGCGACCACCGACAGCCGCGCCGGCATGTGCTTGATCGCCCTGTCGAACGCGTCGATCGCCTTCATCGCGAGGCCGGTATGGAACAGCACCTCCCCCATCAGCAGGAAGAACGGGATCGGCGTCAGCGAGAAATTGGTGACCGACGCGACCGCGTTGCGCACCACCAGCATCAGCCCGGCCTCGCCGCCGAGATAGATCAGCGCGCCGACCAGGTTGATCGCGAGGAACGCGAAGCCGGCCGGCAGGCCGACCAGCAGCAGCACGGTCAGCAGGCCGAACAGCAGCAGCAGCGTCTGCCACCAGATCATCGCGGCGCCCCATGGCCGCTGCCGGCGTCGCCGATATGAGCGGTCGCGTCTGCCGCGGTCGCGCTGGTCGCCGCCAGCTCCGGCGAATCGAGCGCCTGCGAGGCACCGCCGGGCCCATGCAGCAAGCGGCGCACGCATTCGATCGTCAGCAGCGTGAAGCCGATCGGCACCGGCCAGTAGACCCACCACTCGGGGAACACCAGGCTCTTCATCACCAGCGAGCCGGCCGCCCGGCTGTCGAGCATGACCGCGATGCCGTACCAGGCGATCACCGCGCTGACGACGGCGCCGACCGCCGACGCGATCTTGTCGATCGCCGCCAGCGTGCGCGGCGACAGCACCATGTTCAGCACGTCGAGCCGGACATGCTGGTTCTGGTACATCAGCCACGGGGCGGCGATGCAGGTGGCGAGCGGCAGCATGTATTCGGTGACGTCGAGCACCCAGTTGACGCTCGGCCAGCCGAGGTTGCGCGCCACGACGTCCCAGCCGACCAGCGCGGTCATCGCGCCGACCAGCAGGCCGGCGAAGATGCCGCAGGCGTCGAGCAGCAGCCGATAGCCGCGCGCGATCATGACGTGCCGCGCCGCGCCGCCGACCTGCCGTGCGCTATCGCCGCGCCGTGCGCCGTCACCGCGCCGGTCCGGCGGCCGATCACTTGGCGCTCAGCAGCTCGCGCAGCTTCGGACCGTGGGTCGGGCTCGCCTTCTCGATCGCCGCCCAGCCGGCGTCCTGCGACGTCTTCAGGTATTGCGCCGCCTGCGCGTCGTTGAACTTGATCGTCTCGATACCGACCTCGCCCTGCTTCTTCAGGTCGGTGGCGGCATCCGTGATCGACGCGGCCGCCGACGTTTCCTCGACCCATGCGGCCATCTTCTCGATGAAGGCGCGCTGCGGCGGCGTCAGGCTCGCCCATTTCTTGGCGTTGAACTGGATGCCGAGCTCGAGCGTATAGAAGCCCGGATCGATCCGGTACTTGGTCTTTTCGTGCCAGCCGAGGTCGAAGATGCCGATCGCCGGCCAGCCGTAGCCGTCGACGACGCCGCGGTCGAGCGCGGTGTACACCTCGCCCGGCGCGGTCTGCACGACGGTCGCACCGAGCTGGGTGAAGAAGTCGCGGAAGATCGGCGCGATCCGGATCTTGAGGCCGCTCAGGTCCGGCTTGTCGACCTTCTTGTTCAGGTAGATGTGGTACTGGATGTTGTCGCCGGTCTTGGCCAGGTAGTACAGGCCCTTTTCCTGCATCAGCTTGTTCAGGTAATCGAGCCCGCCGTTCTTGCGGATCTCGGAGAACGGCCGCGTCGCATAGTTCAGCGCCAGCGCTTCCGGCACCAGATTGGCGATGTAGGCCGCGGTGGTGTTGGCCAGGTCGACGACGCCGCTGCGCAGCGCCGCACCTTGCTCCATCGTCGGGATCGCCTTCGGGCCGCCGATATAGTTGATCTGGACGATCCCCTTGCCTTCGTCATTGACCTTCTTGACGAACGCTTCGAACTGGCGCGCGAAATAGGTGCCTTCCTGGAAGCTGTTGATCGCGCGCAGGGTCACTTCCTGCGCCTGCGCCGCGAGCGGCAGCAGCAAGGTGGCGGTGGCGGCGAGCAACGCGGCGGCGGACCCGGCGACGCGTGACAACGGCAGGCGGATGTGCTCCATGCGATTCCTCTCTCTGGGTTGCCCGGCGACTCGGGGCCGGCGGATGCTGCGGGCAATATACTTTAGATCCAAACCGGACTCCATCGCCGTCCGCTGGCCGCCGCGCGCGGCGGCCAGCGGACGGGAGATTCCGGCTGCGATCCGGCCGCGGACGTTCAGGCAGCCCTGACCCGGTTGCGCCCGCCGCGTTTGGCGGCGGAGATGGCCGAGACGCGGTTCCTGCAGGCTCAGCGAACGGCTTCCGTCCCGCCGATGTACGCGGCGATGACCTCGGGATGATCGCGCACCTCTTGAGGCCGGCCGCTCGCGATGCAGATGCCGCCGTGCAGGACGTGCACGCGATCGGCGAGGTCCATGACCATCTCGAGGTCGTGTTCCACCCAGAGGATCGAGACGCCCCAGTCGTTCCGCAGGCGCAGGATGAAGCGGGCGAGATCCTCCTTCTCGTCGCGCGTGAGCCCGCTTCCCGGCTCGTCGAGCAGCAGCAGTCGCGGCGACGCGGCCATCGCGCGCGCGAACCCCACGATCTTCTGTTGACCGTAGGCGAGATCTCCCGCCCGCGAGTCCCGCACGCTCCAGAGCTCGAAGAAGTTGATCAGCCGCTCGACCTCGTTGCGCTGCTCGATTTCCATTCTTCTGATCCGCGGCAGATGCAACGCTGCCTGGAGCAGGCCACCGGAGAAGTGCCGGTCTCGCGCTACCAGCAGGTTCTCGATCACCGACAGCTGGGGGAACAGCTCGAGATTCTGAAAGCTGCGCCCGATGCCGAGCCGCGCGACGTCACGCGCCGACCTGCCGACGAGTTCCTTGCCCTGGAACCGGATGGACCCCGCCTCGGCCCGGTACAGGCCGCTGATGCAGTTGAACAGGACCGTCTTGCCCGCGCCGTTGGGGCCGATCAGCGCCGTGACGCCGTGCTCCAGGACGTCCAGGCCGACGCCGGAAAGGACCTTGAGCCCCCCGAAACCGATCTGAACGTCCCGGACCTCGAGGACGTTCCCGGGATTTCCCCCATGCCCCGGCGCCATCAGTACCAGCGCCTCGTTCGGCGGTATTGCTTCACGTCGCGGTAGCCGCGTTCCGTACCGCCGCGCTTGCCGAGATAGAACTCCTGAACGTCCCCATGCTCGCGCAGCGCGGAGGCGGTGTTGTCGAAAACGATACGCCCGTTCTCCAGAACGTACCCGAAGTGGGCGACGGAAAGGACGTCGGCGACGTTCTGGTCGACGACGAGAATCGTCAGCTTGAATCGCTCGTTCAGCTCTTTCAGGAGCTGCATGATCCGACGAGTCATCAGCGGCGACAGTCCGAGCGAGGCCTCGTCGACGATGAGCAGCCGGGGACCCGTCATCAGACAGGCCGCGATGGCCAGCATCTGCCGCTGACCGCCGGAAAGAACGAGCGCATGCTCGTCACGCTTCTCGGCGAGAAACGGGAACTGATCGAAGACCTGTTCGCAGGTCCGGAATCCGTCCGGGGCCTGGGTACATCGGGAAAGCAGCGACAGCTCCAGATTCTCCCGGACGCTGAGGTGCTCGAAGACCTTGTTGCGCTCGGGAACGACTGCGACGCCCGCGGCCGAGGCCTGGTACGGCTGCCAGTGGTTGACCGGCCTGCCGCCGAAAAGGATCTCGCCATCCGTGATGCGGACGTTCTCCGTGGGGAGGAACCCCGCGATCGCGCGGATGGTCGTGGTCTTCCCGGCCCCGTTGAGCCCCACGAGCGCGACGATGCTGCCCTCCTCGATTTCCAGGGAAACCCCCTGGATAGCCCGGACCGAGCGGCCGTACACGACCTCGAGCTTCCTGATGCTCAGCAGCTTGGTGCTCATCGCCCCCCGCTCCTGGCCGAAGCGTAGCGATAGGGAAATTGGGCCACCCAGATGCGGATCCGGCGCCAGATCTCGGCGAGGCCGCGCGGCTCGAACAGCAGGAACCCGACGATCAGCGCGCCGAAGAGAACGGAATGGAGGCCGACCAGCGCTCCGCCGTCCAGACCGATGCCCAGTCCGGCCAGAACCTTGTCCATCAGATAGGGCAGGACCGTGATGAGGAAGGCACCGAGGACCGATCCCAGCACCGAACCCATGCCGCCGACGATGATCATCGCAAGGTAGGTGATCGCGAGTGTGAGGCTGTAGTACTCGGTGGTCACGGTCCCGACGTAGTAGGCGGAGACTGCCCCCGTCACCGACACCATCGAGGAGGTGACGACGAACACGGAAACCTTCGCGCCGGTGACGGAAATGCCCAGGGTCTCGGCCGCAACGTCGTGATCGGCCACCGCAACCCAGCGCCTGCCGACGTAGCTGCGCAGGAAATTGAGCGCCGCCAGTGCGAAGAGTCCGGTGAAGGCCAACAGGACGAAGTACCACTGCTGCGGCTGTTTCAATACGTAGCCGGCGATCTCGGCCAGCGGCAGCAGCAGGCCCGAAGAGTTCAGCACCTGGGCCTGGATCACGCCGAGCACCAGCGTGACGACGAAGTGGAGCGCGAGCGTGGCAACCGCGACGTAAAGCACCCGCAGCCTCAGCGAGGGCAACGCCGCGAGGAAACCCGAGACCGCGCCGGCAACGGCGGCGATCGCCGTGACGGACAGAAACCCGAGCGAGGTGTGCTCGGCGAGCAGGCCGGCGGTGAAGCCCCCGATACCGAGGAATGCCGCCTGGCCCAGCGAAACCAGCCGAGCGTTTCCGGTCAGCAGGTTCAACGCAATGGCGCCCATCGAGGCCAGCAGGGCCAGATTGGCCACGTGAAGCCAGAACTTGTCGAGATAAAGCGGCGCCGCGAGGATCACGGCCAGCCAGAGCGCGGCCCAGGACCAGGCCGCCCATCCGCGCAGCAGCGCGAACCGCTGTGCCGGCCGCACGAGCAGGCTCGAGGGCAGGGAGTCGGCGTTATGCAGCCCGCTCATACTCGCCGGGCCTCCTCCACGGATCCGAACAGGCCCCACGGACGGACGGTGATGATCACCAGCATGATCAGGACGGGGGCCAGGGGCGCGTAGCGAGGCTCGAGGAGCCGGGAGGTGACGTCCTCGGAGAGCGCGACGAGGAATGCGCCGGCGATCGCCCCCTTGACGCTGTCCATGCCGCCGATGAGGGCAGCGATCAGCGCGTTGACGCCGATGATCACCGCCGACAGGGACAGCAGGGACCTTTCGCCGTGCAGGATCCCGGCGAGCGCGGCCGCCGCGACGGCCATCATCCAGCTCACCGCCACGATGCGGTTGACGTTGACGCCGCGCTGTGCGGCCAGCATCACGCGTTCCGCGATCGCGCGCATCTGCAGGCCCAGGTTGGTGAATCGATAGATCGCAAGCAACACGCCAACGCCGAGCCAGGACACGACGAGCGCCGCAAGGTCGGCCTTGGCGACGGATTGGCCCAACAGGCTGGTCTGTCCCGACATTCCCCAGTCGATCCCGACCGACTTGCCGCCGAACAGAATGATGATCAGGCCGTGAAAGATGATGGCGATTCCGACGGTCATCATCAGGCCCACGTGCGGCGGCTCCGCCATGATTCGATGCATCACCAGCCGGAATATCGCCCAGCCCAGGCCCCCGCCGATCGCCAGAGCCAGGACCAGCGCAGCGGGTCCCGGTGCCCCCATGCTGGCGGTCGCCGCGGCGATGTAGCCCAGCAGAATCGAGACCTCGCCGTGCGCGAGGTTCACGACCCGGCTCGTCCGGTAAACCAGGACGAGCCCGAGGGCGAGCAGCGCGTAGATGCCCGCGACGCCGCCGATCGTCAGCAGCTGACTCATCTTCCCGGATTCCTTCGCCTAGTTCGCCGAGTGCTGCAGCTCGGCCGGCGCCTTGATCCAGTCCGACACGGCCATGAACTTTCCGGATTCGGATCGATACCGGTAGAGCCTCCAGGACGAGGGACCGTAGTGGTTCTTCGGCGTGAACTCGATCTTCCCGCCCATCAGCGAGCCGGGATCGATCACCGAGCTTTCGAGGAGCTTGTTCAGCTTCGGGCCGGTGCACGGGAAGCCGCACTTGCGAAGAGAATCCTCCGCTACCTTGGCCAGCGCCCACCCCATGAGGTGAGAGTTGGAGAGCTCGCCCTTGATGCCGTGCTTGGTGACCGCCGCGCGCACCTGATCCATCTCCCCGCCCTCCGAGTCGCGCACCGCGAACCGGCTGAACAGGTAGGTGTCCGATTCGTGGCCCGCCGCCTTCATGGCCTTGATCACGTCGGCCTCCGGCACGCCGTGCGCCCCGATGAGCATGGGCCCCTTGTATCCGGCGCCGCGAAGGGAACGCAGCACCCCGACAACCTGCGCCGCGCCGAGATGCGTGACCACGGCCATCGGGCCCTTGGCGGCGACGGATTGACCGATGGCGCCGAACTCCGCGGTCGGCGGCGGGAACAGGACGCGGTCCGTTTCCATGCCGGCGGCCTTCGCGGCCGCCTCGGTGTGATTGCAGCCGGCGATGCCGCCCGCGCTGTCCACGCTCACGCAGACGATCCTGCCCTTGCGTCCGATCAGATCCGCGGCCATTCGCCCGGAGACCTCTCCTGCGACCTCGAAGACGTGGCCGATGCTGTAGGCATAGGGCGCTGCGGGAGGCAGGACCGTCCTGATGCCGCTGAAGTTCGCGATGGCGGGGGTTTCGTTGCGTGCGGCGACCTGGTAGACCGCCGAGAGCGTGCTCGACAGGCTCAGCCCCCACAGGCTGGAGACGCTCTCGCCGTTGATGAGCTCGATCGCCATGGAGGCGGACCGGGAGGCGTTCAGCTGGTCGTCCCGGACGATCGTATTGACTGGCCGCCCCGAGATGCCGCCCCGCTCGTTGAGTTGCTTCATATACAGAAGAAACCCTTCCAGCACGGGCGCGTACGCGTCCCGGAACGGTCCGGAGAGATCGGTGATGTAGCCGATCTTGTACGTTTGCTGCGCGCTCGCGTTGCCGCCGGCCAGCAGCATGCCTGCGGCTACGGAAAACCCGATACCGAACTTGCGGAACGATTCCATGTCTCCTCCTTTCGTGTGTGCGTCCGGGCTACGTCGAGTCGCCCGTCGTCGGGGCGGCCGCCGCCGTCCTCTTCTCGTGTGTCCGCTGGTGCCGTGCTGCTACGCCGCCTCCCGCTTGTCTTCGTACATCTCGTCGACGAGGTGCCCGAACAGCTTGTAGGCGTGCTGACGCTTCACCTTCCGGGTCGGGGTGGTGTCGCCATCCTCGGGATCCAGCTCCTTCACCAGTACGCGAAACTTCTTCACCTGCTCGGGCCGAGCCAACTGGTCGTTCGCACGCCGCACTTCGCCGTCGATCAGGCCGTGGACCTTCGGGTTCTTCGCCAGGCTCGTGTAGCCGGTATAGGGGATGTCCTCGTTGCGGGCCCAGTGCGCAACGGATTCGAAATCGATCTCGATCAGCGCGGTCACGAAGGCCTTCTGCTCCCCGAACACGATCGCCTCGCTGATATAGGGGCTCGCCTTCAGGACATTCTCCACCTGCGCCGGCGCGATGTTCTTGCCGCCGCTCGTGATGATGATGTCCTTCTTGCGGTCCACGATCCTGAACAGCCCATCGCCGCCGCCGTCGACCACGTCGCCGGACTTGAGCCAGCCGTCGGTGCCGAACGTGGCGCGCGTTGCGTCGGGATCGTTCCAGTACGACGACAGCAGACCCGCGCCCGTGATCAGCAGTTCGCCGTCCGGTGCGCGCCGGATCTGCTTGGGATAGACCGCCAGCATCGGTGCGTCGGGTTTGGGCCACGGCCCCTGCTGCGAGCCGACCACCGACGCCTCCGTGCTGCCGTAGAAGTTGCGCAGCGGCAAGCCCCACGACTGCCAGGTCTCCTGAATGCGCGGGGGAAGGGGGGCGCCGCCGGACACGCCGCCCATTGCGTAGCACAGTCCCACCTTGTACAGGGCCGGCCAGTAGACGGTCAGCCATGCCAGTCGGTACAGCGCCTCGGCTCTCAGGCCCGCCCTGTGATCGGGGTCGTTCCAGATCCGCTCCAGCCGCGTCCGGCCCGTTCGCTCCGCCCACTCGAACGCCTTGCGGCCGATCCGATGGGACATCTCCACGTTGACGGCGACATGGGCGGCGATCTTCTCCCAGATGCGCGGCACGGCGTGAAAGTAGGTCGGCTTGACTTCGGCCAGCAGGCTCAGCAGCGTCTGCTGCCGCTCGCCGAGATGCGGCACGACATCCGCGATCAGCGGCACGAACACCGTCATGGTTCGTTCGACCAGGTGCGCCAGCGGAAGATGGCAGATCACGCGGTGCCGCTGCTGGCGCAGCTCGGGGAAGCCCTCGAGGTAGCCATACCCCATGCCGACCATGAGATCGGCATGGCTGTGACACGCACCCTTGGCTACGCCGGTCGTTCCGGAGGTGAACGTGAGCTCGGCCGGCGACTCGGGGCGCTGCGCTGCAGCCCGCCGGTCAACTTCCGCCTGTGACGATGCGTTCCCGTGACCGTCCGCCTCGACGTTGCGGGCGACGCGGATCCGGCGGTCCTCGTAGAGGAACAGCGCCCGGTCGTCGACCAGAATGATGAGATCCAGCAGGCGCCGCCGGGCCCGCTCTTCGGCCAGCAGCATCTTGTCCAGATGCTCCTGCGTCTCGACGACGCAGACCTTGGCTCCGGAAACGGCCAGGTGATTGACCACTTCCTCGGCCGAACTGGTCGGATAGATGCCGAACGGCACGGCACCCGCGAAGTGCGCGCCCAGATGGAACAGGACGTACTCCACGCAGGGATTGCCCATCACGCAGAAGCGGTCGCCCGCCTTCACACCCAGCCCTACCAGGCCGGCTGCGACGTCGCGAACCCGCTGCGCATACCGGGCCCAGGTCAATTCCCGGAAGATTCCGGCGTCCTTGTAGCGTATCGCCGTGCGCGACGGGGCTTCCCGGACGCGCTCGAGCAGCAGTTGCGGGATCGTCATGCCCGCCAGGCGGTCGCAGCCCTGCCGGGCTGCCGCAAGATCCGTCCCGGTGAGATTCATGGCCGCGCGCCCGTCCTCGATCAACCCGCAGCCGACGTCACCACGCCACGCTGCGAATATCGATCCCCATCGCGCGCAGATCGTCCGGGGAGGGAAGCGCGAGCCCGGCCTTGGTGATGGTCGGCTGGATCTCTCCGAGGTACTTGCGCATCTCCACTTCGCTGTCGGGACCTTTCAGCCCGTATTTGTGGGCGAGCTGATTGCCCTTGCTCTGGGGGCGGCCGAGCAGCTTCATCGCGCGGGGAAACCATTTGTTCACGTACTGCTGAACGAGCTCTCGCCGTCCGTGCGCGATCTCCGCCAGCACCCCTCTGGCCCCTTCGGTCTGATGCCGGGACTCGTCGCGCATGATCGGAATCATCGTGTCGCCATAGGGCTTGAAGCTGGTGTCTCGCATCGACCAGAGCCACACGTTGCCGGCGCGGTCCACGAGGAACTTGAACACGCAGAGCTCGGTCCAGTCCTTCACGTCGTCGACGTCGCCGAGGAACCAGGTCGCCAGGGGGCGACGCGTACGAATCAGCTCGTCCATGTCGATGCCGATCTTCGGCGCGAGCTCGGAGACGATCTGGACGTGGTTGGCCTCCTCCATGGCCGTCTGCGTCAGCTCCACCTTCTGCTGCGGGGTGTCCACGTACTGTACGGCCCGCGCAAACAGCTCGCAGGCCGCGATCTCGCCTTGCAGCTGCCGTCCGACGAGGTAGCGCACCATGCCGCGATAGTCCTCCGGCATGTCGTCCCACTGGTTCAACGTGATCTGGCCCGGTCCGTAGGTCGGCCCGGTTTGCGACTGCTGGGTGGATACGCTCATCGGCTGTCTCCTTGGGTGAGAGGGGGGTTGCTGTCCACTAGGCGCCGCGCGCCTCAGGCCGCCAGCACGGTCACGCTCATCGCAGCCGATCCCGTAGTCGGCTTGGTGGTGATCTGCCCGCCTCGATTGTGGGCAACGCCGATCCGCGCACCTTTCACCTGGCGTTCTCCCGCGGTTCCGCGCAGCTGCCACACCAGCTCGCAGACCTGCGCGACTCCGGTCGCACCGATGGGATGCCCGCGTGCCATCAGACCGCCGCTCGGGTTGACCGGCACCCGTCCGCCGAGGTGCACGGCGCCTTCCTCGACGAGCCGCCAACCCGCGCCAGGTTCGGCCAGGCCCATGTCCTCGTAGGCGAAGAGCTCGCCCGGAGCGGCCGCGTCATGAACCTCCATCACGTCGATGTCCGCGGGGCGGATGCCCGCCTGCTCGTACACGCGCCTGGCGAGAGCGGCCATCTGCGACTGCTCGGCGGCGAACGACTCCGAGGCCACCCCGCTGCCGAGGAGGCGCGGCCCCTGGCCCCCGTTGAGCCGGCACCATCGAGACGACGCCACGACCAGGGCGGCTGCCCCATCGCTGAAAGGGGAACACATCAACAAGGTCAGGGGCGATACGATCGGACGCGAGGCGAGTACGGCCTCGACATCGTGCGCGGTCCGGTATTGCGCCAAAGGATTGAGGGCGCCGTTCCCGTGGTTCTTAGCGGCAATCTGGGCCAGCACCCGGGGCGGTGCGCCCGTCCGCTCCAGATAGCCGCGCACCTTGCTCGCATAGAAGTCCATGAATATGGACCGGCTGCCCGAGTCCGCTCCCATCCGCTCGCGCAGCTCGGCCACTTCGGCGACGTCGGTGGCCGACTCCAGAGCCTTGAGCGTCTGCGCCTTGTCCGGGTGGTACATCTTCTCGAAGCCCACCACCAGCGCGACATCCGCGTATCCGGCCGCCACGTAGCAGCGGGCCATGTGGAGCGCCGTCGAGCCGGACGCGCAGGCGTTGTCGACGTTGAAGACGGGACAGCCCGAGATGCCGGTCCCCTTGAGCGCAACCTGACCCCGGACGGACTCCTGCCCCGTGATCAGTCCTGCAACCGAGTTGGAAGAAAAAATGCATTCGACCGAACCGGGCTCGATGCGGGCATCGTCCAAGGCCTTCCGGGTGGCTTCCTCGACGAGCTGACCCAGCGTCCGGTCGAGTGCCTTGCCGAATTTGGTCATGCCGACACCGACGAGGTGTGCATCGCGATCACCCATTACGCTTCCTTCCGATGGCTGCGGGCGCCAGGCGTGCCTCGGCAGGCACGCCCGACAGACGACCCGACACGTCGGCACGGCAGCGCGCCCGCCGGTCGTCTTCCTGGAACGAGATCAGGCCCGGAGGGTTCTTCCGGGGGCGAGTCTTCCTTTCGAATTTCATCAAAGTAGCATTCTATACTTGATATTTCAATATGCTACTTTTGAGTAGATTAAAGATTTTCCGAGTAGCTAGCAAGCGCTATCATTCATGGGGCTGCGGTCGTCGCATCCGGATGCCAGACGGCTCCAAGACCGACTTGCCTGCTTCCTCCGATCCGATGGGAAAGCGCGAGGGCCTACTATCCGCACAGCACGTAGCAAATGAAATCGAACTCGGGAATGCAGCCGAAGCAGCCGTTCGACCGGGAGGCGTTGCAGAGTTGGCGACGCAGTGCCGTTCTTCATGAAGCCGCGTCCGCCTTCAGCCGGCGGGGCTTCCACAACACGTCCATGGACGATATCGCGGCAGCGCTCAGCATCGCCAAGCCGACGCTCTACAAGTATTTTCAGAACAAGGAAACGCTGCTGTACGAGTGCCATCAACTGGCGATGACTTACGGCGAAGACGCGCTGACTGCCGCTGAAACAAAGGGCGAGAACGGCCTGGCGCAGCTGAAGATCTTCACTTACCAGTGGATGTGCGCACTGTTCGGCGAGTTCGGCGCCTGCCCGGTGCTCACGGACGTGGATTCCCTGGCGCCCGCCGAGCGGAAGGCGGTCATGCGCCGTCGGGACAAGATCAGTCAAAGGCTGCGAGCGCTGATCGATACCGGCGTCAAGGACGGGTCCATCGGATCCTGCGACCCGAAGCTCGCCAGTCTTTTCGTGCTCGGGGTTCTGAACTGGATTCCCGTCTGGTTCCGGCCCGACGGTGCGATGTCCGGCCTCGAGATCGCGGATGTGTTCAACGAGATGTTCGACCGGACCTTCAGCGTGCGTTGAGGGGCCGTCGGTGTCCGAGACAAAAGCCGCAGAGGCAGGGGAATCGTTTTCGTGCAGGATGTCGGACGGGGCGCAGATACTGGTGCGCCGGTGCGGCCGGATCGGGATGCCGCGCCTCGTGCTCAGTCATGGCAACGGGCTGGCCATCGATGGATACAAGGTCTTCTGGCAGCTCCTGCTCGATCGGTATGAGGTCGTCCTGTTCGACTTCCGGAATCACGGACGGAACCGATCGCCGGGCGTGGCGGCGCATCATTGGGCAGGGTTCGCGGCCGATCTGGATCGGATACGGGATGCGATCGACGAATCGTTCGGACCCAGCCGCACGATCGGCGTATTCCACTCGATGGCCGCCATCACGAGCCTGCTGCACGCCCAGGACTACGGCTGGCGCTGGCAGGGGCTGCTGCTGTTCGATGCTCCGCTCTACCCTCCGGACGGTCATCCGCTCCAGGCGGCCGGCCTCCTGCATGAGCAGCGCATGGCGGCATGGGCCGCCACCCGCCCGGCTCGCTTCCGGTCTCCTCGAGAGCTCGCCGACCGCTTCGCGAAAAGCCGCTCGCTGCGACGCTGGGCCCCGGAGTCCTATCGCCTGATGGCGGAAGCGATCCTTCGGCCCGACAGTGACACCGGCGGCTGGATGCTGACCTGCCCGCCGGAGCTCGAATCCTCGGTCTACGCGACGAATACGGATCAGAGCATCTGGCGCCGGCTCGGTGAGGTGCCCGGGCCGGTGATGCTGGTAACCAGCGACCCGGACACCGAAGGCGCGGATGTGAACGGAGCCATCAATCTGGCGGCCGCGGAGGCGTTCCGCCTGCCGTGCGCGGTCATTCCCGACACGACGCATTTTCTCCAGATCGAGCGGCCGCAAGCCTGCGCGGACGTCCTCGACCGGTTCGTCCACGGTCTGACGTAAAGCGCCGCTGTCGGCGACCGGAGATTCCGACCGGAAGATTCAGGCAGCCCTGACCCGGTTGCGCCCGCCGCGTTTGGCGGCGTAGAGCGCCCGGTCGGCCCGCGCCAGCATCGCCGCGAACGAGGCGTCCGATGGCTCGCGCTCGGCGACGCCGAAGCTCGCGGAGATCGAGAACGGTCCGGCGTCGCCGTCGAACCGTAAGGTCTCGATGCGGGAGCGGATGCGCTCGGCGCACGATACGCCATCGGCGAGCGGCGTGCGCAGCAGACGCACGGCGAACTCCTCGCCGCCGATCCGGCCGATCAGATCCAGGCCCTGGCGCAGGCAGTCGGTCGCGGCAGCGGCGACGCCGGCCAGCACACGGTCGCCGACGCCGTGGCCGTGGACATCGTTGACCTGCTTGAACAGGTCGACGTCGATCATCACCGCGGTCATCGCGTCGCCGCCGGCCGCGGCATGCGCGAAATCGGACTCGGCGCGTTCCAGGAAGGCGGCCCGCGCCGAGAGGCCGGTCAGCGCATCGGTGTTCATCCGCAGCCGCAGCAGTTCCTCGAGTTCGCAGCGACGGCGGATCTCTTCCTCCAGCCGCGCTTCACGATGCTTGAGTTCGCTGATGTCGATCGCGAAGCCGGCGATCGCGCCGCCCGGCGTCCGGAACTTCGAGATCCGGTACCAGCCGCCGCCAGGATACGGGCGATCGACCGCCACGCCGTCGGCCTGGCGCTGTGCGGCGACCCGCTGGCGGACATAGGCATCCATCCGATCGGCCGGGACGGATTCCCGGGCAGTCTCGCGGATCAGATCGGCATACTTCAGCTCGTGCCGATCGGCCAGATGCCGCAGCTTCGCGAACGCCTGCGCATGCACCTGCTCGTACGGCCGGTTCCATGCGATCAGCCGGTCCTGATCGTCGTAGACGGCGAACGGGATCGGCGCGACCTGGATGCTCTCGACGAGCAGTGCGTGCTCGCGCCGGATTCGCTCGTATTCGGAATCGCGGTCTGGCCGACTCGCCGGCGAGTCGGCCGGACCGGCGACCGCGGCTATGACGCTCCTAACCAAAGCAAGCCTCACCGATCGAGGAAACAGCCTCGGGCCGCTGTTTCGACAGCCTGCCAAGCGTAGGCGATCCGGCCCGCCCGCTTCGGCCCGGAGTGCGCGGTGGTCGGCATCGGTCGACGGGCGGTCACCGCATTACGTCGTCGCCGCGTTTGCTGCGCCGCATGCTCCCGCGCGAGATCTCCACGGCGACAGCCTCCTAGCTCAGCATGGCGATCGCGGTAGTGGCTTTCAGCGTCGAACCGTTGTCGTCATGCTGGACGGCCCTGCCATTCATTGCGACGCCGTGGGCCAGCTCGGTGCAGCGAACGAGGTGTGCCTCATATTGCGGCAGCCCCAGCCCGAGATCGCGCTCGATGTAGGGCGCGAGTGAGAGGGCTGGCTTTCGCGGATCGATCGGTGCGGTTGCAGCCTGTCCGATCTCAAGTAGGCGGGGCGGAATTCGGCCTGGACCAACTTGGGCGACGGCCACTATCGACACCAATCCCAACGAAACAACGGTAACCAGAAACCCCAAGAGACGGCTCATTGAATTGGCCGCCTTTGACGAATGTCTACCAACCGGTTCGGAATGAACTCGCGACTACGGAACCCGAACGAGTTCGGCAACGAAAGATACGAGCGGGCTGCTCGGGCATTGTCCCGCAGCAGGGCGCGCTTCGATACCGCTACGCACGAACTCGGCGTAGCCGGGCGCGTTGATGATAACCGTGTAGGTACCTTCGCGACTATCAGGACCCCCCAACATACCTCGATCGGCGACCAGGTTCTCCCTGAAAGAACCATCTACGATCACACCGGTCGCCGTAAGCACGCTCTCTTTAGTTTGCGCATCGACCACGGTAACCAGAACCGCGACGAATGAGATTGCCGGGCAGGGCGGCTTGTCTGGCGAACTGCCAGTATCGGAGCCGCAGCCGGCCATGGGGACTAACACGGCTCCGGTTACAAGCAACAGAGCGCGCCGCATGTACAGAGTGCGATATTTCGAAGGGGTGGGGCGAATAGGCTCGGTGTTCGTCTTACAGGGTTGATTAGTCTGATCACGCCTCATCTTGAAAATCCCATCCTTAGGGGTCTCGAAGTGCAGAAGCTACCTCGGAAAGAGAGAGGGCTTCTAGTGTCCTGTCCCAATAATTCCTTGGCATATGAATTGCTGTGTTCGCGGCGCTGAACGTGCTCAACGGACAAGTGATCGCCCAATGCCGACCACGGCACCGGCACCAGGAGATTCTGTCTTTCCTGCGCCAGATCGACAGAGCTGTGCCGCAGGACCTGGACGTGCACTGCATCGTGGATAACTACGCCAGCCACAAGCACCCGAAGGTGTGTACCTGGCTTGCGCATCGTCCACGCTGGCACATGCACTTCGTGCCGACCTACTCCAGTTGGCTCAATCAGGTGGAGCGATTCTTCGCGATCATCACTGACAAGGCGATTCGCCGCGGCTCCTTCACCAGCGTCAAGGAATTGATCAACCGCATCGACCGGTTCGTCAGTCTCTACAACGAGCACTGCAAGCCGTTCGTCTGGACGGCCACCGCCGATTCAATCCTCGAAAAACTCGCCCGACTTTGCGGGCGAATTAACGGGACAGGCCCTACTAGCGCATCGCCCGGCCGCCATTAATATCGAGCGTCGTCCCGGTGACGTAGCCGGCGGCGTCCGAAATCAGATAGCGGACCGCGGCGCAGACGTCTTCCGGTACGCCGAAGCGCTGCAACGGAACCGCAGCCAGCAAGGCCTGCTTGCGTGCCTCCGGCGCCCGCTCGAGCTGCGGCCCGACGATCGCCGACGGCGCGATCGCGTTGACCGTGACCGCATCCGGCGCCAGCTCGCTGGCGAACAGCTTGGTCAGCATCAGCACGCCGGCCTTCGACGCCGCGTAGTGCGCACCGCTCGCCGGGCTCGGATGCTGGCCGGCGTAGGACGCGATGTTGACGATCCGGCCGCGCCGTGCCGCCCGCATCACGGCGCCGGCGAGCTGGCAGCCGAACAGCACGCTGCGCAGGTTGACCGCCATCACGTCGTCCCATTCGGCGGCGTCGATCTCCCAGATCGAGCGCGACACGGTGCGGGCGGCGTTGTTGATCAGCACATCGAGCCGGCCGTCGCGCTGGACCGTTCGCTCGATCGCGGCGCCGAACGCGGCGCGGTCGCGGACGTCGAAGCATTCGGCCACCGCCGGCGCACCGAGCGCGGCGGCGGTCGCGGCGACCGCCGGATCGACGTCGCCGAGCACGACGCGATAGCCGTCGGCGGCGAGCGCCGCCGCGATCGCGGCGCCGAGCCCGGCGGCGGCCCCAGTGACGAACGCGACGCGCATCTCAGTTTCCATGCCGCCACGCAGCACCCGCGTCGCATGAAACAGGTCGAACCAAGCAGTCGCCGCGGAGCGGGCTTTGCCCGGCCGCTGGCGGCGCCCCCAGTGGGGGGGCGAAGTGGGACACGAACAGCCCCTGCGGACTGTTCGTGCCAGCGCAGCGACTTCGGCCTCCGGCCGAAGGCTCCCGCCCGAAGGGTGTCAACGGGGGCGTTTTCATTTCAGCGGACACGATACCCCGCCGCGTCGCGGTCCCAGGTCTGCACGCCGACGCCGCGTTCGCGCAGCAGGAACTTGCGGATCTTGCCGTTCTCGGTCCGCGGCAGGTCGGCCATGAACTCGACGAAGCGTGGCAGCGCGAAGTAGGGCAGCCGCGGCTTGCAGAAGTCCATCAGCTCGACGGCGGACAGCCGCGATCCCTCGCGGCGCACGATCGCGACCATCACCTCGTCCTCGGCGAGCTCGGAGCCGACCGGATACGCGGCCGCCGACGCGACGTCGGGATGGGACAGCAGCACCTGCTCGACCTCGAACGACGAGATGTTCTCGCCGCGCCGCCGGATCGCCTCCTTGAGCCGGTCGACGAAGCGGAAGTAGCCGTCGTCGTCCTGGATCACGCGGTCGCCGGTATGGAACCAGAGATTGCGCCAGGCCTCGACGGTCTTCTCGGCCATGCCGAAGTAGCCGGCGGCGAACGCGAACGGGTCGTCGGCGCGCAGCACCAGTTCGCCGGCGGTGCCGCGCGGCAGCTCGTTGTCGGCGTCGTCGACGACCCGCGCGCTGATGCCGTCGCGGGCCAGTCCCATCCACCCCTCGCGCCGCTCGGCGACGGTGCTGCCGATCACGAAATTGGTCTCGGTCGAGCCGTAGCCGTCGATCAGCTCGACGCCGCAGCGGCGCCGGAAGCTCTCCAGCAACGCCGGCGGTACGCCGGGCCCGAGCGCGACCCGGACCCGGTGTTCACGTTCGGCCGGCGACTCCGGTCGCGACAGCAGCATCGGGATCATGGCGCCGAGCAGATACGTGACGGTCGCGCCGCTGGCGCGCATCGCCTCCCAGTAGCCGGAGACCGAGAAGCGCGGCTCGACCATCTGGGTCGCGCCGATCAGCAGCGCCTGGCTCAGCGTGTTCAGCGCATTGATATGGAACAGCGGCAGCGCCGTGTGCAGCACGTCGCCTGCGCGCAGCTCGAGCAGCTCGATGCTGTAGGCGCCCCACCAGAAGTACTGCGCATGCAGGCAGCGCACGCCCTTCGACGGGCCGGTGGTACCCGAGGTGTAGAGGATCGCGAGATCGTCGCCGGGGCCGCTCGGCGTCGCGGCGATCGGCGCGGCCAGCGGCGGCATCGGTTGCGGCCGCGGCAGCGCTGGTGGTGCCGCGACGGTGGTCGCCGCGGTCGTCGCCGCAGCGATGGTCTCTGCAGCAACGGTTGCCCCGGCGGTCGCGGCGCCGTCCGTCGTGCGGTCGCGAGCGCCGGCGCCGACCACCCAGATCGCCTCGAGCGCGAGCGCGTCGGCCGGCAGCAGCTCGAGCACCGGCAGCAGGGGCTGCTCGATCACCAGCAGCCGCGCGCCCGAGTCGCGCAGCAGGTAGTGCAGCTGCGGCGCTTTCGATGCGGTATTGACCGGCACGCAGACCGCACCGAGCCAGGCGCAGCCGAGAAAGATCTCGACGAACTCGAAGCGGTTGCCGCAGAACACCGCGACCCGGTCGCCGCGGCCGATGCCGGCAGCGGCGAGCGTGCCGGCGGCGCGCGCCGCGACGGTCGGGGCGTCGGCGAATGTCAACGTGGTCGCGGTGGAGGGTGGGGCGGTGGTCGCGGCTGCAGTCGCAACCGTGGCCGTGGTCGCGGCCGCGGCCGCGGCCACGGCTATGGCGCTGGTGCCGCGATCGCCGTCGCGGTCATCATCGCGACTGCCGGCGCGGTGGGCGACCAGCAGCGGCCGTGCACCGTGTTGCGCCGCCTGTCGCGCCAGCAGCGCCGGCACGGTCCGCTCGGCCGGCGCGAAGCGCCGGCGCAGGTCGGCGACGCGCGTCGGCGGCATATGCATGGTCAGCCGACCAGCGCGATCACCCGCAGCGGGCTGCCGCTGCCCCGCTGGATCTTCAGCGGCGGGCAGATCAGCAGCGCGCCGGTCGCCGGCAGCAGGTCGAGATTGGTCAGGCACTGCAGTCCGTAGCGGCCGGCGCCGTGCATGTAGTAGTGGCACGGGTACGGCGGCCGCAGGTGGTAGCCCTGGCCGGCATCGGTGCCGATCGCCTCCGAGCCGAAGCCGAGCACGCCGCGTTCCTCGACCAGGAAGCGAACCGCGTCGGTGTCGGGGCCCGGCGTGTGCTGGCCGGTCTCGTCGAAGTTCTGGTATTCGGCCGGGTCGCTGCGCTTGGACCAGTCGGTGCGCATCAGGAACCAGGCGCCGGCGGGCACCCGGCCGTGCACCTGCTCCCAGGCGCGGATCGCATCGGCGGTCAGCAGGTAGTCGGGATCCGCGGCCGCTTCGCGCGAGCAGTCGATCACCACCGCCGGCGCGACGAAGTGCTGCACCGGGATCGTGTCGACCGAATTGTTCGGCAGCTCGCGGCCGCTGATCCAGTGGATCGGCGCGTCGAAGTGCGTGCCGGTGTGCTCGCCGCACGAGAAGTTGTTCCAGTACCAGCCGGGACCGCGATCGTCGTAGCGCGATACTTCCTCGACGCGGAACGGCCAGCACTGGCCGAATTCCGGCGGCAACGCGATCTGCGGGAACTCCGGGGTCAGCGTCTGCGTCAGGTCGATCACCCGGATCCGCCCGGTCAGCAGCGCGGCGGCGACCTCGCCGAGCAGGTGGCTGGCCGGGGCGGCCGTATTCGCCGAGGCAGCCGCATCTGCCGGGGTGGCCGGCGAGACCGGGGATGTCGCTGGGGCGGTCGGGGTGGCCTGGGCAGTCGGGTTTGCCTGGGTGGTCGGGGCGGCGGCTCGGGTCATTGTCCTGTCCTCGTCCTCAGCGTCCGTCGCCGGCCGCGAGCTCCCGCTCCAGCACCTTCGGGTCGTCGCGCCAGCGGCGGAACCATTCCTGGGCGACGTCGCCCGGATAGACATCCTCGACGCCGTCGCGCAGCGCCTTGACGATCGCGTTGGCGAGCGCCGCCGGCGCGAGCTTCGGCGGCGGCAGCAGCTGGTTCCACTCGTCGTCGATCGGGCCGGCGAACACGTCGACGACGCGGATGCCGGCCGGCCGCAGCTCGGCGCGCAGGCATTGCGACAACGAGTAGGCGGCAGCCTTCGATGCCGAGTAGGTGCCGTGCGCCGGGAAGTTGCTGAGCGCATAGACCGACAGCAGGTTGACCCAGGCGATCGCGTTGGCGGCGCCGTCGGCGGCGCGGCCCGACAGCGCCGGCCCGAACGCCTGCGCCAGCCGCAGCAGCCCGAAGTAGTTGATGTCCATCTCGAGCCGCGCGGCGTCGGTGCCGCGGCGGGCCGCGATGCCGTAGTTGCGATGGACCTCGGCGTTGTTGACGATGATGTCGACCTTGCCGCCGATCTCGCCGCCGAGCGACTCGACCGACTTCTGGCTGGTCAGGTCGAGCGGCACCAGCGTGACCTGCGGCAGCTCGGCGAGCTGTTCGAAGCCGGGCAGCTTCTTCCACGGCTCGGCGTGGCCGACCCAGACGATGTCGGCGCCGGCGCCGATCAGCGCGCGGACCAGCGCCTGGCCGACCGCGGTCTTGCCGTCGGTGACCAGGATCTTGCGAAAGCGTGGGTCGCAGCTCATTTCTCGCATCATCGGGTCGTCGTTCATGTGAGGGGTCGCCGGGTCCGGCAACGCGATCAGCACCGCCTGGCCGCTGCGGTCGAGCCGCGCGGCGACGGTGACGCGCGCCGGCGCTGCCGCGACGTCGGGATGCAGATGGACGATCAGCGTCGGGCCGGCGTCTAGCTTGACCAGGCCGAGCCGCCACGGCAACCGCTCGCGGAAGAACAGGTCGTTGCTGTGGTGGAGCGTGGTCTGGCTGAGCAGCTCGCCGGCGCCCGACTGCTCGTGCCACGGCAGCGCATCGGACAGGCATTCGCGGCATGCTTCGCGCGGCGGGTACTGCACCGTGCCGCAGTCGGCGCAGGTCTGCAGCTCGAAGCGGCCGCGCGCCGCCGCCGCGGTCAGCCCGAGCGCGATCCGGCCGCGCGACGGCGGCGGCAGCGTCGCGAGCCGGGTGCGCAGCACCGGGTTCTTGCGACGGGGGCGGGGCATCGGCATCGACATGTCAGTTTCTCACGTCGCTTCGCGCCACCCGCGTCGCATGAAACCGATCGAACCAAGCAATCGCCGCGGATCCGGCTTCGCCGGTCCGCTGGCGATGCCCCCAGTGGGGGGAGCGCCGCAGGCGCAACGGGGGCGTTTTCATTTTAACCGGCGCGCGACAGGATGACCGCGCCGGTGCACAGGCAGCGGTCGTAGGTGACCATGCCGAAGCCGCTGACCAGCGCCAGCGAGGCATTGGGCACCGGCGTGCCGAGCGGCTGGTCGGTCAGCAGCCGCAGCGTCTCGACGACGCCGATGAAGCCGCCGGCGGCGCCGGCCTGGCCGGCCGACAGCTGGCCGCCGTTGGTGTTGGTCGGCAGCCCGCCGCCGTCGCGGGTCAGCGGGGTGGCGGCGACGAACGCCGGCCCTTCACCCTTGTCGCAGAAGCCGTGGTCCTCGTACTGCATCATCACGATCACCGGATAATCGTCGTAGAACTGCACGAAGTCGATCTCGGCGGGCCGGACGCCGGCTTGCGCGAACAGGTCGTCGCGGTCGACCCGCCAGCCGCCGCGGGTCATGATCGGGTCGTGGTGATAGGCATTGTGGCGCTCGGTTGCCGCGCGCAGATGGACGTAAGCGAGCCCGAGATCGCGGGCGCGCGCTTCGGTCGTCACCAGGAACGCCTCGGCGCCGGCGCACGGCATCACGCAATCGAACAGATGGATCGGATCGGCGATCACGCGCGCGGCCAGATACTCGTCGAGCGACAGCGGCTTCTTGAACATCGCCCACGGCGTCGCCAGCGCGTTGGCGCGTTGCGCGACGCAGATCCGGCCGAAGTCTTCGCGCTTCGCGCCGAAGGTCCGCATGTAGTTCGCGGTGATGAACGCGAACATCGCATTCGGCCCGCCGGAGCCGTACGGATAGGTCGCGTCGCGGGCGAACTGGCTGAAGCTGCCGAGCGACGCGCGGAACGAATCGACCGCGTTGGTATCGGCAGCAACGCAGGCGACCAGGTCGGCGTCGCCGTTCTGTACCGCGCGCGCGGCGCGCCGGATCGCGACGACGCCGGCGGCGCCGCCCATCGGGATATGGTCGAGCCAGCGCGGCGACAGGCCGAGGTGCTGGGTCGCGCCGACCGCGGTATCGGGCAGCATCGTGAAGCTCGACAGGCTGAGGCCGTCGATCGCATCCTTCGCGACGCCGGCGCTGCGGACCAGCTCGGCCAGCGCGCGGCCGATGAACCAGTAGGCGCCGCGGATCGAATGCCGGACGTACGGCACGGTCACCGGCACCGCCAGCACCACGCCGTCGTAGCCGCGCCGGGTCGAGCGGGTCATGCCGCTGTCGCCTGCCCGATCGGCCGGTCGGCGCCGGCCGCCCCGGCTCCCCCGTCCGCCGCTGCGACACCGGCCGCCGCAGCGCCGCCAGCCGCACCAGCCGGGTCGAGCGCGGCACGGGCACGGCGCAGCGCTTCGCCGCTCTCGTCGGCGAGCGCGGCAGCGCGCAGCCGCGCCAGCTCGGCCGCGGCATCCGGCGTGCCGGTGGCGGCGAGCGCGCGCGCCGCTTCCATCAGCGCCGTGAAGTTCGCGAGCCCGCGCGCATGGGTGTCGCCGTAGCCCTTGACCAGCCGTTGACAGCGGACGATCTCGGTCGCCAGTGCCCGATCGTGCGGCGCGATCTCGCCGATCAGCGCGAGCCACCGTTCGATCCGCGCCTGTTCGGCCGCGTACTTCAAGGTCCGGCGCCGCAGCGGCCGCAGCGCGGCGACGCCGTAGAGCAGCAGGAAGCCGCGCAGCGATGTGGTCCGGATCACCCGGCCGCGCGCCGCGATCCGCTCGACCAGCCGGCGCGGTGCGCCCGAGGACTGTAGCCAGCGACCGATTCCGGCCGGCAGCGTGTCGCAGATCTCGTCGAGCCTCGGATGCATGAACTCGTCGATCTCGAGCAGTTGCTGCGAGCCGGCGCGGACCTCGTCGCGAACTCGGGCGAAGCGGGTCGCCCGGGTCTTCAGGTCGGCGACCCGGATCGTGTCCTCGTACGACATCCACAGCGCCAGATGGCGTGCGGCATCCGGCAGCAGCAGATCGTCGGCGGCGCTCGCCGGTGCCGCGCCCGAGAGCGCGGCGAGCCGATCGAGATAGAGCGCGGCGTAGTGCGGGTCCTGGTAATCGAGCAGCCGCGCGACGCCGTCATGCGCCAACGCGCGTGCGGCCGCCGGCAGCTCGGCGTCGACGCGGGCCAGCAGCCGGGCGATCGCCGCCGTCGGCGCGGCGCGCGGCGCGTTTGCGCTGGCCAGCGCCGCGTTGGCCGATGATGCGTTGGCCGGTGCCGCGTTGGCCGGTGTCACCGTGGCCGATGCCGCTGTGGCCGGCGCTGCATCGGCCGGCGCTGGGTCGGTCGATGCGTCGGCGGCCGGCGTCGATGCCGCCGCGACCTGCACCAGCGCCGCGTCGAACGCCCGCAGGCTCGGCTTGACGCCGACGCCGCCGCGCTCGATCGTCGCCGCGAACTGCGCGCGATCGAACGGCAGCGCCGCGCTGGCGCAGAGCGCGCCGAACAGCACGGCGGAAATCACGCTGCCGTGATCGCGCGCGGTCGCGGCCATGTCGAAATGGATGAAGCGGCGCGCCGCGCCGGTGCCGGCGGCGAGCAGCGTGTCGGCATCGACGATGCCGTTGCCCATCGCCGACTTCTCGGCGATCGAGTAGACCCGGTGGGTCGAGGCGATCAGCGTGGTCCGGTCGGCGGTGACCAGGCCGCGCTGCACCGCGCGGCCGGCCTCCATCAGCTCCGATGCGAGCACGACGTCGACGTCGCCGGGCATCGGCATCAGCGCCAGGATCGGCTCGCGGCCGGCGGCGTCACGCGCCGCGCGCGGGAACAGCTCGACGTAGTAGATGGTGGCGCCGGTGCGCTGCGCGACCCCGGGAACCGAGGTGGTCTGCGCCAGGTAGCCGTTGTGCTCGCCGAGCTCGACGATCCAGTCGGCGAGCACGCCGCCGCCTTCGCCGCCCATCGCGAGGATCGCGATCTTGATCGGTTGCGCGGTGGCGGGCTGCGCGGCGGCGGGCCGTGCCGTGGCCGGCCGCGTCGTAGGCGTCGGCTCCGCGTCGGCCGCCATCATGCCGCCCCCAGCGTCGTCGCCGCCAGCCGCCGCGCGATCCGCCGCTGCAGCCAGCCGATCACGCGCTCGCGCAGCCGGGCGCGGAACCGGTCGAAGCGGGTCGGGTTGCTGACGATCGACGCGCGGTAGAACGACGGACACAGCACCGCGGCATGCGAGACCTCACCGCACAGGCCGCAGCCGACGCAGCTGTCCTCGACGCGGACCACCGGGTCCTGGCGCAGCGGATCGCGGTTCGGCGTGATCGACAGCGACGGACAGCCGGACAGCCGGATGCACGAATGATCGCCGGTACAGGTGTCGGGATCGACGCCGAAGCGTTCGCGGACGCTGCGCTCGCCGGCTGCGATCGCGGCGCGCACCAGCGGCTTTTCACGGCGCTGCCGGTTCAGCATGCATTCGGACTGCGCGACGATGACCTTCGGCCCTTTCTCCTTCGACGTCAGCGCCTCGCGCAGCGCGTCGCGCATGCCGGCGACGTCATAGGTGCGCCGGATCGTCCGGACCCAGCCGACGCCGACGCCGCGGACAGCCGCCTCGATCGGGTGTGCGGTGCTGCGGCTCTTGTTGACTGCGCGCGACGACAGGATGTCCTGGCCGCCGGTCGCGGCGGTGTAGTTGTTGTCGATGATCAGCGTCAGGTTGTCGCTCTTGTTGAACACCGCGTTGGCGACGCCGCTGGTCAGGCCGTTGTGCCAGAAGCCGCCGTCGCCCATCACGCTGATCGCGCGCTTGCCGGCCGGTGCGTTCAACGCTGCCGCGCCGGCGCCGCCGAGACCGTAGCCCATCGTCGTGTTGCCGATGTGGAACGGCGGCAGGATCGAGAACAGATGACAGCCGATGTCGGCGCTGACGTGGTGCTCGCCGAGCTCGCGCTGCACCAGCTTCAGCGCGCTGAAGATCGGCCGCTCCGGGCAGCCGGTACAGAAGCCCGGCGGCCGCGCATGGACCGCGGCGTCGAGCTCGGCGATCGGAATCACCGGCCGCGGCCGCGCGATCGGCGTCGCGACCAGCGGCGCGCCGTGAGTGCCGTTCGAGCCGTTCGGCGCGCCGCTGTCGGCCGTGCCGGGCGCACCAGGCGCGCCGACTGCACCGGGGAACGCCGGAGCAGCCGCGCCGGCCGACGCCGCACCGACGCCCGCCGGCAGCAGCCCGGGCGACTGTGCCTCGACGAAGCGCCGGATGCCGGCGACCAGCACCGCCGACGTGTATTCGCCGGCCATCGGCAGCGGCCCCTTGCCGACCACCCGCGTCTGCAGGTCGGCGCGGCGCAGTTCGGTGGTGATCGCCTGCTCGAGATAGTCGGGCTGGCCTTCCTCGACGACCAGCACCGCACGCTTGCCGGCGCAGAAGCGTGTGAGCTCCGACGGGATCAGCGGATAGGTGACGTTGAGCACGTAGAGCGGCACGCGGCTTTCGCCGAACACGTCGGCGAGCCCGAGCCGCTCGAGCGCGCGCAGCAGCGTGTTGTAGAGGCCGCCCTGGACGATGATGCCGAGCTGGTCGGCGTCGTCGACACTGCTGCCGAGCGCGCCGGCGCCATCGGCGCCGCCGAAGAATTCGTTGATCCGGCGCTGCTCGATGAACGCGACCGCGGCCGGCCAGCGGTCCTCGACCTTCTCGCGCTCGTGCAGGAAGCTCGCCGGCGGCAGCACGATCCGGCTGACGTCGCGCCGGGGCTGCTCCATCGCCTGTGCCAGCGTGAAGCCCGGCCGGCGGTTGTCCTTGGCGACGAAGCTGCCGTGGACATGACAGGCGCGGATCCGCAGCTCGAGCATCACCGGCGTGCGGCTCGCTTCCGACAGCTCGAAGCCGGTCTCGACGGCGGCGACGATCGACGGCAGGTTGGGGCGCGGGTCGAGCAGCCAGATCTGCGACTTCATCGCGAACGCGTGGCTGCGCTCCTGCATGATCGACGAGCCGTCGCCGTAGTCCTCGCCGACGATGATCAGCGCGCCGCCGGTGACCCCGCCCGACGCGAGGTTGGCGAGCGCGTCCGACGCGACGTTGGTGCCGACCGTCGACTTGAACGTCACCGCGCCGCGCAGCGGATAGTTGACCGACGCGGCGAGCGTGGCAGCGGCGGTCGCCTCGCTGGCGCTGTGCTCGAAGCGCACGCCCATGTCGCCGAGGATGTCCTGCGCGTCCGCCAGTACGTCCATCAGGTGCGAGATCGGCGCGCCCTGATAGCCGGCGACATAGGCGACGCCGGACTGCAGCAGTGCCTTGGTGACGGCGAGGATACCTTCGCCGCTGAACGTCTGCCCGGCGCCGAGCTTCAGCTTTTCGACTTCGCGGGCGAAGGATCTTTCGGCCATGGCTCGATTTCCGGGCGGGCGGGTAGCTTTCCAGGCAGGGACGTGGCGCCGACGTGAACGGCCGCCGTCGTCCAGTGGCTGATCGACATCAAATCATATCCAAATGGATGCGTCAACGGGAGCCAGCCCGCCCGGCATCGGGCCCATCGTCACGGCGCCGGCGCAGCTCGATCAGCTGCTGCAACGCGCGCTTCAATGTCCTGCCGACCGGGTCGCCGACGGCCGCGAGCACTGCGTCCTCGTGTTCGCGGGCCATCATGACCAGCCGGGCGGCGATCTTTCGCCCGGCCGGCGTCAGCTTCAGCTGGCTGATCCGGCGGTCGCCCGGATGCGGCATCCGGGTGATCATCCCGAGATCGCGCAGCTCGTCGACGACCCGGCTGACCGTCGGCTGGGTGGTCACAGTGCGCTCGGCCACTTCGCCGACGCTCATCGTCTGGCCGTCGGCGAGCGTCGCCAGCACCCGCCACTGCAGCACCGTGAAGCCCTGGGCACGCACCGTCTCGTGGAACTCGTGCGAGATCAGGTGGCTCGCCTGGGTCAGCAACGCCGCCAGGTACTCGTCGACGAAGGTCGGCCCGGACGCGGCGGTGCCGTTGCCGGCGCGGCTCACCACCACCACCCGTTGCGGCCGCGGCGGGCCCGCTGCCACCAGGCGAACGAGCCCGGCGTGCGGCCGGACCCGCGGCCGGGGTCGGCATAAGTGCACGCGCCGATGACCAGCACCAGCACGACGACGAGCCAGATCAGCAGGGTCATGACTTCTCGTTGCAGGGCCAGGGCGTTAGTCAGGGCCAGGTTATTGCAGGGCAATGGAGACATCGTTGAGCCACGGAGTCATTGTGCACCGGGCGCCGGTGGCCGTGTTCGTTGCTCGCGCCGCGAGCATAGAATTCCGGTCCGGATCCCGTCATGTCGCCGCCGAAACCCGAAGCCATACCGATCGTGCCCGCTGGATCCGCCCGATCCACCGCCGCGGCCCCACCCGTCACCGCGGCCCCACCCGCCGTCACGGCCCCGCCCGCCATCACGGCTCCACCCGTCGCGTCCGCGGCGCCGGCCGAAGCCGGCGCAACCGCGGCCGGCTGGCTGCCGCCGCTCGCCGCCGGCTTCATCGCGGTGCTGGTCGGTTTCAGCAGCTCGGTCGCGATCGTGTTCCAGGCCGCGGCGGCGGCCGGCGCGACGCCGGCCCAGGTCGGCTCGTGGATCCTGGCGCTCGGCGTCGGCATGTCGGCGACCTGCATCGGGTTGTCGCTGCGCTACCGGATGCCGATCGTCACCGCATGGTCGACGCCCGGCGCGGCGCTGCTCGCGACCAGCTTGGTCGGCGTGCCGATGGCCGAGGCGATCGGCGCGTTCGTGTTCTGCGGGGCGCTGGTTGCGCTGGCCGGCGTCACCGGCTGGTTCGAGCGGATCATCGACCGGATCCCGGTGCCGCTCGCGTCGGCGCTGCTCGCCGGCGTGCTGGCACGCTTCGGCATCGACGCGTTCGCCGCGGTCGCGGTCCAGCCCGACCTGATGCTGACGATGTTCGCGACCTATCTGGTCGGCCGGCGCTGGTTCGCCCGCTACGCGGTGATCGCGGTGCTGCTGGCCGGCATCGCGCTCGCCGCCGCGCTCGGCCTGATCCGGACCGAGGCGATCACGCTGACGTTCGCGGTGCCGCAGTGGGTGACCCCGGCATTCTCGGTGCCGGTGCTGATCGGCGTCGGCCTGCCGCTGTTCATCGTGACGATGGCGTCGCAGAACGTGCCGGGGGTCGCGGTGCTGAAGGCTTCGGGTTATGCGCCGCCGATCTCGCCGCTGATCACCTGGACCGGGGTCGCGACGCTGCTGCTGGCGCCGTTCGGCGGTTTCGCGTTCAACCTCGCGGCGATCACCGCGGCGCTGTGCACCGGCCCGACCGCGCATCCGGATCCGTCGCGCCGCTATCTGGCGGCAGTCGTCGCCGGCGTCTGCTACCTGATCGTCGGCCTGCTCGGCGCCAGCGTCGCGTTGCTGTTCGCCGCATTGCCGCGCGAACTGGTCGTCGTGATCGCCGGGCTGGCGCTGCTCGGCACGATCGCCAACGGGCTCGCCGGCGCCACCGTCAACGAGCGCTGGCGCGAGCCGGCATTGGTGACGTTCCTGGTCACGCTGTCGGGCGTCACCGTCGGCGGCATCGGCGCGGCGTTCTGGGGGCTGGTCGCGGGCGTCGTCGCGGCGATCGTGCTGGGCGTGTTCCGCGGGCGCTGAAGCGCCGTCGTGCTCTACGCCTTGCCGATCTCCGCGAGCATCCTGCCGAGATCGGCGGCGGCATCCTCCGTCAGAGCGCACAGCGGTGGGCAGACGCGGGCCCACGCCGGATCGTCGTAGCGAGCCGCCAGCGCCGCCTTCACCGCGCTGACCAGCGGAAACTTGACGAACACCGCCCGCAACGCGCTGGCCTGTCGAGCCGCGGTCGCGCCGGGGTCCGTTCCCTGGCCGGCCCAGGCGGCCTGGGACTCCACCGACGTCAGATTGACGGTCGCCGAAATGCAGCCCGCGAACCCTGCATCGTTCGCACCCGACAGCGTCGCTTCCGAACTCGGGAAGACGTCGAAGTCGTCGAGCGCCGCGACGACGGACTTCGCATAGCCGATATCGCCGCTGCTGTCCTTCAGCCCGACCATCGCTGCCGGATGGCGGCGCTTCAATTCCGCGACGACGTCGACCGGCCAGGCGACGCCGGTATTCTGCGGGATGTGATAGAGGTAGATCGCTAGCTTCGGATTCGAGACGCGGCGATGCAGCGCCGAGACGTAGTCGAGCAGGCCGTCGGGCTGGATGTCCGGGTAGTAGAACGGCGGCAGCACCAGCGTGCCGGCATAGCCGATCTCGCAGGCCGCGCGAGTGAGCCGGACGGTTTCCTCGAGCGCGCAGACTCCGGTTCCGACCATGAACCGATCGAGTGGCAGCCCGGCAGCGGCGATCGCGCGCATCGTGTCCAGACGCTGCTCGACGCCGAAGGCCGTCGCTTCTCCGGTCGTGCCGAGCAGGTTGATCGCGTCGCAGCCGCGGTCGAGCAGGGTACGGCAGTGTCCGACCAGCCGCTCGAGATCGGGACGGTAGTCCGGATCGACCGGCGTCGCCACCGCGGCGACGACGCCGCGGATCCTGTTGGTTGCCATCGACTCTCCTTTTTTTGCGTGGGCAGTGTCTGGATCGGTCAGTCCGGGCGGCGGCCCGGCACGAGAAAATCGAAATCGCACCCTTCGTCCGCCTGCAGTACCGAACGGTGGAAGAGCGCGGCGTAGCCGCGCTCGGTTGCGGGTCTGGTCTCGGCCGTCGCAGCCGGGCGCTCCGCCGCCCGGCTCGCCAGCTCGGTCTCGTCGACCAGCAGATCGATGCTTCGCCTCGCGACATCGAGCCGGATCGGGTCACCGTTGCGGACCAGTGCGAGCGGGCCCCCGATCGCGGATTCGGGCGTGATGTGCAGCACGATCGTGCCGAACGCGGTCCCGCTCATCCGCGCATCGGAAATCCGGACCATGTCCTTGACGCCCGCCATCGCGAGCTTGCGCGGGATCGGCATATAGCCCGCTTCCGGCATGCCGGGCGCGCCCACCGGTCCGGCGTTGCGCAGCACCAGCACGTCGTCGGCGGCGACGTCGAGATCGAGCGCGTCGATCCGCTCGGTCATGTCCTGGACCGACTCGAACACGACGGCCCGGCCGGTATGGGTCAGCAGGTTCGGCGATGCGGCGGACTGCTTGACGATCGCGCCGCGCGGCGCGAGGTTGCCTCGCAGCACGACCATGCTGCCCTGCGGATAGATCGGTGCGCTGCGCGGCCGGATGACATCCTGGCGCTCGACCCGTTCGGCAGCTTCCGCGATCTCGCGCAGTGTCGGCCCGGCAACCGTCGGCACGTCGAGATCGAGCAGATCGGAGAGCTCCTGCAGCAGACGCGGCACGCCGCCCGCCCAATGGAAGTGCTCCATATAGTGATTGCCGCTCGGCTTCAGGTCGATCAGCACCGGCACCTCGCGAGCCAGGCGATCGACTTCGTCGAGTTCGATCCGGATGCCGAGGCGGCCTGCCGCCGCGGTCAGGTGGATCAAGCCGTTGGTCGAGCCGCCGATCGCCTGCATGATGATCAGCGCGTTGCGAAACGCCGCCGGCGTCATGATCTCGCTCGGCTTCGGGCTGCCCGCCTGCGCCAGCGCAACCGCGCGCCGGCCACTGGCCTCGGCGACCCGCACCCGGTCCGCATGCGTTGCCGGAATCGTCGCCGAGCGTGGCAGCGACAGCCCCATCGCCTCGAGGATGCACGCCATCGTGCTCGCGGTCCCCATCACCATGCAGGTGCCAGGCGTCGGCGCGAGCCGCTCGCTGACCGCTTCGATCTCCGCGCGTCCGATCCGGCCGCCGCGAAAGTCGCTCCATAGCCGCCGGCAGTCGGTGCAGGCGCCGAGCACCTGGCCGTCATAATGACCGACCAGCATCGGGCCGACCGGAACGAAGATCGCCGGCACGTCCGACGAAGCGGCCCCCATCATCTGCGCCGGAATCGTCTTGTCGCAGCCGCCGATCAGGACGACCGCGTCCATCGGCTGGGCGCGCAGCATCTCCTCGGTGTCCATCGCCATCAGGTTCCTGAGGAACATGCTGGTCGGATGAGCGAACGATTCGTGGATCGAGATCGTCGGGAATTCCATCGGCAGGCCGCCGGCCAGCATCACGCCGCGCTTGATCGCCGCGACCAGACCGGGGACATTGCCATGGCACGGATTGAAGTCGCTGAACGTGTTGGCGATTCCGACGATCGGCCGCGACAGCGCGTCGTCCGACAGGCCCATCGCCTTGATGAACACCTTGCGTAGAAACAGCGAGAACTCGGCGTCGCCATACGAGGTCAGGCCTTTGCGCATTCCGGCGGTCATGTGAAGCCTATTTTCTGACGGGCAGAGGATTGTCAATAATCGAAGTCAGGTAAGTCAAGAATGATGTTGAAATCAACGTATTTGCCTGCATGGCGACTCATTTGATAGCAGCGGCGGCCCGGAATATTGACAATCCATCACGTCTGGCCGAAGATTCGGCCCATGCAGTTCCCTGCGGACACGCTTGTCGATCCGGCTCCGAACGAAGCCCGCCAGCTCGCGACGCTTGCTGCGGACCCCGCGGACGTCAAGCGGGCGCTCGAGGACGACATCATCTTCGGCCGCCTGGCGCCCGGCAGCCGGCTGATCGAAGACGCGGTGATCGCCCGCTTCGGCGTCACGCGGCACTTCGTCCGCCAGGCGTTCTTCGACCTGGAGCGAATGGGGATCGTCGTCCGCGAGCGTAACAAGGGCATCTCCGTGCGCTCGCTGTCGGTCCAGGAAGTCCAGCAAGTCTACGAAGTCCGCGAACTGCTGCAGCGCCAAGCCGCGCTGCGGATCCGGCTGCCGGCGCCTGCGGCGCTGATCGACTCGCTGCTGCGGCTGCACGAGCGCTACGGCCGCTGCCTGCGTGCCCGTGACTTCCGCGGCGTCCACGAAGCGAACGACGAGTTCCACCTGACGCTGTTCTCTGCGTGCGGCAACCCGTACCTGGTGGAGTCTATCAAGGACTATATGTGGCGCACGCTGCCGGTGCGCGCGAAGAAGACGACCGACGTCGAGCATGCGCTGAGCTCGGAGCAGCAGCATGCGTTGATGCTCCGGCTGCTGCAGGGCAATGACAGCTGGGCGCTTGCGCAGCTCTGCGTCGACCACCTGCAAGGACCGAAGGACCACTATCTGCGCGGCGCCAGCTTCGCTGCCGAGCAGGAGGCGACCGTCCGCTGACCGGGTGCTGCTGGTCCGACCGACCAAAGGGGAGACGAGTTGACTTTGCGAAGATTGCTCACGGCTTCGATGCTGATCGCGATGCTCGGCACCAGCGCTGGCGCCGGCGCGCAGACCTATCCGGATCGCGGGCTGACGTTCGTCGTCCCGTTCGCCGTCGGCGGGTCGACCGACGTCATCGCGCGCCAGTTCGTCGCCGAGTTCGAGAAATACCTCGGCGCCAAGGTCGCCCCGGAGAACCGGACCGGCGGCTCCGGCACGATCGGCGTCAGCGCGATCGTCCGGGCGAAGCCGGACGGCTACACGATCGGGATCGCGCCGAGCGAGGTGCTCTCCTATCAGCCGCTGCTGCATCCGGAGCTCGCGTTCAAGTCGCCGGACGACTATCAGCCGATCGTCAAACTCGGCGATCGTGCGTCGATTCTGTTCGTTCGCGCCGATGCGCCGTGGCGCAATTTCGACGACTTTCTCGCAGAGGTCCGCAGCAAACCGGGCCGCATCCGCGCCTCGGTGCCCGGCGTCGGCACCCTGTCGGACCTGGTGGTGCAACAGTTCAACCGGGCGGCCGGCGTGCGGATGGTATCGATTCCGTTCTCCGGCGGTGGCTCCGAGGCGATGGTGGCGTTGCTCGGTGGCCGTGTCGAGGCGTTCATCGGGTCGGTGACCGGCAATCTCGGCCAGGTCCAGGCCGGCAAGGTCAGGGTGCTCGCGGTCTTTCAGAAAGGCAAGCACGAGATCTTCCCCGACGCGACGCCAGTGGTCGATGCGGGCTATGACGTCCAACTCAAGGTCGCATTCTACGTGATCGGCCCGAAAGGGCTGCCGGCCGACGTGCTCGGCAAGCTCGAGACGGCATCGCTGCGGGTCGCGCGCAGCGCGGCGTTCTCCGAATTCGCCAAGGCCAACGACTTCGTGCCGGATGTGAAGGGGATCGCGGCTGCGCGCGATGAACTGATCGCGCTGAAGACCACCTTCGCCGATCTGCACGCTCATATCACGGCTAAATAGAGAGCGGCGCCCGGCCGTTCGGCCGTTCGGATTCGCCGAGCGCTGATGTCCGAGGTACGCGCGTCGGCTCGACCCGTTCGAGGAATCGTTCATGGCTATCCAATTCACCAAACTGCACCCGCTGTTCGCCGCCGAAGTCAGCGGCGTCGACTTGCGCAAGGTCGACGACGAGGCGACACTGGGCGCGCTGCGAGCCGCGATGGACGAGTACGCGGTCCTGGTCGTTCGCGATCAGCAGTTCACCGATGAAGAGCAGGTGGCGTTCACGCGGCGCTTCGATCCCGAGATACCGGATACGGTGGTACCGGCGGCCGGGCCGAGTGCGCCGGCCGTCGAAAACCGGCCGATCAGCGAGGCCGAGCGGCGCCTTGCCCTCGGCCTGATCAAGGTCTCAAATCTCGACGACGACAGCCGGATCGTCGATGCGTACGATCCGCGGCGCGTCAGCAAGCTCGGCAACCGGATCTGGCATACCGATGGACCGATCGTCGATCCGTCCGGCCGCTATACGCTGCTGTCGGGTCGGATCATTCCGCCGGTCCCCGCCGATACCCAGTTCGCCGATACCCGCGCTGCCTATGACGCGCTCGATGACGAGACCAAGGCGGCGATCGCGAGCCTGCATGTCCACTATTCGCTGGTCTATGCGCGGCACACGATGGGCTTCGTCTTTCCGCCGGAGGAAGAGGCCAGGTTGCCGGGTGCGATCCATCCGCTGGTCCGCGTCAATCCGAGAACGGGACGTCGCTCGCTGTATCTCGGGCAGCATGCATCGCGCGTGATGGAGATGCAGGTGCCCGAAGGCCGGGTGCTGCTGAGCGACCTGACCGAGCATGCGACCCAGCGCGAGTTCGTCTATAGCCACAAGTGGCGGCAGTACGACCTGCTGATCTGGGACAACCGCGCGACGCTGCATCGCGCCCGCTCGTTCGACGACGCGAAGTACGGCCGCGACATGCGGCGGACGATGACCCGCGACTTCGGCGCGCCGGCCGTCTCGTGACGCGGCTGCGTTGCGCCTGCTGCGCGCGGCGGCACGGTTGATGTCGCTGCGCTCGAACTCGACAGAACGGAAGGGGAGACCGATGGAAATGAGAACGACATGGCGGTCGGCGGCCGCGGGATTGCTGGCCGTAACGCTGCTGTCCGCCGGCGCGGTGCAGGCGCAGAGCTACCCGGCCAGCGACATCCGCTTCATCAGCCCGTTCGCCGCCGGCGGTTCCGTCTACAGTATCACCGAGCAGTACACGCGACAGCTCGAAAAAGCGCTCGGCGCGAACGTCAATATCCAGATCACGCCGGGCGGCTCCGGCACCATCGGCGTCAGCGCGATCGTCCGGGCCAAGCCGGACGGCTATACGATCGGATTCGCGCCGAGCGAAGTGCTGTCGTATCAGCCGCTGGTGAACAAGGATCTTCCATACCGGACCGCCGACGACTATTTGCCGATCGTCAAGCTCGCCGATCGGCCGTCGATCCTCTACGTGCGCAGCGACGCGCCGTGGCAGACGTTCGACGAATTCCTTGAGCACGTCCGCAAGAACCCGGGCAAGGTACGGGTCGCGGTGCCCGGTCTGAACACGCTGTCGGACCTGCTGGTCCGGCAGTTCAACAAGCTCGCCGACGTCAGGCTGGTCACCGTCCCGTTCTCGGGCGGTGGCTCGGGCACCGTCGTCCAGCTTCTCGGCGGCCGGGTCGAGGCGAGCATGGGATCGGTGGCTGCCGAGATCGGTCAGGTGCGCGCCGGCAAGATCCGCCCGATCGCGGCGTTCCAGAAAGGCAAGAACCAGATCCTGCCCGAGGCAACGTCGATCAACGATGCCGGCTACGATGTGACGCTGCGCGTCGGCTTCTACGTTATCGCGCCAAAGGACATACCGGCGCCGATCCGTGAGCGGCTGATCGAGGTTTCGCAGCAGATTGTCCGCAGCGAGGAGTTTCTCGAGTTTTCGCGCAAGAACGATTTCGTCTCCGATCCGAAGGGGCCCGACGAGATCCGCAAGGAACTGGAGCGCTTCGGCACCGAGTTCGCCGATCTGATCAAGTTCATCGACCAGAAGTGAGTCGATCGCGGACATGGCGACGACAGCTGTCCAGAAGCGGCGAGGCTACCTCGTCATCGGTGCGATCGGCTTCGTGCTCGCGCTGTGCTATTTCGGCGCCGCGCTACGGCTGCCGTTCGGCACACTCGCGCAGCCGGGCGCTGCGCTGTTCCCGGTCGTCGTTTCCGCGATCCTGCTGGTCGCCAGCGTGCTGACGATGCGCGAGGGCTGGACGATGCCCGCCGGCGAGACCGTCGGGATGCCCGCGGGCACCGACCGCGCCCGCCTGCTGGCGCTGGCGGCGCTGCTGGTCGCTTACGTCGCGTTGCTGCCCTGGATCGGGCATCTGATCGCGAGCCTGCTGCTCTGCATCGCGATGATCCGGTTGCTCGCGCCGATCGGCTGGACCCGGACCCTCGCCTGGGCGATCGCCCTGGCGCTCGCGATCCACCTGGTCTTCGTGACCCTGCTGCGGGTGCCGCTGCCGAGCGGCGCCTTTCACGTCGGCTAGCCAGGGCGCGGCATGTCATCGGTCGATGGCTTGATCTATGGTCTCGGCATCGCGCTGACCTTCAAGAACGTGCTGGCAGCGTTCGCCGGCGCATTGCTCGGTACGACGATCGGCGTGCTGCCCGGGCTCGGGCCGACCGCGGGTGTCGCGATGATCCTGCCGCTGACGTTCGCCTTCGACCCCGGTACCGGCCTGATCATGATGGCCAGCATGCTGTACGGCTCGATGTACGGCGGGTCGACGACGGCGATTCTGGTCAATATGCCCGGCGAATCATCGTCGGTCGTGACCTGCATCGACGGCTACCAGCTGACCAAGCGCGGCCGGGCCGGCGCGGTGCTCTGCATCGTCGCGATCGGTTCCTTCGTCGGGGGCACGCTGTCGATCGTCGGTGTAATGTTCTTCGCGCCGCAGCTCGCCGAGGTCGGCATCATGTTCGGCTCGGCCGAGTTCTTCGCGCTGACCGCGGGCGGGCTGCTGATGCTGTCGCGGATCACCGGTGGAACGCTCGCCGCCGGACTGCTGCCGATGGCGCTCGGTCTGATGCTGAGCACGATCGGCCAGGAGGAAGTGACCGGGCAGAACCGGTTCACTTTCGGTGTCAACGATTTCAGCCAGGGCATCGAGCTCGTCGCGCTCGTGGTCGGGATGTACGGCTTGGCCGAGCTGTTCAGCGTCGTCGAGGCGCTGCACCTGCAGGTCAAGCCGTTGAGCGTCCGGCTGCGGGAGCTGCTTCCGACCGCTGCCGAGTGGCGCCGGTCGATCGCGCCGTTCGGCCGAGGGACGATCCTCGGCTTCGTCTTCGGGCTGCTGCCGGGTCCGTCATCGACGTTGGCGAGTTTCGCATCGTACCGGCTGGAGAAGGCCGTCTCGAAATACAAGCACGAGATCGGCCAAGGGGCGATCGAAGGCGTTGCCGGTCCGGAGACGGCGAACAATGCCGCTGCGACCTCGCTGATGGTGCCGCTGCTCGCGCTGGGCATCCCGTTCAATTCCGTGATGGCGCTGATGCTGGCGGCACTGACCGTGCATGGCGTGCAGCCCGGTCCGATGCTGATCGGCAGCAACCCCGAAATCTTCTGGGCGGTCATCGCGTCGATGCTGGTCGGCAACGTCATCCTGGTGCTGCTCAACGTCCCGATGGTCAGCGTCTGGGTCAGCCTGCTGCGCGTGCCGAACCACCTGTTCCTGCCGCTGATCATATTGCTGGCGATCATCGGGACGTACAGTGTCCGCAACAGCATGATCGACGTGGCGACCCTGGTCGCGCTCGGCGGCGTCGGCTATGTGCTGCGCAAGTACGGCTTCGAACTCGCGCCGATGGTCGTCGGCTTCGTGCTCGGCCCGCTGATCGAGAAGCACATGCTCGAGGGGCTGTTCACCAGCCTCGGGGATGTCTCGGTTTTCTACAGCAGCCCGATCGCGATCGGGATCTGGCTGGTGGTCATCGTGACGATGACCGCCGGCGGCATCCGGACAGGCGTTTCGAAGCTGCTGCGGACAGGCAGCAATGGCGCATTCGTCGGCGAAAGCCCGGATACCTCGACGCCGTCCCGTCAACCGTAGCGGAGCGGGCAGGCAGCGAGCGGGGGCCGCTGGCGGGTTCGAGGAAGCCATGGTCGCGACCAGGCTCGCGCAGCCACACCACCCATTCGCCGTCGAACGGCGCGCCGTGACCGGGCAGAAACAGCAGCCGCTGGTAGTGCGACCATCGCTCCCACTGAAATCCGGGTCCGCCCCGATCGGGATCGGTCGCCAGCGCATGCACCGCATCGAACGCCGCGCCGGTCGACAACTCGGCTAGCTCGGCCGGCGCGGGCGGCAGGGTGTCGAGAAATCTCCCCAGCGATTCGAGAAACGTACCGACTTCCTCGGTGCGGTCGGTCGCCCCGAGCCGTATGCCGTCGATCCAGAGCCCGAGGAATGCGGCGCCACGAAGCTGCTCGTCGGGTTCTACGTCGATGTCGAAAGCGACGCGCTCGATCGTACCGAAGCGATGCGTGCTCATCGCGAGCCGGCGAGCGTGGCGACGCTATCCGGCGGCGGGCATGCCGGCAAGCCCCTCCCGACCGGTCGCGCCGGGGCCGCCCGCCGCGCCGACGCCCCGCCGCAGCAGCGCGGCGACGGTCGCGGCGTCGGGCGGTGCCGGCGGCACCAGCCATTCGAGCCGGTCGCCGGCCTGCGTCGCTACCGCGACGCCATCGCGATAGACGACCCGGTTGCCGGCGACGCGCGGCAGTCGCGGCCCGACCAGCACGGTGCCGACCAGGTTGGCCGGGTCGGTTGCGCCGACGCAGACCCATTGGGCCGCGGTCGCGGTGCGTCGCGTCCGGCGCAGCGCCGCGACCGCTTCCGGCAGTGCGTACTGCTCGCCGGAGACGCCGGCGATGAAGCGGCCGCCGCGGATCTCGCCGCGCGCTTCGAGCCGCTGATAGACGCGGACCAGTCGCCGCCACGGCGGCAGCCACGGCGCTTCGCGTTCGGTCAGCCGCCAGCAGACGACGCCGTAGCGGCGCAGCAGCGTCCGCGCGACGTGTTCGACCGCGGCATCGCCGGTTGCGGCTGCCTCGGCGGCCGATGGCGACGACAGCGTCGTCGGCGCGGGCGACGAGTCCCGACGGACCAGCGCCCAGCGGCCGGCATCCTGGACGCCCGACCAGCCGGCCGCGCGCCGGCGCCGTCCGGTCGCGACCCGCTTCGACGGCGGCACCAGCAGCGCACGCAGGCCGAAGAAGCTGTCGCAATGGACGCGGCCGCGCATCACCGCCTCGGCCAGCGCCGTCTCGAGCTCGCTCTTCAGCAGCCGCGTGCCGTCGGCGATCTCGTCGAAGAACGAGGCGCCGTGCCCGGCCAGGAAGTCGACGACGCGGCGCGCCTTCGCGCCGAGCACCGCTTCGTCCGGCGCCGGTGCCAGCCGCGCCCACTGCATCGCATGCCGGCGCGGCAGCAGCAGCAGCGGGGTCGCCCGCGGCGAACCACCGCCGCCGGTCGCATCGCCGGAAGGCGCGCGCAGGCGCGTCCAGGTGATCCGCCCCGACGTGCAGAGGTCGTCGAGCCAGGCGCTGGTGTAATCGCCGACGCGTGCCGCCAGCAGTTCGTTCTCCCACGCGACGGCCGGCGCCTCGTAGCCTTCCAGCTGCGTCAGGATCGCGGCGAGCGCGTCGGGCCCGGCGACGCGGGTGTCGGCGGTCAGGTGCTGCCAGCCGAACAGGAAGCGCTGGAAATCACGCGGTTCGACCGGTTCGATCTCGCGGCGCAGCCGCGTCAGCGTCGCGCGATGGATCCGCGCCAGCAGATGCCGTTCGCACCATTCGTCGGCACCGGCGCGGGCATCGGTACCGGCGTCGGCACTTGTACCGCCATTGGCACCGGCATCGGCGCCGAAGCGGCCGCACAGCACGAAGCCTTCGGCCTGCAGCGCCTGCAGCGCGATCGTGACGTCGGCGGCGGCCAGTCCGAGCGGCCGTGCCAGCGCGTCGACCGTCACCGGGCCGAGCACCGCGAGGCGCGCGCGGATCAGCTCGCGCAGCGCGTCCTCGCGCTTCCATACGACCGCGGCGTATTCAGCCGGCACCGTCACCTCAGGCCGCGCCGGCGCATCCGGCAACAGCGCCCGCAGCAGTGGCAGCCGCTCGGTCGCGACCCACAGCGCCGGTGCCGCGTCGCGTTCGAGCCGGGTGGCACGGCCGTGCTCGGCCAGCGCGGCCAGCCAGCCGGCCCAGTCGGACGTCCGCGCGACCTCTTCGTCGGTCAGCGCACCGGCGCCGGCGAGAGCCTCGTGCATCTCGTCGGCATCGCGCGCGTCGGGCCAGGCATCCTGGCGGACCGCGGCGATCGCCTCGGGGTCGAGCCGGCCGAGCTCGTCGGGCACACCGGGGTCGGCGAAGCGGCGCCGCTGCACCGCCTGGGTTCGGCGCTCCTCGAGCGGCGCATCGTCGAGGAATGCGTACGGCCGCGCGTTGATCACTTCGGCGGCGAACGGCGACGGCGCTGCCAGATCGCGCGCGACCACCTCGATCGTGCCGTCGTGCAAGCCGCGCAGCACCGCCAGCCAGCCGTCGACGTCCATCGCGTCGTGCAGGCAGTCGACCAGCGTCTGCGCGACCAGCGGATGGTCGGGCACTTCGCGGTCGCCCTGCAGGTTCTCGGCGCAGGCGACCTGGTCGGGGAACACCGCCGCCAGCAGATCCTCGGCGCGCATCCGCTGCAGTTGCGGCGCGACCTTGCGGCCGCCATTGAAGCGCGGCAGCGCCAGCGCGTTGGTCGCGTTCCAGCGCCAGCGCGCGCCGAACATCGGCGCATCGAGCAGCGCCTGGATCAGCACGTCGCGCGCCGACGCCGGATGCAGATAGCGCGCGACCTCGTCGAGCGCGAAGCTGTGGCTGGTCGACAGCGACAGCACGATCGCATCCTCGGTCGCCGCGGCCTGCAGCTCGAAGTTGAAGCGGCGGCAGAAGCGCTTGCGCAGCGCCAGCCCCCAGGCGCGGTTGATCCGGCTGCCGAACGGCGCATGGATCACCAGCTGCATGCCGCCGGATTCGTCGAAGAACCGCTCGAACACCACCCGCCGCTGCGTCGGCAGCGTGCCGAGCTCGGCCAGGCCCTGACGCAGGTAGTCGGTCATCTGGCCGACCGCCGCCTCGTCGAGTCCGACCGCATCGGTCAGCCAGCCGGCGGCCGCAGCGGCCGGCCGCTCGGCAACCGCTTCGCGCAGCCGCGACACCGCGGCCGACAGCTCGTCGCTGCGGCCCGGCGCCTCGCCGAGCCAGAACGGGATGTTCGGCGGCGCGCCCTGGGCGTCGGCGACGCGGACCCGGCCCGGCTCGATGCGCAGGATCCGGTAGCTGGCATTGCCGAGCTGGAAGACGTCGCCGGTCAGGCTCTCGATCGCGAAGTCTTCGTTGACGGTCCCGATCGTCTGCGCCTCGGGTTCGAGCAGCACCGTGTAGTCGCCGGTCTCGGGGATGGTGCCGCCCGAGGTCAGCGCGGTCAGCCGCGCGCCGCGCTTGGCGCGCAGCCGGCGGTGGACCGCATCGCGATGCAACAGGCTGCCGCGGGCACCGCGCTGCGTCGCGACGCCGTCGGCGAGCATCCGGACAACCGCGTCGAAATCGCCGCGCGCGAGCTCTGCGTACGGCGCGGCGCGACGGACCAGCGCGTACAGCGTGTCCTCGTCGCAGCCGCGGTCGGTGGCGCGCTCGCGGTCGGCGGCGCGCTCGCCGTCGTCGGCCCGATTGCCATCGCCGGCCTGATTGCCGTCGTCGGCTCGATCGCCGTTGGCCCGGTCGCGCTCGTCGGCCCGGTCGCGGCCCGCGGCATCGACGCTGCGGGCCGCGACCTCGGCGACGATCTGCTGCGCCAGCACGTCGAGCGGCGCGCACGGGATCCGCAGCGCGTCGAGCTCGCCGCGGCGGACCGCATCGAGCAGCGCCGCGCATTCGACCAGCTCGTCGCGCGTCTGCGGGAACAGCCGCGCCTTCGGTACGCCGCCGACCGCGTGGCCCGACCGGCCGGCCCGCTGCAGGAAGGTCGAGATCGCGCGCGGCGAGCCGAGCTGACAGACCAGCTCGACGTCGCCGATGTCGAGCCCGAGCTCCAGTGATGCGGTCGCCACCAGCACCTTGAGCTCGCCGCGCTTCAGCCGCTGCTCGGCGTCGAGCCGGGCCTCGCGTGCCAGGCTGCCATGGTGCGCGGCGACGTCGTCGCGGCCGAGCCGTTCGGCGAGATGGCGGGCGGCGCGTTCGGCCATCCGCCGCGTGTTGACGAACACCAGCGTGGTCCGGTGCTGCAGCACCAGCTCGGTCAGGCGGCCGTAGACCTGTTCCCATTGATCGGTCGACATCACCGCGGACAACGGCGTCGGCGGCACTTCCAGCGCCAGGTCGCGGGTCTTGGCATAGCCGATGTCGACGACCGCCGGCGCGGCGCGGCCGCTGCCGACCAGGAACCCCGCGATCGCGTCGATCGGCTTCTGCGTGGCCGAAACGCCGATCCGGACCGGCGGCGCGCCGTGCGCCGCGGTGGTCAGCGCGGCGAGCCGCTCGAGCGACAGCGCCAGATGGCTGCCGCGCTTGTTGGCCGCGACCGCATGGATCTCGTCGACGATGACGGTACCCACCGGCTGCAGCAGCGCGCGGCCGGCCGCGGAGCCGAGCAGCACATAGAGCGACTCCGGCGTCGTCACCAGCAGATGCGGCGGCCGCTTGCCGGCGGCGAGCCGCTCGCGCGCCGGCGTGTCGCCGGTCCGCACCGCGGTGCGGATCTCGATTTCCGGCAGGCCGCGGCGTGCCAGCGCGGCACGGATGCCGGCGAGCGGCACCTCGAGATTGATCCGGATGTCGTTCGACAGCGCCTTCAGCGGCGAGACGTAGACGACGCTGGCCGCGTCGGGCAGGCCGCCTTCGGCGAGACCGCGGCGGATCAACCCGTCGATCGCGACCATGAAGGCGGTCAGCGTCTTGCCCGAGCCGGTCGGCGCCGCGACCAGCGTGTCGCGGCCGGCGGCAATCGCCGGCCAGGCGGCGACCTGCGCCGCCGTCGGCCCGCGCGGAAACGCGTCGCGGAACCAGTCGGCGACGGCGGGGTGGAAGGCGGCGAGCGGATCGTCGGACTGCATGCGGCGTCCGTAGTGCGAACCGGCCCTAAGCCATCTTGACCGCGGTACCGCTGACCGTGACCATCAGCATGCCGTTGTTCTCGCCGAGCACTTCGTAATCGAAGTCGATGCCGACGATGCCGTCGGCACCGAGCGCGGTGGCGGCGGTCTTCATCTCGTCGAGCGCCGCATCGCGGGCGCCCGACAGCGCGCGTTCGTAGCCGCCGGCGCGACCGCCGACGACGTCGCGGATCGACGAGAACATGTCGCGGAAGATGTTGGCGCCGATGATCGCCTCGCCGTTGACGACGCCGAGGTACTGCGCGACCTTGGCGCCGTCGCCGGTCGGGATCACCGTCGCGAGAAAGAAGCGGTCGTCCTTCTTCGAGAACCAGCCCATCGCGGACTCCTGATCGGTGGGGTCGGCGGCTGCGCAGTGCGCTTACGCGGCTCCAAACCCGGTGCCGACAATGCTAGCCAGTTCCGCGGCAGCCCGCCGGTGATCACTACCGGCCGGGCGGGATGATGGCGGCGCGCCGCCTGGCCGGCGCGGGGACATGGTCGCATTGGCGCTGAAGTATCCGCGACTGCGGCAGCGGCCACCGGGCGAACCTCGCGCTTGGCGATCCGCTAGGAGCCTGTCGGAGTATGGGAAGGGGTCGCGTACGAGCCAGGAAGGCGCGAGGCAAGGCGCCGGTTCCGGTCGATAGCAGCGCTATCGACCGGGTTCGGCAACGCCGCATCGCGCCT
>JBFWQR010000028.1:0-55220 GCA_050249335.1 Lautropia sp.
CAGCTGCTCGATCTTCTCCTCGAGCTCGGCGACCGGCTGCTCGAAATCCAGGTAAGTGGTCTTCATCTCGACTCTTCTCGCGCCAGGCGCCCGGGCGATCGGCACTTCAGAGGGCTCTCTAGTATTCGACCGGCAGCGGATCGAGGCTGCGCCACAAATACCAGGCGGCGACGGTCCGCCACGGCCGCCAGCGCACCGCGATCTCACGCGCCTGCTCGCGACTGACGCGGATGCCGCCGTTGTAGTGGACGCCAATCGCCTGCAACAGGCCGATGTCGTCGAGCGGCATCACGTCGGGGCGCATCAGGTTGAACATCAGGAACATCTCCGCGGTCCAGCGACCGATACCGCGGACGGCGATCAGTTCGGCGATCACGGTCTCATCGTCGAGCATCGGCCAGCGATCCGGCACGATCCGACCTGTGACGAAATGTACCGCAAGATCACGCAAATATTCCGCCTTGCGTTGCGACAGGCCGGCACGGGTCAGGGTCGCCGGCCGCATCCGCGCGACCCGTGCCGGCGCGACCTCGCCGGCGGCCCGGGCGAAACGGCCCCAGATCGTCTGCGCCGCCTTTACCGAGATCTGCTGGCCGACGATCGCCCGCGCCAGCGTCAGGAACGGGTCGCCGCGCAGGACCAGCCGCTCGCCGGGCCAGCGACCGATCAGCGTGCCCAGCACCGGATCGGCGCCGGCGAGCCCCGCGATCGCCTCGTCCCAGTAGTGCGGCGAGCCTCCGGCGGCCGGCGACAATGCCGCCGTCTCAGCGGCGCCAGGTCGTGCCGCCGGGGCCATCTTCGAGCACGATGCCGGCGGCGGCCAGTTCGTCGCGGATCCGATCGGCATCGGCGAAACGGCGCGCCTTGCGGGCGGCGTTGCGCTCGGCGATCCGGGCGGCGATCGCGGCCTCGTCGAGCGCCGCCGCGCCGCCGGCAGCCGCAGCCAGGCCGGTACGACGGACTTCGGCGACCGATTTGCGCAGCAGGCCGAGCACCCCGGCCAGCCGGCGCAGCAGCTGCTGTGCCGCCGGGTCATGGTCACGGTTCGCGGCATTGGCGAGCTCGAACAGCGCGGCGATCGCGACCGGCGTGTTGAAATCGTCGCACATCGCCGCGGCGAAGCGCGCCGCGAGCGGCTGCTGCCAGTCGATCGGTGCGGCGTCTCCCGCCCCTCCGGCGGCGGCCCCAGCGGCCGTTACCGGAGCATCGGCCGTCGCCGGCGCGTCGGCCAGCGCCGGAGCATCGGCCAGCGCCGGCGCGTCGGCCGGCAGCGCGTTGTAGAGCCGCAGCAGGCTTTCCCGCGACTCCTCGAACGCGGCGGTCGAGTAGTTCAATGGGCTGCGGTAATGGGAGCGCAGCACGAAAAAGCGGATCACCTCGCCGTCATAGCGCTCGAGCACGTCGCGAATGGTGAAGAAGTTGCCGAGCGACTTCGACATCTTCTCGCCGTCGACGGTGACGAAGCCGTTGTGCAGCCAGTAGCGGACGAAGCTCTCGCGGCCGTCCGGATGCAGCGCGCCATCGCTCTGCGCGAGTTCGTTCTCGTGATGCGGGAACTTCAGGTCGTCGCCGCCGCCATGGATATCGAAGCGCGGGCCGAGCAGCGTGGTCGACATCGCCGAGCATTCGATATGCCAGCCCGGCCGGCCGCAGCCGAACGGCGACTCCCAGCGGGCATCGCCGGGCTCGTCGGGCTTGGCGGCCTTCCAGAGCACGAAATCGAGCGGGTCCTGCTTGCCGCTCGCGACCGCCACCCGCTCGCCGGCGCGCAGATCGTCGAGCGAGCGGCCCGACAGCCGGCCATAGCCGGCGAAGCGGCGCACCGCGTAGAGCATGTCGCCGTCGTCCGAGGCATAGGCATAGCCGTTGCGCTGCAGCCGTCCGATCAGGTCGAGCATCTGCGGCACGTAACCGGTGGCTCGCGGCTCGGCGTCGGGCCGCGCATTGCCGAGTGCCGCCTCGTCCTGATGCATCGCGTCGATGAAGCGTGCGGTCAGCGCCGAGATCGGTTCGCCGTTCTCGACCGCGCGGCGGATGATCTTGTCCTCGATGTCGGTGATGTTGCGGACATAGGTGACGCGGTAGCCGAGCGCCCGCAGCCAGCGCTGGATCGCGTCGAACGCGACCAGCATCCGCGCATGGCCGATGTGGCAGTAGTCGTAGACGGTGATGCCGCAGACGTACAAACCGACGCGACCGGGGGTCAGCGGTTCGAAGACTTCCTTGCGACGGGTCGCGGTGTTGTACAGCGTCAGTGGCGGCACGGTCGATCGGCGCGGTGGCGATGGCAGCCCTGCGGCTGCGGACGGTCGTTCCGGGATCGCCGCCGCAGCGGCGTTAAAATAAGACGCCCCGACGGCCCGGACAGCGACTGGCAGTGTACCCGTATCGATCGATCCGCCGAACCCCGCTCCTGGTGGCGCTGGCGCTGGCGCTGCTCGGCCTGCCGCCGGCGGCGCTGGCGCAGGCGCCGCTGCAGTCCAGGCTCGGCGCCAGCCAGAGCCGGCCGCAGGACAGCGCCCAGGCAGCGCTGCGGGCCGGCAACGCCGCGCAGGCGCTGCAGATCGCCGACAATGCGCTCGCGACCTTTCCGAACGATGCCCAGCTGAAGTTCGTCCGTGCGGTGGCGCTGAACCAGCTGCAACGGCTGCCGGAAGCCGAGGACGCGTTCGTCACGCTGACGCAGGAGTATCCGGAGCTGCCCGAGCCGTACAACAACCTCGCGGTGGTCCGTGCCGCGCAGGGCAAGCTCGACCTCGCGCGCAGCGCGCTCGAACAGGCGATCCGCGCGGTGCCGGACTACGCGGTCGCGCATGAAAACCTCGGCGACGTCTATGCGCAGCTGGCCGCGCGCAGCTATCGCACCGCCCAGCAGCTCGACCCGGCCAACCAGTCGATCCCCGGCAAGCTCAAGCTGATCGCGGATCTGGCCGCGTTGCCGGCCGCGACCGCCTCCGGCCGCCGGCCGCGTGCCGGCGCCGCGGCCCCGGCTGCGGCCCCATCTGCCTCTCCATCTGCCGCCCCGGCCGCCGCCCCTGCCGGCGACCGGCCCGCCAACCGCCCGGCCAGCGGCCGGCCCTGACGGCCTGCCCACCGCGGGCCGCCGCCTATTCGCCGGTCGCCCGACGATCGCTTCACCGACCTGCCTTACCGACTACTACTTCTACCAACCTTTACGACCTGTTCACCGACCTGTTTCACCGACCTACTTCCAGGAGCCTGCCTCATGCCCCGTATTCCGTCCCGCATCCGTCTGCTGCCGTCGCTGCTGGCGGCCGTCACCGGCGCCGCGCTGTTCGCGACCCCGGCCGACGACGCCTCCGCCCAGGCGAGCCCGCAGGTGCTGATGAAGACCTCGCTCGGCGACATCGTCATCGAGCTCTATCCGGACAAGGCGCCGAAGACCGTCGAGAATTTCCTCAAGTATGTCGACGACAACTTCTATTCGGACCTGATCTTCCACCGCGTGATCGGCAACTTCATGATCCAGGGCGGCGGCTTCGATCGCGACATGAAGCAGAAGACCACGCGCGCGCCGATTCCGCTCGAGTCGCGCAACGGCCTGAAGAACGACGTCGGCACCATCGCGATGGCGCGCACCAGCGTCCCGGACTCGGCGACCGCGCAGTTCTTCATCAACACGGTCAGCAACAACAGCCTCAACTATCCGAACCCGGACGGCAACGGCTATGCGGTGTTCGGCAAGGTCGTGAAAGGCATGGAGACGGTCGAGAAGATCGCCAAGGTCAAGACCGGCCGCAGCGGCATGCACGGCGACGTACCGGCCGAACCGGTGCTGATCCAGTCTGTCACCCGCGTCGGCAAATGACCATGACCCGGCAGCGGATGCGATGATCACGGTCGGCGACCCGCGCGCCGCGCTGTTCGCGTCCGATCTGCATCTCGACGAGACGCAGCCGGCGCTGACCGCGCGCTTCGTCGCCGACCTCGACCGCCGGCTCGCCGCACCTGCCGGCGAGCCGCCGACGCTGTTCCTGCTCGGCGATCTGTTCGAGTTCTGGATCGGTGACGACCGGCTGACCGCGCCGGCGCTGACGCTGGCGGCGCGGCTGGCGGCGCTGGTTGCGCGCGGCGGCCGGGTGTTCCTGATGCACGGCAACCGCGATTTCCTGATCGATGCGCCGCTGCCGACCGACGGCAGCGGCCGGCTGCGCTACTCGGCGCGCTGTCATGCGACGCTGCTGGCCGATCCGACCGTCGTCGCGATCGGCGGGCGCCGCGTCGCGCTGGCGCACGGCGATGCGCTCTGCACCGACGACACCGGCTATCAGCAATGGCGCGCGCTGTGCCGGTCGCCGGCCTGGCAGCAGGCGTTCCTCGCCAAACCGATTGCCGAGCGCCATGCGATGGCGGTCGCGCTGCGCAGCCGCAGCCGCGACCAGCAACAGCAGCGCGCGGCGATGGACACATTGGGCGACGTCGCCGACACCGCGGCCGATGCGCTGATGACCGAACTCGACTGCGACCTGCTGATCCACGGCCATACCCATCAGCCGGCACTGCATCGCTGGCAGCACCAGGACCAGCCGCGGCTGCGCTGGGTGCTGCCCGACTGGAGCGCCGGCGCCGACGGGCCGGCGCGCGGGGCGGTGCTGTCGCTGGCCGACGGGCTCAGCAGCGATTCGGCCGCGGCGGCACCGCCATAGACCCGGCCGCGGCGCCGCCGCGGTAGACCCGGTTGCGGACCGGCACCCGCCCGTCGAAGGCGATCGGCACGCCGCGGCCGCTGTCGCGCGCGACTGCATGCACATGCAGGTGCGGTTCGGTGGAATTGCCCGAGTTGCCGACGCGGCCGAGCAGGTCGCCGCGGGCGACGCGATCGCCTGCGGCGACCCGGACACTGCGGTGCTGCAGGTGCGCCAGTTCGACCAGCAGGTCGCCGCAGGCGATCGTGACCCGGTTGCCGGCCGGATCGGCGCGGTCGGCCTGCGGCGGCCGCAGATCCGGGGCATCGCCGCGTGCCGACACCACCGCCCCGTCGCAGGGGCTGACGACGGCAGTGCCGAAGATCGCGTAGCGCGCCGGATCGGCAGGCAGCAGACCGCGAGCGCGCCAACCGGCGCGATCGACGGCGGTGATGTCGGCGGCGTAGCGCTGCGCGCGGTGCGGCGCGTGATGATTCAGCAGCCGGTTGCCGCCACCCTGTCCGACGACGAAACGGCCATCCGCAAGCGGCAGTACCAGCGACCGCGGGTTCGCCGGCGGCAGCAGGCCCGCGACCACCCAGCCGAGGGTGATGCACAGCAGCAGCAGCGACAGCAGCGTCGTCGCGTGCGCCCGGATCGCCGCTGTCGAACGGTCAGCCCGCCACGGCTGGCCGCGGTGCCGCCAGGCGGATGCGGCGGCCGACACGGTGAACAGCAGCAGCAACCCGTCGCGCACCCGGAGTCCGACGATGTCCCAACGGCCGAGCAGCGCGAGCAGCGCGACCAGCATCGCGGCCTCGCCTGCCGCCAGCGCCCAGGCGCCGAGCGACGGCTCTTCGAGACGCCAGACCCGCCACGCCTGCGCGAGCGGGACCAGCACGCAGACGAGCACGAGCACCAGGATCAGCAGCATCGGTAGCGCGATCAACAGCGCATTCATCCCGGCTCAGGCTAGCAAATCGCCACGCCGGGCGCGCCGGATGTCCGCGTCGGCAGCGCCGGCGGCGCCGGCCGGGCTGATCGCGCGGATCGCGCGGATCGCGCCGGAGGGTCAGTCGACCGCCCGGGTCAACCGGCCTGCATCGATCGGCTGGCATGCGCCGGGCGCCTGCAGTCCGGCGCGGGTCAACTCGGCACACAGCTGATCGATCCGCGCATCCTGTTTGGCGATGTGCTCGATCAACTGCTGCAGTACCCGCGCGACCGGATCGTCGATGCTGCCGGTAACGCCATAGGCGGCGAAGCGGCCGGCGAGCGGCGCCGGTTCGCCGGCCGCCGGCCCGGCATCGGCGGCGACGATCTTGGCCGGGATACCGACCGCGGTGGCCCCTGCCGGCACCGGTTTCAGCACCACCGAGTTCGAACCGATCCGGGCACCGGCGCCGATGCTGAAGCCGCCGAGCACCTTGGCACCGGCGCCGACGACGACGCCGGCCTCGAGCGTCGGATGACGCTTGCCGCGGTTGAGCGACGTGCCGCCGAGCGTCACGCCCTGGTAGATCGTGCAGTCGTCGCCGACCTCGGCGGTTTCGCCGATCACGACGCCCATGCCGTGGTCGATGAAGACGCGGCGCCCGATCACTGCGGCCGGGTGGATCTCGATGCCGGTCAGCACCCGGCCGAGATGCGAGACGCAGCGGCCGAGCGTGCGCAGGCCGGCCCGCCAGCAGCGATGCGCGAGCCGATGGAACAGCAGCGCCTGGAAGCCCGGATAGCACAGCACCACCTCGAGCGCCGAGCGCGCGGCCGGATCGCGTTCCAGCACCGCGGCAATGTCCTGCTTGAGCGTTGCGAGCATGGTCGAGCCATCCATCGTCAGGTGACCGGCGGCCGCGATATCAGCGCGTCGATCCGGTTCAGCACACCATGCAGCAGATCGACGTCGGCGGCCTCGAGGCCGGCGCGACCGCAGAGGCGGCGCAACCGCGGCATCATTCGCCGCGGCGCCGCCGGATCGAGCGCGCCGATGCCGATCAGCGTTCGCTCCAGCCGGCAGAGCAGCGCTTCGGCCGCGGCATGATCGCTGCGGCGCGCGGCCGCGGCATGGCCGCTGCGGCGTGGCGCTGCGCCGTGCCCGCTGCCTGGATCTGCGGCCGGCGCAGCCGCCTCGGCGAGTGCCTGCTGGCGCAGCGCGAACGCGATGATCTGCACCGCCTGCGCCAGATTCAGCGAGGCCGCCGCCGGCTCGGCCGGGATCGTTGCGAGCCAGTGACAGCGCGCCACCGCTTCGGTCGACAAGCCGGTTCGTTCGGGGCCGAAGACGAAGCCGATCCGCTCCGCCGCGCCGCTGCCGAGTGCGCTCAGCGCCGCCTGCGCGATCGCTCCCGGCGGCTGCGGCACCGGCCCGAACGGCCGCGCCTCGGCACTGACCGCGACCACCAGTTGGCAATCCGCGATCGCGTCGGACAGCGTCGCGGCCGCCCGCGCCCGCTCGAGCAACGGCTGCGCCGCCGCGGTGGCGTGCGCCCGCGCCGCACGATCGGCGCACAAGGCGGCCGCCGCCGCGCCGGTCACGATCAGATCCGACAGGCCCATCGCTGCCATCGCGCGGGCGCAGGCACCGACATTGCCCGGATGGCTCGGTTCGACCAGCACGACCCGGCAGGCGGCGAGCCGAGCAGCCAGCGTCGGCGGCAGGGTCCGATGAAAGGTCTGGGCCGCGACACGCGTCTCCATTAGAATCGCCGGTTTTGCGAAATCACTGCCCTCAGGGTCGCAGCAGGGGTCACGGCAAGTCTATGCATCCGATGCTCAACGTCGCGGTCCGCGCGGCCCGACAGGCCGGCCGGCTGATCAACCGCGCCAGCGTCGACGTGGAGACCATGCAGGTCACGCGCAAGGAGCGCAACGACTTCGTGACCGAGGTCGACCGCGCCTCCGAGGCGGCGATCATCCAGACGCTGCTGGCGGCCTATCCATCGCATGCGATTCTAGCGGAGGAGTCCGGCCACCGGCCCGGGACCGGCGGCAGCAAGGCGCTGCGCGCGACCGCGCTGAAGGACGCGGCGCACATCTGGATCATCGATCCGCTCGACGGCACCACCAACTTCATCCACGGCGTACCGCACTACTGCATCTCGATCGCGTTGATGGAGCACGGCGTGATCACGCAGGGGCTGGTCTACGACCCGGTGCGCAACGAACTGTTCACCGCGTCGCGCGGGCGCGGCGCGTTTCTCAACGACCGGCGGATTCGCGTCAGCAAGCGCACGCGGCTCGAGGAATCCCTGATCGGCACCGGCTTTCCGTTCCGGAAGATCGGCCAGATCGACGAGTATCTGACGATGCTGCGGCCGGTCATGGAGAAGGCGGCCGGCATCCGCCGCGCCGGCGCAGCGGCGCTCGACATGGCCTATGCCGCGGCCGGCCGCTTCGACGCGTTCTTCGAACTCGGCCTGAAGCCATGGGATGTCGCAGCCGGCAGCCTGCTGGTCACCGAGGCCGGCGGCCTGGTCGGCGATTTCGGCGGCAACGCCAACTATCTCGAAGGCGAGCAGGTGCTGGCCGGTGCCCCGAAGGTGTTCTCGGCGATGATCCCGCTGCTCGCCGAAGCGCGGCCCGCCGGCGCGCGGCCGCGGCCGCCGTCCGCGACCGGCCTGACCGGTACGCTCGGCGTGCCGCTGGCCGCGCATACCACCACGGCGCCGTCGGCAGCGGCCGCCGCGAGTGGGGGGCTGAACCACTCCGAGCCCGCAGCGCTGCCGGCGGCGACGCCGGCCTCCGATACGGCGTCGGTCCCTGGAACGGCACTAGCGCCTGAAACGGCACCGATCCCTGGAACGACACCAGCACCTGAAACGGTGCCGGCCCCGACGAATGCGCCGGTCCGATCCGCGCCTGCCCGGCCATCGCCTGTCCGCCGGCGCGTCCCGGCAGTCGGCAAGACTGCGCCGAAGTAGGCGGCTCGCGCCGCCAGCGCACGGCATCGGCTCCAGAGCCGTCGCGCCGGCCCGGACGAGTATCAGTCGATCGCGCCGAACGCGTGGCCGCGCTCGTCGCCGTCGCGCAGCACCGCGACCTCGATCGCGATCCGGATCGCGTCGGTCATCTGCTCGAGCGTCAGACCGGCGCCGGACGCGACCGCGCCGGGGCCGTCGCTCGGCATCGGCACGTGGATGAACCCGCCGCGCAACGGCGCGGCGCGGGTCCGCCGGCGCCGCGCCGCGACCCGGTGGGCGAGACCGTAGAAGACATGGTTGCAGACGAAAGTGCCGGCCGACTGCGACACCGACGCCGGCAGGCCCGCCGCGCGGATCGCCGCGACCATCGCCTTGATCGGCAGCGTCGACCAGTAGGCGGCCGGTCCGTGCGCGACGATCCGGGTGTCGAACGGCTGCTGGCCGGCATTGTCCGGAATGCGGGCGTCGTCGACGTTGATCGCGATCCGCTCGATCGAGATGTCGGCGCGCGACGCGGCGAGTCCGAGCGCGATCGCCAGCGTCGGTCGGTGCCGCCGCAGCGCACGGTCGAGCGCCTCGAGCGCGGCCCCGAACACGCAGGGCAATCGTTCGGCGCGGATCACCGCGCGGGCGATGCTGACGGGATCACGGATCACGGCACCGTCGAGCCGCTCGGCGATCGCGATCGAGGGATTGAAGGCATCGCCGCCGAACGGCTCGAAGCCGGTCAGCAGCACCACCGGCAACGCCGCGCCGGCGGATGCCGGACGGGGTGCGGAACCGGCCACGGCCGGCTCAGCCGATCAGCGGCCGGACTCGGCCGGCGACTCCGGCCCGGCCGGCCAGGCCGGCACGGCGTCGAGCCGCGCCGGACGCCGCTGCCGGCAGTTGCGGCTTCGGTGCCGGTGCCCCCCCGGCCGCCGCTGCGGCCTGCACCCCGGCTGCCACCGTGACTTGCCGCCCGGGCGCCACGGCAGACTCGACGATCGCCGACACGGAGTCGGGCCGAGCCGCGGAAGGCGCCGCCGATCGCACTTCCGATCGCACTTCCGATCGCACTTCCACAGGCGCCGCCGGCTGCGTCGCCGCGAAGCCGGCAAGGTAGGCATCTAGCACCTGACCGCCGACGGCGACCAGATCGAACGCCTGCGGCCTCAGCATCCAGTTCTGAATCAGCCCGTCGATCAGCGCATGCAGGCCGAGCGCCGCGGCATGCGAGGACATCCGCGGCACGATCCGGCCGCCGGCGACCGCGGCGTCGAACGCGGCCTCGATCCGCCGCAGGTGCCCGTTGCAACCAACGATCCGCCGGTCGCGGACCGCGCGCAATTCGTCGACGTACTCGACCTTGTGGATCGCGATCTCGAAGACGCGCTGCAATCGCGCATCCTGGACGATCCGGCGCAGCGCCTCGAGCAGCCGCTGGCGCAATATGGAAAACTCCTGCCCCGGCTCGGCGGCCGCTGCCGGATCCATGCTCCGCTCGAATTCACCTTCGAGCGGCAGCAGCACCCGCTGCATCATCGCGTCGAACAGGTCGGCCTTGTCGCGGAAATGCCAGTAGATCGCGCCGCGGGTGACGCCGGCCACCCGCGCGATCTCGTTCAGCGAAGTGCGCGAAACACCGCGCTCGGCGAACACGCATTCGGCAGTATCGAGGATGTGGTCTCGCGTGGCGAGCGCGTCTTCCTTGGTTCGGCGCACCATGATGATCGGCTGGCTGTTGCAGTGCTGCACCGGACTTCCCCGCGGTGCACTTCGATCTATACATACAACCTTGAATGTATGTATACTACCCGCATTCCGGGAACATGTCATTCGATTCCGCTGTGTCCGGCGGCTCCGGCTCCGAGCGCCCGGATTCAGCTGATTCCGTCGCCGCCGCGGCCCGCTCACCGCATCATCGGCCGGAACCGGACGCAACCGCTCGACGATCCCGATCGAGACCATGCGCGGTGACGCGCATTGCCCAGAAGGTATTCGATGGCCGCGCCGACTCTCTCCGAACCGAACCACCCGCACCCTCGCCGGATGGGGCACCGCCCTGCCCGGCTGAAACCGAACCCGAGCTCGGGCCGAGGCCGGTCTTGGCGCCGCGCGCTGCCGTCGATGCTCGCCGCGGCAGCACTGGCGCTTTCCGGCTGCACCGGCCAGGGCGATGCCAAGCCGGCGGCCGGCCCGGCCGCCTCGGCGCCGCCGCCGCCGGAAGTCGGTGTCGTCAAGGTCGTGACCGGCCCGGTCGGTCTGACCGTCGAGCTGCCGGGCCGGCTCGAGGCATCGCGGGTCGCGCAGGTGCGCGCCCGGGTCGCCGGCATCCTCGAGAAGCGTCTGTTCACGGAAGGCAGCGACGTCAAGTCCGGCCAGCCGCTGTTCCAGATCGCCAACGCGCCGTACGAGGCCGCGCTCGCGAGTGCGCGGGCGCAGCTCGCGCGCGCCGAGGCCAACCTGAACCAGGCAAGCCAGCAGGCGGCGCGCTACCGGCCGCTGCTCGAGGCGAACGCGATCAGCAAGCAGGACTACGTCAACGCGGTCGCCGCGCAGAAGCAGGCGCAGGCCGACGTCGCGGTGGCGCGCGCGAATATCCAGACCGCGCAGATCAACCTCGGCTACGCCGCGGTGACGGCACCGATCGCCGGCCGGATCGGCCGCGCGCTGGTCACCGAGGGCGCGCTGGTCGGCCAGGGCGAGGCGACCCAGCTCGCGGTGATTCAGCAGATCGATCCGGTCTACGTCAACTTCACCCAGTCGACCACCGAGGTGCTGCGGTTGCGCCGCGAGGTCGAGAGCGGCAAGTACAAGGCCGCTGCCGAAGCCGGCAGCGCCAGCGTCCGGCTGGTGCTCGACGACGGCACCGAGTACGGCCGCGACGGCAAGCTGCTGTTCACCGACCTGTCGGTCGACCCGACCACCGGCCAGGTGACGCTGCGCGCCGAGGTGCCGAATCCGGACGGCGAGCTGCTGCCCGGCATGTATGTCCGCGTCCGGCTCGAGCAGGTGCAGGCCAACGACGGCATCCTGCTGCCGCAGCAGGCGGTGACCCGCAGCGCCACCGGCGATCTGGTGATGGTGGTCGCACCCGACGGCAAGGTCGCGCCGCGGCCGATCCGGATCGGTGCCGCGCAGGGCAATTCCTGGGTCGTGCTCGAGGGACTGAAGCCCGACGAGCTGGTGATGGTCGACGGTTTCCAGAAGATGCGCCCGGGCGCGCCGGTCAAGCCGGTGCCCTGGCAGCCGCCGGCCACGAAATCGGCGAACGCCCGATAGCGACGACTTCCATTACGACTTCCACGACGACTTCCATCACCGCGGATGCACGGCCGCGACGCAACGGCGTGACGCGGTAGCGCGAACGCAGCAGAGGATCCGGTTCAATGGCCCAGTTCTTCATCGTCCGGCCGATTTTCGCGTGGGTCGTCGCGCTGTTCATCCTGGTGATGGGCGCAGTCGCGATCACGCAGCTGCCGATCTCGCAGTACCCGAACGTGGCGCCGCCGGCGATCGTGATGCAGGTCGTCTACCCGGGCGCCTCGGCGCAGACGCTCGAGGACGCCGTCATCAGCGTCATCGAGCGCGAGATGAACGGCTCGCCCGGCCTGATCTACATGGAATCGGTGACCCAGGCCGACGGCACCGGCCAGATCACGCTGACCTTCGAGCCCGGCACCAACGCCGATCTCGCCCAGGTCGACGTCCAGAACCGCCTCGCCCGCGCAACGCCGCGGCTGCCGGCCGCGGTGACCCAGCAGGGCGTGCGGGTCGACAAGTCGCGCTCGAACTTCCTGCTGTTCACCATCCTGTCGTCGAACAGCCCGTCGCTCGATCCGATCGCGCTCGGCGACTTCGCGTCGCGCAACGTCGTGCCCGAGCTGCAGCGGATCCCGGGCGTCGGCCAGGCGCAGCTGTTCGGTACCGAGCGCGCGATGCGGATCTGGCTCGACCCGGCCAAGCTGGTCGGCTTCAATCTGTCGACCGCCGAGGTCAATGCCGCGATCCGGGCGCAGAACGCGCAGGTCTCGTCGGGCACGATCGGCGACCTGCCGAACGTGCCGGGCCAGTCGATCTTCGCGACCGTCATCGTGCACGGCCAGCTCGAGACGGTCGAGCAGTTCGGCAACATCGTGCTGCGCGCCAACACCGACGGCTCGACGGTGCGGCTGCGCGACGTCGCGCGGATCGAGCTCGGCGCCCAGGCCTACGCGACCCAGGCGCGGTTGAACGGCGAGCCGGCGGTCGGCATCGGCGTACAGCTGGCGCCGACCGGCAACGCGCTCGCGACCGCGACCGCGGTCCGGACCCGGATGACCGAGCTCGCCCAGTTCTTCCCGCAGGGCGTGCAGTGGCAGATCCCGTACGACAGCTCGCGGTTCGTCCGGATCTCGATCCAGCAGGTGGTCGAGACGCTGCTCGAGGCCGTCGCGCTGGTGTTCCTGGTGATGTTCCTGTTCCTGCAGAACATCCGCTACACGATCATCCCGACGCTGGTCGTGCCGGTCGCGCTGATGGGCACGTTCGGCGTGCTGCTCGCGCTCGGCTTCTCGATCAATGTGCTGACGATGTTCGGCATGGTGCTGGTGATCGGCATCGTCGTCGACGACGCGATCGTCGTGGTCGAAAACGTCGAGCGGATCATGAGCGAGGAAGGTCTGCCGCCGCTCGAGGCGACCCGCAAGGCGATGGGCCAGATCTCCGGTGCGATCGTCGGCGTCACGGTCGTGCTGGTCTCGGTGTTCGTGCCGCTCGCGTTCTTCGGCGGCTCGGTCGGCAACATCTACCGCCAGTTCTCGGCGGTGATGGTCTCCTCGATCCTGTTCTCGGCCGCCATGGCGCTGTCGCTGACGCCGGCGCTCTGCGCGACGCTGCTCAAGCCGGTCGAAGCCGGCCATCACGTCGAAAAGCGCGGCTTCTTCGGCTGGTTCAACCGCGGCTTCCGGCGCACCGCCCGGACCTATGAAGGGATCGTCGCCCGGCTGCTGCGCCGGGCCGCCCGTTATCTGATCGTCTATGTCGCGATCATCGTCGCGGTCGGCGTCATCTTCATCCGGATCCCGACCTCGTTCCTGCCGGCCGAGGACCAGGGCAACATGCTGGTGAATGTCCAGCTGCCGGCCGGCGCGACCCAGAACCGGACGCTCGAGGTGATGAAGCAGGTCGAGGCGTTCGTGCTGAAGCAGCCCGAGGTGCAGAGCATGGTCAGCGTGCTCGGCTTCAGCTTCTCCGGCACCGGCCAGAACGCCGGCCTCGCCTTCACCACGCTGAAGGACTGGGACGAGCGCAAGGGCCCGGCGCATTCGGCGCAGGCGCTCGCCGGCCGCGCGTTCGGCGCGCTGATGGGCGTGCGCGACGCGTTCATCTTTCCGCTGTCGCCGCCGCCGATCCCGGAGCTCGGCACCGCCTCCGGCTTCACGTTCCGGCTGCAGGACCGCGGCGGCGCGGGCCACGACGCGCTGCTTGCGGCGCGCAACCAGCTGCTCGGCATGGCCGCCAAGAGCCCAATCCTCGCCGGCGTGCGCCCCGACGGTCTGGAGGACGCGCCGCAGCTGGTGCTCGACATCGACCGCGACAAGGCCAATGCGCTCGGCGTCTCGTTCGACGCGATCAACACCGCGATCTCGACCGCGCTCGGCTCGGCCTATCTCGGCGACTTTCCCAACGCCGGCCGGCTGCAGCGGGTGGTGGTCCAGGGCGACGCACCGACCCGGATGCAGCCCGACGATCTGCTGCAGCTGAACGCCTCGAGCATCCGCGGCCAACCGGTGCCGCTGTCGGCGTTCGCGACCACCCGCTGGATCACCGGACCGATGCAGACCGTCCGCTACAACGGCTATCCGACCATGCGGATCTCCGGCGATGCGGCCCCCGGCCGCAGCACCGGCGAGGCGATGGACGAGATGGAACGGCTGGCGCAGCAGCTGCCGCAGGGCTTCGCGTTCGAATGGACCGGCCAGTCGCGAGAAGAGAAGCTCGCCGGCGCCCAGGCGTTCGTGCTGTTCGGCTTCTCGCTGCTGGCGGTGTTCCTGTGCCTGGCAGCGCTCTACGAGAGCTGGTCGATCCCGCTCGCGGTGATCCTGGTGGTGCCGCTCGGCCTGCTCGGCGTCGTGTCGGCGGCGCTGATCGGCGGCCAGGCCAACGACGTCTACTTCAAGGTCGGCCTGATCACGATCATCGGCCTGTCGGCGAAGAACGCGGTGCTGATCATCGAGTTCGCCAAGGACCTGCACGCCCAGGGCAAGGGGCTCGTCGAATCGGCGATCGAGGCCGCCCACCTGCGCTTCCGGCCGATCATCATGACCTCGCTCGCGTTCACGCTCGGCGTGCTGCCGCTGGTGCTCGCGTCCGGCGCCGGCTCGGCGAGCCAGCGGGCGATCGGCATCGGCGTGATCGGCGGCATGATCAGCGCGACGCTGCTCGCGGTGTTCTTCGTGCCGATCTTCTTCGTGGTGGTCCGCCGGATCTTCAAGGGCAGCGAACGGCAGCGCAGGATGTATGCGCACGAGTAGCGGCGACACGAGTAGCAGCGGCGCGAGTAGCAGCGGCACGAGCAGAGGCGGCATGAGCAGAGGCGTTCCGATGTTGCGATTCCCTTCGATCGGGCGGGCCGGCGTGGCTGCCCTCGCGTTGGCTCTCGCCGGCTGCGCGTCGCTGGCGCCGCCCTATGAACGTCCGGCCGCGCCGGTCGCTGCACAGTTCGACGGCGGCGAACCCGGCGGCAAGGGACCGGTCGCCGCCGACCTCGAGTGGCAGCGCTTCTTCGCCGATCCGCGGCTCAAGCGGCTGATCGGCGTCGCGCTCGAGAACAATCGCGACCTGAGGATCGCGGCGCTGTCGATCGAGCAGGCGCGCGCGCAATATCAGGTGCGGCGTGCCGATCTGCTGCCGACCGTCAACCTCGGCGTCAGCGCTGCCCGCCAGCCAAGCCCGCTGACCGGCGAGCAGGCCAGCAGCTACACCGCCGGCGTGCAGATCACCGCGTTCGAGCTCGATTTCTTCGGCCGGATCCGCAGCCTGTCGCAAGCCGCGCTGGCGCAGTACCTGGCGACCGAGGAAGCGCGGCGGACCGCGCAGATCGCGCTGGTCGCGGCGGTCGCGACCACCTACATGAACCTGCTCGCCGACGACGAGCTGCTCGAAGTGACGCGCCAGACGCTGCTGTCGCGCGACGAGTCGCTGAAGCTGACCAAGCTCAAGTACGACAACGGCGCCGCGTCGGAGCTCGACTATCGCCAGGCCGAATCGCTGGTCTACGCGGCGCGCGTCTCGCAGGCGGCGCTGACCCGGCAGCGCGCGCTCGACCACAATGCGCTGGTGCAGCTGCTCGGTCAGCCGATGCCGGCCGACCTGCCGGCGCCGCTGCGGGTGCTCGACCAGGAGCTGGTGCCGGACCTGCCGGCCGGCGTGCCGTCCGAGGTGCTGGTGCGCCGGCCGGACGTCCGCCAGGCCGAGCAACTGCTGATCGCCGCCAACGCCAATATCGGTGCGGCGCGCGCCGCGTTCTTCCCGCGGATCTCGCTGACCGCCAGCGCCGGGATCGCCAGCACCGAACTGTCCGGGCTGTTCAACGACGGCAAGTTCGCCTGGACCTTCCTGCCGCAACTGCTGCTGCCGATCTTCGACGCCGGCCGCAACCAGGCGAACCTGGAAGTGGCGCAGGTCAATCGCGAAATCGCGGTCGCCCAGTACGAAAAGGCGATCCAGGCCGCATTCCGCGAAGTCTCCGACGCGCTGGCGGGCCGGGCGACGCTGATCGACCAGGTCCGCGCCCAGCGGCTGCAGGTCAACGCCGAGGCGGCCCGGCTGCGGCTCGCTGACCTGCGCTACCGCAACGGCGCCGCCAGCTACCTCGACGTGCTCGACGCCCAGCGCTCGTTGTTCGCCGCGCAGCAGGCGATCGTCCAGGCGCAGGCGAGCCAGGTGCAGAACCTGGTGGCGCTCTACAAGGTGCTCGGCGGCGGCTGGCAGTAACGGTGCCGCAACTCTGACGGTGCGATGCTGCGGCTGACGGTACGCCGCTGCGGCTGACGGGGACGCTGCCGCGGCTGACCGCGACGGTGCCGCGGGGACGGTGCTGCGGCACCGCTGGTCAGCCGACAACGACCGGTAGTCCGGGCACGGTCGTTGCTGCCCGCCGAAGTCGCCCCGAGCGGGGCAGCGGAGGCGAGCAGACATGGGCGCCCGAGCACCAGGGCTACAGTGGTTCCGAGCGATGCTGGCGATCGCACTGGCGATCGTCAGCGCGATCCTGCCGGCCGGCATTCCCGACCGGAGCGCAGCCACCCGCGAGTTGCGCCGTGCGGTCGAACTCGACGCCCGCCAACATGCGCTGCGGCGACAGGCGGCCGAGCTGGCGGCGCAGGCCCGCGCGGCCTTCATCGCCGAGCGGTACCGGCGCCCGCCCGAAACCGCCCGCGCGATCGTCCGGGCGGCCGAGCAAGCCGGCCGCCGCCATGGAGTCGAGCCGACGCTGCTGCTCGCGATCGTCGAGACCGAATCGAGCTTCGACGTCGCGTCGCGGTCCGGCTACGGCGCCCGCGGCCTGATGCAGGTGGTCCCGCGCCATCATCCGGCCGAAATCGCCGCGATCGGCGGGGCCGATCGGTTGCACGATATCGAGCTCGGCGTCGAGGTCGGCGCCCGGATCCTCGCCGCCTACCTGCAACGCAGCGGCGACCTGCCGACCGCCTTGCGGCGCTACTCCGGCGGCGCCAGCCGTTATGCCGACAAGGTGCTGGCGCGCCAGCAGGCGTTCGAGCGGATCGGCATCTACGCGACCCGAGCCCTGGACGCGACCGCGGCCGCGCCGGTCGCCGTCGCGACGCCGGTTCCGCGCTCGCGCGGCTGAGCCGGCGATCAGCGCCGCATCAGCGTGCTCTTGCCGAACAGGCTCTCGGTCAGGTCGACCATCAGCTCCGCGGTCCGATTGCGGACGTCGCGCGCCGGGTTCAGCTCGACCAGGTCGAGCGAACCGAGCCGGCCGCTGTCGGCGATCATCTCCATGCAGAGCTGCGCCTCGCGATAGGTCGGACCGCCCTGCACGTCGGTACCGACGCCGGGCGCGATCGCCGGATCGAGAAAATCGGCGTCGAAGCTGACATGCAGATGGGCGTCGTCCTCGAGTTGCGTCAGCGCCTGCGTCATCACATGGCGCATGCCGAATTCGTCGATCGTCCGCATGTCGAAGACGTCGAGGCCGAGCTGGTGCACCAGCTGCTTCTCGCGCACGTCGACGCTGCGCACACCGATCTGGCGGAACTGCTCGGGCCGCAGCGCCGGGCCGGTGCCGGGCCCGCCGGCGAGCCCGGTCAGCTCCGGTGGTCCGAGGCCGAACAGGCAGGCGACCGGCATTCCGTGCAGGTTACCGCTCGGGGTGATCTCGGGGGTGTTGCAGTCGGCATGGGCGTCGAGCCAGATCACCCGCAACGGCCGGCGCCGCTCGCGACAATGGCGCGCGACCGCGGCGATCGAGCCGATGCCGATGCTGTGATCGCCGCCGAGCACCACCGGTAGCGTATCGCGCCGCAACGCCGCCAGCACGGCATCGTGCACCAGCCGGTTCCACGCCACGACCTGATCCAGATGGCGAAAGCCGTCGGCCGGCGGCTGCGACGGATTGGCCGGGCCGACCAGGTCGCCGAGATCCTGGACCACCGGACCATGCCGCGCGATCGCCTCGGCGAGGTCCGCGACCCGCAGTGCATCCGGCCCCATGCCGGCACCGCGGACGCTGGCGCCGATGTCGGTCGGGACGCCGATCAGGCTGACGCGCACCGGCATCGGTTGGCGGCGCCGACGTCAGGCCGCCGCGATCAGCGTGCCGAACAGGTCCCGCGGATCGGCCGGCGTCGGGATCAGGTCGAGCGGCTGGATCAGGCCCGCTTCGGCGGCGGCGGCATGCAGGAAGCCGAGCGCCGAGAAATCCTCGAGCGCGAAGCCGACCGAGTCGAACAGCGTGACCTGGTCGGCCGCAGTCCGCCCCGGGTGCTCGCCGGCGAGCACCCGCCAGAATTCGGTGACCGGGAAGTCGGCCGGCAGCTGCTGGATCTCGCCTTCGATCCGCGTCTGCGGCTCGAACTCGACGAACACCGAAGCCGCCGCGACGATCGCCGGATCCAGCTCGGTCTTGCCGGGGCAGTCGCCGCCGATCGCGTTCAAGTGCATGCCGGGTTCGATCATCTCGGGCGTCAGTACCGTCGCACGTTTCTTGTCGGCGGTCGCGGTGGTCACGATGTCGGCTCCGCGGCACGCCTCGGCGACACTGTCGCAGATCGTCGTCGCGATGTCGAATGCCGCGAGATTGCGGACCAGCTTGCGGGTCGCGGCCGGATCGACGTCGTAGAGCCGCAGCGACGTGATGCCGAGCAGCGCGGCGAACGCGATCGCCTGGAACTCGCTCTGCGAGCCGTTGCCGATCAGCGCCATCACCCGGCTGCCCGGCCGCGCCAGCCGCCGGGCAGCCACGGCCGACATCGCCGCCGTGCGCAGCGCCGTGGTCAGCGTCAGTTCGCTGATCAGCACCGGCATGCCGTCGGCGACCCGGGCCAGCGCGCCGAACGCGGCGACCGTGGGCCGCCCGCGTGCGACGTTGGCCGGATGGCCGTTGACGTACTTGAAACTCCAGGTCTGCGCGTCGGCGATCGGCATCAGTTCGATCGTGCCGTCCGGCGCATGGCTGGCGATCCGGGCGACCTTGTCGAACTCCGGCCAGCGCCGGAAATCCACCTCGATGCGGGCCGCGATCGCGCCGATCGAAGCCGCGACGCCGCGCTGCGCGATCAGCCGCGCGACCGCGGCGGCGCCGAGAAAGCCGACCTCCGAGCCCGCCGTGCCGCGGGCGCCGCCGGTCGCGATCTGCCCGATCGTCTGTTGCTGCTGCCTGGGCTGCTGCCCGAGCTGTCGGCTGGGCTGCTGCATGGTCGTCTGTTGCTGCTGCATGATCACCTCGCTCGCGGCCGGACCCGCCGGCGCTGAACCAGTGTGCTGCCGCCGGCCGCCAAGCGACAGTCGGCAAAGCGCTGCAGAATGCGCAAAAAACTGGCGAATTGCGGGGTTGGTCTGACGTTCTGTCGAAATCGGCGTTCGACAGTGCAGCCGTTTTTCGGGGACACTCGCGCCATGGCCCAAGCCGCCGACCCGACACTGACCGCCACCGACCTGGCGCTGATCGCGCTGCTGCGCCAGGATGCGCGGATGAGCATCGCCGCGCTGGCGCACCGGCTCGGCGTCTCGCGCGGGACGGTCAGCAACCGGATCACCCGGCTCGAAGATGCCGGCGTGATCGTCGGCTACGGCGTGCGGCTGCGGCCCGACGTCGAACCGAACCGGATCGGCGCCTGGATGAGCATTGCGGTCGAGGGCAACGAGACCCGCAAGGTGGTCGCTAGCCTGCTCGGCGAACCGGGCGTGGCAGCGCTGCACGACACCAACGGGCGCTGGGATCTGCTCGCCGAACTGCGCGCCGAAGACCTCGCCGAGCTGTCACGCGTGCTCGAGCGGATCCGGCTGATCAAGGGCATCAGCAGCTCCGAAACCAGCCTGCATCTCAAGTCGTACCGGACCTGAATTCGTAGCGGATGGCGCCGGGCGGCGGTCGGCGCCCTGGTTGACGAACTCGTCGGCGATGCGCGCGGCACCCGCCTGCAGCCGTTCGATCCGCTCGCGCTGGATCGACGGATCCAGCCGCTCGCTGGCGAACACGTCCACTAGGCTGCCGACGACCCGGCGCTCGGCCAGCAGCCGCACCGGCACCGCGATCGAGGCCAGCATCGGCGCTTCGCGGCGACGGCCGACCGCGTGCCCCTTGCGGCGGATCATCTGCAGCCTCGCGCGAAACGCCTCCCAGCTGCCGCCGAGGCCGCGCTCGCCGATCTCGTCCGAATGGCGGCGATAGACGTCGCGAGCCCGCGCCGGCGACAGCGCGGCGAGCAGCACCAGCGAACCGGCGCCGCCGAACATCGAGATCGGCTGCCCGCGCTCGCAGTGCACCGGATGCTGGCGGCCGCCGTACTCGATGGTTTCGGGCCCGATCTTGTGGATACAGATGACCTTGTCGCGAAACAGGCTCTTGACCAGCAGCACCTCGTCGTCGCGGGCGAGCAACGGCAGGGTCCGGCTTGCGGCGATGTGCAACGGATCCGACAACTCCAGCAATCGTTCGAGCTCGATGATCCGCGGGCCCAGCATGTAGGCGCCGCCGATCACCGGCGACAGCAACCCGGCGTCGCAGAGTTCGCCGATATACCGGTAGGCGGTCGAGCGCGCGAACCCGAGCCGCTCGACCAGATCCTCGATCCGGATGGTCATCTGGTCGAGCGAGAACAGCTCGAGAATGCCGAAGGCGCGCCCCAGGATGTTCGGCGACCGCTCGCGGCCGAAGCTGCCGTTCAGGGTTCGGGCGGGGGCGATGAAATTACTTTCGATTGCCGGTTCGTTCATGGCTGGAATCCGCCAGCTGCTGCATCTGCCGTTCGGCACGATCCGCCGACGCGCGCTCCATATTGATCGAATTCTCATTATATGGAAATTTCAGACGCTTTTGATGATGGTATCGAGCGTGCCTGGCGGTGTCACGCAACGGCTTGGCCGACAACACGATGTTTCTGTCAACGATTGCTTCGTGCCACCGCGTCATGGCGGGTGCGAGCCTTGATCGCCGCGGCCGGCGCATCGATCGTCGTTGCCGGCCTGCCGACCGGCAAGTGGAGTCGCACTCAATAGGTCGCGCGCCCACCCGAAAGATCGAACACCGCGCCGGTATTGAAGCTGCACGAGCCCGAGCAGAGCCAGCTCGCCATCTCGGCGACTTCGCTGCTCTCCCCCAGACGCTGCATCGGGCTCTTGTCTATCATCGTCTGCACGTGCGCGCGCGACATCTGTTCGAGGATCGGCGTGCGCACTGCCGCCGGCGCGATCGCGTTGACCAGGATGCCGGTCGTCGCCAGCTCCTTGCCGAGCGACTTCGTCAGCGCCAGCACGCCGGCCTTGGCCGCGCTGTAGGCCGACGCGTTGGGCGTGCCCTCCTTGCCGGCCAGCGAGGCGATGTTGACGATGCGGCCCGCGCCTGCGGCACGCAGATGCGGCACCACCGCGCGGCAGACGTTGAAGGTGCCGATCAGGTTCACATCGACGATGCGGCGCCAGACCGCGGGCTCGTATTCGTCGAGCGGCACCGTCGGCCCCGCGAAGCCCGCGCTGTTGACCACGAAGTCGATGCGGCCGAACCGCGCGACCACCGCCGCCGCGGCTTGCTCGACGGCGGCGAGGTCGCTGACATCGACCTGCCAGGCGTCGCCGGCCCCGGCCGGCTCGGCCAGATCCCACACCGCGACCTGCGCGCCGCTGCGCCGCAGGTGGCCGGCGACCTGCGCACCGATCCCGCTGGCGCCGCCGGTGACCAGGGCCACGGCTCCCGCGAAGTCGTAGTTCGCGCGGCTGTATGTCGTTTTCATCGTTTCAGGCATGCCTCTGCAGGGTTGGAGCAACGCTACGGTAGCGACGGCCGAGTGTCCTGCGGTTCGTCGCCGCCGTCCCGCGCAGCGCATCGCCGCGAACGTGAAGGCCGCGGCCGCATGCGAAAATCCCCCGTTTCGCCGGCCGCGAGGCGGCCGGATTGGTCGGGATTTCCAGGCGATCGAGCGGATCAGGACGTGACAGATCTCAGCCACCACACGCCGATGATGCAGCAGTACCTGAGCATCAAGGCCCAGCATCCGTCCGCGCTGCTGTTCTACCGGATGGGCGACTTCTACGAACTGTTCTACGACGACGCGAAGCGGGCCGCGCCGCTGCTGTCGATCACGCTGACCCGGCGCGGCGCCTCGGCCGGCGAGCCGATTCCGATGGCCGGCGTGCCGGTCCATGCGCTCGATCACTACCTGGCCAAGCTGGTCGCGCTCGGCGAATCGGTCGCGATCTGCGAGCAGATCGGCGACCCGGCGACCACCAAGGGGCCGGTCGAACGCAAGGTGCTGCGCACCATCACGCCGGGCACGCTGACCGATGCCCAGCTGCTGCCCGAGCGCGAGGACCGGCCGCTGGTGGCGCTGGCACCCGCCGGCAGCGGCAAGGCGATGCGGCTCGCGCTGGCGGCGATCGTCGCGGCGAGCGGCGACTGCGTCGTCACCGAGCTCGCGGTCGCCGAGCTCGACGCCGAGCTCGAACGGATCGGGCCGGCCGAAGTGCTGATCGCCGAGTCGCTCGGCCGCAGCCCGGCCGGCTGGGTCGCGCAGCTGCGGCAGCGGCTCGCGACCGGCGCGCCGGTGCCGCTGTCGAGCCGGCCGGACTGGCAGTTCGATCCGGCGCGCGGTGCCCGGCTGCTGCGCGAGGCGCTCGGCGTGCAGACGCTGCACGTGGCCGAGCTCGACGACGCGCCGGCGATCATCGCCGCGCTCGGTGCGCTGATCGACTACCTCGGCCAGACGCTCGGCCAGCCGTTCCGCCACCTGCGGCCGGTGCGGCGGCTGCGGCGCGACGCGCTGATCGCGATCGACCCGGTGGCGCGGCGCAACCTCGAGCTGGTGCGGCCGCTGTCGGACGAGCGCGGCGCGACGCTGCTGTCGCGGGTCGACCGCTGCGCGACCGCGGCCGGCAGCCGGCAGCTGCGGCAATGGCTGCTAGCGCCGCTGCAGCAGCACGAGCCGGTGCTGCGCCGCCAGGCGCTGGTCGAGCTGCTGATCGCCAACGGCCTGACCACGGCGATCGGCCGTGCGCTCGGCCAGGCCGCCGACATCGAGCGGATCGCGACCCGGGTCGCGCTCGGCAGCGCGCGGCCGCGCGAGCTGATCGCGCTGAAGGACAGCCTGCCGGTGCTCGCCGGCTGCGTCGTCCAGCTGCAGGCGGTGCAGCCGTCCGATCCGGATGCCCCGGCCGCGCAGGCGATCGCGGACCTCGCCGCGGTTGCCGGCTACGATCCGGCGATCGCCGAACGGCTCGCCGCGACGCTCGCCGACGAACCGGCCGCGCAGGTGCGCGACGGCGGCGTGATCCGCGACGGCCATGACGCCGCGCTCGACGAGCTGCGCGCGATCGACCGCGACTGCGACAGCGTGCTCGCCGCGATGGAGGTCCGCGAGCGCGAGCGCAGCGGCATCGCGACGCTGAAGGTCGGCTACAACAGCGTGCACGGCTTCTTCATCGAGGTCGGCCGCGCCCAGTCCGACAAGGTGCCGCCCGACTATCGCCGCCGCCAGACGCTGAAGAACGCCGAACGCTACATCACGCCCGAGCTGAAAGCGTTCGAGGACAAGGCGCTGTCGGCGCGCGAGCGCGCGCTGGCGCGCGAGAAGCAGCTCTACGAGCAGCTGCTCGCGGAGCTGGCGACGCAGGTGCCGGCGCTGCAGCGGCTGGCCGGCGGGCTCGCGACGCTCGACGCCTGCCACGCGTTCGCCGCGGTCGCCGAGCAGTCGCGCTGGGTCCAGCCGGAACTGGCCGCGACGCCGGGGATCCGGATCCGCGGCGGCCGCCATCCGGTGGTCGAGCGCGTGGTCGAGCAGTTCATCGCCAACGACTGCACACTCGACGCCGAGCATCGGCTGCTGGTGATCACCGGCCCGAACATGGGCGGCAAGTCGACCTTCATGCGCCAGACCGCGCTGATCGCGATCCTGGCCTGGTGCGGCAGCTTCGTGCCGGCCGACGCCTGCACGGTCGGGCCGATCGACCGGATCTTCACGCGGATCGGCGCCTCCGACGATCTGGCCGGCGGCCGCTCGACCTTCATGGTCGAGATGACCGAAGCCGCGGTGATCGTCAATTCGGCGACCGAGCGCTCGCTGGTGCTGGTCGACGAGATCGGGCGCGGCACCTCGACCTTCGACGGGCTGGCGCTGGCGCAGGCGATCGCGCTGCACCTGCTCGAGCACTGCCGCTCGCTGACGCTGTTCGCAACCCATTACTTCGAGCTGACCACGCTCGCCAATCGCTCGCCGGCCGCCGTCAACCACCATCTCGCCGCCGCCGAACACGCCGGCGGCATCGTGTTCCTGCACCAGGTCCGCGCCGGGCCGGCGAGCCAGAGCTATGGCCTGCAGGTCGCGCGGCTGGCCGGCCTGCCCGCCGGCCTGCTGCGCAGCGCCCGCGGCCTGTTGCAGGCGCTCGAACAGTCGGCCGCGACCCGGCAGCCGCAGCTCGACCTGTTCGACACCACCGCACCGATGCCGGCCGCGAACGGCGCCGACGACAGCGACGCTGATCGCGGCGACCGCGATCGCGGCGACGCCGATCCTGACGGCAACTACGGCGTCGGCAACGACCGGAGCAGCGACGGCGCTGCCGAGCAGCGGCACCTCGCGCAATCGCTGCTCGCCGAACTGCGCGAGCTCGATGCCGATGCGCTGACGCCGCGCGAGGCGCTGCAGCAGATCTATCGCTGGCGCGAACGACTGCCAGCCGGCAATGAGCCGCCGACCCGCCATTGAACCGCTGACCGCCGCGTCGGCCGCACGGCGGGGCTGGCTGCGCACGACCGCAGCGGCGTCGCTGCTCGGCTGGGCCAGCCCCGGCAGCGCCGCCGGTGCGCCGGTCGATGTGCCGACCGGCGCGACAACCAGGGCCGCAACCGACCTGCCGTTCACCTTCGGCTTCATCGGCGACACGCCGTACAGCGGTCTCGACACGCTGGCGCTGCGCAACGTGATGGCGGCGATGGCGGACGAGGCGCTGGCGTTCGTACTGCATGCCGGCGACATCAAGAGCAGCGGCGACGCCTGCTCCGACGGCCTGCTCGGCGACCGGCTCGAATCCCTCGACCGCTGCGCCCATCCGCTGATCCTGACGCCGGGCGACAACGAATGGACCGATTGCGGGACGCCGCGCCTGCCATCGGCGGCCGGCGGTCCGCTCGAGCGGCTCGACTGGCTGCGCCGCCAGGTCTATGCGCGGCCGCGGACGCTCGGCGCGCAGCGGCTGGCCGTGCAAGCCCAGGGCACGCTCGCGAGCGCCGACGCCGAGACGCCGCGGCTGCCGGAGAACCTGCGCTGGCGGGTCGGCGCGGTGCAGTTCTGCACGCTGCACGTGGTCGGCAGCAACAACGGCCAGCAGCGGATGCCGGCGCTGGCCCGCGCCTGGTCGCTGCGCCAGCAGGCCAACGGCCGATGGCTGGCCGATACCGTCGCGCTGGCGCAGGCGGGCGGCGCCCGCGCGCTGGTGGTCGCGATGCACGCTAATCCGCGCTTCGAGCGCGATCGGGCCGACGGCTGGCAGATGATGCGGCAGCTGCTCGCCGCGGCCGCGGCGACGTTCCGCGGCCCGCTGCTGCTGCTGCACGGCGATACCCACTGGTTCCGGTCCGATCGGCCGCTGGCGGCGTCGCACGGGCTCGCCAGCCTGCAGCGGGTGGAATGCTTCGGCTCGCCGTTCACCTCGACCTGGGTCGCGATCCGCTGGCAGCCCGATGCCGCCGCGTTCGAGGTCACGCTGCGCCGGACTTGAAGCAGGGGCCGGCCATGAAACAACCGCCCGTTCCCGCCGGCGACGCACTTGCCGGCAGCGCATCCGGGCACGACGCGCCGCTCGGCCAGGTGACGATCGCGCGCTTCCTGCAGCGGCACTGGCAGCGGCGTCCGCTGCTGGTGCGCGGCGCGCTGCCGGCCGGATCGCTCGACGCGATGTTCCCGATCCGCGATCTGTTCGCGCTCGCCGCCGATCGCGACGTCGAGAGCCGGCTGATCCGGGCGCCGGCAGCCGGCGATACCCGGCCCGGCGGTACTAGGCCCGGCGGTACCACGCCCGGCAAACCCGGAGGGCCCGACTCCTGGCGGCTGCAGCCGGGCCCGCTGGCGCGGCTGCCGGCACGCCGCACGCCCGGGTGGACCGTGCTGGTCCAGGGGGTCGATCTGCATCGTGCCGCCGGCCGCGCGCTGCTCGACCGCTTCCGCTTCGTGCCCGACGCACGCATCGACGACCTGATGCTGAGCCACGCCAGCGACGGCGGCGGCGTCGGGCCGCACGTCGATTCCTACGACGTGTTCCTGCTGCAGATCCGCGGCCGTCGCCGCTGGCGGATCGCGCCGCCGCGACGCGACGCGCCGTGGCAGCTGCGGCCGGATCAGCCGATCCGGGTGCTCGCCGACTTCACGCCGACCGAAGACTGGCTGCTCGATCCCGGCGACATGCTCTATCTGCCGCCCGGCTGGGCCCACGAAGGCACCGCGGTCGGCGAATGCACGACCGCGTCGATCGGTTTCCGCTCGCCGACACCGCGCGAACTGCGGCAAGCGTTCTTCGCTGCGCTCGCCGACGAGGAAGAACCGGCGGATCGCCGCCGCGCGACCGCGGACCGGCGCTATCGCGATCACCAACGGACGCCGGCGACGCATCCGGCCCGGATCCCCGACGAGATGGCGACGACGCTGGCCGACTGGCTGCGGCGCCCGCCGTCGCACGACACGATCGAGCGCTTCATCGGCCGCTTCCTGACCGAGCCGAAGCCGAACGTGTGGTTCGACGGCGATGACAGCGGCTCCGATCGTGCTGGCGGCGGCTCGGATCGCCGCCGCGCCCCGGACGCGCGTCCTGCCGGTCTCGGGCTCGATCGCCGGACCCGGATGCTCTATCGCGGCGCGCGGGTCTTCATCAACGGCGAAGCGCTGACGCCGCCGCGTACCGCGCTCGGCTGGCTGCAACGGCTCGCCGACCACCGCGCGCTCGATCGCCGCGAGACCGCGGCCGCACGACGCGATCGCTGGCTGCGGACGCTGTTCGACGACTGGTGCAGTGCCGGCTGGGCGCATCCGGCGCCGGTGCCCCGACCAGATCGACCCAGATAGCCCAGACCCGAGGTTGCCGCCGCATGCAGACGTCCGAATCCCGACTGTTCACCGCCCGTGGCGAATTCCACGCCTGCATCGACGAGCTGCTGGTCCGCACGCGGCTGCTGCTCGCGACCTACGACCATGATTTCTCCGACTGGCCGCTCGAATCGCGCCGATGCTTCGACGCGCTGACCCAGCTGCTCGGCCGGCCCGGTGCCGGCTGGCGGCTGATCGTCCGCGATCCCGACTGGCTCGAACGCCACGGCGCGCGCTTCGGCCAGCTCCGGCGTCTGCACGCCGACCGGATTCAGTGCCGCTGCGCACCGCCGGCGGTCGCCCCGGCAGCGGGCATTGCGCTCGGCGACCGCAATCAACTGCTGCGGCGTGCCGATCTGACGGCGTTCCGGGGGCGCGCGCTGTTCGCCGCCGAGCCCGCCGAGATCGATCCGTGGCGACTCCGCTTCGAGGCGCTCTGGGACGAATCGACCCCCTGCCTGGTGGCGACGCCGCTCGGACTATGACACCCACCGGTGCCACCGGCACCGGCGAGAACTGGCATCCCAACCCTGGTGCTAAGATGCCGCCACTATCGAGGAATCCTCCCATGCGTCAAAGTCTGCTGATCGCCCCGCTGATTGCCGTCGCCCTGGTCGCGTGCGGCAAGAAAGAGCCCGTGCCGGAGCCGGCGCCGGCCCCCGCCAGTACCGCGCCGAATGCCGTCGATGCGGCCCGCGCCGCCACCGCCAATGCGGTCAACGCCGCCAAGGAAGCCGCGGCCAAGAGCGGTGAAGCCGCCAGGGAAGTCGCCGGCCAGGCCGGTGACGCGACCAAGGACGCCGCCGCGCGCGCGGTCGAGGCTGCGCGTGCGGCCTCGTCGGACGTGTTGCAGAGCGGCCGCGAAGCCGCCAGCGGCGCCGCGACGATGGCCGGCACCGCAGTCGACAAGACCAAGGAAGCGGCCGGCGCCGCGGTCGAGAAGGCCAAGGAAGTCGGCGGCGCGGTGGCCGACAAGGCCAAGGAAGTCGGCGGCAATGTCGCTGCCGGCACGCGCGATGCCGCCCAGGACGCGAAGGAAGCCGCTGCCCGCGCCGTCGAGGCGGCCCGCAACGCCGCCGCCAAGCCGGCTCAGTGACGCCCGGACCGCGGCGGCGCGGTTCGCGGGCGACGCGCCGCCGTCAGGCGCTCTGCCAGTCGCAGCCGGTGTCCTGATCGGCGACACCGATCTCGTCGGGCCGGCAGCCCAGCACCGCGGACAGCGCCAGTTGCGCCAGATCGGCGCGATTGTTCTGCCGGCTCAGATGCGCGGCGACGATGGTCCGCAGCCGTCGGCCGTCGATCGCCGCGAGCAGCTCGGCCGCGGCCTGATTCTCGAGGTGCCCCCAGTCGCCGCCGATGCGCCGCTTCAGCGCCGGCGGGTAGTTGCCGGCGGCGAGCATCGAGCGCTCGTGATTGCATTCGAGCACCAGCGCGGTCAGCCCGGACAGCGCCGCGACGACATGCGGCGTCGAGCGGCCGACGTCGGTCAGCAGGCCGAGCCGTGAGGTGCCGTCGTCGAAGGTGAACTGCACCGGCTCGCGGGCATCGTGCGGCACCGCGAACGGTGTGACCTGCAGGCCGTGCAGCTCGAGCGGCGCATCCGGCGTCAGCAACCGGCACGGCCGTTCGTCGAAGCCGGGCAGATGGCGGGCACCCTGCTGCGTACCCCAGGTCAGGTAGACCGGCACGTTCTGGGCGACCGCGAGCCGGAATACGCCGCCGATATGGTCCGAGTGCTCATGCGTGACCAGGATGCCGCGCAGCCCGGCCGGATCGAGGCCGAGCCGGACGAGCCGCCGGGCGGCTTCCTTCTGGGTGAAGCCGCAATCGACCATCAGGTAGCCGCCGTCGGCGGCGGGCAGTTCGACGACGAGGGCATTGCCCTCGCTGCCGCTGCCGAGGCTCGCGAACCGCACGCGCTTCCCGTTCCGCCGTCCGGATCGCGTTACTTCAGTTGCTCGTGCAGCAGCGCGATGATCCGGTTCGCGACGCGGCGATTCTCCTCGGAGGCCGGCGCGCTGCCGTTTTCGTCGAGCACACGGATGGTCGCATCGCTGGCGGCACCGTTGCCTTCGACGACGATCCGGTAGCGCTGCCCGGCCAGGTCCTTGCGCACGCCCGAGAAGAAGCGCGACAACGCGCCCTGGCGCGGATCGCGCCGGTCGAGGTCGACGTAGCGGACGAAATAGGTTCCCTTCGAGCGGTCGCGATCCTCGACCGTGAAGCCGACCCGGTCGAGCACCAGCCCGACCTCGCGCCAGGCGCGGTCGAAGCCCTCGCTGATCGCCAGCGACGACGGGTCGGCGTCGGTCAGCACGCGGGTCCGCTCGGGCGGCGGCGCCGGCTCGGCACTGTCGGCCCCCGCCGCCGCCGCGGCCGCCGTCTGCAGCGGCGTGCGGCCAAGCGCGGCGACGATGCGCCGCAGATACTCGATCTCGAGTTCCGGGTCGGTCGGCCGCGGCTGCCAGACCGAGGCGTCCTTCAGCGGTCCGGTGACGACCTCTTCCATGCCGCGATGGGTCAGATAGATCTCGGAACCACCGTTCGGCAGGCGCTCGACGCGGGTCCGGTAGCGGTCGCGCTCGCCGGTCGCGTAGCTGGTGCCCATCACCCGCGACAGAATGCCGCGAACACCGTCGGTCTCGACCTTCTGGCGGCGCTCGGCCCACTCGGTTTCCATGATGCCGAGCGACGCCGAATCGGTCGCGAGGTTGAAGCCCTGGGTTGCCCAGAAGTCGCGCAACTCCGGCCACAGCTGCTCGACCGGCTGGTCGACGACGATCCAGCGCAGATTGCCGTCGCGCTCGATCCGCGCACCGGCGCGTGCCGGCATCACCTCGTTGTCGCGCGGCGCGTTGTCGCCGGCGGCGGCGCGGTTGCGGTTGTATTCGGACAGCGTCTGCGACTGGCTGTTGCGGCCGGTCGGCAGCGTGTAGCGTTCGTTGCCCTGCGGCGAAATCAGGTCCGGCGGCACGTCGAGCGCCGGGCCGGTAGTAGCCGATCGGTATTCGATGTTGCCGGGGTCGCTCAGCTTGCGGATCGAGCTGCAGCCGGCGAACACGCCGACGGCCGCGATGACGACCAGCACCCGGCACAGCGGTGCCAGTCGCCGGCGGCGGCCGTGCCGGCCGATGGGAACGGTCATCGTGTCAATACTCCGGAGGATTGCAGCGCCGCCAGCACGGTCGCCTGGTGCGCCTCGGCCAGCGGCGTCAGCGGCAGCCGGATGCCGGCCGGCATCCGGCCCATCCGGGCCAGCGCCCATTTGACCGGGATCGGATTGGCTTCGACGAACAGCTTGAGGTGCAGCGGCAGCAGCCGCCGGTTGATCGCGCGCGCCGCTGCGAAATCGCCGGCCAGCGCGGCGCGGCACAGTTCGGCCATCGGCTGCGGCGCGACATTGGCGGTAACCGAGATCACGCCGTGGGATCCCATCGCCATCAAAGCCAGCGCCGAGTCGTCATTGCCGCTATAGACCGAGAAGCCGGCGGGCAGCCGCGCCAGTAGGTCGGAGCCGCGCGGGATGTCGCCGGTGGCGTCCTTGAGACCGACGATGCCGGGCAGCTCGGCGAGCCGCAGCATGGTGTCGTTCGAGATATCGGCGACCGTGCGCCCGGGGACGTTGTAGACGATCACCGGCAGGCCGCCCTGCTCGGCGACCGCCTTGAAATGCTGATAGAGCCCTTCCTGGCTCGGCCGGTTGTAGTACGGCGCGACCTGCAGCGTCGCGTCCGCTCCGACCGAGCGCGCGTGCTGCGTCAGCTCGACCGCCTCGCGGGTGGAGTTGGCGCCGGTGCCGGCGATCACCGGCACCCGCCCCTTGCAGTGCTCGACCGCGACCTTGATCAGTTGCTGATGCTCCTCGACGCTGACCGTCGGCGATTCGCCGGTGGTGCCGACCGCGACGATGGCGGCGGTGCCGGATTCGATCTGCCAGTCGATCAGCGCACGATAGGCGTCGAGATCGAGCGCACCGTCGGCCCGCATCGGTGTCACGATCGCGACCAGGCTGCCCTTGATGTTCATTGCGCGTTTCCCTCGCCGTCGCTGCCGCGGGTGCAACCGTTCCACATGCAACTGTGCCACATGTGCTACGGTCGATCCGCGGTTGGCCCCGGCAGTCCCCCCGCGGCCTGTAAACGAATGATTTTAGCTCAGCCCGCCGGCCGGCTCGCCGACCAGCGGCAGCGACTCGGGATCGAACGGCGGCCGGACTGCCGCGATCCGCTGGATCCGTGCCGGCCGCGGCTGCCGGACGAAGCCCTGTTCGAACGCGACCACCGCCAGCCCGGCGCGGCGCGCCGTCATGAACAGCTCGTCGGGCGCGAGCAGGAACGCCGGACGCGACGGTTTACCATAGGCCGCTTGACCATGCGCGAAGGTTTCGTAGATCAGCCGGCCGCCGGGCGCCAGCAGGCCGGCCAGCAGATCCAGACGGGGCCGGAACAGGAACCGGGTGACCACAATGGCGGCGAACCGCTCGGCTGCGAAGCTCCACCGTCCGGACTCCAGGTCTTCCAACCGCGTCTCGGTCTCCGTACCCTGGAGCAGTTGCAGACATTGCGGATCTCGATCGATTGCCAGCACCGCGAAACCGTGCGCCAGGCCCAGCCGGGCGTGGCGGCCGTTGCCGCAGGCGAAATCGAGCATCCGGCCGTGTCCGGTCGGGTGGCCCAGCCAGCGCTCGACCCAAGGCGACGGCCGCGCGTCGGCGAACTGCGTGGCGGGGGGTTCGAACTGCGCGGACGACGCTTGACCCATGTTCCAGAGGTACCGGAAGAAGTTCGGTGAATTCTATGCAAGGCTCGCGGGCGACTCCGGGCGTCTGAAGGTCTTCGCATTGCCGCTGGTCGCGGCGATCGGCTTCACCATCGCCGGCCTGCTGTTCCCGGACCAGCTGACCCGCTACTTCTGGTACGCGCTGCCGATCGCGCTGATCGCGATCTCGGTGTTCGCCTATGGCCTGCTGCAGGCACTCGAGGATCTGCGCGAGCAGCGCGCGATCAACAAGCGGCTGGCCGAGCTGCAGGCGCAGTACGGCGTCGCCGAAGGCCTCGCGGTGATGGGCTCGTGGGTCTACGACCTGCTCGAGGACAAGTTCTACTGGAGCGACGGGTCGTTCCGCGTGTTCGGCATCGAGCGCGAGCACGGCGCGCCGAGCCCGCGCGCGTTCCACATCTGCATCCACCCGGAAGACCAGGAGCGCTGGCAGGCGGCACACCGGCGCGGCGTCAAGCGCGGCCGCGAAGTCCGCATCGAGTACCGCTACATCAAGCGCGGCAAGGACCAGATCTGGATCCGCTCGGTGGCGCGCCCCGAGTCCGACGAGCACGGCAACGTGGTCCGGCTCGCCGGCATCGCGCAGGACATCACGGCGATGCGGACGATGGCGCAACAGCTCGCCGCCAGCGAGGCCAAGTTCCGCGACCTGACCCAGCTGTCGTCGGACTGGGTCTGGGAAACCGACGCCGGCCAGCGGGTCTCGTTCATTTCCGAGAGCGTGGTCGCCGCGCTCGGTGCCTGGGCCAAAGGCAACATCGGCCGTCACTTCTGGGAATCGAACCTGATCGCGCTGCCGCGCGCCAACTGGGACCAGTTCAAGGCCGATCTCGACGCCGGCCGGCAGTTCGAGAACTTCCAGTACAGCCTGCTCGACCCGGACAGCCACCTCTACACGATCGCGATCTCGGGCCGCCCGAGCTTCAACGCCGCCGGCGCGATGACCGGCTACCGCGGCGTCGGCCGCAACGTCACCCGCGAAACCCAGCAGCAGCTGCTGCTGCAGCTCGAGAGCGAGATCGCCAACGTGATGCGCGAGCACGACGTGGCCGAGCGCGTCGTCGCCGCGGTGCTGTTCACCGTCTCGCAGATGATGGGCTGGTCCGGCGGCGCGCACCTGGCGCAGATTCCCGGCACCACGTCGCTGACGGTCCGCGAGCGCTGGGGTCAGCCGGCGGTGACCCGAATGCTCGGCGAGCTGCCGAAGCAGATCCCGATCGCGGCCGAGTCGGTCGAGGCGATCGCCTGGCGCGGCCAGGCGATCTGGATGCGCGACGTGACCCAGCACGCCAACTTCGCCGAGCGCTATCAGACCACCGCGATCGGCGCCCGCGCCGCGTTCCTGGCGCCGATCACCGACGAGCACAAGAACGTGCTGTCGGCGCTGTTGTTCTTCTCGCCGATCGGCTTTCGCGCCGACGCGTTCCTGCGCCAGGTCGCCGACATCCTGTCGCGAACGCTGTCGCTCTACCTGCAGAGAAAGACCGCCGAGCGCCGTGTCTTCCATGCGTCGCTGCATGATGCGCTGACCGGGCTGCCGAACCGGATCAACCTGACCGAGCAGCTGCAGCAGCGGCTCGCCGCCAAGGAACCGGCCGGCGTGCTCTACGTCGACCTCGACCGCTTCAAGCCGATCAACGACACGCTCGGCCACCAGGTCGGCGACCAGGTGCTGATCGAGGTGGCGCGGCGCTTCCGCGAATCGATCGGCCCGAACGATGTCGCCGGCCGGATCGGCGGCGACGAGTTCATCGTGCTGCTCGACAAGGAGAACCGCAAGGACCGCGCCGAGGCGACCTGCCGGCGGATCCTCGCCGCGATCGAGCGGCCGTTCATCCTGCAGAACCGCGCCTACTTCCTGTCCGCCAGCATCGGCGTCGCGATGTCGCCGGAGAACGGCACCGATGCGACGCTGCTGATCAAGTGCGCCGACAGCGCGATGTACCAGGTCAAGTCCGAGGGCCGCAACGACGTCCGCTTCTTCGCGCAGGACCAGGCCGACGACCGCGGCGACCAGCTCCAGCTCGCCGCCGACCTGCCGCTCGCGCTGCAGCGCGGCGAGGTCGACCTGTACTACCAGCCGGTGCTGGCGGTCAGCGAGAAGCGGATCACCGGCATGGAAGGCCTGATCCGCTGGCGCCATCCGAAGCGCGGCCTGCTGCTGCCGGAGGCGTTCCTGCCGACCGCCGAGCAGAACAACCTGATGCGCGAGGTCGGCCTCTGGGCGATCCGCCGCGCGCTCGACGACCGGATCGCGCTCGGCATCGACGAGCACGACGAGATGTCGGTGTCGGTCAACGTCTCACCGCGCCAGCTCGGCGAGGACGGGTTCCTCTCGCAGCTGAACAGCCTGCTCGCCGAACGCAACTACCCGCCGCGGCTGCTGCGGCTCGAGCTGACCGAGAACGCGCTGATCGACAACTCGAACAAGACCGTGGCGCTGCTCGGCGAGCTGCGCCGGCTCGGCGTGCAGGTCATCATCGACAACTTCGGCACCGGCTACGCGTCGCTCTCGTACCTGCGCAACCTGCCGGTCAGCGGCCTGAAGATCGACCACACCTTCATCCGCGAGCTGCAGTCCGATCGCGGCAACGCGGCGATCGTCCAGGCGATCATGACGCTCGCCGGCAAGCTCGGCATGCAGGTGCTCGCCGAAGGCGTCGAGACCGGCGCCGAGATGCGCGCGCTGCGCTCGTTCGACTGCGACCTGATGCAGGGCGCCTTCATCTGCGAGCCGCTGCCGCTCGCGCAGCTGCGCGATTTCCTGCAGACGGTGCCGAAGCTGCGGCAGATGCACCAGGTCCGCGACCCGCGCCCGGCCGCCGGCGCCGAGGCGCCCTCGGCGGCCTGACCGGGCGCCCGGACGCGCGCTCAGCCCTCGGCGAGCCGCGCCAGCGCCTGCGCGATCTCGGCGTCGTCGACGCCGGCGACCGGCTCGCGCTCCGCTGCCAGCCGCGCCAGCGCCGCGCTGCCCTCGGCCTTCAGCGCGGCGATCGTCTGACCGGCCTCGCGCGGCGATGCATAGCCGCGGCTCTGCAGCAGCAACCGCCCGTTGCCGTCGACCAGCTTGAAGTAGAAGCGGCCGTCGGGCTCGCGGTACTGCTTGAACAGCGGCGGCGCCGCTTTCGGCACCGCCGCTGCCGCCCCGGCCGCGCCACCCGCCCCGGCCGCCAGCGTCCGCAGGCCCACCGCATGCCGCAGCTTCGCGACGAACGGTGCGGCCTGCGCGCGGACCCGCTCGGCACCGTCCTTCAGCACGCGCTCGATCGCCGCCGGATCGGCGATCAGCGCTTCGTAGCGGCTGCGCATCGGTGCGAGCTCGCGATCGACCCGCTCGACCAGCTGCTGCTTGGCGTCGCGCCAGCTGATGCCGTCGGCGAACGCGCGGCGCAGCGCGGCGGTCTCGTCCGGCGTCGCGAACGCCTGGTAGATCTGGAAGATCGCCGACCCCTCGGTCTGCTTCGGCTCGCCGGGCGCGCGCGAATCGGTGACGATGCCGGCGATCATCCGCTCGAGCCGCTCGCGCGGCGCGAACAGCGGGATCACGTTGTCGTAGCTCTTGCTCATCTTGCGGCCGTCGAGGCCGGGCAGCGTCGCGACGTCGTCCTCGATCACCGCTTCCGGCAGCGTGAAGTGCTCGCCGTACAGATGATTGAAGCGCTGTGCGATGTCGCGCGCGATCTCGAGGTGCTGGACCTGGTCGCGCCCGACCGGCACCTGGTGCGCGTTGAAGATCAGGATGTCGGCGGCCATCAGCACCGGGTACATGAACAGGCCGGCGGTGACGTCGGCATCCGGATCCTGGCCGGCGGCATGATTGCGGTCGTTGGCCGCCTTGTAGGCATGGGCGCGGTTCAGCAGCCCCTTGCCGGTGACGCAGGTCAGGAGCCAGGTCAGCTCGGTCACTTCCGGCAGATCCGACTGGCGATAGAAGTGGACCCGCGCCGGATCGAGCCCCGCGGCCAGCCAGCTGGCCGCGATCTCGAGCGTCGAACGCCGGATCCGTTCCGGCTGCTCGACCTTGATCAGCGCATGCAGGTCGGCCAGGAAGTAGTAGCTGGTGACGTGACCGGCCCGGCTCGCCGCGACCGAGGGCCGGATCGCGCCGACGTAGTTGCCGAGGTGCGGCGTGCCCGAGGTGGTGATGCCGGTCAGGACGCGCAGCGGGGACGCGTCGGACGGCTTGGCGGCGGTGTTCAAGATGGCTCGGTCCGGACGGCGATGACGGTGTCGATGGCAGTCATTGTAGCGACCGCCCTGCCCGACTAAGATCGACGCGGCGGTGAATCGTCCCGCCATGCGGCGGCCGGCGCGACCCGGCGCACGCCGCCCGTACGCCACCCACTGCGAGGAGACCCGGATGCGACCGATCGGAATGCCTGTCCGTTCTTTCCCGCGCCGCGCGCGGCTGCTCGTCACGGCCGGCGCGTTCGCCGCCGCGCTCGGCGCGGCACCGGCAGCGCCGGCGCAGAGCGCCGACACGCTGATCAAGCGCGCGACCATGGCGATGGGCGGGGACGGACTGAAAACGCTGCGCTACACCGCCGAAGGGACCGGCCATACCTTCGGCCAGGCGTTCCGGCCCGGCCTGCCGTGGCCGAAGATCACGATCCACGGTCAGACACGCTCGATCGACTACGCCGGCGGCGCGCTGCGCGACGAAATCGTGCTGTCGCGCGCCGAACCGCGCGGCGGCGGCGGCTATCCGATCACCGGGCAGCAGCGCAACGACCAGTTCTTCGCCGGCAACTACGCGTGGAACGTCGTCGGCGGCAACCCGGCGCCGAACCCGCGCTTCACCATCGAGCGGGCGCACCAGCTGTGGACCACGCCGCACGGCGTGCTGCTCGCCGCAGCGCGCAACCAGGCCACTGTCAGCCACCGCAAGGTCGGCGAGCGGTCGCTGCCGTCGCTGACCTTCACCGAACCGCTGCGCTTTCGCGCCACCATCCACCTCGATGCGCAGAACCGGGTCGCGCGGATCGATTCGCGGCTGCCGGATCCGGTGCTCGGCGAAGTCAGCGTGGTCACCCGCTTCTCCGACTACCGAAGCCACGGCGCGCTGCAGTTCCCGGGCCGGATCCGGCAATCGCAGGGCGGCCACCCGACTCTGGACGTGACGGTCAAGGAGGTCGCGGTCAATCCGCCGGTCGCGATCGCGGTGCCCGACGCGGTCCGCAACGCCACCGAGCGGGTCGCGGTCGACGCGGTCGCCGAAGGCGTCTGGTTCATCGCCGGCGGCTCGCACAACAGCGTCGCGATCGAGATGAGCGACCACCTGATCCTGGTCGAGTCGCCGCTGTTCGACGGCCGCGCCCAGCCGGTGCTCGAGCGCGCCAATGCGCTGGTCGCCGGCAAGCCGGTCCGCTACGTGATCAACTCGCACGGCCACTTCGACCATGCCGGCGGCATCCGGGCCGCGATCGCCAGCGGTGCAACGATCGTGACCCATCGCGCCAACCGGCCGATGTTCGAGATGGCGGCGGCGTCGCCGGTGCGAATCGCGCCGGATGCGCTCGCCAGGAGCGGCCGCAAGCCGCGCCTGGTCGCGGTCGACGACCGCCACGTGATGAAGGACGCCCGCCGCACCGTCGAATTGCACCGGATCGCCGGCGGCAACCATGCCGAGGCATTCCTGATGGTCTGGCTGCCGGCCGAGCGGCTGCTGATCGAGGCCGATGCGTTCACGCCGGGAGCGCCCGGCAGCGCGCCGCCGGCGACACCGAACCCCAACCACGTCAATCTGGTCGAGAACATCGAGCGGCTGAAGCTCGACGTCGACCGGATCCTGCCGCTGCACGGCCGGGTCGTGCCGGTCACGGAGCTCTACACGGCGGTCGGCCGCAAGAAGTGAGGGTCGGGCGGCACGGCCGACTGAACGGCCCGCCACCGGCCCGGCCGGCGGGTCAGCCCTTGATCATCGCGTCGATCGGCCCGAGCCCGACCCGGGTCACCATCGGCTCGTCGCCGGTCATGTCGATCACCGTGGTCGGCTCGAGATGGCCGGCGCCGCCATCGATCAGCAGATCGATCTGCTTGCCGATCGCGTTGGCGATATCGCCCGGGTCGGTCAGCGGGTCGCCGCCGCCGGGCAGGATCAGCGTCGTGCAGAGCACCGGCTCGCCGAGCAGTTCGAGCAGCTCGAGCACGATCGGCGCCGCCGGCACCCGCAGCCCGACGGTCTTGCGCGACGGATGCGCGAGCCGCCGCGGCACCTCCTTGGTCGCCGGCAGGATGAATGTGTAGGCGCCCGGCGTCCACTCCTTCAGGAAGCGGAACTGCTGGTTGCTGACCTGTGCGTACTGGGCGAGCTCCGACAGATCGCGGCACAACAGCGTCAGCAGATGCTTGTCGTCGATGCCGCGCAGCGCCCGCATCCGGTCGACCGCGGCCCGGTCGTCGAGATGGCAGGCCAGCACGTAGCTGGCGTCGGTCGGCATCGCGATCAGCGCGCCGCCGCGAACGCCCTCGGCTGCCTGCTGCAGCAGCCGCCGCTGCGGATGGGTCGGATGGATGTCGAAACGACGCATCGACGAAAGTCCCGGCTGCTCAGGCAAGTCCCGGCTGCTCAGGCGCGCGCCAGTTCCCGCAGTTCCGGCCAGTCGGCCCAGACCGGCACCAGGCTGTCCGGCAGCGGCGGCAGCCTGCCGAGATCGTAGTTGCTCTCGATCGGATCGTGGAAGTCCGAGCCACGCGAGGCCGGCAGGTCGAAGTTGCGGCTCCAGGTCGCGAAGCGGCCGAAGTCGGCGACGGTATGGCTGCCCGAGACGACCTCGATACCCTGCCCGCCGGCTTCGCGGAACTCGTTCACCAGCGCCCACAGCCCGGTCTCGTCGAGCCGGTAGCGCGCCGGGTGGGCGAGCACCGCGATCCCGCCGGCGGCGCGGATCCAGCCGACCGCCTCGGACAGCCGCGCCCAGCGGTGCGGCACATAGCCGGGCTTGCCCTGCACCAGGTAGGTGGAGAACACCTCGCGGATATCGCGGCAGGCACCCGCCTCCACCAGGAAGCGCGCGAAATGGCTGCGCGAGATCAGCCGCGGATTGCCGACGTACTTGAGCGCGCCTTCGTAGGCACCGGGAATCCCGGCCCGCGCCAGCGCCGCGCCGATCTCGTGAGCCCGCGAGTCGCGGCCGGCGCGGATCCGCGCCAGGCCGTCGAGCAGCGTCGGATCCGCCGGATCGACCCTCAGGCCGACGACATGGATCGTCTCGTCGGCCCAGCTGACCGACACCTCGACGCCGGGGACGAACAGCAGCCCGAGCCGGGCCGCCTCGTCGGCCGCATCGGTCAGGCCGCCGAGCTCGTCATGGTCGGTCAGCGCGAGCAGCTGCACGCCGTTGCCGTGGGCGCGGCGGACGATCTCGCGCGGCGCGAGGGTGCCGTCGGACACCGACGAATGGCAATGCAGATCGACGTTGATCCGCCACGGGTCGGCGGCAGCGTCTGCTCGGGACGATTCAGTCATCGCGAAAGAATTCCTCGATCAGTCCGGCGATCCGGGCCGGCTGATCATGATGCAGCATGTGCGCGGCGTCGGCGACGGTCACTTCCGTCAAACGCCGGAACGCGGTCAACCGCTGACGATACTCGTCGGTCAGCGTGAAACGCAGCATCGGGCTGCGCTCGGTGCTGGCCACCCACAGCACCGGCGCCGTCACCGCCCGCCAGCAGGCGAGCGCCTCGTCGACCCGGTACGGCACCGGGTTGACCCGCTTGTGCGCCGGGTCGGCGCGCAGCACGAAGCCGTCGCCGTCGGGCCGCGCCCAGTGCGCCGCCAGAAACCGCGCCATCGGCAGCGGCAGCCGCGGATTGTTCGCGCACAGCCGTTCGGCGACCGCCTCGAGCGTTGGATAGCCCCGGAACGCGACCGGCGCGCGCAACTCGTCGAGCCAGCGGCGCAGCCGGGCACCGGCATCGGCCGGTTCGGTCGCCGCCAGGCCGAAGCCTTCCAGGTTGACCAGCCCGGCGACACGCTCCGGACGGATGCCGGCGTACAGCGTCGCGACGTTGCCGCCCATGCTGTGGCCGACCAGCCGGACCGGCGCCTGCGGGCTCAGCGCATCGATCAGCGCGTCGAGATCGCCGAGATAGTCGACGAACGCGTAACTGTCGGTAGTTTCTCGGCAGGGCAGCGCTTCCGACAGGCCGAAGCCGCGCCAGTCCGGCGCGACGACCCGCCAGCGGCGCGCCAGCGCATCGACGATGAACTGGTACGACGCCGACACGTCCATCCAGCCGTGCAGGCACAGCAGCAGCGGCGCCGGCCGATCGGCACGCGCGCCGGCGCCGGCCGGAGTCTCCCAGCAGCGCAGGTGATAGCGCAGCCCGCGCACCGTGACGAACGACGAACGGTCCGCGACCCGCGGTTGGTAGACGGCTGACACTGCACTGCAGTATAAAGCGACGCCCGGCAACGCCCGGACGCCGCGCGGCCGCTGCAACGTCGACGCGACAGCCGTAGCGACGCGACGGCCTTCGCAACGGCCTCGGCGACGCAACGGCCTCGACGACGCGACGGCATCGCCGATGCGGTCGCACCGGCACGGCGGCGCCACGGCGCTACCATCGACCAGGCCACCATTACCGGAAGTTCCGATGCCACTCTATTCGCTCCCCGGGCAGCAGCCGATCATCGCCGCCGACGCCTGGGTCGCCCCGACTGCCGTGCTGATCGGCGACGTGCATCTGGCGAACGGTGCGAGCGTCTGGTTCGGCACCGTGATCCGCGCCGATAACGCGCCGATCCGGATCGGTACGGCGTCGAACGTCCAGGAAAATACCGTCATGCATGTCGACCAGGACTGCCCGCTGACGATCGGCGACCGGGTCACCATCGGCCATCAGGCGATGCTGCACGGCTGCACGATCGGCGACCAGACGCTGATCGGGATCCAGGCCGTCGTCTTGAACAATGCCCGGATCGGCCGCAACTGTCTGGTCGGGGCCGGCGCGCTCGTCACCGAAGGCAAGACCTTTCCGGACGGCTCGCTGATCATCGGCGCGCCGGCCAAGGTGGCGCGGCCGCTGACCCCGGCCGAGATCGCTGGTCTCGCGACATCGGCCGAGCACTACCGCCGCCGCGCGCTCGCCTATGCCAGCGGCCTCACGCTGGTTGGATGAATAGATGGACACGCTGATCCGATTCCTGTTCGACCGTTACCGCGTCCGGGGCCAGATCGTCCGGCTCGACGACGCATGGGCCGAAGTCGCGCGCCGGCACCGGCGTCAGGACGGACGCGACCTTGCGCCGACGATCCGCGAGCGGCTCGGCGAGCTGTCGACCGCGGGGCTGTTGCTCGCCGCTTCGCTGAAGTTCGACGGCGCGCTGGTGCTGCAGATCCGCGGCGCGGGTCCGGTCTCGCTCTACGTCGTCGAATGCGAATCCGACGGCAGCTACCGGGCCACGGTCAAGCTGCGCAGCGACGCCGTAGTGCCGCCGGACGCCTCGTTCGGCGACCTGGTCAACCAGGATGGCGGCGGCCGCTTCGCGGTCACGCTGGTACCCGACCGCCTGGATCGCGCGGCCGCCGGCACGACCGGCATCCGGCCGCGCCGCGGCGCCGACGCCGGCCGGATCGCCGCGCCGTACCAGGGCATCGTGCCGTTCGAAGGCGACACGGTCGCCGAGGTGCTCGAGAGCTACATGCTGCGCTCGGAACAGATTCCGACGCGGCTCTGGCTCGCCGCCGACGATCACTGCGCGTTCGGCCTGCTGCTGCAGCGGATGCCGGACCAGGGCGGCAGCGCCGCAGGTGCGAATCCCGACGGCGAGCAGGCGATCGATCCGGACGGCTGGCATCGCGTCGTCACCCTCGCCGAGACGCTGACCCGCGCCGAGATGCTGGAACTGCCGGTCGAAGCGATCCTGCAGCGGCTGTTCTGGGATACGCCGATCACCGCGCTCGACAGCCGGCGGCCGGTGTTCGCCTGCAGCTGCTCGCGCGACAAGGTCGCGGCGATGTTGCGGATGCTCGGCCGCGGCGAGGTCGAATCGATTCTGGCAGAACGCGGCGAGGTTGCCGTCACCTGCGAGTTCTGCAGCAGCGCCTACCGGTTCGATGCAGCCGACAGCGCCGGCCTGTTCGTCGACGCGCCGCCGCTGTCGCCGGCCGGAAGTTAGCGCCGGTTCACCGCCGGGACGCCGCCGCGGCGTTCACGGGTTCTCAGTTCCGGACCGGCAGCACCGGCGCACCGCGCGCGGGTGCCGGCGGCAGGCTCGGGCCGGTACCGCGCGCCGCCGGCGGCTCGCCGGCATTGAACTGGACGAAGATCTCGTCGCGCTTGACCATGCCGAGCTCGTAGCGGGCGCGCTCCTCGGCGGCGGTGGTGCCGTCGCGCAGATCGGCGACTTCGGCTTCCAGCCCCTCGTTGCGCATCCGCTTGCCGGCGTTGACTTCCTGCTGCAGGCCGAGCTGCCGATCGAGCTCCATCACCCGCAGCCAGCTGCCCTGCCCGATCCACAGCGGATACTGGATCAATGCCAGCAGCACGGCCAGCACGGCGCCGAGCACCTTCATCGCGAAGGCCTTGCTAGCCGCGGATGCTGAAGAACGCGTCGCGGCCCGGATACTGCGCGGTGTCGCCGAGATCTTCCTCGATCCGCAGCAGCTGGTTGTACTTGGCGATCCGGTCGCTGCGCGACAGCGAGCCGGTCTTGATCTGCAGCGCGTTGGTCGCGACCGCGATGTCGGCGATCGTGGTGTCCTCGGTCTCGCCGGAGCGGTGCGAGACCACCGAGGTGTAGCCGTGGCGCTTGGCCAGCTCGATCGCGGCGAAGGTCTCGGTCAGCGTGCCGATCTGGTTGATCTTGATCAGGATCGAGTTGGCGACCTTGGCATCGATCCCCTGCTTGAGGATTTTGGTGTTGGTGACGAACAGGTCGTCGCCGACCAGCTGCACCTTGGCGCCGAGCCGCTGCGTCAGATGGCGCCAGCCGTCCCAGTCGTTCTCGGCCATGCCGTCCTCGATCGACAGGATCGGGTACTTCTGGCACCAGTCCGACAGCAGCTTGGTGAACTCGGGGCCGGTCAGCACCTTCTTCTCGCCTTCGAGGTGGTACTTGCCGTCCTTGTAGAACTCGGTGCTGGCGCAGTCGAGCCCGAGCGCGATGTCGTCGCCGGGCGTGTAGCCGGCCTTCTCGATCGCCTTCAGGATCAGCTTGATCGCCGCCTCGTGGTTCTCGACCGACGGCGCGAAGCCGCCTTCGTCGCCGACCGCGGTCGACATCCCGGCGTCGTGGATCAGCTTCTTCAGCTGCTGGAACACCTCGGCGCCATAGCGGACCGCTTCGCGGAACGTCGGGGCGCCGACCGGGATGATCATGAACTCCTGCAGATCCAGGTTGTTGTTGGCGTGCGCGCCGCCGTTGATCACGTTCATCATCGGCACCGGCAGCGACATCTGCGCCGAGCCGCCGAAATAGCGATAGAGCGGCAGGCCCGACTCTTCGGCCGCCGCCTTGGCGACCGCCATCGAGACCGCCAGCATCGCGTTGGCGCCGAGGCGCTCCTTGTTCTCGCTGCCGTCGAGATCGATCAGCGTCTTGTCGACGTAGGCCTGCTCGGACGCGTCGAGCCCGAGGATCGCCTCGGAGATCTCGGTGTTGATGTTCTCGACCGCCTTCAGCACGCCCTTGCCGCCGAAGCGCTTGACGTCGCCGTCGCGCAGCTCGATCGCTTCGCGCGAGCCGGTCGACGCGCCCGAAGGCACCGCCGCCCGGCCCATCACGCCGGATTCGAGCAGCACGTCGCATTCGACGGTCGGGTTGCCGCGAGAATCGATGATCTCGCGGCCGATGATGTCAACGATCGTGCTCATCGGCGGGGGTGGTCCTCGTCGTGGGGTGGAATTGCGTTCGGGGTCGCTTCGGGGGCGGATCGGAGGCGGAACGGGCGGCGACCGGCGGCCGCTCAGGCGACGCGCCGCACCGCGCGGCTCGCGGCACGCGCCAGCGCCGCCTCGATGTAGGAATTGAACAGCGGGTGGCCGGCGCGCGGCGTCGAGGTGAATTCGGGGTGGAACTGCACGCCGACGAACCACGGATGGGCATGGCGGCCCGACGTCGGCAGCTCGATCGTCTCGGTCAGCTGCTCGGCCGGCGTGCGCGCGGCGATCCGCAGCCCGCCCTGCTGGAGCCGGTCGACATACTCGTTGTTGACCTCGTAGCGGTGCCGGTGCCGCTCGTTGACCGATTCGCCGTAGATCCGCGCGATCAGCGTGCCGGGCTCGATCGCGCAGCGCTGGGCGCCGAGCCGCATCGTGCCGCCGAGCGCCGAGGCCTCGTCGCGCCGCTCGACCGCGCCGGTGCGGTCGGTCCATTCGGTGATCAGCGCGATCACCGGATGCGGCGTATCGCGGTCGAACTCGGTGCTGTTGGCGCCCGCCAGCCCGAGCACGTTGCGCGCGAACTCGATCACCGCGAGCTGCAGCCCGAGGCAGATGCCGAGGTACGGCACGCCGTGCTCGCGGGCGTAGCGGATCGCGGCGATCTTGCCTTCGACGCCGCGCTTGCCGAAGCCGCCGGGCACCAGGATCGCGTCGAAATCGGCGAGCGGCGCGGTGCCTTCGCGCTCGATCTGCTCGGAGTCGAGGTATTCGATCCGGATCCGCGACGAGGTCTGCACGCCGGCATGCACCAGCGCCTCGGTCAGCGACTTGTACGATTCGGTCAGGTCGACGTACTTGCCGACCATCGCGATCCGCACCTCATGGCGCGGATTCTCGAGCCGCTCGACCAGCCGGTCCCACATCGACAGGTCCGCCGCCGGCCGCGTCAGCCGCAGCGTTTCGAGCACGATCTCGTCGACCTTCTGCTCGTGCAGCATCCGCGGGATCTTGTAGATCGAGTCGGCGTCCCATACCGAGATCACCGAATCGAGCTGGACGTTCGAGAACATCGAGATCTTGGCGCGCTCGTCGTCCGGGATCGGCCGGTCGGCCCGGCACAGCACCAGGTCGGCCTGGATGCCGATCTCGCGCAGCTTCTGCAGCGAGTGCTGGGTCGGCTTGGTCTTCAGTTCGCCGGCCGACGGGATGAACGGCACCAGCGTCAGGTGCACGAAGCAGTAGTTGCCGCGGCCGCGGCGCAGGCTCATCTGCCGCACCGCTTCCAGGAACGGCAGCGACTCGATGTCGCCGACGGTGCCGCCGATCTCGACGATCGCGACCTCGGCTTCATCCGACGTGCCGACCGCGGCGCCGCGCTCGATGAATGCCTGGATCTCGTTGGTGATGTGCGGGATCACCTGCACGGTGCGGCCGAGGTATTCGCCGCGACGCTCCTTGCGGATCACCGAATCGTAGATCTGGCCGGTCGTGAAATTGTTGGTCCGGCGCATGCGCGCCGAGACGAACCGTTCGTAGTGGCCGAGGTCCAGGTCGGTCTCGGCGCCGTCCTCGGTGACGAACACCTCGCCGTGCTGGAACGGACTCATCGTGCCGGGATCGACGTTGATGTAGGGGTCCAGCTTCAGCAGCGTGACCTTGACGCCGCGCGACTCGAGCAGCGCGGCGATCGACGCCGCGGCGATGCCCTTGCCCAACGAGGAAACCACCCCGCCGGTGACGAATACGAATTTGGTCATGGCGGCCACCCGGAAATGGCGAGTATACCAACCGGCTCCGCCGGTCCGTCATCCGTTCCAGCGGCGCTGCATCAACGTCCTGATCCGATCCGGCAGCGGCGCCGAACGCTGGTTCGGGAAGTCGACCCAGACGACCTTGGCCGAACCGCGGGCATAGACCGTCCCGGCGACATCGGAGCGCAGCATGTCGATGTAGGTCTCGACGCTGCTGCGGCCGAACACCCCGACATAGTGCCGCGCGATCACGGTGCCGGGGTACTCGAACTGGCGGATGAACGTGCAGGCAGCGTTGACGATCACCGGCCCGCAGCCTGCCCGGTTGGGCGTGCAGCCCATCCGGTCGAACCAGCTGATCCGGACCTGCTCCATGTAGCGGAAATAGACCGTGTTGTTGACATGGCCCATCGCATCCATGTCGCCCCAGCGGATCGGGATCGCCAGCTCGAACGTCAGAATCCGGCCATCGTCGGCCGGCGACGCGTCCCGTGCGGGGGCCTGTGGAGCGTCCGGCGGCGCGTCGCGGTCAGACACCGAAACCATCGTCGGCGGCGATCACCGCGCCGTTGACGAAGTCCGAACGGTCCGACGCCAGCAGCACCACCAGCCCGTCGAGATCCTCGATCCGGCCGAGCCGCTTGCGCGGCAGCATCTGGATCAGCTTGCGGCCGCCTTCGGTGTCCCAGTGATGCTCGTTCAGCTCGGTGCGGATGTAGCCGGGGCAGATCGCGTTGACGTTGATGTTGAAACGCCCCCACTCGACCGCCATCGCCTTCGTCATGTGCACGACCGCGGCCTTGCTCATGCTGTAGATGCCGATCTGCGGCAGTACCTTGAGGCCGGCCATCGACGCGATGTTGATGATCCGCGCCCGCGGCATCGCCGCCGGGTCGGCGGCAGCGCGGGCACGCGCGATCATCCGCCGCGCGACCACCTGCGCGACCCGGAACGCGCCCTTGACATTGGTGTCGAAGGTGAAATCGAAGTCCTGCTCGGTCACGTCGACCAGCTTCTGCGTCGTGCTGACGCCGGAGTTGTTGATCAGCACGTCGATCGGCCCCGCCTCGGCCTCGGCCCGCGCGACCGCGGTCTCGACGCCGGCGAAATCGGTGACGTCGAGCGGCACCACCAGCGCCGAGCCGCCGGCCGACTCGATCTGGGCCCGCAGCTCCTTCAGCCGCTCGACGCGGCGCGACGCCAGCACGACCCGCGCGCCATTGCCGGCCAGCACGGTCGCGAAGCGCGCCCCGAGGCCGCTCGAGGCGCCGGTCACCAGCACCGTCTTGCCGCTCAGATCGAAATCGGTCGCCATCGCCACGCCTCCATTTGCCGGTATCCGGGAGGCTGTCGGACGATGCCCCCGGGGGAAAACAGCGGCGATGATCGCACGGCCGGGTTTGCACCGGAAAAGCGCTTTGGTCGACAATGGCGCCGAGCCCGGCACCCAGCCCAGGACATCGAGCAAGGCACGGACACGACATGAGCGCGGCGAACGACGGCGAAGCGACCCCGGAACGCGATGCGATGGAGTTCGACGTCGTCATCGTCGGCGCCGGTCCGGCCGGCCTGGCGGCCGCGATCCGGCTGAAGCAGCTCGCCGCGCAGCACGGCCGCGAGGTCAACGTCTGCGTGATCGAGAAAGGCTCGGAGGTCGGCGCGCACATCCTGTCGGGCGCCGTGCTCGATCCGCGCGCGCTGACCGAGCTGCTGCCCGACTGGCAGGCGAACGGCGCGCCGGTGACGACCGCCGTGACCGAGGACCGCTTCCTGTTCCTGACCGAGACCGGTTCGTACCGGACGCCGGCCTGGATGCTGCCGCCGCCGATGAAGAATCACGGCAACTACGTGATCAGCCTCGGCAACCTGGTGCGCTGGCTCGGCACCCAGGCCGAGGCGCTCGGCGTCGAGATCTATCCGGGCTTCGCGGCGGCCGAGATCCTCTACCGCGACGACGGCGCGGTCAAGGGCGTGGCGACCGGCAACATGGGTGTCGGCCGCGACGGCAAGCCGACCGAGAACTTCCAGCCGGGCATGGAGCTGCACGGCAAGTACACGTTGTTCGCCGAGGGCTCGCGCGGCCATCTCGGCCGGCAGCTGCTCGAGCGCTTCAAGCTCGCCGAGGGCCGCGATCCGCAGAGCTACGGCATCGGCGTCAAGGAACTGTGGGAGATCGACCCGAAGCGGCACCAGCCCGGGCTGGTCATGCATACCGCCGGCTGGCCGCTCGACAGCGCCACCTACGGCGGCTCGTTTCTCTACCACTTCGAGGACAACAAGGTCGCGGTCGGGTTCGTCGTCGGCCTCAACTACACCAATCCGTACCTGTCGCCGTTCGAGGAGTTCCAGCGCTACAAGACCCATCCGGCGGTACGCGGCTTCTTCGAAGGCGGCCGGCGGCTCTCCTACGGCGCCCGCGCGATCACCGCCGGCGGCATCAACGCGCTGCCGAAGCTGGCCTTTCCCGGCGGCTGCCTGATCGGCTGCGAGGCCGGCTTCCTGAATGCGGCGCGGATCAAGGGCAGCCATGCCGCGATGAAGACCGGCATGCTCGCCGCCGAAGCCGCCTATCAGGCGCTCGGTGCCGGTCGCGAAGCCGACGAGCTCGCCGCTTACCCGGCCGCATTCGAATCGTCGTGGCTGCGCGAGGAGCTCTGGTCGACCCGCAACTTCAAGCCGATGATGAGCAAGGGGCTCTGGCTCGGCACGGCACTGGTCGGCCTCGACCAGGTCGTGTTCCGCGGCAAGGCGCCGTTCACGCTGCACACGACCAAGCCCGACCACGCCTACCTGAAGCCGGCCGCGGACTGTCGACCGATCGTCTATCCGAAGCCCGACGGCAAGCTCACGTTCGACCGGCTCTCGTCGGTGTTCATCTCGAACACCAACCATGAAGAGAACCAGCCGTGGCACCTGACGCTGAAGGATCCGACGGTACCGACCCGGATCAACCTGCCGCGCTATGCCGGCCCCGAGAGCCGCTACTGTCCGGCCGCCGTCTACGAGTTCGTCAAGTCCGACGACGGCAGCGATCGCTTGCAGATCAACGCGCAGAACTGCGTCCACTGCAAGACCTGCGACATCAAGGACCCGACGCAGAATATCGTCTGGGTGGTGCCCGAGGGCGGCGGCGGGCCGAACTACGGCAGCATGTGACCCGGACCCGCATGCGGCCTGCAGCGGCACCCGGACGCGGCGCCGGCATGCAGCGGACCGCCGAGCCGGTATCATCGGCTCTCGCTTCCGGCATTCCAGAGGCTTCCGGCATTCCGGAGCGACGATCGATCCCGAAGCCACCGTCAACCCGATCCACCGCAACGACCACGACAGGCGATCCATGCAGAAGGTCTACCCCTCCGCGGCCGCGGCGCTCAAGGGCGTCGTCGCCGACAACCAGACGCTCGCCGTCGGCGGCTTCGGCCTCTGCGGCATCCCCGAGGCACTGATCCAGGCGCTGCGGGATTCCGGCGTCAAGGGCCTGACCTGCATCAGCAACAATGCCGGCGTCGACGATTTCGGCCTCGGCCTGCTGCTGAAGACGCGGCAGATCCGCAAGATGATCGCCAGCTACGTCGGCGAGAACAAGGAGTTCGAACGCCAGTACCTGGCCAAGGAGCTCGAGCTCGAGTTCACGCCGCAGGGCACGCTCGCCGAAAAGCTGCGTGCCGGCGGCTCGGGCATCCCGGCGTTCTTCACCAAGACCGGCGTCGGCACCATCGTCGCCGAAGGCAAGGAGATCCGGCAGTTCGACGGGCAGGATTACGTGATGGAGCTGAGCCTCACCGCCGACGTCGCTCTGGTCAAGGCCTGGAAGGCCGACAAGAGCGGCAACCTGATCTACCACAGCACCGCGCGCAACTTCAATCCGGTCTGCGCGATGGCCGGCCGCGTCACGATCGCGGAGGTCGAGGAGATCGTCGAGACCGGCGCGCTGTCACCGGATGCGATCCATACGCCCGGCATCTTCGTCCAGCGGATCGTACTGAACGCGACGCCGGAAAAACGGATCGAGCAGCGCACCACGCGCAAGGCCTGAACAGGAGCGCTGAACAAAATGGCTTGGACCCGCGACCAAATGGCGGCGCGCGCCGCACAGGAACTGCAGGACGGCTTCTACGTCAACCTCGGCATCGGTTTGCCGACGCTGGTCGCCAACCAGGTGCCGCCGGGCATCGAGGTCTGGCTGCAATCGGAGAACGGACTGCTCGGCATCGGGCCGTTCCCGACCGAGGACGCCGTCGATCCCGACACGATCAATGCCGGCAAGCAGACGGTCACGACGCTGCCCGGCTCCTCGATCTTCCATTCGGCCGATTCGTTCGCGATGATTCGCGGCGGCCACATCGACCTGGCGATCCTCGGCGCGATGCAGGTCTCGGCCCGCGGTGATCTCGCCAACTGGATGATTCCCGGCAAGATGATCAAGGGAATGGGCGGCGCGATGGACCTGGTCGCCGGAGTCGGCCGCGTAGTCGTGCTGATGGAGCACGTCGCCAAGGGCGACGCGCACAAGATCCTGGCCGAATGCAACCTGCCGCTGACCGGCGTCGGCGTCGTCGACCGGATCATCACCGATCTCGGCGTGCTCGACGTGACGCCGGCCGGGCTGCAACTGGTCGAGCTGGCCCCGGGCGTCACGGCCGACGAGATCCGCGCCAAGACCGGTGCCCCGATCGCGCTCGGCAGCGGCGTCGCCGCCTGAGCGCCGGCGAAACGAAGCAACCGGATCGACGAACCCGGATCGGCCAGGCACGGCGATCCGTGCGCCGGTCGGCCACGATCCGGTGCCGATCCGCGCCGATGGTCTGTGCCGGCGCGCCGGCCGCGAAGACCGGCGCTGGGCTGTCTCCTCCTGCCGGGTGCGGTCAGCCGCGGCCGCCGCCATACGGCGGCCGGCCACCACCGCCGCCGCCGCCGTAGCCGCCACCACCACCGTAGCCGCCGCCACCGCCGCCACCGCCATAGCCGCCGCCACCGCCACCCGGACGGCGACCACCGCCGCCAGGCCGCGACTGCTCGTTGGCCTCATTGACGACGAGCGCACGGCCTTCCAGCGTATGACCGTTCAGCGCCGCGATCGCGGCACGAGCAGCCTCGGCAGTCGCCATGCTGACGAAGGCAAAGCCACGCGAACGGCCGGTCTCCCGGTCGGTCACGACGCGCGCTTCGCTGACCTCGCCATGGGCCGAGAACAACTGGGTCAGTTGCGCGTCGGTCGCGCGCCAAGGCAGATTGCCTACATAGATCTTGGTCGACATCTAAAAGTCTCGGGAAAGGGAGAAAAAAACATTGCACGGGACGGGAGCCCGCATATCCGGGACGGATATGGCGTCGGACGACCGGACCGTGCAAGCAGTTCGAGGCGCTTGTCGCTGCGCGAACAGACGGCAAGCGCCCTCGAATACTTGGCCATAGGCGGAGTGAGTGGCGACGGGTTCGAAGTGAGTGGACCTGGCTCGTTTCTGGCTGACGCGGCGATCGATATCAGTCGAAGCAGGATGCGAGTCGATTCGTGGTCGGTCAGTGCCGCGGTCAGCGGCTACGAGCAGTCTCACCTGATGGGACTTGTCTAACACCCGGACAGTCGCCGGTGACAAGTGTAACCGGTTTTGGCTTTTGTCGAGAGGGTCTGCCAAAAAATACTTGCCCCACCCGATCAACTGTATAAAAATACAGCCAACATCTTCATCGGGCCTCTCGCATGCGCGAACTCACTCCCCGCCAGCTGGAAATCCTCGAACTGATCAAGCGCCATCTGGCCACCACCGGTTTTCCGCCAACGCGGGCGGAAATCGCTGCCGAACTCGGTTTTCGCTCGGCCAATGCGGCCGAAGAACATCTGAAGGCACTGGCCCGCAAAGGTGTCATCGAACTGACTTCCGGCGCCTCGCGCGGTATCCGGCTGGTGCTGTTTCCGGCGCCGCTGCCGGCCCAATCCGCCGCTGCCGGCACGGCCGCCGCGGCGGCCGGCAATCCGGCGCGGCGCCCGCGCGGCGCCGCGCTCGGTCAGGCAGTCAATGCGGTACAGGTCGCGTTGACACTGCCGCTGGTCGGCCGGGTCTCGGCCGGTAGCCCGATCCTCGCCGAGCAGCATGTCGAAGCGAGCTTCGCGGTCGATCCGGATCTGTTCAGCGCCCGGCCGGATTATCTGCTGCGGGTGCGCGGCCTCAGCATGCGTGATGCCGGCATCCTGGATGGTGATCTGCTCGCGGTCCGCCGCGCCACCGAAGCGCGCAACGGTCAGATCGTCGTCGCCCGGATCGGCAGCGAGGTCACCGTCAAGCGGTTCCGCCGGCTGGCAGCGCGCGGCCAGATCGAACTGCTGCCGGAAAACCCCGATTTCGAGCCGATCATCGTCGACAGCCACAGCGACTCGTTCGCGCTCGAAGGAATCGGCGTCGGGCTGATCCGCAAATCCGCGCTCTGATCCGCCCTCTGACAGAAAGCGCGCATGGACCTACTGCGCGGGCCGCGGATTCATCCTCAGGTCTGGCAAGCCGATCAACTCGGGCATGCCGCAGTCGCCGCGCATGCCACTGGTTTCGCGCCGCTGGATGCCGAGCTGCCTGGCAGCGGCTGGCCGCTCGGCATGCTGACCGAACTGATCGCCCGCAAGCCCGGGGTCGGCGAGCTGCGGCTGCTGGTGCCGCTGCTGCGCCGGCTCACGGTCGAACGCAAGATCGTGATCATGCTCTCGCCGCCGCTGATTCCGTATGGGCCGGCGCTCGCCGCCTTCGGCATCGACCTGAACTATCTGATCATCATCCAGGCCCCTCACGCGGCCGATCGCCTGTGGGCGGTCGAGCAGACGCTGAAGAGCACCAGTTTCGGCGCCCTGCTCGCCTGGCTGCCGCATCAGCGCACCCGCCCCGAGCACTTGCGGCGGATGCAACTCGCAGCCAGCGCCGCACGCGGCCCGGTCTTCCTGTTCCGTGACCTGCCGGCTCGCGACGATGCATCGCCGGCGCCACTGCGGCTGCTGCTGACGCCCCGCCCCGGCCAGGTGCTCGCCGTGCAATTGCTGAAGCGCCGCGGGCCGGTCCTCGCCGCGCCGCTGATGATCGCGCTGCCGCAGCCGCCGCTCACGCTGCGGCTGCAGCCCGAATCGACGCGGATTGCGGCCATCGAGGACATCGCGCCACCCCGACCGGTGCCCGTCGGGCATCCGCATGTCCGGCTGCCTCGCCCCATGCGGCCTCGCCGTCCCTGAGCCGTGATCGCATGCTCTGGCTCGGCCTGCATTTTCCGCAGCTGCCGCTCGAGCTCTTCGAGCCTGGTCAGCGCCTGCTGGCCAAGGCATCCGGTACCGCGGAGTTGCCGTTCGCGATCTGCAACCGGGCCATCGTCGAGCAGGTCAATCCGGCAGCCCGGGCCCGCGGCATCGAAGTCGGCCACCAACGCGCCACCGCGCTCGCGATCGCGGCCGACCTGATCCTGCAGGACCGTGACCTCGCCGCCGAACTCGATGCATTGCAACGTCTGGCCGGCTGGGCGCTGCAGTTCACGCCACGGCTGAGCCTGCAGCCGCCGATTGCCGAACGCACCGGCGCCGGCCTGCTGCTCGAAATCGGGCCCAGCCTGCGATTATTCGGCGGGCTCGCGGCGCTGACCAAGCGGATGCGGCAGGATCTGACGGCGCTCGGATTCACCGCCGCGATCGCGGTCGCGCCGACCGCGACCGCAGCCAGCCTGTTCGCACGCTGGCGCGACGGCCTGATCGTGTCGAGCCCGGCCGAGCTGACAGCCCGGCTCGACCGGCTGCCGCTCGCGCTGCTCGACTCGTTGTGCAGCCAGCCCGAAGCCGTCACCGCGATCGGTGCCCGGGCGTTCGCCGACCTCACCGGACTGCCGCGCGCCGGGCTGGCGCGCCGCTTCGGAGCCGCGCTGCTGCGTGAGATGGACCTGGCGCTCGGCCGGCAGCCCGAAGTCCGGCCGTGGTACCAGGCTCCGTCAAGATTCTCGGCAACCCTCGAACTGCTGGCCGACGTCGAGCAGGCCGAGGCATTGCTGCTCGCCGCCTGGCGGCCGCTGCATGAGCTCGCCGGCTGGCTCGCCGCGCGTCAGGCCGCCGTCCGTCATTTCGTGCTGGTCGCCCGGCATGATCGCGGCCGGCGCAATCGCGACGCGATCCCGGCCGCCACGCGGATCGAAGTCGGTTTCGCCAGCCCCACCCGCGACGTCGCCCGGATGCACGCGGTCCTGCGCGAACGGCTCGCCGTCACGCCGCTGCCGGCCGCCACCCATACGCTGGAGCTGAACTGCGACGACATCGTCGCCGCCGGCTCGCCGAGCGGCACGCTGCTGCCCGGCGCTGCAGCGCCGGAAGAAAATCTCGATCGGCTGATCGAGCGGTTGCAGGCCCGGCTCGGCCGCCACCAGATCCAGCGGATCCACCTGGCCGCCGACCACCGCCCCGAAGCCGCCTATCGGATCGAACCGATCGATAAGCTGCCGTCGCCCCTGCCCGCATCGCCCCGGCGATCCGCATCGTCCCGGTCAGCCGCATCCCCGGCGGCCGCCCAGGCCGCGCTGCTGTCGCCATCGCTGGCCGAGACGCTGCGGCCGCTCTGGCTGCTGGCCAAGCCGTTGCCGCTGCACGAACGCGATCGCCAGCCGTGGTGGCGAGGGCCGCTGACACTGCTCGGCGGCCCCGAACGCATCGAAAGCGGCTGGTGGGATGGTCATCTGGTCCAGCGCGACTACTTCATCGCCGAAGACGCGCAGGCGCACTGGCTCTGGATCTATCGCGCGCGCGGCCGCTCCGTCGCCGACGACCACGCCGCCGAAAGCGGCTGGTACCTGCAGGGATTGTTCGGCTGAGCGGGCAACGGCGACTGGGTCTGGCCTGGGGCCGGGCCGGCCGCCGGGTCAGCCGCCGCCGGCCAGCCGCGGATTGAGCGTGTAGGTTCCGCCGATCGCCGCCTTGGCGAGCGTGTGCCGGCCGATCGCCTCGAGCGCCTGGCGACCGTCGAAGCGGCCCTCGAGCGGCAGCCGTTCGACGTCGAGCGCGTAGACCGTGAATACGTAGTGATGGACGATCGAGTCGTTCCACGGCGGGCACGGGCCGTCGTAACCGTAGTAGTCGCCGCGCATGTCGTGATCCGACGCGAACCACTGCGTATAGTCGTTGATGCCCTGGCGCGCACCATGGCGCGCCTCCGGGCCGGCCTTGCCCTTCGGCGTCACCTGGTGCGAGAACTCGCCGTCGTCGATCGCGCTGATCGCCGCCGGCAGATCGATCAGCACCCAGTGAAAGAAGTCGGTCCGTGGCAGCGCGGCCGGCACCTCGCGGCCCTCCTGGTTGACGTCGTCGGGCTTGGACGGCACGTCATAGTCATGGCAGACGAGCGCGAACGAACGGGTCCCGGCCGGCGCGTCGGACCATGCCAGTTGCGGATTGCGGTTGTCTGACAATGCGACATGCGAGGCCGGGTCCGGCCGCGCGAACGCGAACCGGGCCGGAATCGGTCCGCCGTCGACGAAAGAATCGCTGCGCAGTTTCATCGGCATCACCTCGGT
>JBFWQR010000029.1:0-54666 GCA_050249335.1 Lautropia sp.
TCGCTGATCCACGACCCGAAGCTGGTGCTGATGGACGAGCCGGTCGGTGCGCTCGACGCGCTGACGCGCGAGAAGATGAACCTCGAGCTGCTGCGGATCTGGAAGGAATCGGGCAAGACCATCGTGTTCGTCACCCACGGCATCTCGGAGGCGGTGTTCCTCGGCTCGCGGGTCGTGGTCTTCACCGCCGGCCCGGCGCGGATGGCCGACAATTTCCCGATCGAGCTGCCGCATCCGCGCACGCTCGACCTCAAGACCCAGGAGCAGTTCGGCGTCTATACGCGCCGCATCTATCGTCTGCTCGGCATGGAGTAACGCAGGAGAAAGGCCGTGGCAGCGCCGGCACTCACGATCGAATCGATCGAACTGTTCGAACGCGATGTCCGATTGCGGATGCCGTTTCGCTTCGGCATCGTCACGCTGACCGAGGCGCCGCAGGCGTTCGTCCGCGCCCGCGTCCGGCTCGCCGACGGCCGCACGGCCGTCGGCATGGCCGCCGAGCTGCTGGCGCCGAAATGGTTCGACAAGAACCCGGCGCTCACCAACGAACAGAACTTCGACCAGCTGCGCAGCGCGCTCGCGCTGGCGCGGCGGCGCTATCTCGACGGCGTGCCGCGCACCGCATTCGGCCATTTCGCGAGCCACTACCGCGAGCAGATCGACGAAGGCGGGCGCCACGGGCTGAATCCGCTGGTGGCGAACTACGGGCCGGCGCTGATCGATCGCGCGGTGCTCGACGGCCTCTGCCGCGCGCTGCAACGGCCGTTCCACGACGTGATCCGCGGCGACCTCGCCGGCATCGCCGGCGCCGGCCTGCTCGAGCTCTGCCCGGATCTCGCCGGTTTCGATTTCGGCGGCTTTCTCGCCGGCCTGCAACCGGCCGCGACCATCAGCGCCCGCCACACGGTCGGCCTGGTCGATCCGATCACCCGCGAGGATCAGACCAGCCGGGTCGACGACGGGCTGCCGGAGACGCTCGAGGAGGTCGTCGCACGTTATGGCCACCGCTGGTTCAAGCTCAAGGTCGGCGGCAATATCGACGCCGACCTCGAGCGGCTGACGCGGATCGCCGCGGTACTCGACCGGATCGAGGGCGGCTATCACGCAACGCTCGACGGCAACGAGCAGTACGAGGACGTCGAAGGCATCCTGCAGCTCTGGCACCGGATGGGCTCGAACCCGAAGCTGGCGCGGCTGCGCGGCAACGTGATCCTGATCGAGCAGCCGATCAAGCGGCAGGCGGCGTTGTCGCAGAACGTCAGCGGGCTGTCGCTGTCGAACGCGATCATCATCGACGAGTCCGACGATACGCTCGATGCGTTCGTCCGCGGCCGCCAGCTCGGCTACACCGGCGTCTCGTCCAAGACCTGCAAGGGCTTCTACAAGTCGCTGATCAACCGCGGGCGCTGTACCCAGTGGAACCGCGAAGAAGGCCACGACGAGGCCAACGCGGCCGAGCACCGGCGCTACCAGATGAGCGCCGAAGACCTGACGATCCAGGCCGGGCTGGCGCTGCAGCAGGACCTGGCGCTGGTCTCGCTGCTCGGCATCCGCCACGTCGAGCGCAACGGCCACCACTACGTCAACGGCATGGCCGGCCTGCCGGCCGCCGAGCAGGACGCCTTCCTGGCGGCGCATCCCGACCTCTACGAGCGCAGCTACGGCGCGGTCCGGCTGCGGATCGACAACGGCACGCTGGCGATCGGCTCGCTCGGCTGCGTCGGCTTCGCGAGCGGCGCCGCGCCCGATTGGGCGGCCCTGCGCGCGATGCCCGAGCCGCCCGAGCCGGCCGCTGAACCAGCCAGCTGACCAGCAGCCCGCTGAACCCGCCCCGCTGACCCGCGCGACCCGCAACCGCCGTGCGACCGAGGAGACCCGCACGATGAACGCTCCGGACAACCGCCCGGCCGGCAGCGGCAGCACCGGCGGCGGCGAGCCCGGGCTGGCGGCGCGCCTCTGGGCCGGTTTCGTCTACTACCTGCCGAGCCTCGCCGTGATGCTGGCGATGCTGGTGCTGTGGCAGGTGCTGGTGGTCGCGCTCGGCGTCAAGGAATACATCCTGCCGACGCCGACCGCGGCGCTGCAGGCGCTCGCCAGGCCGAACTACCAGTGGACCGCCAATCTGCTGGCGACGCTGTGGGCAGTGCTCGGCGCGTTCGCGCTGTCGGCGGTGCTCGGCATCGCGCTCGCGGTCGTCGTGGTCTGGAACGACCTGCTGCTCCGGACCGTGATGCCGGTGCTGGTGCTGTTCAACACGCTGCCGAAGATCGCGCTGGCGCCGCTGTTCGTCGTCTGGCTCGGCTACGGCATCTGGCCGAACATCGTGATCGGCACCACCATCGCGTTCTTTCCGATGGTCGTCAATACCGCGGTCGGGCTCGCCAGCGCCGAGCCCGAGATGCTCGAGCTGGTCCGCACGCTGCGCGCCAGCCGCTGGCAGATCCTCGCCAAGATCCGCTTCCCGAACGCGGTGCCGTACATCTTCGTCGGCCTGAAGCTCGCCGCGACGATGAGCGTGATCGGCGCGCTGGTCGGCGAGTTCGTCGCATCCGAGCGCGGCCTCGGATCGCTGATCATCACCGGCGGCGTGACCATGGAGACGGCATCGATCTTCGCGTCGCTGCTGCTGATCTCGGCGCTCGGTCTCGTGCTCTATGGCCTGGTCGTCGCGGTCGAGCGGATCGTGGCGCCATGGGCGCATCGGGAATAGCCGGCAAGATCGCCGGTGCAACTGCTTATCGAGGGAGACATCCGATGAAGAACCGGTCGAACGCGATCCGCCGCACCGTACTGCGCAGCGGCGGTACCCTGCTCGCCGCCGCCGCGGCGCTGCCGGCCCTGCCCGCCCGCGCGCAGGCCCGGGACAAGATCCAGCTGCAGCTGAACTGGTTCCACCTGGCCGACCATTCGCCGATCTACCTGGCGATGAAGAAGGGCTACTACAAGGAGGAAAGCCTCGACCTGACGGTGCTGCGCGGCAGCGGCTCGTCCGACAGCGCCAAGAAGGTCGACCTCGGCCAGTCCGACGTCGGCATCTCCGACGCGCCGACGGTGCTGACCGCGATCAGCAAGGGCGCGAACCTGACGATGGTCGCGGTGGTCTACGACAAGGCCGGCAACAACCTGTTCTTCCGCAAGAGCGCCAAGATCCAGACGCCGAAGGACCTGGTCGGCCGCAAGATCGCGGTGCCGCCGGCCGATTCGCACCGGGTGCTGTGGCCGGCGTTCGCCGCGATGCACGGCATCGATCCGAGCTCGGTGACGATGGTCAACGTCAAGCCCGAAGGCAAGCAGGCGATCGTCGCCGCCGGCGAGGTCGACGGCGCATTCGACCTCTACACCAGCTATGCGATCTGGGAGAAGGTGCTCGGCAAGGGCGACGTCGGCCATCTGCTGTGGGCCGATTTCGGGCTGCCGATCTACGGCCACACCTACTTCGTCAACAACGAGACGATCAAGAAGAACCCGAAGCTGATCGAGCGCTTCCTGCGCGCGACCCACAAGGGCTGGCGCGACGCCAAGGCCGATCCGGCCGCGTCGATCGACGCGATGGTCGAGCAGGTGCCGGGGCTCGACCGCACGACGCTGCTGGCGACGATGCCGCAGATCCTCGACCTCTGCGTGACCGAGCGCTCGGCCAAGCACGGCCTCGGCTGGATCGAGCCCGAGCTGATGCAGAAGACCATGGACATCACCTTCGCCAACGCCAAGCCGGACAAGGCGTTCAAGGTCGAGGATGCGTTCAGCAACGCGTTCAGCAGCAAGATCAAGCCCTGATCGGAGGCGCCCCCCTTTTCAAAGGGGTGAGGCCGGACATGAACAGTCCCTGCGGATTGTTCATGCCTGCCGAACGCGCTCGGCCTCCGGCCGGGCGCCGGAGGGCCGCAGGCCCAAGTGGGATTGATTCGATCCTAGTGGGCCTGCGCGACCTCGACCCGGACCTGCTGCAGCAGCCGTGCCGCCAGCAGCGCGGCGGCGAGCATGCAGAGCGCGCTGACCGCGCAGCCCCAACGCATCGCCGCGGTGAACGCGGCGCGCGCATGCTGCACCAGGCCGGCCGCATCGGGGTCCGGTAGCGCCGGTGCCGCAGCCAGCGCGGCGGCGAGCGTCTCCCGTGCCGCGGCGAGCACGGCGGGCGGCGCGGTTGCCGGCGCGAAGTCCGCCATCTGCAGGCGGTACAGCCAGGTCGCCAGGCTGCCGAGCAGCGCGATGCCGATGGCGCCGCCGAACTCGAAGCTGGTCTCCGAGACCGCGGCGGCGGCGCCGGCCTGCTCCGGCGGCGCCGTGCCGACGACGAGATCGGTCGAGACCGCGCCGATCGGCGAGACGCCGGCGCAGAAGACCAGGAAGCCGGTCATCAACAGCGGCAGGTCGCCGGCATCGCGCACCGCGGCGAGCAGCGCATAGCCGACCGCCGACAGTGCCAGACCACCGGCGATGACCCGCGCCGGCGACCAGTGCCGCAGCAGCCACGGCGCCAGCATCGAACCGGCGGCCAGTACCAGGCCGGACGGCATCGTCCACAGCGCGGCCTCGAACGGCGACATCGCGAGCACGAGCTGGAAGTACTGCGCGAGGAACAGGAACACCCCGGCGCAGGTGAACACGCCGAACAGGTTGACACCGAGCGACGCACTGAACGCACGACGGCGAAACAGCCGCAGGTCGATCATCGGGTCGGTGAGCCGGCGCTGCCGCACGACGAACGCGCCGAGCAGCGCGACGCCGGCGGCCATGGCGGCGAGCGTCGCCGCGCCGGCGCTGCCGGTGGCGATGCTCTTCACCGAGAACACCAGCGCCAGCACACCGAACAGCGACAGCGCCGCGCTCGGCAAATCGATCCGGCCGGCGGCTGGATCGCGATACTCGGGCAGCAGCCACGGCCCGATCGCGAGCAGCAGCGCCATCACCGGCACCGCGACCAGGAACACCGATCCCCAATCGAAGTGCGTGAGCAGCACGCCGCCGACCACCGGTCCGAGCGCCATGCCGCCCGAAAAACTGGCGATCCAGACGCCGATCGCGATCCGCCGCTCGCCGGGATCGGCGAACAGGTGCCGGATCAACGACAGCGTCGACGGCGCCAGCGTCGCGCCGGCGATGCCGAGCACCGCGCGCGCGACGATCAGTTGCGCCGCCGACGCGGAGAACGCGGCGAAGACCGAGGCGACGGCGAACGCGGCGGCGCCGATCAGCAGCAGCCGGCGACGGCCGATGCGGTCGCCGAGCGTGCCCATCGTGATCAGCGACGCGGCGACGAAGAAGCCATAGATGTCGACGATCCACAGCAGCTGGCCGGCGCTCGGATTCAGCGCCGTCGCGAGCCGCGGCAGCGCCAGGTTCAGCACCGTCAGGTCCATCGAGTACAGGAAACAGGGCAGCGCCAGCACCGCGAGCCCGATCCAGGCGCGCCGGCCCGCCCGCGCCGGCTTCGCCGCAGCCGCCACCTTGCCGATCGGATCGGTTGCGCCGGTCCGGTTCTCGTTCATCTCATCCATGCCGTGGTCGTGTTCGCCCGCCGCCAGCGCGGCGCGGTTCAGCCCTGCCTGAAGGCCGGGTCCGGATTGTGCCAACATCCCGGTCATGAACCACGACTATGCCCCCACCGAGCCGGCACGAACCGAAGTCGATGCGCTGCCCGGCGCGACGCTGCTCGAATTCGGCAGCCCGACCTGCGGCTGGTGCCGCGCCGCGCAACCGGCGATCGCCGCGGCGCTGGCAGACCAGCCGGCGCTGCGCCACCTGAAGATCGCCGATGGCCCCGGCCGGCCGCTCGGCCGGTCGTTCCGCGTGAAGCTGTGGCCGACGCTGATCTTCCTGCGTGACGGCGTCGAAGTCGCACGGTCGGTCCGGCCGGCCGACGCCTCCGAGATCCGCGCCGGCGTCCTGCAGATCGCCGGTTGAGCGATGGCTGGCCGCGGCGCCGGAATGGCCACGGGTCCGGAATGCCGCTGTGGATTCGATGTCCCCGATCCGATGTCCCCCGATCCGATGACGCCAATTCGATGACGCCATCGTGACCGACCCTGCCGGCGACCCGCCCATCACCGGCTCCCGACGCTGCTCGCCTATGATCGCTGTGTGACCGCACCGCGGTCGCGCCAATCAGGAGACGGTGATGGTCGACATCGACGGCGCGCGTGCGCTGGTGCTTGCCGAATGGCGGTCCCGGCATCCGATTCCGACCGACAACTTCAATGTCGAGCTGGCGATCTTCGTCGAAGGGTTGCTCGCCTGCAGCCCGGTCGCGGGTGCACTGCACCAGCAGGCCGCCCCGCGGCAGACGATCCGCGACTGGGTCGTCCAGGACGAACTCGAGCGGCGGCAGGCGCTGCCGGACCGGTTGGAGACGGTCGCGACGCTCTGACCCGCCAGCCGGGGCGATTCCGGCGATCGATCGATCTCGGCGGCGGCCCGAGCTCCCCGGCCGGCGCGTCATGCATCGATCATCGTCGCGTTGCAGATCAGCCGATCCCAGGCATAGCGTCCGTACGACGCCGCTCGTCCCCTGGGCGGCAAGGCGCACGGCCGCGTACCGCCACGCCTGGCACCCCGGCCGATCCTGGCCGGCTGCGTCATTGATTCCGGTGATGACAGCTCCGACGGCCGGACAATAATAGGCCGGAGCGTAGTAGACCGGAGCGGAACCGGCGCGCCGCAGGAACCCGCGCGCGACGTCGCCGGCCCGCCGCCGGGACAGCCAGCGAGTCCGGGCGATCGCGCAGGCCATCGCCTGCCGGTGGTGACCACCATTCGAACCGGGGAGCATGCGATGGCCTGGTTTGCGGTAGGCGCGGCAGCCGCGATGCTCGCGATCATCATGGGGACGCTGGTCAACGGACTGACGGCTTTCTTCGTCCCGATGGAGCAGGCGGAGGGATGGGCCCGCGCCGACATCGCCGGCATCAATTCATTCGGCTTGATCGGGCTCGCGCTCGGCAGCGTCGTCATGGGGTACGTCGCAGGTCGGCTCAGCATCCGCGCCGTCTGCCTGCTTGCCGTTTCAGCGACGGGCGCTTGCCTGATCGTCGCGTCGCAGGCGGGATCGCTTTGGCTGCTGTATGCGGTTTTCTTTCTCGCCGGCGCCCTGGGAGGCGGCACACTGTTCGCCCCGATCTTCGCCTGTGTCGGCAATTGGTTTCCGAAAGCGGCCGGCGTAGCGATCGGCGTGGCAGCCGCCGGCCAGGCGGTCGGTCAAGGCGGCGTTCCCTTCCTCGCCGCCTATCTGATCGAGTCGCTCGGATGGCGCGGCGCAATGTTTGCGCTCGGCTGCGGGACCCTGGCGATCCTGCTGCCGCTGGCCTTGGGCATGCGCCAGGCGCCCGCTGCCGCCGCCGCATCGCTGCCAGAGCCGGCGCTCAAACCCGGGCTGGCCGTGCCGCTGCTTTCGGCGGCCGTCTTCCTGTGCTGCACCTGCATGGCGGTGCCGCTGATGCATCTGATGCCGCTGATCCAGAGCTTCTGCATATCGTCCACCGACGCGGGCGGCGTCATGTTCGCGATGCTGCTGGCCGCCATCGCGGGGCGCGTCGCCTATGGAAAGCTCTGCGACCTGATCGGCGCGACCCGCTCCTGGCTGGTGGCTTCGGCTCTGCAGACCGCGGGCGTGCTCGCGTTCACTCAATTCGCGAGCCTCAGGGGGTTCATGCTGTTCGCGATCGTTTACGGCTTCGCCTACGCCGGTGTCATGACCTCGCTGCTGGTCGCGACGCGCGCGCTGACGCCGGCGCGCGACAAGGCGGCCTGGATGGGCATCGTGTTCTCGTTCGCCTGGCTTGGCCATGCCTTCGGCGGCTTTCAGGGAGCCTTCACCTACGATCTCACCGCAGGCTACGGCACCGGCTTCGCGGCGGGGACGCTCGCAGGTGCTGGCAACCTGATTCTGGTCGGCACGGTGATCTGGCTGACGCGGCCCAACGCACGTCCTCCGGCGTTCGCGGTCTAGGAGCCTGCGCGGCAGCAGGACGCTGTCGGACGATAGCCTCCTAGCGGGGAGTCTGCTGGAGGCCACGCAGCGGCGGCGGCAGATTGAGGATGCGCACCAGCTCGCGCTGATTGGCGGTAGCGGTCTTGCGCAGCACGCTGGCGATCTGCGTGCGCAAGGTATTCTCGGATACGCGCAGCGCCGTGCCGACCTCGGCGATCGATCGGCCTGCGGCGAGCGCGAGGGCGAGGCGCGCCTCGGCCGGCGTGAGCCCGAAAAGCGCCCGCAGGCTTACCACGTTGAACGGCGGTGCCGACGCCTCGGACTGCAGCGTGACCAGCACGTACGCCGGGTACCAGGCGATACGGCGTGGCAGCGGCGTCACCAGCGCGAACAGCCGCACGCCGTTGCCGGCAGTCAGCGCGATCGCTCCACCGCTCCCGCCAGCGGCGGTCTCGCCGATCAATGCCCCGAGCTTCCTGGACTGAGCCGCGTCCGGCGCGCCGATCCCCTGCCGCAGCGCGGCGAGCGTGATCACGCCGGCGAGCTCCAGGGCTTCGGCCGCCCGGTTTGCAAACAGCACGCGGCCCGCTCCGTCGCAAACCACGCAACCGAAAGCGAGGGTATCGAGCACCGAAGTCCCGATGTCGGGATGGTGCATGACCCCCAGTCTGTGGCGCAGCTGCAGCGCCCGTCCGAGATGGGGAGCCAGACGCTGAAGCCGGCCGACGTCGCGATCGGAGAATTCGCGGCTGCCGACGCTCCGGTGCACGCCGATCTCGAGGGAAAGATCAGGCGCCAGCGCCATTCTCGGCGTCCCGACCATCCGGACGGTGTCGAATCTGCGCAGGAAATCCGTATAGAACTCCGTTCGGCGCAAGCTCGCGTCGGACAGCAGATCGGAGGTGCGCGCCATGTGCAACAGGCCACGGGCGAAAGCGATCGGCACGAACGGATTGATCCGACGATAGTAGACGGCGTAGTTCTCGAGCGCTTCGGGCGGCAGATTGCAGGTGGCCGCTTCCCTCATCCCATCGTTGCGCACGCCGCCTATCTGAACGCTGCCGCCGCCGGCGAATTTAATCGCGATCTCGGAAATCCTTTGCAATCCGTCGGGTGCGACGGCCGCATCGTTGACGGGGCCGACGATCGATTGGGATCGAATCGGCCGCGCCGCGCTCGACATCCTTCTTGCCCCTCGTCCCCTGCGGTCGGCCGAATTCGAGTCGGCCGAACGACGGTATGCAAGGTCCTGGCGATCCAAGGCGCCGCGCAGCGGCGGCGGCAGGTTCAGAATGCGCGCCAGCTCGCGCTGGCTGGCCGTGTCGGTCTTGCGCAGCACGCTGGCGATCTGCGTGCGCAAGGTGTTCTCGGTGACGCGGTGCTCGGCGCCGATCTCGGCGATCGATCGGCCTGCGGCGAGCGCCAGGGCCAGGCGTGCCTCGGCCGGCGTGAGCCCGAAGAGCATCCGCAATCCGTCGGCATCGAACGGCGGCGCCGACGATTCGGACCGGAGCGTCACCAGCACTTCCCCCGGCTGGCCTCGGAAGCGCGCCGGCAGCGGTGCCACCAGGACGAACAAGCGCGCGCCTCTGGCGGTGCCGAGAACCATCGCCCCGCCGCTGCCGCCGATCGCGGTTTCACCGATCAGCGCCGCGAGCCGTCTGGACTCGGCCGGATCGACCGCGCCGAACCCGTGCCGCGACGAAGCCAGCGCGATCCTGCCGTCCGCTTCCAGCGCGCAGGCCGCCGAATTCGCGAACCGGACCCGGCCCGATCGATCGCAGATGATGCAGCCGAAGGCGAACGCCTCCAGTGCCGCAAGCCCGACATTCGTCTGCAGGCGTGGACCGAGCCTCCGGCGCAATTGCAGCGCGCGCTGCAGATGCGGCACCAGCGCTTCCAGGCGGCGGATATCCCGCCGACTGAAGTCGTGTCGACTCGCGCCGCGATGCACGCCGATCTCGGCCGCCGTGCCGGCGCCGATCGAAAGCTGCGGCATCCCCATCACATGGACGGTGTCGACGACGCGCGAGAAGTCCGTGTAGAACTCCGTTCGGCGGAACTCCCGAACGGAAAGCAGATCGCTGTAGCGCACGATCCGGGCCCGGTGCCGCGCGAGGACGAGCGGGATGATCGGATGCACGCGACGGTAGTACGCCACGTATCGCTGCAGCGCCTCGTCCGGCAGGCCGCAAGTCATTGCCTCGACCGGCTCGTCCGCGTGCAGAACCGTGACCACGGCACTGCTGCCGCCGCCGGCCTTCATCACGGCAGCCGCGAGCCGCTCCAATCCCGCCGGGTCGAGCGCCGCTTCGTAGAGATCGTCGATGTCGGCAGGCCGATGCGGGAGGCTCGTGTTCACGCCCTCCCCCCGGTTGTGAACGGCGCGTTCGTCTGCTTGCGATGCCCGTGCGAACTCAAGGCATCGGCTCACCTGGGGCCAACGCCACGGAACATACACGGAATACCGCGCCGCGTCACCAATTCCAATGACGCGCCTGACGAAGCGATCAGCTAGGATTTCGATGAAGTGCGGTGCAGTTGAGCACAGCGTGACGACGCTCTTTTACAAGGAGGACATCATGCCCGCCTGGACACCGGACCCGAGTTTCTATCCCTCTCCGCGCATGGCCATGAAGGCGGCGCCCGAAACGCTGGCCTATGTCGCGGCGTTCGATCCCGAGCGCCAGACGCCCGACGCGATCGCGGTCGTCGACGTCGACCCGAAGTCGCCGAGCTATTCGCGGATCATCGGCTCGACCGCGATGCCGAACGCCGGTGACGAGCTGCACCATTTCGGCTGGAACGCCTGCTCGTCCTGCCTGTGCCCGAACGCGCCGCACGCCCATGCCGAGAGGCGCTATCTGGTCGTGCCGGGCCTGCGCTCATCGCGTATCCACATCCTCGACACGAAGCCCGATCCGAGGAACCCGAAGATCGTCAAGGTGGTCGAGCCCGGCGAGGTGGCCGAGAAAGCCGGCTACACGCGTCCGCACACCGTGCATTGCGGCCCGGAGGGCATCTATGTGGCGGCGCTCGGCAACCGCGAAGGCAAGGGGCCGGGGGGCGTGTTCCTGATGGATCACGAGACCTTCGACGTGCTCGGCCAGTGGGAGATGGACCGGGGACCGCAGCGCTTCGCCTACGATGCCTGGTGGCATCTCGGCCACGACACGCTGGTCACCAGCGAGTGGGGCACACCCGACACCTTCGAGAACGGCCTGATCCCGGAGGTTCTGCTCGGCGCCCAGTACGGCAGGCGCCTGCACTTCTGGGACCTGCACAAGCGCAAGCACCTGCAGACCATCGATTTCGGTGACAAGTATCAACTCGTCTTCGAGCTGCGCCCCGCGCATGATCCGAGGAAGGCCTACGGCTTCGTCAATTGCGTCGTCAGCCTGGAGAACCTCTCGTCGTCGATCTGGACCTGGTATCGGGACGGCGACCAATGGGCCGTCAGGAAGGTGATCGAAATCCCCGCGGAGCCTGCCGCCGAGGACGACCTGCCGCCGCTGCTCAAGGGCTTCAAGGCAGTGCCGCCGCTGGTCACCGACATCGACCTCTCGATGGATGACCGGTTCCTCTATGTCTCCTGCTGGGGAACCGGCGACCTGCAGCAATACGACGTCTCCGACCCGTTCAACCCGAAGCTCACCGGCAAGGTGCGCATCGGCGGCATCGTCTCGCGGGCGACGCATCCGGGCGCCGGCAACGGGGCGCTGAGCGGCGGACCGCAGATGGTGGAGATCAGCCGCGACGGCAGGCGCGTCTATTTCACCAATTCGCTCTACGGTGCCATCGACCCGCAGTTCTATCCCGACGGCATCGACGGCTGGATGGTGAAGCTCGACGCCGGGCCGGACGGCGGCCTCGCCTTCGATCCGAAATTCTTCGTCGGGTGGCCGGCGCCGCATCGCCCGCATCAAGTGCGGCTGGAGGGCGGCGACTGCTCGTCCGATTCCTACTGCTACCCATGAGCGATGCGTGGCCGTGGCTTTCCTTCGCGGGGCTCGGTGCCTTTCACGGCCTGAACCCGGCCATGGGCTGGCTGTTCGCGGTCGCGCTCGGCCTGCACCGGCAGAGCCGGACCGTCGTGGCGGTATCGCTGCTGCCGATCGCGGCCGGCCACCTCGCGTCGGTCGCGATCGTCGCCGGCCTGCTGATCGTTCTCGGCACCCTCGTCCCGGCCGATCTGATTCGGATCGCCTCGGGCACGCTGCTGCTGGCATGGGCCTTCTATCACTGGCGCTATGGCCATCGCCACCGCGTGCGCTTCGGCATGCAGGTGGGCCTCCTGGGGCTGGGCGTCTGGTCGTTCCTGATGGCGACCGCGCATGGCGCCGGGATCATGCTGATGCCGGCGCTGATGCAGACCTGCCTCGGGGGGACGGCGTTCGATGCCGAGGGACCGCTGCCGGCCGCGCTCGCCGGAATCGGCGTGCATACCCTGGCCATGGCCGCGACCTCGGTCATCGTGGCCGGCATCGTCTACCAGTGGCTCGGCGTCGCGGTGCTCAGGCGCGCCTGGCTGAACGTCGATCTGCTGTGGACCGGGGCGCTGGCGGCGACCGGCCTCGTGCTGCTCGCGACGGCGCTCGTTTGGTGAGATCACCGGTTGCGGCGGGGCCGGCAGGCCCCGCCGCCGCGGCGTCCGACCCTCGTCCGCTCATTCGGCGGTGATCCGGCGCTCGCGGATCAGCTTGCCGAACCGCTCGGCATCGACGCGCGCACGGTTGGCGAATTCCTGCGGCGTCGTCGGCGCCGCCTCGCCGCCGAGATCGGCGATCCGCTGGCTGACTGCCGGCGTCGCGAGGATCCGGTTGATCTCGCGATTGAGCCGGGTCACCACCTCGGCCGGCGTGCCGGCCGGCGCGTAGAAGCCGAACCAGGAATCGGCATCGAAGCCCTTCAGACCGAGCTCGTCGAGCGTCGGCGTATCCGGGAACATCGGCGTGCGCTTGCCGCTGCCGACGCCGAGCAGCCGCAGCTTGCCGGCCTTGACCTGCGCCAGGCCGGGCCCCGGATCGAACATGAAATCGATCTGGCCGGCGAGCAGGTCGGTCAGCGCCGGGCCGGCGCCGCGATACGGCACATGGACCGCATAGGTGCCGGTCATCCCCTTCATCATCTCGGCGGCGAGATGCGGCGAGCTGCCGTTGCCCGGCGAGCCGAACGTGACCTTGCCGGGATTGGCCTTCAGATACGCGACGAATTCCGGGAAATCCTTGACCGGCAAGGTCGGCCGGACGGTCAGGAATACCAGCACCCGCGCCGCCGCCGCGACCGGCGTCAGCTCGGTCCGCGGATCGAACGGCATCTTCGGATAGAGCTGCGGATTGATCGACGCGACGCCGGCCGAGCTCATCAGCAGCGTGTAACCGTCGGCCGGCGCCTTGGCGACCACCTCGCCGCCGATGTTGCCGTTGGCGCCGGCGCGGTTCTCGACCACCACCGGCTGGCCGAGCGCATCGGCAAGCGGCGCCGCGACCGAGCGCGCGATCACGTCGGCGGCGCCGCCCGGCGGGAAGTTGACCACGATCCGCAGCGGCCGCGCCGGCCATGCCTGCGCGCGTGCCGGTGCCGCCAGGAGCCAGCCGCCGATGCCGGCGGCCGCGCCGAGGGCGACGGCCCCGTGCCGGATCGCCTCGCGCCGCGCTGGCCGCGGCCGGCCGTGTCGATCGTCTTCGCTCATCGTCGCCTCCTGGTCGCGGCTGTCGCCGCTGTTTCAGCCGGCGCGCCCCGGTTCGAGCAGGCCGCGCAGGTATCCGGCGGCGAACGCCGCACAGCCCGGCCCGTCCGGCCGGTAGTCGAACGGTTCGACCGCGAGCCAACCATCATAACCGTGCCGTGCCAGCGCCGCGAGGATCGGGCCGAAGCGATCGTCGCCCTGCCCCGGTGCCTGCCGGTTGCGATCGTTCAGCTGCACGTGCGCGAGCAGGCCGCTCGGCCACCAGCGGTCGATCAGATCGGGCAGCGGCTCGGCCTCGGTGGCACCGGCGGAGCTGGTGTCGAGCATCGTCCGCAGGCCTGGCAGACCCGCGGCCGACACGATCGCGGCGGCTTCGGCCACCGTGTTGACGACCCTGGTCTGGGCCCGGCCGAGCGGCTCGATGCAATAGGTGACGCCGGCCGCCTGGGCATACTGCCCGGCGGCGACCCAGGCGTCGGTGGCGCGCGCCAGCGCATCCTGCGGCGACTGCCCGGGCAGCGGATCGCGCTGCGCCGGCGAACCGTGCACCAGGTAGCGGCCGCCGAGCCGCGCGCAGAGATCGATCAGCCGCTCGATCAGCGCCGCCGTGCGACGCTGGACCGTCGCGTCGGGATTGCTGATCGACAGCCCGGCCGGCGCCACCAGCAGCCAGTGCAGTCCGCTGATCGCGATGTCGTGATCGCGGGCGATCGCGGCCCACTGCGCCGCTTGCGCGTCGGTGATCGTCGACGGATCCTCGGCAAGCGTATAGGGCGCGACCTCGAGCGCGCGGTAGCCGAGCTGCCGGGCGTGAGCGCACTGCTCGGCGAAGCCCCATGGCTCCAGCACTTCGTTGCACAGCGACAGCCGCTCGGCCATCGCCGCGCCGGCTGCAACGCCCGGTTTCTCCGGCGGCCGGTCGAGGGCGCTCATCGCCGGGCTCCCTGCTGAGGGCGCCGCCGGGCGTCCTGCGGTTGGCGCCGCCCGCCGCCCGGCCCCAGGCCAGCCCCGGTCGCCGTTGCCCGAACTGAACCAGCGTGACTCACGCATCCCCCCTCGAGCGCGAAAACACCCGCGCCCACCACCGCTGCACCGCCTGGAACTGCGCCAGCAGCATCACCAGCACCAGCAGCGCCAGCGCCGCGCTGATCGGCCGCGTGAAGAACGGCGCCAGGCTGCCGTCGGACAGCACCAGCCCGCGCCGCAGCGACTTGTCGACGATGTCGCCGAGCACCAGCCCGAGCACGAACGGCGCGACCGGGAAGCCGCGCCGGCGCAGCAGGTAGCAGATCACGCCGACCACCAGCATCACCCAGACGTCGAACAGCCGCTGGGTGATCGAGTACGAGCCGAGCACGCACAGCACGAACACGATCGGCATGATGATCTCGCGCGGCACCCGCAGCACCCAGAGGATCGGCCGCACCAGCAGCAGCCCGAACACCAGCATCGCCAGCGTCGCGACCAGCGTGATGCCGACCACGTCGAAGATGAACTGCGGCTGGTTCACCATCAGCATCGGGCCGGGCTGGGCGCCGTGGATGATCATCGCCGCCATCAGCACCGCGGACGGCGCCGAGCCCGGGATGCCGAGCGCGAGCGCCGGGATCAGCGCGCCCGGGATCGCCGCGTTGTCGCCGGTCTCGGCGGCGAGCAGCCCTTCGACCGAGCCCTTGCCGAACTGCTCGCGCTCCTTGCTGGCGCGCTTGGCCGCCGCATACGACGACCAGGACGCCATGTCCTCGCCGACCCCCGGCAGGATGCCGATGAAGACGCCGAGCAGCCCGGAACGGAAGATGGTGCGGCGGTACTTCAGCAGGTCGGCGAGCTTCGGCAGCACCGAGTCGACCGACGTCTTCATCGCCTTGAGCTTCGGCTCGCCCATCACCGTCAGGATCTCGGCGAAGCCGAACGCACCGACCAGCGCCGGGATCAGCGCGATGCCGCCCGACATCGCGTTGGTGCCGAAGGTGAAGCGCTCGTGGGCGTGGATCGGGTCGAGCCCGATGGTCGCGACGAAGATGCCGAGCAGCCCCATCAGCCAGCCCTTCAGCGGATTGCTGCCGGTCAGCGTGCCCGACATCATCACACCGACCATGCCGAGCCAGAAAAACTCGAACGCGCCGAACTTCAGCGCGGTCTCGGCGAGCAGCGGCGTGAACGCCGCGAGGCAGACGACGCCGAACAGCGAGCCGGCGACCGAGCCGGTGGTCGCGATTCCCATCGCGCGGCCGGCGCGGCCCTGGCGGGCCAGCATGTGGCCGTCGAGGCAGGAGGCGGCATTGGCGGCAGTGCCGGGGATGTTCAGCAGGATCGCGGTCCGGCTGCCGCCGTAGATCGCGCCGACGTAGACACAGACCAGCACCAGGATCGCATCGGTCGGCGGCATCTTGATCGTCAGCGTGGTGAACAGCGCCACCCCGAGCGTCGCCGACAGTCCCGGCAGCAGGCCGATGATGATCCCGATCAGCGTCGCGCCGAGCGCCAGCGCGATCTGCCAGGGCCCGGCGAGCGACGCGAGCGCCGTGCCGAGATAGCCGAGACCTTCCACGGCGGCTACGTACCCTGCGCGGGCGAGCCGTGCGCCGGCGAACCCGGCAACGGCGAACCCCGTCGCGGCGAACCGTGCACCGTCACGGCAGCCGCACCAGGAACACCGACTCGAACAGCCACGAGATCAGCGCCGACGCGGCGATCGCGATCGCCAGCGTCAGCGCGAGGCCACGGCCGATCCGCCGCTGCTCGCGCCAGTCGCGCCAGCTGAACACCGTGGTGAACAGGAAGATGAAGCCTGCCCCCTCGACGAAGAATGACCAGCCATGGCCGAGCGTCAACCCGGCGAATGCGATGCAGCGCACGGCCGCGATCAACGTGCGCACGCCCTCGCCCGGGCCGGTGTCGCGGTCGCCGTCCGGCGCCGGCCGCGCCGGCGGCAGCGACGCCGGGTGCCCCGATGCCCCCGGATCCAATGCCGGTTGATCCGGTGCCGGTCGATCCGATGCCGGCTGCTGCGGCACCGGCTCGCCCCGCCACAGCAGGGCCGCAGCGATCAGGATCATCATGACGCCGACGACCCCCGGCATCAGCCCCGGCACCGACCACGGATTGATGCCCTGATGCTCGAGCCGGTCCATTCGCCACGAGGCGATCACGATCACCAGCCCGAACGCGGCCCAGAGCACCGCGTCGAGCCACGGCCGGCGTGCCATGCGCGAAACGGCGATCAGCAACCGGCGATCAACGCCTGATGCCGAGCGACTCCGGCGACACCTTGGCCATGCCGGCTTCCTGCAGCAGGTAGGCGTCGGTGATCACGGTCGGCCAGACCGCATCGTAGGCTTCCTTGCCGTAGAGCGGCGTGAACAGCGCGCCCTTCTCGGCCGCGTACTTCCGCAGCCGCTCGGACTTGACGACGCGCTCGGCCCAGAGCTTCTCGACGGTCGCGACGACCTCGGGCGGCACGCCTTTCGGGATGAAGATGCCGAAGCCGGTGGTGACCTTGGGAAAGTCCTTGATGAACTGGGTGATTGGCGGAATCGTGCCGACGCCTTCGATCGTCAGCGCCTGCTCGCCGACCACCGCGAGCGGCCGCAGCCGCTTGCCCTTGATCATCTCGGCCTGCTCGGGCGCGAGCTGGGTCGTGACCTCGGTCTCGCCGGAGACCGTCGAGACCACCGCCGGATTGCCGCCGTCATAGGTGACATGGCGATACTTGACGCCGGCGGCCTTGGCGATCGCCTCCATCGCGAAATGGCCCGACGAGCTGTTGCCGGCGGTCGAGACCGACAGCGGCTTGGCCTTCATCGCCTCGAGCAGCTGCGGGAAGGTCTGATACGGCGACGACGGATTGACGCTGACGATCGAGACGTTGGTGACCGCGAGGAACAGATGGAAGTCATCAACCTTGCTGTTGATCATCCCCAGCACCGGATAAGTGCCGAGCTGCTTGGCCGCGCCGGCGGTCCAGGTATGGCCGTCCTTCGGTGCGTCCATCGCCGCCTTGGTGCCGATCGACCCGGCACCGCCGGGCTGATTGACGATGACGATCTTTTGGCCCAGACCCGCCTCGACCTCGGTCGCCGCGAGCCGCGTGACCTGATCGGTAGCACCACCGGCCGCCCACGGCACGATGATCGTGACCGGCCGGGTCGGCTGCCATTGCGCCTGCGCCGGCAGCGGCAGCGCGACGGCGGTCAACAGCCCGGCGGCCAACTGGAGAGCGCTGCGGCGCAGCCGCATATCGTCGTTCGCGTTCATCGAGTCTCCCTGCATCCGACGCCCCGCGCCGATTTAACTACATGGTTAATCTTAGACGGAGGCGACGCGCTCGGCAACCGATGCGGGCGGCCGCGGTCGCGACGTCTGGCTCGGTTCTTGCGCACCGTTTGCCTCGCGTCCGGCGTGCACCGGTTCGCGGCGCCGCCGACGGCCAGCAGTCGGCGATCGGAAGCAGCGACCAGGCAGGACGGAGGCTGCGACCTGACCGGGAGAGATTTCCTTGAAGCGTTCGCTCAACGTCGCCCGCCTGCTGGCCGCCGTGACGGCCGGCTGTGCCCTGTCGACCATGGCACCGGCCGCGGCCCAGACCAATGTCACCTTGTACGGCCTGCTCGACGCCTACGTCGGCCACTACTCCGATACCGTGCCGGCCCGGATCAGCGACACCGTCGTCGGCAGCGGCGGCCTGACCACCTCGTTCTTCGGCATCCGGGGCAGCGAGGATCTCGGCAGCGGGCTGCGCGGCGTCTTCGCCATGGAATCGTTCCTGCGGCTCGATACCGGCACGCCGGGCCGCTTCGGCGCCGACCCGTTCTGGTCGCGCACCGCCAATGTCGGCCTGGCCGGCGGCTTCGGCACGTTCGTGCTCGGCCGCAACACCACGCCGTTCTTCCTGGCGACGGTCTTCCACAATCCGCTCGGCGATTCGTTCGTGGTCGGTCCGGCGATCACCCATGTGTTCCGCGGCAACGTCCTGGGCGACACCGGGATGAGCAACTCGCTGCGCTATACCAGCCCGACCTTCGGCGGCCTGCGCGCCGACGTGCTCTACTCGCTCGGCAACGAGGTCGGCAGCGGCCCGGACAAGGGCACTGGCGAGGCGATCGATTCGGCGTTGTTCTACGGCGGCGGCCCGTTCTCGGCGGCGCTCGGCTATCGCAGCATCGACCTGTCGGCCAACGGCGACGGCCATGACCAGAAGTCGTTCATCGTCGGCGCCAGCTATGCGCTGTCGTTCGCCAAGCTGCAGGCGCAGTACGTGAACAGCAAGGACACCTTCGACGTACTGCCGGAATTCAAGCGCCGGACCTTCCAGATCGGCGCGTCGGTCCCGATCGGCGCCGGCGCGGTGCTGCTGTCGTACGCCGATACCAAGCTGACCGACACTTCGGCCACGACGCCGAACAAGCGCAAGACCTGGGCGGTCGGCTACGACTACACCCTCTCGAAGCGGGCCGACCTCTATGCGGTCTACTACGGCGACGAGCTGACCGAGCCGCAGGGCAACAAGCAGAAATACGCGGTGCTCGGCCTGCGCCACCGCTTCTGACCGGTCGTCAGTTGCGGACCAGGTAGCCGAGCACCAGCTCGGTCATGTGCGACAGCCGTTCGAGCTTGGCCTTCGGCGCCATCAGGTCGCGGTCGAAGATCGTCGACAGCGTGTGGTTGTTGCCGAGGTAGAAGTAGGCGAGGCCGGCGATCGAGATGTACAGCTGGATCGGATCGACGCCGGCGCGGAACACGCCGCTGCGCGAACCGCGCTCGAGCACCTCGGCGATGGTCGCGACGAACGGCGAATGCAGCGTCCGGACCTTGGCCGAACGCTTCAGATGGCGCGCCCGGTGCAGATTCTCGCTGTTGAGCAGCACCAGGAACGCCGGATTGTCGAGGTAGTAGTTCCAGGTGAACGCGATCAGCCGGCGGATCGCCTCGACCGGATCGACCTGGGTCAGATTCAGTGCCTGCTCCTCGCCGCGGATCTTCTCATAGGCGCGCTCGAGCGCGGCGAGGAACAGGTCCTCCTTCTGCCCGAAGTAGTAGTAGAGCATCCGCTTGTTGATGCCGGCCCGATCGGCGATCCGGTCGACTCGCGCACCGCCGAGCCCGTGACCGGCGAACTCGTCGGTGGCGGCCTGCAGGATCGCTTCGCGGGTCGCCTCCGGATCGCGGATCGCGCCGCGGTCGCGCGGCATCGGGTCGCGCGGCATCGGGTCGCGTGGGACCGCGCCGCGCGGCGTCGGGTCGCGCGGCGTCGGGTCGCGTCTGGCCAGGGTTCTCGACATGGCTGCGATGCTAACCGCCCCGGCAGAGCCGGTACAGCCGCAGCCCGGCCGGCCGCGCTGCTAACATAGCCGGCCCTGCAGCCGGCCCGGACGACTGCGGGGCCGCAGCCATGGAGCCGATCATCGAAACCGGGCATTCGACCGCGATCCTCTTCGGTCTGACTGCCGGCGACTTCGCCGGTGCGCTGCTGGTCGCTGCGGTCAGCTGGCTGGCAATGCGATTCGCGCTGCGGCTGGCGCTGTCGGCAATCGACCGGTTGGCCGCCGGCGGCAACCGCCCGGTGGTCACCGCGCTCGCGGAGATCGTCGGCAGCACCAACGGCCTGCTGGTGGTGCTGACCGCGCTGCTGATCGGCGTCAGCACGCTGGCGCTGCCGGAGCGCTGGGGCGCCCGGGTCAGCCATCTCTGGTTCCTGACGCTGATGCTGCAGTTCGCGCTATGGGCGAACCGTGCGGTGACGCTGGCATTGCGGCGCTACTTCCAGCGCCATTCGGACTCGGCCGACGCTCGGACGATCGCCCAGGCAAGCGCATCGGCAACGCTGTCGTCGTGGCTGCTGCGCACCGCGCTGTGGACCGTGGCGCTGCTCGCGATCCTGTCGAATCTCGGCGTCAACATCACGGCGCTCGTCGCCAGCCTCGGGGTCGGCGGCATCGCGATCGCGCTGGCAGTGCAGAACGTGCTCGGCGACGTGTTCGCGTCGCTGGCGATCGCGGTCGACAAGCCGTTCGAAGTCGGTGATCCGATCGCGGTCGGCGCGGTCAACGGCACGGTCGAATACATCGGCCTCAAGAGCACGCGGATCCGCAGCGCCGGCGGCGAACAGATCGTGATGTCGAACACCGACCTGCTCAAGCAGACGATCAGCAACTTCCGGCGGATGACGACTCGGCGCGTCGTCATCAAGCTCGGCGTCAGCTACGACACCACGCCGGAACAGGCCGAAAAAATACCGGCGTTGCTCCGCCGCTTGATCGAGGCCGACGAACGGGCCCGCTTCGACCGCGCCCATCTGAAGGGCTTCGGCGACAGCTCGATCGACTACGAGGCGGTCTATCGGGTGATGGTCGCCGATTTCGGCGTGCACATGGACATCCTGCAGGCGATCCACCTCGGCCTGATGCGCGAGCTGGCCGCGCTCGGCGTCACCATCGCATTCCCGACCCGCACCGTGCACCTGGTCACTTCGAACGCCGACGCAGCGCGGCCGGGCGCATCGGCGGGCGCGGCACCGGGTTCGACGTCCGGCTCTCCGCCCGGGTCGGCGCCGGTGGATTCCGACGCGGCGGCGCCCCGCCCGGGCGCGATCTGAGCGCCCCCGGACCTGCCGCTGACGCGTCGGACTCCCGGACGGGGTCGAGGGAACTCGCGGCGGCCCGGCGTTTCCCCGAGAGCGACGGCGCCGCGACGGCCGGGCGGGCGCCATCGGCGGAGCCGCGCAGCGCGAAGCCGGCGGTGCCGTCCTGTGCCAGCTGACGTGCGAGCCAGGGCAGCGTCTCGCGCAACGTCGCCGCCAGTGTCCACGGCGGATTGACGACGAACACGCCGCTGCCGTGCAGCCCGAAGCCGTCGGCCGCCGGCGCCCTGACCTGCAGCGCGACGTCGAGCCAGTCGCCCGGCGCCAGCCGGGCCAGCGCCGCCGGCAGCAGCAGTGCCTCGCGCCGCTGCACCAGCGGGTACCAGATCAGGTAGACACCGGTCGCGAAGCGCGCCAGCCCGTCGGCGAGCGCCTGCCTGACGCGGCGATAGTCGCGCTTGTCCTCGTATGACGGATCGATCAGTATCAGACCGCGCCGCGACGGCGGCGGCAGCACCGACTTCAACGCGTCGAAGCCGTCGGCGGCGACCGCGCTGGCGCGGCGCGGCTCGGCGGCGAGATTCCGCTGCAGCACCCGGATCTCGGTCGAATGGCGTTCGAAGCAGCGTAGCCGGTCCTGCGGCCGCAGCAGCTGCAGCGCGAGCTGCGGCGAACCGGGATAGCGTCGCGGCCGGTCGCGGCGCCGGCCGTCACCGCGGCCGGCCGCGCCGGCTTCATGCGGATCGGCGTCGAACGCGCGTACCTGCGCCAGATAGCGAAGCACCGCCGCCGGCGGATCGGCAGCGTGCCAGAGCCGGCCGATGCCGGTCTCGAACTCGGCGTTCTTCAGCGCGGTGCTGTCGGTCAGCGCATAGCGCGCGGCGCCGGCATGGGTATCGACGACCCATAGCGGCTTGTCCTTGTCGAGCAGGTGGCGCAGCGCCTCGACCAGCAGCAGGTGCTTGAGCACGTCGGCATGGTTGCCGGCGTGGAATCCGTGGCGATAGCTGAGCATGGCCGCCCGTGCCGGCTCAACGCGGCGCCGGCACGGCGGACACCGGCGCGGACGGCGATCGCACGGACGGCGATACTTTCGGCGTTGCGCCGGCAGACGTCGCCACGCCAGGCGTCGCTGTGCCAGGCTGTGCCTCGGCAGGCTGCGCCCCGGCAGGCGGCACCGCGGCAAGTGCCCCGGCGGCCGCCTGCGCGGGCACCGGATCCCAGATCACCCGGGCGCTGCGCGCGAACGTGAAGTAGGCGAACGCCCAGTCGGCGAACACCATCAGCCGGTTGCGAAAGCCGATCAGGAAGTAGATGTGCGCGAACAGCCAGAGCAGCCAGGCCGGCAATCCGCGCAGCTCGAGCCAGTGCAGCTTGGCGATCGCGCGCTTGCGGCCGATCGTCGCCATCGAGCCGTAGTCGATATAGCGGAACGGCGTGGCCGGCAGGCCGGCGAGCCGGCGCCGGATGTTGGCCGCGGCGCTGCGTCCCATCTGCTTGGCGGCCGGGCTGACACCGGGCACCGGTTTGCCGTCGCTGCTGGCTGCCGCGAGATCGCCGACGACGTAGACGCCGTCGCAGCCCGGCACCGTCAGATCCGGCGCGACCGGGACGCGGCCGGCGCGATCGAGCGCGACGCCGAGGAAGCCGCCGAGCGGCGATGCCTGCACGCCGGCGGCCCAGATCACGGTACGCGCTTCGAGCCGGCGCTCGCCGATCCGGATGCCGAACGCGTCGATGCCGGTGACCTTGGCGTCGAGCAGCACCTCGACGCCGAGCGTGCGCAGCTGGTCGAGCGCGCTCGCCGACAGCTTCGGTGGATACATCGCGAGGATCCGGTCGGCGCCTTCGACCAGCACGATCCGCGCGCGCTCGGGCGCGATCCGGCGGAATTCGCGCTTCAGGGTACGGTGCGCGATCTCGGCCATCGTCCCGGCCATCTCGACGCCGGTCGGCCCGCCGCCGATCACGACGAAGCTCAGCCACTGGTCGGCGCGTTCGGGATCGAGCTCGGCGGCTTCGAACGCATAGAGCACGCGCCGCCGGATCTCCATCGCGTCGGCGAGCGTCTTGAGACCCGGCGCGTGCTCGGCCCATTCGTCGTGACCGAAGTAGCTGTGGGTCGAGCCGCTCGCGATGATCAGGCTGTCATAGCCGATCTTCTCGCCGGTCTCGACTACGACCTGCTTCGCCGCCGGCTCGATCGCGACCACCTCGTGCATCAACACCGTGATGTTGTCGTGCCGCTGGAAGATGTGACGGATCGGCGCCGAGATCGCCGGCGCCGACAACCCGGCGGTGGCGACCTGGTACAGCAGCGGCTGGAACAGATGGTGATTGCAGCGATCGAGGATCGTCACGCGGATGCCCGCGACGCTGCCCAACCCCTTGGCCGCCTCGATGCCGCCGAAACCGCAGCCGATGATGACCACATGGTGCATCCGTCAATGGTAGTCGCATCGGGCGCCGGCATCGGGCAATGACAACGGGCAATGGCGCGGGATGCGCGCACGATGGCGGCATGCGATTTGCACCTTGGCGGCACGCGGTTTGCACCTTTCGTCGCGCCACGTCAAACTCCCGACTGCGGAATCCGAAACATGCCCGACGACCGACCGACTACCCAGCCCGCTGCCCCGAATCCGGAGCCGGCGATCGATCTGCAGGCCGCGCGCCGGCTGGTCGATGCGCTCGAACGCGACCTCGCCGGCATCGGCGAGGATCGCGCCCGGGTCGCATTGCTGAAGGCCGAGATCGCCGAGTTGCGCCGGGTCCTGCAGGCCGAAGAGCCGCCCGGAGCGGCGATGCACAGCGGGCTGCACGGCATGCGCGACCGGCTGCACGACATGCAGGACGAACTGAAAGGCGACGCGATCCAGGCAGGCCGCTATCTCGCCGAGATCGGCCGCGTCCTCGGCCTCTGATCACCGGGCGCCGAGGTACCTCGCTGGACGCGTTCCTGATCTCGACCGGCATCGTTGCGCTCGCCGAGATCGGCGACAAGACACAGTTGCTCGCCCTGCTGCTGGCCGCGCGGTTCCGCCGGCCGCTGCCGATCGTGCTCGGCATTCTCGCGGCGACGCTGGTCAACCATGCATTGGCCGGAGCGCTCGGCGCCTGGATCACCCGCTGGCTCGACCCGACGGTGCTGCGCTGGCTGCTCGGCATCTCGTTCCTGGCGATGGCGGCCTGGATGCTGATTCCCGACCGGATCGATGACGACGCCACCGAGACCATCCGCTACGGCGTCTTCGGCACGACCGTCATCGCATTCTTCTTCGCCGAGATGGGCGACAAGACCCAGATCGCGACGGTCGCGCTGGCGGCGCAGCACGCATCGGCCACCGCCGTCGTGCTCGGCACCACCGCCGGCATGATGATCGCCAACGTCCCGGCGGTGCTGCTCGGCGACCGGATCGCCGGTCGGATGCCGGTTCGGCTGGTGCACGGCATCGCCGCCGTGCTGTTCGCGCTGCTCGGCATCGTCGCGCTGACCGGGCTGGCCGATCGCTGGTGGTAGCGCTGCGGGCCGCCGCCGCTCAGTCCGGTTTGACGAAGGTGCGCGTCTTGCGCTGCTTGACGATCACCACCGGTGGTCGATCGGCCGGCCGCCGCGGCGGTTCGGGGTCGTCGCCGGGCTCGGGCAGCACCGGGTCCGGCCGCGGATCGATCCGGGCATCGACGCGCGGCACGGACCGCGGTGGCCGCGGCGACTCGTAACCGCCGGGGCGCCGGCCGCGCTTGGACGGGCCGCGCTTCTGCGCACGCACCACGGTGCTGATCGCGTGGTGATAGAGCGCGATGTCGCCGCCGCGCGTCTGCAGCAGCATCATGCTGGCATCGAACGAGCGGATCTGGCCATGCAGGCAGGTGCCGCCGATCAGGTAGACGTCGACCCAGGTCCGCTCGCGGCGCAAGCGGTTCAAACTGGCGAATTGCTCGTTCTTCGGACCTGGCGGCCGGGTATCGGCCGGGTCCGCGGTGACCGGCGAATCGTCCGGTTCAGTCACGGGTGGATCCTTGTCTGGCTGGCCTGTGGGCTCAAGGCCTGTTTGCCCTAGTCTGGCCTCGATTATCCGACGGAACAAGGGTCACTGCAATGCAGCAAATCGTGCCGCCCCGGGTTCGCCGATCTCGGCCGGTGCGCGGGCTACCATAGCGCGATGCCGACGGCCTGGCGGCGAGAGGCCCCGCGGCGCCAGGCCCGGCGGCATGCTGCCCCTGCCGCGACGATACCGACAAGCCCTTCACCGATCAAGGAGACTTCGCGATGTTCCCACGCTCACTGACCGCCGCGGCTGCGACGGCCGTCGCGCTCGCCGCCGGCACGACCGCGCTGGCCCAGTCGCCGACCTATCCGGAAAAGGCGATCCGGCTGATCATCCCGTTCACCCCGGGCGGCGGCACCGACAACCTGTCGCGGCTGGTGGGCAGCAAGCTCGGCGAGCGCAACAAGTGGACGATGGTGATGGACAACCGCGCCGGCGCGTCCGGTGCGATCGGCATCGCCGACGCGGTCAAGGCGCCGCCCACCGGCTACGACATCGTGATGGGCCAGGCCGACAACCTCGCGGTCGCACCGCTGCTGAGCAAGTCGATCACCTACGATCCGGTCAAGGACCTGAAGCCGGTCGCGCATGTCGCCGACGTGCCGATCATCCTGCTGACCTCGGCCGGTTCGCCGCACAAGACGCTGGCGGATCTGATCAAGGCCGCCAAGGCCAAGCCGGGTTCGATCACCTATGCGTCGGCCGGCGCCGGCACCGTCTCGCACCTGGTCGGCGAACTGCTCGCGTCGACCGCCGGCATCGACATCCGTCACGTGCCCTACAAGGGCTCGGCGCCGGCGATGGCCGACATGCTCGGCGGCCATGTCGACATGATGACGTCGTCGGTCTCGTCGGCGGTCGCGCAGATCAAGGCCGGCAAGGCGCGCGGCCTCGCGGTCAGCTCGGGCAAGCGCAGCAGCGTGCTGCCGGAGATTCCGACCATCGCCGAGTCGGGCTACCCGGGCTTCGACGTCGCGACCTGGTACGGCATCTTCGTACCCGCCGGCGCGCCGGCCAACGTGGTCACGACGCTGAACACCGCGGTCAACAAGGTGCTGCCCGAACTGCGCGACGCGATCAACGGCCAGGGCGGCGAGCTGCGCGTGACGACGCCGGAAGCGTTCGGCCAGCTGCTCGCGTCCGACATCGAGAAGTGGCGCGGCGTCATCAAGGCTGCCAACATCAAGCTCGAGTAGCGCTGCGCGGCTCCGTGCCGATCGGTTCCTCGGCAGGAGGCCGCCACAACCCCGCGTGCCGGAGCATGCCCAGCGTGCGGGCCAGCACGTCGTCGCGATAGGCGCCGACGTCGCGCCCCGTGTACTCGTAGAAGCCGCCGCCCGTCTTCAGTCCGAGCCGACCCTGCGCCACCATGCGGTCCACGATGGCGGGCGCCGCGTAGCGCGCTGCATCCACCGACGCCGACATCTCGCGGCTCGCGTGATGCAGGATGTCGCAGCCGCCGTAGTCGATGAACTCCACCACGCCGATCGCGGCGAACCGCAAGCCGAGACCGTAGCGCGTGGCGCGGTCGATCTCCTCGGGCGTCGCGGCGCCCTCCTCGACCATCCGCGCCGCCTCGTTCATCACGAGCGCCTGCAGCCGTGGGACGATATAGCCGGGCGTCGGCCCGCAGACCACCGGCAGCTTGCCGATGCCCTCCATCAGCGCTCGCGTCCGCGCGATCACGCCGGCGTCGGTACCCGGATGGCAGCTCAGCTCCACCACCGGGATCACGTAGGCCGGGTTGAGCCAGTGCACGTTGAGGAACCGTTCCGGCCTGTGCACTAGGGTTGCGAGCTGCGTCACCAGGATGCTGCTGGTGGTGGAAGTGAGGATGGCGTCGTCGCGGCAGTACCGGCCGATATGTCCGAGAGCCTCCGCCTTGGCCGGCAGCGTCTCGGCCACACCCTCGAAGACCAGCTCGGCATCCGCGAGCGCCTCGGGCGCCTCTGCGGCACCCACGAGCTCGACCCGCGCGGCGATGGCTTCGACCTGCGACGGCTCCATCACGCCGAGCCGGGCGAGGCCGGCAAGGCTGGCCTCGATCTCCGACCGGGCCTGCTCGCGCAGCGCCGCCCACGCCTGCGGTTCGCGCGGCCGCAGATCCACCAGCGAGATCCGATGACCCGCGTAAGCGAAAGCCGTGGCAATGCCACGGCCCATGCGACCCGCGCCAACGGCCGCGAAACGCGGGGCGGGACCGGTACCAGCCCTCCGGTCAGTCGCCATTGCCGAGCCTGCGAGCCAGTTCGCCGGCAGACAGTCCGGCCAGTCCGAGCGCCTCCAGTGTGCGGGGCCCGCGCCGAAGGTCGCGCCCGAGGAAGCCACCGGCAATCGCGAGCAACCCATGCGCGACCGGCGCGTCCACGCCGCGCTCGCGCGCGGCCGAGGCGAGAAAAGCGAGGCCCATCTCGATGTCCTCCGTGACGTAGCGATGGGTGTGGAGGTCGATGTGCTCGCGCCAGTCCCCCGACTTCACCAGCTTCTTGTGGGCGTCGCCGTACATCCAGCGGTCGTTGAGGTAGTGATCCGCCAGCGGGTAGTGTGGCGGGCCGTAGCCGAAAGCCTCCCGCACGGCGATACGTTCGCGGTCGAGCCGATCGGTGACGTCGCGCACCGCCCGCTGCGTACCTTCATTATGGATGTCCCAGCGCTCGAAGTGCTGCAGCGGTGCGGCGTTCATCACGATGAGTGGCGGATGGATCACCGGTCCGGCGTTCATCAGCGCGCCGGAGAGCGCGTCGCCGCAGTCGTGCACCGCGGGAAAGGCGCCGCGGATCACCTCGATCGCCTCGGCCCCCCGGCGTGCCGGATAGACGCCGGTCGGCAGCCGGACGGCACGGATCGTGACGTTGACCTCGCGATCGCCGTGCTTGCGGGCCAGATAGGGCAGCGTGCCGGTCTCCGCCCAGGCAATCCGGGCGGTGCATCCCAGCGTCTCGACGGCCTGCGCCATGACGTAGCTGCCGAAGGTGCCCGGCGGGAGAAAGACCACCTGGCCCGCGGTCAGGTGGGGCGCCATCGCACGGGCGATGTCGCCCTGCGCGATGGCGGGCGTGGGAATGACGATCAGCTCGGCGCCGCGAAGCGCAGCGCCGATGTCCGCGGTGGCGAGCGCGATCGGCACGTCCCGTGCGCCGTCGGCGTCCTTGAGCAGGATGGACCCGGCCTGGCGTACCGCCGCCAGCGCCGCCGCATCACGCCGCCAGAGACGGACCTCGTGACCGGCCTCGGATAGATCGGCAGCGGCGGCGTAGGAACCGTGGCCCCCGCCCAGGATGGCTATTCGCATGGCTGCATGACTCGATGGGTTGACGAAGGTTAACGGCTCCGGGCAGCAGGCATCCCCTACTCGTGGAAAACCCGAAGCTCCAGAATAACGATTGCAATTACTTGAATTAACGACCTAATATTACTTTCACTTTGTATTTTCGAACAGAAGACCAAAGAAGATGCAATCCGATGTCGCGGGCGAGACGGTCGCCTTCCGGTTGCTGGCCGCGCTGGCGGCGCGGGGGCTCGGCACCTTCTTCGCGAACGCCGGGACCGACTTCGCGCCGCTGATCGAAGCCCACGTGCTGGGCCGGCGCCGCGGTGTCCCGATGCCGCGCTTCGTCAACGTACCCCATGAGCAGGTGGCCCTGACCATGGCCCATGGCGCGCATCTCGTCGACGGATCGGCCCAGGTGGTCGGCGTGCACCACACGGTGGGGACGGCCAATACCGTCTCCGCGGTCATGACGGCCGCGCGCGAACGCGTGCCGCTGCTGCTGCTGGCCGGCCGTGCGCCCGCTACCGAGCTGGGCAGCATCGCGTCCCGGGACGTGGTGGTGCACTGGGGCACCGACACCTTCGATCAAGGCGGACTGCTGCGGGAATACCTGCGCTGGGACCACGAGCTGCGCGCCGGGCAGGACGTGGAGTCGATCCTCGACCGCGCGCTGGACATCGCGATGACCGCCCCGCGGGGGCCGGTCTACCTGACGTTGCCGCGCGAGGTGCTGGTCGGTCCGGCGGCGCCGTCGCGAGGCGGCCGGCCGCGGACCGGTGCCGTCGGCCCGCGGCCCGACGGCGACGCGGTGGTGCAGCTCGCCGGCTGGCTGCTCGCGGCCGAACGGCCGGTGATCGTCGCCTCGTCGGCCGGACGCGATCCGGCGGTACCGGCCGAGCTCGCCGCGGTCGCCGAGCTCGCGGCCGTGCCGGTCGTGGAGCACTATCCGCGCGCGGTCAATCTGCCCGGTGCGCATCCGATGCATGCCGGTTTCGACCCGACGCCGTGGATTGCCGAGGCAGACCTGGTGATCGCGCTGGACTGCGAGGTGCCGTGGCTGCCGCGCGCCGTGAATCCGCCCGCGGATGCCAGGGTGGTCCACATCGGGGTCGATCCGCTCTACTCGCGCTTGCCCGTGCGGGGTTTCCCGACCGATCTGGCGATCGTGTCGGAGACCGGCCCGGCCCTCGCGGCGCTGCGCGCGGCGCTGCAGGCACGGCATCATGCAGACACGCCGGCGATGGCGCGGCGTCGCGCCGCCGCCCGGCAGCGGCACCAGGCCCGCATGGCCCGCCACGGGCCATCGTCCCCGCCCGAGGCCATCGACCCGGGTTGGCTCGCCGCGTGTCTGCGCGACGTGCTGGACGACGACTGCATCGTGCTGAACGAGTACGGCTTGAAGCTCGACGCGATGACCTTCACCGGCCCGCAGCAGTTCTTCAGTGCCGGCATTTCGGGAGCGCTCGGCTGGACCCTCCCCGCCGCGATGGGCGCGCAGATGGCGGCACCGGGCAAGACCGTGGTGGCGGTGGTCGGAGACGGTTCGTACCTCTTCGGCAACCCGGCCTGCTGCCACTACATCGGCACGGCCGAACGGCTGCCGGTGCTCGCCATCGTCATCGACAACGGCGGCTACGCCGCGGTGCGGCGCGCGGTCGAGGTGGTCTATCCGGACGGCGCCGCGGTCCGCGAGCCGTCGCTCGCGCTGGCGACCTTCGATCCGCCGCCGCGCTACGACGGCATCGCCGCGGCCTGCGGCGCGCACGCCGAACGGATCGAGGCGCCGGCCGCGCTGCCGGGGCGCCTGCGCGCCGCGCTGGACCGTGTGCGCAGCGAACGCCGCCAGGCCCTGCTCAACGTCGTCTGCACCCCCTGAGCGACAACGGAGGAGACATCCATGAGCGAGACGGTCCGCCTGCAGCGCAATGCCCGCATGAGCCAGGTCGTGGTGCATGGCGCCATCGCCTATCTGTCGGGACAGGTACCGCCCGGCTTCCTGGACGGCAGCCCGCCGGTCGCGGTGCAGACGCAGCAGGTGCTCGCACGCATCGACGAGCTGCTGGCCGCGGCCGGCACGAGCAAGTCGCGTCTGCTCACCGCCCAGGTGCTGCTCGCCGACGTCGCCGAGTTCGACGCGATGAACGCGGTCTGGGAGCGCTGGATCGATCCCGCCCATCCGCCCGCACGCACCACCTGCGGCGCCGTGCTCGCCCACCCGAATGTCCGGGTCGAGATCACGGTCAGCGCCGCGCTCTGATTCGTACCGCTCGTCCCACCCTGCCGACCGAGGAGGCCACCATGCGACCGATCTTCCGCGTACTGCTGTCCGCCGCGCTCGCGTGCCTCGCGCCGGCCGCGCCGGCACAGACGATCCCCACCATCAAGGTTGCCTTCAACGCGCCCGGCGACGAAGCCAAGCTGCTGATGCGCGCCGATCCGCAGGCGTTTCCCGCCATCGGCCGCGACTACCGCATCGAGTGGCTGCAGCTTCAGGGCACGGCCACGGTATCCCAGGCGCTGGTCGTCGGTACGGCCGACTGCGGCATCAGTGCGCCGCTGACGCTGGCGCAGGCGATCGTCGGGGCCGGCATGCAGCCGGTGCTGATCGGCGCGATCAACGGCGAGTCGCCGGAGTCCTTCACCAGCTACTGGGTGGTCCGCGCCGACTCGCCGGTCACGAGCCCTGCAGGCCTGAAGAACAGGACGGTCGCGGTCAACACCATCGGGTCGCAGATGGACGTGTTCACCCGCATCTGGCTGAAGCAGAACGGGCTGGATCCCGAGCGCGACGTGAAGATCGCCGAAGTGCCGTTCCCGATCGGCGAGACGGCGCTGCGCCAGGGGCGCGTCGACGCCGCGGTGCTGGTGCAGCCGTTCGCCTCCAAGGCCGAGCAGACCGGCGGATTGCGCCGCCTGGGGGCGCTGCGTGACGTCCAGCCCAGGCTGCTGAACCTGATCGAGGTCTGCCGCAAGTCGGTCGTGGACCGGCACCCCCAGGCGGTCGCGCAATATGCGCGCGACTTCGCCGCCGCCTCCAGGCGCTTCTCGGACGACCGGGCGGCGTCGATCCAGCTGATCGCCGATACGCTCAAGGTACCGGTGCCGGTACTGCAGGGCTTCATGTTCACCGCCAGCGATTTCCAGCGCTACCCGGATGGCGCCATCGAGCTGCCGGTCATCCAGAAGAGCTTCGATCTCTTCCACGACAACGGGATGCTGGCGCGCCGGCTCGACGCAGCCGACTACGTCCGGCCGGGCGTCACGCTGGTCGCCCCGGGACGCCCGTGAGCCGCCGCGGCTCCGGGATGCGCGCGGTCGGCGAGCGCCGTACCGCGACGCCCTGCTGATCCGAGCGGCTCGATGCGGGAATCGGCTTCTGCTTCCGCCGTCGCGGCGCTGGCGCTGCGCGGCGTCGCCAAGCGCTTCCCGACGGCGCGCGGCGAGTTCACGGCACTCGAGGGCATCGACCTCGACGTGGCGCCCGGCGAGTTCGTCTCCATCCTCGGGCCGAGCGGCTGCGGCAAGAGCACGCTGCTGTACATGATCGGCGGCTTCGTGCCGCCGAGCGCAGGAAGCATCCACAGCGGCGGCGCGCCGGTCACGAGACCGGGCCGCGATCGCGGTATCGTGTTCCAGGACGCCTCGCTCTTTCCCTGGCTGACCGTGGCCGGCAACGTCGCCTACGGGCTGCGCGAAGGCGGGCTGTCGAGCGCGGCGATCGAGGAGAAGGTGGCAGCCATGCTGGCGCTGGTGCACCTCGAGGACTTCACCGATTTCCGTCCGGGCCAGCTCTCGGGCGGGATGCGCCAGCGCGTGGCGATCGCCCGCACGCTCGCCTACGACCCCGCGATCCTGCTGATGGACGAACCGTTCGGCGCTCTGGACGCGTATACCCGCACCGTGCTGCAGGACGAGCTGCTGGCGCTGTGGGACCGCAGTCGCAAAACGGTGGTGTTCGTGACCCACGGCGTCGACGAGGCGGTCTACCTGTCCGACCGGGTGGTGCTGATGAGCCGCTCGCCGGGACGCGTCCACAGCGAGATCCGCATCGAGCTGCCGCGGCCCCGGGTGCGCAGCGCGCTGCTGCGCTGCCCGGTCTACCAGGAGTACGTCATCACCCTCGGCGAGGCGATGATGCGCATGCATGGCGATGCCTGACGACAGCGGAGCGGCGGCCCGCCTGGCGACGGCGGCGGCGCTGCTGCTGGCATGGCAGGCGGCGGCCATGCTGACGATGGCAGACTACCTGCCCGGGCCGGCCACGGTACTGCCGCGGCTGGCGGCGCTGATGGCCGATCCGCAGCTGTGGCTCGCGCTCGCCGCCAGCCTGCGCCGTCTCGCCGTCGCCTTCGGGCTCGCGCTGGCCGGCGGCATCGCGCTCGGCCTGGTCATCGGGCGGCTGCCGCTCGCGCGCACGCTGATCGATCCGCTGCTCGCGCTCAGCTATCCCATTCCCAAGGCCGCGGTGCTGCCGATCGTGATGCTGTGGTTCGGCGCCGGGGACGTGTCGCAGGTGTTCGTCATCGCGACCACCGCGACGCTGCCGGTGATCTACCACACGGCCGACGGCGCGGGCCGCGTCGACGAGCGGCTGCTCTGGGCGGCGGCCGCGATGGGCAGCGGGCCGCTCCGGCGGCTGACGCGCGTGGTGCTGCCGGCCACGCTGCCGGAGATCGCCGCCGGCTGCCGCACCGGGATCGTGATGGGCCTGATCGTCATGGTGACGGCGGAGATGATCTCGCGGCAGGACGGCATCGGCAGCCTGCTGTTCGTGCACTTCGACATGGGACAGAACGTCGACATGTACGCCCTGATCGTGCTGCTCGGCCTGGTGGGGCTCGCGCTCGACACGGCATTCGAGTCGCTGCGCCGCCGCCTGGCCGACGGCGGGGACGGACGGTGAACGCGGCTGCGCCCTCCGCACCGCGCTGGCTGGGCGCCCTGCCGGTGCTCGCGCTGCTGCTGCTCTGGGAGCTCGCCTGCCGCATCGGCGGAATCCCGCCGACGCTGCTGCCGGCGCCGTCGGCGGTCGCGGTACGGGCCGCGACGCTGCTGGCGGACCCGGATTTCCTGGCGCAGCTCGGCATCACCCTGCGGCGCCTGGCCGCCGGACTGGCGCTCGCCGTGGTCGCCGGCGCGGCGCTCGGCATCGCCGCCAGCCTGTGGCGCATCACCGCGCAGGCGCTGCAGACCCTGATCGGGCTGCTCGCGCCGCTGCCGAAGATCGCGCTGTATCCGGCGCTGCTGCTGACGCTCGGCTTCGCCGACGCCTCGAAGATCGCGCTGGTCTTCATCGACGCGATCTTCCCGGTGCTGATCGCGACCTTTCAGGCCGTACGGCAGATGGATTCGCGGCTGCTGTGGTCGGCTGCCGCCATGGGCACGTCGCGCCCGCGTTCGCTGACGCGCGTGGTGCTCCCGGCGTGCCTGCCGGCGATCGTGACCGGTGCACGGGTGTCGTCCGTCATCGCCTGCATCGTCGTGCTGCTCTCGGAGATGCTCGCCTCCAGCGACGGCCTGGGCCACGTGCTGGTCGCGGCCTCGCGCAGCTTCCGGACCGCGGACATGTTCGTGCCGGTGGCGATCATCGCCGTCACCGGCTTCGCGCTGGACAAGGCCCTCGGCGTCGCGGCGCGCAAGGCCGCTCACCGCTGAGAGCCCGTGAACCGACCCGACGTCCCCGTACGGGCGATGACGGCGCCACCCGGCCGCTACAATCGGTCCATGGACCACGGCGAACCGGCTGACCCGCCCCGGCGCAGGCGGCGCCGGAGCGGCCTGCCGTACGCCGTACCGGCCTATCCGCAGCCGGCCGTCAGGCTGGTGGAGCAGATGAGCGCCGAGATCTTCAAGGGCCACTTCTTCGACGAGTACCTGGCTTCGCTGCTGGCGCGGGCCAGTGCCGCGGTTTCGGCGGAGTTCAATGCCGACGTGACCCGCGCCGGGCTGCCGAGACTGCATTGGCGCGTGCTCGCCACGCTGCATGATTCGAACGGGATGGCCATGTCCGACATCGCGGAGCTCACGCTGATCTCTCCGCCCACGCTGACGCGGCTGGTGCAGCGGCTCGAGCAGGCCGGCCTGGTGCGGACCGAACGCGACCCGCGCGACCGCCGCACCTCGCGCGTCTACATCGAGCCGGCCGGCAGCGAGCGCGTGGCCGGGCTGGTCGCGATGGCCCTCGAGCGCCAGCGCACACTGCTCGACGGCATGGATGCCGAGGCGCTGAAAGCGTCGCTGCGCCACCTGATCGCCTTCTGCGCCGCCCGGCGCAGGAAACGCACGGTGATGAGCTAGACGGGACGCGCTGGCGTGCCGCGGGATCGAGTGGTGGAGTCCGCCTAGGGCAACGAGCCCTAGCCGCGCCCGATCGTCGCGAGCAGCCGATCGATGTCGGCGAGATCGTCCCGCGTCAGCTTCGGCCCCGGCTGACGCATCGCCGGGCAGGCGATCGCGCCGCGCCGGTGCAGCACCTCCTTGCGGACCGCGACGCCCCACTGCGCCTGATTCTCGTGGCTGAGCAGCGGCAGATAGCGGTTGAACAGCGCCTGGGCTTCGTCGACGCGACCTTCGCGATACAGCCGGTAGACGCCGGACAGCATCTCCGGATGCGAGAAGCCGGCCATCGGGCCGTCGGCGCCGCGCCCGAGCTCCTGAATCAGGAACATCGCGTTGTTGCCGGTCAGGATCGCGATCTGTCGTTCCAGCGTCTGCCGCAGCCGGCCGATCTTCGGGATGCTCGGCAGGTCTTCTTCCTTCAGCACCTGGATCTGCGGGAAGCTCGCGACCAGCCGCACGATCGACGGCACCGACATCCAGACGCCGGTCGAGAACGGAAAGTCCTGCAGCACGGTCGGCACATCGCCGATCCGCGCGAACACGCCGTCGAAGTACTGGAACAGCTCCTCCTCGGTCCGCAGGCCGAACGGCGGCGCGATCATCACGCCGGCAGCGCCGCGGTCCATGACGCGCCGGGTCAGCTCGACCAGCTGCGCCAGGCTCGGGTTGCTGACGCCGACGATCACCGGCTTGCCGCCGGCCCGGGCGATGAAGCGGCCGGCGCCGGCGAGCGCTTCCTCCGGCGTCAGCTTGGCCGCTTCGCCGGCGACGCCGAGCACGGTGAAACCGTCCGCGCCGTGGCGCAGGTAGAACTCGGCCAGGGTATCGATGCTGTCGAGGTCCAGCGCGCCGTCGGCCGCGAACGGCGTCTGGGCGACGATGTAGACGCCGCGGATCGAGGACAGCATGTCGGGCCTTTCCGGAAGATCTTCGATAGCGCTAATTTTAGCGCTAACAGCGGCCCGATGCCGCAGCAGGATGGTGTACAGTCGCTCCGCAACAATGGCCGCTACCCGATCCGCCCCGACCCGCTCGGCCCGCTCGACCCGGCACCGGGCTGGCGTCGCCGCCGGCGCCGGCACGCCGCTGCGCACGCGACGCGGTTCCGGCCGGGTGACCCTGCTCGACGTCGCACGGCAGGCAGGGGTTTCGGCGCAGACGGTGTCGCGGGTGCTGAACATGCCGGAGCAGGTGCCGCCGACGACCGTCGCGCGGATCCGCGAGGCGATCAGCGCGGTCGGTTACGTGCCGAACCTGCTCGCCGGCGGTCTGGCTTCCGGCCGCAGTCGACTGGTGGCCGCACTGGTCCCGACCATCGTCGGCCCGGTGTTCCTCGAGACCATCGAAGCGCTGACCCGGACGCTCGGCGCGCGCGGCTACCAGCTGATGCTCGGCGAGAGCGGCTATGACGACAGCGACGAAGCCGAACTGCTGCAGAACCTGATCAGCCGCCGCCCGGACGGCATCATCCTGACCCGGATCGTGCAGTCGCCGGAGGCGCGCGAGCGGCTGGTCGCGGCGCGGATCCCGGTGGTCGAGACCTGGGACCTGACGGCCGATCCGGTCGACATGCTGATCGGCTTCTCGCATGCGGATGCCGGTGCCGCGGTCGCCGATTTCTTCGCGGCCCGCGGCTCGCGACGGCCGGCGCTGCTGACCGGCGACGACCCGCGTGCCGCGCGGCGTCGCGACGGCTATGCGGCCCGATTGGCCAGGCACGGCCTGCTGCGCTCGGCCGCGCAGCTGCCGAGCGTCCAGGTTCGCGCGCCGGCTCCGCTCGGCGCCGGGCGGACATCGTTCGCCCGGCTGATCGAACAGTCGCCGAAGATCGATGCGATCTTCTGCAGCACCGACTACATCGCGTTCGGCGCGATCATAGAGGCGCGCGAGCGTGGCATCCGGGTACCGGAGGACGTCGCCATCGTCGGCTTCGGCGATCTGTCGATCGCGCGCGATACCGCGCCCGCGCTGACGACGGTGCGGATCGACGGCACCGAGATCGGCCGTTGCGCCGCCGAATGGGTCATGCAGCGCGCCGAACGCCGCACCACGCTGCGCCCGCAGCGCGACATCGGCTTCTCGCTGATCCGCCGGGCGAGCGCCTGATCAACCGACGGCGGCGCGCTGCGCATCGAGCGCGTAGCGGCGCAGCCGCGGGCCGGCGCGCATGACCTGGCCGGGCAGCGGCCGGCCGAGCACCGCTTCGAGCTCGTGGGCGACCGCGACCAGCCGGTCGAGGTCGATCCCGGTCTCGATGCCGAGCTGCTGCAGCAGGTGGACGGTGTCCTCGGTGCAGATGTTGCCGGTCGCGCCGGGCGCGAACGGACAGCCGCCGATGCCGGCGAGCGACGATTCGTACGACGTGATGCCGAGGTCGAGCCCTTCGACCAGGTTGACCAGGCCGATGCCGCGGGTGTTGTGCAGATGCAGGGTCAGCGGCAGCGCCGGCACCGCAGCGCGCAGCCGCTCGACGGTGGCGCGGACCAGCGGCGGCGTCGCCATGCCGGTGGTGTCGCCGAGCGTGATCGCGTCGTAGCCGGCTTCGGCATAGTGGCGCGCGATCCGCTCGATCGTGTCGAGCGGCACGTCGCCTTCGAACGGGCAGCCGAACGCGCAGGCGATCGCGCCCCGGAGCCGGACCCCGCTGCCGCGGGCGGTGTCGGCGGCGTCGGCAAGGTCCTGCAGCGAGCGATCGATGCTGCGGTTCAGATTCTTCTGGTTGTGGCTTTCGGACGCCGACAGGAACATCACGACCTCGTCGACGCCGGCCTCGATCGCGCCGACGATGCCCTTGCGGTTCGGCGCCAGCGCCGCCAGCGTGATGCCCGGATGACGGCGCGCGCCGGCGACCACCTCGGCGGCGTCGCGCAGCTGCGGCACCGCGCGCGGCGAAACGAACGAGGTCACCTCGAAATGGCGGATGCCGGCCGCGACCAGCCCGTCGATCAGGCGGATCTTGGTCTCGGTCGGAATGAATTCCGGCTCGGTCTGCAGCCCGTCGCGCAGGCCGACTTCGGTGAGCTCGATGCGGGGCGGCCGAGCGGGGCGGACCGAAGCGTTCATCGGTGATTCTCCAAAGGTGCCGGCGACCATCGCCGACGCGTGCCGGTCACTGCGCCGGTCACTTAAACTTCCGTCATTGTCTCGCACCGTCATTGTCTCGCAATCGGACCGATCCTACCGATGTCAGCCCCACCGACTCCCCAGCCGCCGCCGGCGCCCTCCCCGGCCGCGACCCAGCTCGCCGGCGTCCGCGTCGTCGACCTGACCCGGATCCTGTCGGGGCCGTTCTGCACGATGCTGCTCGCCGACCTCGGCGCCGACGTGATCAAGATCGAGCCGCCCGAAGGCGATCCGGTCCGCGGCCAGGGCGACGGCCGCGACGGCATGAGCTGGTATTTCGCGGCGTTCAATCGCAACAAGCGCTCGGTCCGGCTCGACCTGCGCTCGGCCGCCGGCCTGGCCGCGCTGAAGGACCTGATCCGCACCGCCGACGTCGTCGTCGAGAATTTCCGGCCCGACGTGATGGGCAGGATGGGGCTGGACTGGGATACGCTGCAGGCGCTGTCGCCGGGCCTGATCCAGACCAGCATCAACGGCTTCGGCGACGACGGCCCGTATGCCGACCGCCCGGCCTTCGACTTCATCGCCCAGGCGATGAGCGGCTTCATGAGCATGAACGGCACGCCCGAGACCGGACCGCTGCGCAGCGCGCTGCCGATCAGCGACCTGGTCGCCGGCAACTATGCGGCGCTCGGCACCGTCGCCGCGCTGTACCGCCGCCGCGCGACCGGCCGCGGCGAGCGCGTCTGCGCGGCGCTGGTCGACAGCCTGCTCAGCTACGGCTCGTTCGCCAGCTCCAACTACCTGGCCTCGGGGCGGCTGCCGGTGCCGAGCGGCAACGACCATCCGATCGTCGCGCCGTACGGGCTGTTCAGCGCCGCCGACGGCGAGATCGCCATCGCGCCGTCCAACGACGGCGTCTACCAGCGGCTGCTGAACGCGCTCGGCCTGCAGCGGCTCAACGACGATCCGCGCTTCGCCAGCAACGCGCTGCGGATGCAGCACCGGGCCGAGATCAATGCCGAGATCGACGCCGCGCTGCGGCCGCAGCCGCGCGAGCACTGGATCCGCGTGCTGAACCGCGCCGGCGTCCCGTGCGGCACGGTGCTGACGCTCGACCAGGTCTACGCCGATCCGCAGGTGCAGTCGCAGCAGATGGTGATCGACGTCGAGCATCCGGGGCACGGCACGGTCCGGATGAACGGCTTCCCGATCAAGTTCCGGGACGCCCCGTGCCAGGTCCGCTACCCCGCGCCCGATCCGGGCCAGCATACCGAAGAGGTGCTCGGCGAACTCGGCTACGACGCGGCACGGATCGCCGCGCTGAAGCCGGCGGACTGACCGCGCCCGTCCGATCGCCGCCCGTCCGATCGCCGCCCTCTCGACCACTGCCCTCCCTCTCGACCACTGCTCTCTCGACCGCCGCCCTCTCGACCGCCCCGTCACCTCCTGGACCGCCACCGCAACGGAGCTCCCAAATGGATCTTGGCCCGATCGACCCCGCACTGAGCGCTGAATTCGCCCCGACCGGCCGGCTGCGCGCGGTGATCAATCTCGGCAACCCGGTGCTCGCCGGCACCGACCCGGCGACCGGCGCACCGCGCGGCGTATCGGTCGACCTGGCAGGCGCGTTCGCCGCGCTGCTCGGCGTCGAGCTGCAGACGCTGCCGGTCAAGGTCGCCGGCGACGCGGTCGATACGGTGACCCGCGAGGCCGCCGACATCGGCTTCTTCGCGATCGATCCGGCGCGCGGCGCCGGCATCGTCTTCACGACGCCGTACGTACTGATCGAGGGCGCCTACCTGGTCCGCGACGACTCGCCGCTGACCGCGATCGACGCGGTCGATCGGCCGGGACACCGCGTCGTGGTCGGCCAGGGCAGCGCCTACGACCTCTACCTGACGCGAGCGCTGAAACACGCGAGCCTGGTCCGGGTCGCGTCGTCGCAGGCAGTGGTCGACACTTTCGTCGGATCGGACTATGAAGTCGCGGCTGGCGTGCGCCAGCAGCTCGAGGCCGACCTGGCCCGGCGTTCCGGCGTCCGGCTGCTGCCGGGCCGCTTCATGGTGATCCGCCAGGCGATGGGCGCGCCGCGCCGCCGCAGCGCCGCGGCGCATGCGCTGCTGGCCCGCTTCGTCGAAGCGATGAAAGCCGACGGCTTCGTCGCCGCGGCGCTGGCCCGCCACGGCATCGCCGGCGCAGCGGTCGCACCGGCCGGCGACGCGATGTGAAGCGGCCGGCGGTCACGGTCACGGTCACGATCGCGATCGCGATCGCGATCGCGCCGGGAAACGCGGTCAGGGCGGTCAGCGCGGCCGGCGGCGGCGTTCGGTCCGTGACGCCAGCCACTGCTCGAGCATCAGTTCGATCGGCCGATCGGCCAGGCCGCGCTCGGCCGCCCAGGCGTGAATCTGCTGGTAGGCCTGCGGTGCGCCGACGAAGGCTCGCGGCAGCGGGCGCACGATCATCGCGGGCGGAATCGCGGATGGAATCGGGGTCGGCGTCTGCATCTGCGTCTGCATGGTTCGCTCCGGCGCGACTCGGCCGCGCCGGTCGCGCGGTCGATGTCGCTCCAGCCGTCACTCTAGGCCGCGGCACCGGCGCCGACTGTGCGGGATTCGTCACCGCCGTTCATGTCGGACCGCCCGGCGCCGCCGGCCGCAGGCCGCAATGCACCGTTCCGTGAAGTGGATCACGCGGCTGCTGGCCGCGCTGGCATCGTTGCTGGCCGCCACCGCGGTCGCGGTCTGGTGGCTGCAATACACGCCGCCGCAGGCTGGCATGCCGCAGGCCAGCGCGCCGCAGGCGGGCCGGCCGCCGACGGCGGCAGACGGGGCGGCGGCCACCGCGGCCGCAGCGCCTGACGAGCTCGGCTGGACCACGGCCGGTGGCGACCCCGGACACCGGCGCCACGCGGCCAGCACCCAGATCACGCCGGCCAACGTCGCGCGATTGCAGGAGGTCTGGCGCTACCGGACCGGCGAACTGGCGCGGCGCGATGGCGCGGCACGGCAAGTTCCAAGCGACGCCGATCCTGGCCGCCGGCCACCTGGTGTTCTGCACGCCGTTCGCTCGCGTCGTCGCACTCGATCCGGCGACCGGCAGCGAGCGCTGGGTCCATGATCCCGAGCTCGAACTGCCGGCGCGCGTGCCCGGCGAGAAGTTCAACTGCCGCGGCGTCGCTTATTGGCGCGACCCGGCGGCAGCCACGGCGGCAACGTCGGCGACGGCAGCGCCCCGTGCCGCCGCTTGCAGCGAGCGGATCTATGTCGCGACCACCGACCGCCGGCTGATCGCGCTCGACGCGCGCGACGGCAGCCGCTGCGGCGATTTCGGCGATGGCGGCACGATCCGGATCCCGCTGCCGCGGCCGGAGTTGCAGCCCGGCGAACTGCAGTTCACCTCGGCGCCGGCGGTGGTCGGCGATGTCGTCGTGGTCGGTTCGGCCAGCGGCGACAACAATCGCGCGTTCGGCCCCGATGGCACGGTGCGCGCGTTCGATGCCCGCAGCGGCACCCCGCGCTGGACCTTCGAGCCGGTGCCGCGCCGCTTCGATCCGGTCGCGAGCCCGACCTGGGAGGCCGGCAGCGCGGCCACGACCGGCCAGGCCAACGTCTGGGGCTCGATCAGCGTCGACCCGGCGCGCGACCTGGTGTTCCTGCCGACCTCGAGTCCGAGCCCGGACTTCTACGGCGGCCTGCGTCCCGGCGACAACCGCTATGCCAACAGCGTCGTCGCGGTCCGCGGCGCCACCGGCGAAGTGGTATGGCACTTCCAGACGGTCCACCACGACCTGTGGGACTACGACGTGCCGGCCGGCCCGACGCTGCTCGACTTCCGCCGCGAAGGCCGGGTGATCCCGGCGCTCGCGTTCGCGACCAAGTCGGGCTTCCTGTTCGTGCTCGACCGCGAGACGGGTGCGCCGTTGACGCGCGTCGAGGAGCGGCCGGTGCCGGCCAGCGACGTCCCGGGCGAACGCGCCGCGGCGACCCAGCCGTACTCGGTCGGCCAACCAGTGCTCGCGCCGCAGCAGGTCACCGCCGATCAGGCGTTCGGGCTGCTCGGCTTCGACCGGATCGCCTGTCGCCGCGCGATCGCGTCGGCGGCGCGCAACGAGGGCCTGTTCACGCCGCCGTCGCTGGGCGGCGGCACGCTGATGGTGCCGTTCTCCGGCGGCGGCGCCAACTGGGGCGGGGTCGCGCTCGACCCGGCGCGCAACCGCGTGTTCGTCAACACCAGCCGCGCGATCAGCCGGGTCACGCTGCTGCCGGCCGACGAGGCGCGCCGCCGCCGCGCCGCCGAGCCCGGCCGCGAGATCGCGCTGATGCTCGGCGCGCCGTACGGCATGATCCGCGAGCTGGTGGTCTCGCCGCTCGGCCTGCCGTGCAACCCACCGCCGTGGGGCGCGCTTGCGGCGGTCGACGTAGAGACCGGCACGCTCGCCTGGGAGGTGCCGCTCGGCAACACCCGCAAGCTGGCGCCGCTCGGCATCTCGCTCGGCTTCGGCACGCCGAACTTCGGCGGCCCGCTCGCGACCGCCGGCGGTGTCGTGTTCGTCGCCGCGACCATGGACAACCTGCTGCGCGCATTCGATGCCGCGAGCGGCCGCGAGCTGTGGGCCGGCGAGCTGCCGAACGGCGGCCAGGCAGGCCCGATGAGCTACAGCGTCGCCGGCCGCCAGTATGTCGTCGTTGCCGCCGGCGGCCATCCGTCGCTCGGCAACGCGATCGGCGAGACGCTGATCGCGTTCGGCTTGCCGGCGAGGCCGTAGGACCAGCCACCGCCGCCCGCTGGCTTGCGATGCCTGGGTCTTTGATAGCAGCAGGGGCACTTGCATGAGCGGCTGCTGACGGCAGTTTCAGAGCAATCCCTGCAAGAACTGCTCGACGTCGGCCCTGTCCATCGGGCGGGGGTTGGTATAGATCCAGTAGTCCGTCATGATCTGCTCTACCAGGCTCTCCAGATTCGGCGGCTCCTTCACCACGTCGGCGATGCGGCGGGGCATCCCGAGCTCGCGGATCAAGCGGTCGAGCAGGACGTGTGCCGGCTGGTCCGGCGCGCCGAGCGCGTTGCTGATCTTGCGCTGGCGATCTCCATTTGCAGCAGCGTTGAAAGACAATGCATTCGGTGCCGTGATGCAAGACGTGTAGCCGTGCGGTACGGCGCACACCGGCCCCATCTTGTGCCCGACGGCATGGCTCAGTCCCATGGGAACACCGGCCGTGATGGGCGTCATCGCCTGCCAGCTGCCGATCAAGCACTGCAGACGGCCCGGCATGTCGGCGGGATCGGCCTTCACGCGCACCAACCCCTCATGCAGCAGTTGCAGTGCGTGCTCCGCCAGGCCATCGCAGTAGGCATTGGAAAGTCGAGAGCCGAGCGTTTCGCAGGCATGGTCGATGGCCCGCACACCCGTGGAAGTCCACAGCCACGCCGGCGTGTGACGCGTCACCGCAGGGTCGAGCACGATCGCCACCGGGCCCATCCTGCGATGGTAGTAGCCGTGCTTGGTCTGCGTACGTTCGTCGTAGATGCCGCCCGCCCACCAGAACTCGGCGCCGGACAAGGTCGTCGGCACGGCCACGATGCGAACGTCCGGCCCCTCGAACGCCGGCCGCACCACTGCGCCGTCCTCGCCGGCATAGTATCGGAACGGTTCGAGGTCCTCGTGTTCGCGCAAATCGTGCTTCATGCACAGTGCGATCACCTTCGCCGCATCGGCGATGGTCCCGCCGCCCATGGTCACCAGCAGATCGGCGCCGGCCGCGCGGGCCAGACGCCCTGCTTCGATGACGGCGGCATGAGAAGCGCGAACCGGCACTCGCGCGTACGTGCCTGCGTACCGGTCGCCGAGCGCCGAACGAACGCGTTCGACTTCGTCGGTCGTGCGCGCCAGCGTGCCGCTGGCAATGATGAACACCCGGGAAGCGCCGATCAGATCGGCCTCTGCGCGGATTGCATCCATCGCCGGGCGGTCGAGGTACACCCGCTCCGTCGGTGATTGCGTGACGACGTCGAGCGAACGCATGTCCGTGCAGCGACGGCGGCCGGCTAGAGCTGCCGGGCCGGGATGCGGAAGATGGCGCCGTCCATGTCTTCCGTCACGCGGATCTGGCAGCTCAGCCGGCTGTCGTGCTGGCGGGGCTCGGCCGTAAAGTCCAGCATCGCCTCCTCGTTGCTCTCGATGGACGGCAGCCTGGCCAGCGTTCGAGAATCGGCGTAGACATGGCAAGTGCCGCAAGCGGCGGCACCGCCGCATTCGGCGACGATGCCATCGATTCCCTCGGCCAACGCCGCATGCATCAGCACCGCTCCAGGCTCGACGTCGATCTCACGCCGTTCTCCGCTGGCCCATTCGAAAACGATCCTAGTCATCGAGGGTCACCTCGAGCGGCAGATGGTCCAATGTGCGCAACGCGTTGTTGACGCGGTGCTCGGCCTTGCCCGCGAGCCCGATCGATTTGACGCGCTTCATCAGAGCCTTCATCACGCAATCGAATTCGAGTCGCGCTATCAGCTGGCCTGCACAGGCATGGATTCCCGTGCCGAACGAAACATGGCCGGCGGCGTCGCGCGTGATGTCGAATCTGTGCGGGTGGACCCAACGTCGGGGATCCCGATTCGCCGCGCCCAGCATCAGATGCACTTTCTTGTCTGCGGCCAACCTGCAGCCGTCGATCTCCACCTGGGTAGTAGTCGTGCGAAAGTTGGTCGAGATCGGAGATTCGATCCGAAGTGCCTCGTCGAATGCTCCTCTCAGCAGCTCCGGCCGGCTGCGCAGCAATTGCCACTGATCGGGATTGCTCGCAAACAGCCAAAGCGCGTTGCCGATGGAGCTGATGGTGGTGTCCATGCCGCCGCGCAGGAACGTCATGGTCAGCTTGCCTGCCAGGCCCTGCTCGATCTGCCCTGCAGCCTCCTGTCGAAACATCTCTTCGCCGAACCCTCCGGCCCTGAGCATTTCACCTCTCACGGCCGAATGCCACCACTCCAGGAAGGGTTCGACGTGCTTGTGAGACGCGACAACCCGCTCGTTCTTCGGGCCGATGCTGTTGAAGTTGAGGTCTCCCACGGCGACGGCCTGTTCGCGGTTGATCTCCAGGCCCATCGAGTCCGGAAACACCTTGAGCACGTAGGACTCCGCGACGTCGCGCACACCGTCGAAGGTGCGGCGCTCGATCAACGGGGCGATCATCGCCTCGGCATCGGACTCGAAGCGGGCGCGCCAGCCGCGCACGGCCTTCGGAGAAATCACCCCGTTGACGACCTTGCGCACCTCGGTGTGCCGAGGCGGCTCCACCTCCACGATCACGCTGGCCGGCCGCCAGTTCTCCGGCTTGCGAATATCGGACAAGCCCGCGCCGTGGGCCGTGGTGAACGTGCGCCAATCCGCCTGGGCGGCCTTCACCTGCTCGTACCTGCACAAAACGTAGCATTGGTACTTCGGAATCCACGCAACGGGCCCGACGTTGCGCAACTGCTCCCAGTACTCGTAGGGCGTGCGTAGCCAGGCTTCGTCGAACGGATCGACATCCACTACCGGCACTCCATCCAGGCGGTCTTTCACTTCGAAGCTCATGTCCATGGCGTCGCTCGACAGCATTTCCGAAACGATGGATCAGCTCGCAAGATGTCCGCCGTCGACCGGAAGCGTGACGCCGGTGACGTACTGCGCCATTCGCGAGGCGAGGAAGAGAACGGGGCCGGCCATGTCGACCGGCTCGGCCAGGCGCTTCAGCGCCGTGCGCTCGGTCATGCGCGCCACGCGCGCTTCATCATCGAACGCACGCTCGGCGAGAGGCGTGCGAGTCAGGCCCGGTGCGATCGCATTGACGCGGATACCCTTGACCCCGAGCTCGCGCGCCATGTTGCGCGTAGCCTGGGTCACCGCCGCTTTCGATGCAGCATACGGCAGGGCGCTGTTGCCAGCGACGAAGGCCGTGATGGAAGACGTGTTCACGATGGCCCCCCGCGTCCTCTCCAGTTGCGGCAGGAATGCGCGGCTGGCATTGAGCACCCCGCGAAAGTTGACGGCCAGGATCCGGTCCACTTCGCTGTCGAAGCCATCCTCCTGCAGCTTCGCGGCGGTCGACACCCCGGCGTTGTTGACCAGGACGGAAACCGGGCCCAGCGATCGCTCCACCTCCGCTGCCAGCATCCGGCAGTCTTCGAATTTCGAAACATCCAGCGGGCGCCCTTCGCAGCGATGGCCGGCTTCGGCGATCCGCGCTGCGGCACGCCGCGCTCGGGCCTCGTCCTGATCGGCGATCACGACCTTGCAGCCCGCCGCCGCCAGGCTGTAGGCGACGGAAAAGCCGATACCCTGACCGCCGCCCGTCACCACCGCGATCTCGCCAGCGAACAACCCCTCGACGATCAGCTCGTTCATCGGATTCGTCATATGAGATCCAGTCCTTGCATGGTCGTCATGCCTGCGCCGCTGCTCGCCCAGCCTCATCCGCGGTGGATGGCATTGCGAGCATGGGCAACCGTCCAGCGATGTGCATGCCCGCGCGCCAGCCGAACACGATCGCTGGCCCGAGGGTGATGCCGGGGCCGGGGTAGTGCCCCCGCATCACCGAGGCCATGTCGTTGCCGCAGGCATACAGCCCCGCGATCTTGCTGCCGTCTTCACGCAGGACCTGCGCGTTGCCGTCGGTGCGAATGCCTGCTGCCGTACCGATGGTGCCGGGGTAGATCCGCACCGCATAGAACGGCCCGTGCTCGATCACCTTCAGGCAGGGGTTCGGCTTACAGTCGGTATCGCCGTTGTATCGATTGAATGCCGAGCTCCCCTTGCCGAACACCGGATCCACCCCCGCCCGCGCATGCTGGTTGTGTTCGCCCACGGTGGCCAGCAAAGCAGCTCGGTCCACGCCGATCCGATCGGCAAGCGCCTCCAGGGTTCCCGCGCGAATCAGGTAGCCGCGCTCGATGAAAGGCTGCAGGCGGTAAGGCGCCGGGCGAACGGCGCCGCAACCCCACTTTCGGATGAAGTCGTGATCGCAGACCAGATGCGACTGGACGTTGGCGTCGGCATCGCCCTGGCTGAACATCGCGAGGATCACGTCGTGGTAGGAGTCCGACTCGTTCGCGAAACGGCGCCCTCGCGCATTGACCAGGATGGCGCCGGGCTTGCCGCGGTCGAGGTGACCGTAGCCGTAGGTGAGCTGGCTGCCGTCCTTCTCCTGCAGCACCGAAACCGGCGTCCAGAAGCACGGCGTACCCTCGTCATGGACCACCCCCGCCCCGATACGGACTGCCGCCTTCAGACCATCGCCGACGCTCTCGCGGTACGCCATCGAATGATGGTGCGGATAGTCGGCTGCATAGCGGGCGCGCAGCGTCGCGCTGTGCGGGAAGCCGCCGGTGGCAAGCACCACGCCCTTGCGGGCACGCAAGCGAAGTCTTCCCGACGGGGTGTCCACGAGGGCGCCCTGCACGCCGCCCGCGGGCGTCAGCAGAAGATCCACGAGTGTGGCCTGCGATTGCATCGCCACGCCTGCCTTGCGCAAGCTGTAGAGCAACCGTCCCGCAAGCGCGTTACCCATCAGCAGATTCGTGCCGCGAGGGTACTTGAGCCGGTCCGAGGCGTAACGCGCGAGAACCCGGCATACGTAGCGGAAATTGGCCCAGGAGGAGAATGGCCGCATCAGCGCCGGGATCTCCCGCCGCCCTACCATCATGCCGCCGAAAATCAGAAAGCGTCGCCAGGGCGAGCGCAGCCCGGAGAACGCCTTGCCGAGCTTGCGCCCGTCGAATGGCTCGGGGAACAGCACGCGGCCGGACAGGCGGCCGCCCGGGGCTTCGGGGTGATAGTCCGGAATGTCGCCGAGCTGGAGCTTCAGCTCCGAGCGCGAGGCCAGATCGTCCAGCGCGCGCGGCCCGGATTGGAGGAACGCCTCGACCAGCTCCTCGTTATAAGCCCTTCCAAGTTCGCCACGAAGGTAGCGGCGCACGATCTCCGGGGAATCCTCGATGCCGGCGTCCATGGCCTGCGAACTGCAGGGCACCCAGATGCCGCCGCCGGAATTGGAGGCTGTCCCGCCAAAGCACGCATGCTTCTCGCACACGACGACCGTCAGCCCTTCGAGCGCCGCTGCCAGCGCGGCGGTCATGCCGCCGGCGCCGCTGCCGAAGACCACCACATCGTATTCGGCGTCCCGGGAATTCGCCTCCGCCGGGCCGGGCTCCGTCCTGAGCTGCTCTTCCCGGCGATACGGTTCCGAGCGCAGTCGTGCCATCGTGGTCAACAGCAGGCGCAATGAGCGATCGCCGCGCTCACTTGGCCAGGGACAGGCGCTGAATGATGGGCGCGTAGCTGGCCGATGCCTGGCGGACCATGGTGCGCATTTGCTCACCGCTCGCCCAGTACGGCTCGGACGCGATACCGTTCAGCTTCTCGGGCCCATCGGCTGCTTCGGCTGCATTCCGAACCTCGCGGGAGAGACGCTCGATGATCGCCGGTGGCACCGCGGCGGGCGCGGCTACGCCATACACCACGGGACCGAAGACTTCCTCTCCATAACCCAGCTCCGCCAGCGTGGGAACGAGCGGCAGGACCTCCGAGCGCTTCGCGCCGCCGAGCGCAAGAGCGCGCAGCCTGCCGGCCTTGATCAGTTCGACGATGTTGATGGCTGCAACGGCGTTGACGTCGCCCGCCACGACCGCTTGCTGGCTCTCCACGCCGCCCTTGTATGGCACGTGAACCATGTCGATCCCGGCCCGCGCAACCAGCATCTCGAAGCTCAGATGCGGGAAGGTTCCCAGGCCGTAGGTGGCGTAGGTCACCTTGCCCGGCGCGCCTTTGGCGAGCTTGACGAACTCTTCGAAAGTCTGCGCGGGAACGGACGGATGCACCGCGACGAAAAAGCTTCTGCTGCGCGCGACCGCGCCGATGTAGCTCACGTCCTTCAGCGAATCGTAGGGCGGCGTCTTCGCCAGCTGCGGCGCAATGGTGAAGTTGTCTGCGAAGAACAGCAGCAGCGTATATCCGTCCGGCTTGGCGCCCAGCATGGACTTCACTGCCACCACGCCCCCGGCGCCCGGGCGATTCTCCACGACCACGGCCTGGCCAAGCGAGCGGGTCAGCTTGTCTGAAACATACCGCGCGACGAAATCGGCGGCGCCTCCGGGCGGCGCGCCGACGACCAGCTTGACCGGCCGGTCGGGCCACTGCTGCGCCGCGGATTCGCCTGCGGCGAGCAGCACCGCACAGCCCAGGCCGAGCGTCGCGAACAGCTTCTTCATACCCGTCTCCTCCATTCATGAACAAAAAGATCGATGGCGCGACAGGGCCTGGACGCCGCGGCCTGAGCGACCTTGCTACGCGTCTTCTTCTCAGACCCTCGGCAGGCCGGGAACCGGCCGCAGCAGGCTGGAACGCTGCTTGACGAGGAGCGGGAATACCATGCCGACATACTCTTTCCACTGCGGCTCGGCGGCCACGGCTGCGCGCACCCGCAGCCGCTGGTCGGCATCTTCGTAGGGCCACAGATGCACCACGCTGTGCACGTTGCCCGCCATGGGTGTCCAGATGCCGAAGTTACGGGAGTGTCTCTCGCGCACAGGCATGACTTCGCTCAGAAGCCGGGCATATTCGTCGGCATGGAAAGGCTTGATGTCGTAGATACGGAAGTCGTACATCCGGCCCTCATCCGCCGGTCGGGTGATCGGGCGGTATGGCTTGAGCAGCATCACCTGCTCGCCGTCGATGAGCTCGCCGACCGAGCGGATGTGCGCGATCCACTCAGCCGAATGCGCTTGCGCTTCGGCCGTCGCGTGCAGCTCGGCCAGGCTGCCGAACTCCCAGAGCACGAACAGGCCGTTGAGGTCTCCGAACTCCGACGTCCAGGCGCCCCTGAAAGCCCCCCCGTGACGGCGGCGCAACGGCAGCGTCTCCTCGGAGAACCGGTGCACCAGCGCCGGCAGCATGCCCGCCTTGCCGGTTTGAATCGATAGCGTGTGGAACATGCCGTTCTCCATTGCAACGCGGGCCGGAACTCAGGCCAGCTTGCGATCGGCCCACTCCACGATCAGATCCGCCACCTTGTCGACGACGAGCGGTTTGGTCATGGGATAGTGGCCGCAGCCATCGAGGTCGTGGTGCTCGCCGCGCGCTCCCACCGCAGTCTTCCAGGCACGCATATCACTGGGAAATACGATCTCGTCCTGCATGAAATTGATGTTCAGCACCGGCACGGCCGTTTCGGCGATCCGCTTCGGCCCGTCGGCGAGCGAGCAGTCGATGCTCCACTGGCTGAGCCAGGAACGGACCGTGGAAAGCCGGGCGGATCCGTTGGCGGCGTAGTTGTCGTCGGCCAGCGGCTTGCCGAGTGTGGTCGTCGGCGTGCGACCCGACGGCTCGAGAGAGATGTCCACGTAGCGCGGGTCGGCCAGCGTGCGCTGGACGATGAAGGCTTCGTCGGTGAGCGGTTGCTCCGGACCGAGCCTGGCGAACTGGGCCAGGCGCCCCTTGCACCAGGCCGTGATGCGACGATTGCGCGCGAGTTGCGCAGCCCGCACGCGGCCGACGAACTCGGACGAGAAGGGCGGACCATTGGCCGGATTGAAGATATCCAGATCAGGATCGGTAGCCAGGACGTCCCGCTCGTCGGTCACGGCCGCATCGAGACGGTCGGTCAGCACCAGGGGACGCCCCTGGTGGGCTGCCACCAGCGCGATCCCGTCGGCGGGGACCAGCGCGGAAGCGATCAGGTCGACCGGTTGGCCGTCAGGCGCGGCGCGGACGGTGGGATTCTCCGCCTGCGACTGGAAGAAGCACGACAGCGAAGCGCCGCCGGAATTGCCGATCAGGCAGACCCGCCGATAGCCCTGCTCCCGCAGGAATCGTACGCCGCGGCCGATGTCCTGCACGGCGCGCTCCATGATCAGGAACGCCTCGTTGTTCGCGTACCGGGTGTTCAGCCCCAGGATGGCCCTGCCGCGCCGCTGCAAGGGCTCGAGAAGGTAGTGATTCATGAAATTGTTGGCCGGGTGCGCTACCAGAAACGCGATCTCCTTACCGCAGCCCTCGGCCGCCAGGCGCCCGTAGATCTTCGGGTTGGTGGCTTGGATGCCGCTGCGCGTTTCCGACGCGGAACCGCGATCGGCATCCAGAATGACCAGCGTGCCGAGCATGAAACGCCCTGCCCGTGCTCAGGCGGAAACGCCAACCGGCTTGCGGCGGTTGGCCTTTTCCTCGTTCCACTTGCGCAACACGGCGGCAGCCTTGGCCGCGTCCTCCTTGTAGCGCTCGTCCTTGGTGGGAACGTGCGCGGTGATCTCCATCCGATGACCGGAGGGATCGGCGAAGTAGATCGAATGGAACGGCGCGCGCAGGACGGGTCCCTGAACCGATACGCCGGCGCCCTCCAGCCGTGCCTTGTACTCGTCGACCTCTTTCGCGCTCCCGGCGAAATAGGCGTAGTGCGGCGCGAACCTGGGTTCAGAGGGATCGCGGGTGCGCGACATCTCGGGGAAATCCGGCGTGTCGAAGAAGGCGATGAAATTGCCGTCACCGAGCTTGAAGAACAGGTGCAGGTACAGGCACTCCTGGCCCATGTAAGTCTCCACCCGGTCGGCGATGGTCATGGGCAATCCGAGAACGCCTTGATAGAAATCGACGGTCTCCTGAGCGTCCGCGCAGCGCAGCGCGACGTGCGCACAAGATCGAAGGTTCATCAGAGCTTCTCCATATTAGTACGCCATCCTATTTTTTCATTCTAAGCCGAAACAGGACACCCGGCAAACTCCGGATGCGACGCGGCGGTGCGCGTGCTCGGCGCGGGACCCTACCGGTCTCGCAACCTGGATGCCCGCTGGGAGCGTGGATAATGCGACGCTGTGCCGCGGTCACGGGCGGGGACGCAACGACGGAATTCGCTGGATGCCGTCAACGTCGCCGCCTCGATGGCGTTGCAGGGCACGGGAGCGGCAAGCGAAGTGCCGCGGGCGGATTTCCAGCTCTCTAAGGCAGCCGAGGTGAAGAAAGCAGCAGACGATCCGCAGTTGCAGGAACACGATGACGACACGACCCGACCCGTTGCGACCGTGCAGCGCGGCATGCTGGTGCTCGATGCATTCCTGCACGCCAACGGCACCTTGACTCTGGCAGAGATCGCGGCGCTCACCGGCTTGTACAAGAGCACGACGGCCCGCATTCTTCGCACGCTCGAACAGCAGGAGTATTTGGTCCGGACCGCGAATGGCGACTTCCATGTCGGCCCGTCCCTGCTGCAGCTGGCGACGTGCTACCAGCAGGCGGTGCAGCCTGAAGAGGGCGTGATTCCCTTCCTGCGTGCGCTGGTCGATCAGACGCAGGAGAGCGCGTGCTACGTGGTGCCGCTGAATGAAGGGCGAATCATGCTGCACCGGGTGCACTCGTCGCATGCGCTACGGGATCACGGTCTGCCTGGCGACGTGACGCCGCTGGACCGGGGCGCGGGCGGCCACGTACTGCGCGCCTTTCTTCATGGACAGGCCCGCGATCGCGCGATTCGGGAGCGGCTGCTGGCGGTCACGACCGGAGAGATCGAAAGCGGCATGCTTGGCATGGCCAGTCCCGTGTTCGATCGCGCCGGCGGCTGCGTGGGTGCAGTCGCGCTCACCGGACCCGCCCAGCGCTTCACCCCCGAAGCCATCCGTCAGTGGGAGCCTCCGCTGCTGCGCGCGGCGCAGGGGGTCACCGTACAGCTGGGCGGCAACGGGCGCCTGTTCGAGGCGGCGCTCGCCAGCCATCGCGATTGAGAGGCCCGACCTCGGCGGGGTCCGGGTATCCCGCCGTACATGTGGATTCACCAGAAAGGAGCGTCGAAATACATGGCCTCTCCCCCCGCCCGAGGCGAACGGACTCCGCAGGACCTCAACGAGCCGACTCATGACGCCGACGGTGATCGGCCTGTCGCTGCGATCCAGCGCGCGATGCAGGTGCTCGACGCGTTCTTGCACGACGAGGTTACGCTGACCGTCGCGGAACTGACACAGCGCACCGGGCTGTCGAAAGCGACCGTGCTACGGCTGCTGTCCACTCTGGCGGAGCGGAACTACGTGGTTCGGCGGCCCAATGGCGAATTCCATGTGGGCGCCAAGCCGCTGATGCTGTCGGGCCGCTTCCACCATGGCATGCAGCTGGAGGAGATCGTGCTGCCCGTGCTGCGCGAATTGGTGGCGGTCACGCTGGAAAGCGCCTCCTACATCCTCCCGAAGCAGGATGTCCGCGTCACCCTGTGCCGGGTCCACTCACCCCTGCCCGTCCGCGACCATGGCGGACCGGGCGAGATCGTGCCGCTCGATCGCGGGGCCGCAGGCCGCATCTTTCAGAGCTTTGCCGGCGCCGCCGACGCGAATTCCGCGCTGCGTCAGTCGTTGATCGCGATCACTCGTGGCGAGATCCACGCCGGCATGACCGGCATGGCAGCGCCCGTATTCGACAGCCATCAGGAATGCATCGGAGCGATCGGGTTGACCGGCCCGGACATCCGCTTCACGGCTGCCGCCATCAGACGCTGGGAGCCGCTGCTCCTGCAGGCGGCCCGAACGTTGACGCTGCGGCTTGGAGGCAGTCCCCGGCCATTCGCGGCATCGAGTCCGCCAGCAGCCGCCTCCCGAGCCGGCAGGGGCCGGCGACCAGCCTAAGCGCTCGGCGGCACGGCAGGCGCTCGCCCGCCGAGCGAAGCCAAGGCGGCCCGCAGCTCGGGGGCTGCCAGTCTGTCGACAGCGCCGGGCCGACGCGCCATGCGTACGCGCCGACGACGTGCTGCGGAGGCGCGCCCCGAGGAGCCTCGGGGAAACAATTATTTAGAACGACGTACTACTTCTGATATCGTACTGGCCGTATCCTGGCCGCAGCAAGCGACGGCATGCGCGGCAACGACGGCCGCGGCTTGCCGATGCCGCTGCCGAGCGACGGCGCCCTCGCCTGCGCGGGAGATCGAGATCGTACCGAGAGCCCGCGCCACCGCCGTTTGATCGATGGCTCGGGCGCACGCGTCCTTCCAGGATGCCATTCGTCGAGATTTTGGTTCTTAGTTCCAAAAATGGAGACCGACATGCGAAGACTGCTTCTGGCCCTCGCGCTCGCGCCCGCTGTCGTAGGCGTGAGCCTGGCCCAGCCCGGATCGGGCGCCGAGCCCTACCCTGCCCGCACCATCAAGCTGATCGCCCCGGGTCCTCCAGGCGCGTCTACCGACGCAGTCACTCGATTGGTCGCCGACAAGCTCTCCCAGTCCATGGGCAAGGCCGTCGTTGTGGAGAATCGACCCGGCGCCAACGGGGTGATCGCCATTCGCACGTTGATGTCGGCCAACCCGGACGGGTATACGTTGGGCCTGTTGTATTCGGACAGCCTGGTGATCACGCCGTTTCTGTCCAAGAAGCCTTTGCTGGACCCTCTGAAGGACATCGCCTACATCAGCGCCATCGGAATCACCAGCCCCTTCATCATCGCCGTGCACCCCTCGGTGCCGGCGCAGAGCTTCCAGGATCTCGTGCAGCTCGCCAAGTCCGAGCCGAAGCGGATTCGCTACAGCACGTATGGCCTGGGAAGCGGGCCGCAGCTGAGCTTCGAATCACTGGCGGCCAAAGTGGGTGCAGACCTGCTGCATGTCCCATACAAGGGCGGAGCCGCCAGCTATCACGCTGCCGTGGCGGGCGAAGTCGATGCGGTGGCGATGACGAGCTCCACCGAGCGCATCAAGGCCGGACGGCTGCGGGCGCTCGCGGTCGGAGGAAATAAGCGCGCAGCCGATT
>JBFWQR010000030.1:0-54138 GCA_050249335.1 Lautropia sp.
CGACAGCCGGCGAACCTCCAGCCGCCCAAGAAGTCGCGCTGGATGCCGGTGACCCCGTCCCAGGGGATGCCGAGCTCGCGCCTGACGACGCTGCGCGCCCCGTCGGCGCCGACCAGGACCTGCGCCCGGATCCCGACCACCGGACCAGCGCTCGGCCGGATCGTCGCGCTCACCGACGAGCCCTCGTCCGCGAAGCGATCGAGCGTCCAGCCGTAGCGGATGTCGGCAGCCGGCCAGGCATGGGCATGGCGCCGCAGCGTGGCCTCGACGAATTTCTGCGATATCCGATGCGGCAGCTCCGCCGCGCTCCAGGAGCCGGTCATCGTCCTGGCCCTGGCGACGGCTTCGGCGGCCGTCGGCAGGCGGATCCGCGCCAGCTCGTGGCGGGCATAGCGGGTGAAGTAGGCGATGTCGGTCGGATGATCGGAGGGCAGCCCCAACGCGCGGATCTCGTGCGCGAAGCCCAGCCGCCGGAAGTGCTCCATCGTCCGCGCCTGCGTGGCATTGGCCTGCGGATTGAAGGCCGTGTCCGGCTTGGCATCGACCAGCAGGCAGCGCAGGCCGCGGCGGCCGAGCTCGTTCGCGAGCATCAGGCCGCACGGGCCGCCACCGGCGATCAGCACGTCGGTCTCGACGAAGGCGTCGCGGCTGGCAGCGGACCGGGGATCGGCAGGCATCGGCGTCCGTCGGGCGATGGAGATGATGGACAGGTGACCGGATGGTACGCTTCATGCCGCTGGGCCTGCAGCTGGAGCAATCAGCGATGACCATCGCCGCAAGCACGCATTTCCGGGAGCTCGTCGAGACCGAACGACCGCTGGTCCTGCCCGGCGCGCACGACGCATTGTCGGCGCTGCTGATCCGCCAGGCCGGGTTCAGGGCCTACTTCATCGGCGGCTTCCCGCTGGTCGGCGTGCGCTACGGGCTGCCCGACATCGGACTGGCCGGGCTCGGCGAGATCGCGGCCGGCATCCGCGACATCATGGCGGCTTCCGATCTGCCCGTGCTGGTCGACATCGACAACGGCTACGGCGACGTCAAGAACGTCGTCCATGCCGTGCATACCTACGAGCGCATGGGCGTGCAGGCGCTGTTCTTCGAGGACCAGATTTCACCGAAGCGCTGCGGCCACATCGCCGGCAAGGCGCTGCTGTCCGCCGAACAGATGGAGTCGCGCATCCGGGCGGCGGCGGAGAACCGCCTCGACCCGCGGACCTTCATCATCGCGCGCACCGACGCGCGGGAGGTCTACGGCATCAGCGAGGCGCTGCGGCGCGGCGAGCGCTATGCCCGCGCCGGCGCCGACGGCATCTTCGTCGAGGCGCCGGAGTCGGTCGACGAAATGCGGCGGATCGGCCGCGAGCTGTCCGGCCTGCGCCTGATGGCCAACATGCTCGAGGGCGGCCGCACGCCGATCCTGAAGCCGGCCGAGCTCGAGGCGCTCGGCTTTCGCATCGTCATTTACGGCATCTCGCTGCTGATGCGGATCACCCGCGTCATGCAGGCGAGCCTCGAGGACCTGCGCAGCGGCGAGCTGAAGCTGGTCGGCACCGGGGTCGGCTTCGAGGAGTACAAGCGGATCGTCGGGTTCTCGCGCTGGGCGGAGCTGGAGGATCGCTATGAGCCCCGGCCTTCCGGGCGGCGGGTGTGAAGGCTGGCCGCGCATTGGGCCGGCTCGGTCTTGGCCAGCTCTGAGCCTCCGGGCGGAAGGACGAGACGTGCTAACATTGCGGCCGCTGCGCCCGTAGCTCAGTTGGATAGAGTACTTGGCTACGAACCAAGGGGTCGTGGGTTCGAATCCTGCCGGGCGCGCCAATAAAATCAAGGGCTTAGGTGTAGCAACCTAGGCTCTTGCTCTTTGCTCCGTCGGATTTGCCGTGCATCGCGCCGCCCAAGCCGTGGCTGAGCGGCTCGCGCCTCAGATCCGACGCCCGGCGTCCTTCCAGAACGGCTCGCGCAGCAGGCGCTTGCGGATCTTGCCCGACTCGTCGCGCGGCAACCGGTCTCGAATCTCCACCAAGCGCGGCACCTTGAAGGCGGCCAGGCGCTTCTTCAGGTGTGCCTTCACCTGTTCCGCCTCTAGGTTCTGGCCGGGGTGCAGCTCCACCAGCGCGGCGAGCGCCTCGCCGAATTCCTCGTCCGGGATGCCGAAGACCACGCAGTCCGCCGCCTGCGGCAGCTCCAGCGTGGCGGCTTCGATTTCGGCCGGATAGATGTTCGCGCCGCCGGAGATCACGAGGTCGCGCTTGCGGTCGCACAGGAAGTAATAGCCCTCCGCGTCGAAGTAGCCCATATCGCCGGTGGCCATGAGCCCGCCGCGCTGCAAGGCGGCGCGGTCGGCGTCGCGGTTCAGGTAGGTGAAATCCGCGTAGCCGTCGTTGCGCACGAGCAATTCGCCGACTTCGCCGGCCGGCAGGGGCCGGCCATCGTCGTCGTGCACCTCGATTCGCACGCCTTCCAGTGGCCGCCCGATGGTCCCCGGGTGCTCGAGCGCGTCGACGCTGGTGCAGAACGTCGACGGCCCCGCTTCGGTGGAGCCGTAGTACTCGTTGATCACGGGCCCCCACCAATCGATCATGGCGCGCTTGATCGCCGGCGCACAGGGCCCGCCGGCGTGCAACGCGAACTGCAGCGACGACAGGTCGTAACGCTTGCGCTCCCGTTCCGGCAGCGCGAGCAGGCGCACGAAGATGGTCGGGACCGCGTAGACATGCGTGATACGGTAACGCTCGATATCGCGCAGGAATTTCACGGCATCGAAGCGGGCTGGCACTACCAGCGCCTCCGCCTTGCGCACGGCGCGCAGGGCGAACATGTGCGGCGCCGTGTGGTACAGGGGCGCCGGGACCATCACGCGCGCGCCGGCATCGATCCCGGTCATCTGCCGGCGCGTCTTCTCCGTCAGCAGAACCTGCTGCGGGGTCGATGCGAAACGCCGCACGCCCTTGGGGTTACCGGTGGTTCCGGAGGTGTAGATGATGCTTTCCACCGCCGGCGATGGGGGCGTGCGCGACGGCTCATGCGGCGCCAGCCATTGCTGCCACTCGCGGCTATCGCGCTTGACCTGCTGCTTCTCAGGTGGAATTCGGTACGCATCGGCCAGTTCCGCGTTCGGCGCCACCGAGATGACGGACAATTGCGCGATTTGCCGAGCGTCGAGGATCGTGAGCAGGTCCGTGTGCGCAGCCAGCAGGCAGGCGCCGCAATCTGCCAGCACGTAGTGCAGCTCGGGCGCCTGGCTGTGCCAGTTCATCTGCACCGGGTAGGCCCCGAGGTGCTGTGCAGCCAGCGTGACGACCAGCTGCTCACGACAGTTGCGCATGAGAACGGCAATCCGATCGCCGGCTTTACAGCCTTCGGCCAGCAGTCCGCTTACGCAGCGGGCGACATCGTCGGCCAGGCTGCGGCTCGCCTCGTCGCTCCCGCCAATCACCAGTTCCTTGAGCTGTTCCACTGCTTCACTTTCCGGGTTGACGCCCCTGACGAGCTCTCCAATGCATAGTGGCGAACGGCCAGGGATACCGATGAGCAAGGGTTTCAGTTCCTCTCCAATTGCACGCGCCCGTTGTCCAGGACGACGCTTCCCTGCTGCAATGCGTGGGTGCGGAACGAGCCGTCCGGCCACACCTCGGTACGCAAGATGTCGCCAGGCAAAACAGGGCTCGTCATCCTGACGCTGAAGCCGGTGACCCGGCTCGGATCACCGTCCGCAATCAACTCGATCACGGCCGTTACAGCCATGGCCGCCGTGCACGTCCCATGCAGGATTGGACGGGCAAAGCCCGCGGCGGCTGCGAGCTGCGGATCCAGGTGCAGCGCGTTTGCGTCGCCATTGAGCCGGTAGAGCAAGGCCTGCTGCGCAAGCGTCGGCGTCTCGGCCTGGCTGCGGGGTGCGCCTTGCGGCGGCTCGGCCCGTGGGGCCGCAGGCGGCTGGCCTGCGGATCCGAAGCCACCGGCCCGACGCAGAAAATGCACTTGGCTACAGGTGGCAAGCAAGGAGCCGGAGCGCGCCTCCAGGATCCGGCGCTCCGAGTACAGCAAGCTGCCCCGCTCAGCGCCCTTGTCGACGATTGCGGTAACCCGAGTCTCCCCCAGTACCTCACCCTCGGGAGGCAGCGGCGCGGCGAGCGTGACGGCCTGTTCGGCATGCAGGATCTGCGCGGGCACGACGCCGGTTGCCTCCAGCACCTCGCGTTCGCCCAGCCAGAAGCCCGGATAGCCCAAGACCAGGGCCAGCGATGGCAGTGCTTGCAGCGCGTCGCTCCAGGGATCCACCAGCCGTAGCGCTCGCTGATCAAGCGGGTTGCGCCCGACGCATACCGAGAGCGCGTACAACGCCGTATCGCGCCGCGTGTACCGCTGGCGCACCGTCGGCACCGGCCAATCCAGTAGGCGGAGCGGACTGCGCGTCATGCCAGGCTCCCCGCGCGCTCCAGAATAGTCACCACACAGGCCGCTTCCTCCAGTCCGTAGAAGCCGCCGCCGTTCTCAGCCATGCCGATGCGGGCATTGGCCACCTGCGCCGGGCCTGCTTCGCCGCGCAGTTGGACGACCAGGTCGCGGATCTGGATGGCGCCGGTGGCTCCGATTGGATGGCCCTTCGAGTGCAGGCCGCCGGATACGTTGATGGGCAGCCGACCGCCCAATCGGGTGGCGCCGCTTTCCACCAGCTTGCCGCCGTCGCCGTAGTCACAGAAGCCGCAGTTCTCCATGTGCAGGATCTCCGCGATTGCCGAGGCGTCGTGCAGTTCCGCGATGGAGACGTCCGCCGGGCCGACCCCGGCCATCTCGTAGGCCCGGTTCGCCGCGACACGGGTGAGGTGGCGCCCCACTTCCTCGGGCTTGCGGCTGGAGCCGCTGCTCACACCGATGCCACGGATGCGCACGCTGCGCGCAGGCTGCAGTCGCCTCGCGGCTCTTGCCGATGCGACCACAAGGGCCGCTGCGCCGTCGCTCATGGGCGCACACATGGAGCGCGTGATGGGCCAGACGATCAGCTTGTCGTTCAGCACCTCGTCCACCGTCATCGGATGCCGGTATTGCGCCATCGGATTGAACCGGGAATGCCAGTGGTTCTTGGCGGCGACTTCGGCGATCTGCTTCCGCGTCGTCCCGAACCGGTGCATATGGAACCGCGCCTGTGCGGCGTAGATGTCCATGAACACCGAGCGTTCGCCGGTATCTACCAGGGCCTCCGGCGGCAGCGGCAGACCTTCGCCCATGGCGAGCAGCGCTTTCATATGGCTGTCCGCCAAGTCGCGGTCCCAGCTGCCCTTGAAGGCATCGAACATCTCCTTGCGCTTTTCCGGATAGTTCATTTTCTCGGCCCCGACCACCAGGACCACGTCGTGGATGCCCGCGCGGACGGCGGCGTAGGCCTGCATCAGGCCGGAGCTCGAGCTGGCGCAGGCGTTGTCAGTGTTGAAAATCGGAATGCCCTCGAAGCCGTAGGCCCGCAGCGACGCCTGGCCGCGCACGCCGTGCTGCCCCTCGAGCGCCCCCTGGCGCGTGTTGCAAAACCAGGCGGCCTGGATCTCCTCCCGCCGCGCCCCGCAGTCGGCAAGCGCCGCATCCACGGCCGCAGCGCTGAGCTGCTTCACGCTCTTGCCCAGGTGCTTGCCAAGCGACGTCATGCCGACGCCGACGATGCAAACCTCTTCCGCCATGCCGGTTCCCAAGTGTCGATGCAGCGCATTATAAATACGAAATTGATTTTCGATAAAACTAATTTCGCATACACTGCAGGCGCGCGGGTACCCTCTGGAGGAATCGAATGGATCTCGAGCTCGAAGGAAAGGTCGCCATCATCACCGGCAGCGGCAGCGGCATAGGCGCAGCCACCTCTTGGCGGCTGGCGCGCGAAGGCGCCAAGGTGCTGGTGGCGGACATCGACCTGGCCAAGGCACAGGCGATCGCGCGGGCGATCTCCGAAGAAGGCGGCGCAGCCGCGGCGGTGCGTGCCGACGTCACAGACGAACAAAGCGTGCAAGAGATGGTGGCCGCTGCGGTATCAGAATGGGGTGGGCTGCACATCCTGGTAAACAACGCAGGATTCACACGTGACATGCGCATCACAAAGATGTCGGTAAACGACTGGGATGCAGTGGTGGACGTGGTGCTGAAGGGCGCTTTCCTCTGCACGCGAGCGGCGATCCCGCACCTCTCCAGCCAAGGCTTCGGCCGCATAATCAACATCTCCTCGCGCGCGCACCTGGGCAACCCCGGGCAGGCGAACTACTCCGCGGCCAAGGCCGGCATCCTGGGCTTTACCCGCGCCATGGCGCTGGAAAACGGTCGCAACTGGATCACGGTAAACGCTGTCGCGCCGGGCATCATCGACACCGAGGCGGTCAAGAACCTGCCTCACTACCCGAAAATTCGCGAGAACGCGGAGAAGACCACGCCCATCCCGCGCATCGGCACTGTCGACGACGTGGCTGAAGCAATCGCCTACCTGGCGTCGGAGCGGGCCGGCTACATTACCGGCGAAGTGCTGCATGTCACGGGTGGGAGGTACTGAAGCACGCACCGACTTTTCAGCGATGGCTGTTTCGAGCCCTGCTGGCGCTTCAGATCAGCCCCTGGTACGAGCCGCCGTCCAGCTGCAGGTTCTGACCCGAGATGAACCCGGCCTGCGCGCTGCACAGGAAGGCACAGGCATCGCCGAATTCACCGGGCAAGCCGAAACGCTTGGCGGCGATCGTATTCGCGATGCGGCGGCGAGCTTCCTCAAACTCGATACCCTGGTCCTTCATCATGCGTTCGGCCATGAACTTCTGCCGCGGCGTGTCGATGCGCTCAGGCAGCAGATTGTTGATGGTCACGTTGTCCGCTGCGGCTTCCACCGACACCGACTTGGAAAAAGCGGTGAGCCCAGTGCGCGCGGCCGTCGAAAGCGCCATCGGCGGCCGCGGACTCTTGACCATGGCCGACGTGATATTCACGATGCGGCCAAACTTGCGCAGGCGCATGCCGGGCAGGAACGCCCTGATCAACAGCACCGGCGCCAGCATGTTGGATTCGAGCGCAGCGATCCACGCAGCGTGATCCCAGTCGGACAGCTTGCCAGGCGGCGGACCAGCGTTGTTGTTGACGAGGATGTCGGCCTCGGGGCAGGCATCGAACAGGGCTTGCCGGCCCGTCTCCTTCGTGATGTCCGCCGTCACGGCGTGCGGCCGCACACCCGTTTCCGCCGTGACGCGCAAGGCCGCAGCCTCCAAGCGGTCGGCGTCGCGGCCGTTGATCCACACGACCGCACCTTCGCGCGTCAGCGAAACGGCGCAGGCCAAGCCCAGGCCCTGCGACGAAGCACAGACGACTGCGCGGCGACCTCTCAATCCAAGGTCCATCTACCTGCCTCTCCTAGTCAAATGCTGGCCTGCCAGGCGTCAAAGCCGTTTCGACAGCGCTCGCGAGTGCCACCACCTTGCCCCACGTTCCTCATCGATCAACGTGCAGGTGAGTCGCGAGACGTCGGTGTTGACAGGTACTCGAAATATACACGAAAATGAGTTTCGTACTTGTAGTGAGACGAACCAGAAGGAAATTTCATGTACTCAAGCGATCCCCACGGTGGCGCCCGAGAGACGCACCTGCCCGCCGATTTCCTCTGGCCAGGCAACAAGCGCCTCGGCGTGTTCTTCCGCGTTGCCTTTGAATGGTGGAGCGACGGCAAATGGCCAGCCATCGGGCCGATGGGCAACCCGCTGGCCGGGGGTGTCGTGGACACGAACGCACTCAGTTTTGCGGAATACGGTCACCGGCGGGGCATCCAGCGCGTGCTGCGGGCGTATGAACGCCATGGGGTGCGGGGCACCTTCCTCGTGAGCGGGCTCGTCGCTCACCAGCACGCGAGCATCGTGCGCGATATCGCGCAGGCGGGCCACGAGATCGTCGCCCACTCCTGGGCAATGGACTACGTTCCCGCCCTGATGAAGGAAGAGGACGAGATCGACAACATCCGCCGCACCACGAACGCGATCTTCGAGGCCACCGGGGAGCGCCCGGTGGGCTGGGGCAGCCCGCGTGGCACTCCCAGCCGCCTCACTCCTCGCCTGCTGGCAATGGAGGGCTACGTGTGGCACGGCGACACGCTCAACGACGACCTTCCGTACAAGGTCGACTTCGGCGACTGCTCCATCATCGCCTTCCCCAGCGCGATGGAGATCAACGATCTCCCGGTGTACCTCCGGCATGGCCAGTCGCCGCGTCAGTTCGTCGAACTGTTCGAAGACTGGCTGGACTACTGCAGGAACGTCGAGCCAGGTGCCGCCTGCATCTACCCGACGATCCACTCGCACGTGTTCTGCCGCCCGCTGGGGATGAGTGCGTACGAGAAACTGCTTGCGATGGCTAAGGGGGCCGACGACCTCTGGCTGGGAACTCGCAACGAGGCCATCGCGCACATCCGCAAGCTTGGCCTGTTCTAGGAGCGTGCATGGCAAGGAGAAAGCCGATGATTGGCGTAATTGGAGCCACGGGCATAGTGGGCAGCTTGCTGATCAGGAGACTGAGCGATAAGGGACTGCCAACCCGCGCGCTGGTCCACCGGCCCGAGATGGCCAAGAAGGTGGACCTACCGTATGTCGAGACCCGGAGGGGTAACTTCAAGAACGACGATGACATGAGGCAGTTCCTCAGGAACGTCGATCAGGTCTTCCTGCTGACGCCCATCGCCGACGACATGATCGAAGTCCAGCAGCATCTCGTGGATCTTGCGCGCGAGGTTGGCGTCGCAGGCATCACGAAGCTATCGGTTTGGACTGCAGCGGCCGATGCGTCCTTGTGGTTCAGCCGCGCGCATCACGCCATCGAGAATCATCTGAGGGATAGCGGCGTGCCACACACGATCCTGCAACCGCGGACGTTCATGCAAACCATGGGAGCAGCATTCTGCGACGAGGTGCGGACGCACAGCAGTATTTCTTCAATCGTCGAACCGGACGTCGGTATCTACATGGTCGACCTCCGCGATGTGGTGGACGTGGCCGCGGAAATCCTCGCGCGTGGTGAACACAAAGGGGAGACGGTGGTGATTCACGGGCCGCAGCAACTGACCTATCCGGAATGTGCCAGGTTGCTATCGACGCGGCTGGGACGCGAGATCAAATACAACTTGATCAGCGAACAAGAGGTCATCGAAAACTTTTCCAGGGTCGGGAAACGACAACGCGCTGAAATCTTGATCACGGTCTGGCGAAACTACAACTCGAGGAATTCAGACCCCGAGATCCTTAGCACCGCGATAGCGGACTGGACGGGCCACCAACCGCGGTGCTACGACGACTATCTCGACGAGAGTATCGACCTCTTCCGATGAGGCCGAACGGTGTCGCCGGCTCAGCCCGTCTACACCCATGCTCGTCACCGCTGTGATGCGGCGCTCAATTCCGCGTTGACCTTTGATTGAAGCTGGCCTGCGGCCTGGAGCTCCTGATCCGTTGTGGGAGACGGCCAGATCGTCCCTTACCGAGCTCCCCCGACTTTCACTCGCATGGCCTGTTGCCACATGCAACCCAGGAGACAAACATGCCGTCGACTCTTCGCCTCCTCACCCACACCGTATTCGCGTTGGCCACCGCCATCGCTGCGTCGACTGCCAACGCACAGGCGGCGTATCCCAATCAGCCGATCAAGCTCATCGTAGGCTTTCCGCCCGGCGGCTCGGCCGACATCCTGGCCAGGGCCATGGCCGAAAAGCTGTGGGCCAGCCTGGGGCATCCCGTGGTCATCGAGAACCGGCCGGGTGCGAGTGGCACCATCGCCGCCGCTGCGGTGGCCAAGGCACCGGCGGATGGTCATCATCTTCTCTTCGCGTCGAGCGCCCATGCGGGAAGCGGTGCGCTCTATCCAAAACTGAGTTACGACCCGATCAAGGACTTCGCGCCGGTTGCGAAGGTCGGGGCCACCCCGATAGTGATCGTCGCGCCCGCCACCGGCCCCTTCCACCGTCTGTCGGAGGTGCTCGACCAGGCGCGCAAGTCACCCGGCAAGTTGAACTACGCAGCCGGGGCCGCCGGCGCAACCACCACCAGCCTCGCGGCGGAATTCCTCAAGAGCGAGGCCAAGATCGAGATGCAGATGATTCCGTACAAGGGAAACGCCCCCGCATTGAACGCGCTGCTGGCTGGCGAGGTGGACTTCGGCTTCGACATCCCCGCGAGCGCCATGCCGCACATTCAGGGCGGCAAATTGCGCCTGCTGGCGGTCACCAGCAAGGTGCGTTCGACGATCTTTCCGGCCGTGCCCACCGTCGCCGAGCTGGCGGTGCCGAACTTCGATGTCATGGGCTGGTTCGGCGTGCTGGCGCCTGCCGGAACGCCCGCGCCGGTGATCGACCGCTTGAACAAGGAACTGAACGCCGCGCTCGACAAGGCCGACGTGAAGCAGCGCCTGGCGAGCCTGGCTGTCGAACCCGGTGGCGGCGATCCCGCTGCCTTCGGCGCGCTGCTGGAGAGTGATGCCAAGCGCTATGGCGACGCCATCCGGCGTCTGGGCATCAAAGTCGAATAGATGAGTATCCGCGCGACGTGCTCGTGATCATCCGCCAGCAAGGAGACCTACGTATGCCAATCTCACAAAACTCCACCCCACAAGCTTGGATCCGGCGTGGCCTCCTGTGCGCGGCTTTGATGCCAATGGCCATCCTCGGCCCGGGCGAAGGTGCGAATGCGCAAGAGACGTTTCCATCCAAGAACATATCCCTCCTCGTTGCCTATCCCCCCGGAGGCGGCGCGGACCGGCTGGCACGCTTGCTGGCACAAGGCTTGAGCGAGCGGTTGGGCCGGCAAGTCGTAGTCGAGAACAAACCGGGAGGTTCGGGCGCCGTCGTCTTCGGCGAGCTCAGGCAGCGTAATGCCGATAGCCACACGCTGGCCATTGCCACCGAAGCGGGAGTGACGGTAATGCCCCTCACGACGAAAGGACTCGGCTATGACGCCCTGAAGGATTTCGTTCTCCTGTCGCAGGTGACCGAGGTTCCTCTGCTCATCGCCGCACCGCCCGGGGGAACGATCGGCGATGCCAGCGCGCTATTCAAGGCCGGGCACGATCGCCCTGGCGCGGTCAACATGGGCATCATCAGCCTCGCGAACCAGATTGCGTTTCAGGAGCTGAAGGCGATTTCGAGTGTCGACTTCAACCTGGTGACTTACCGCGGCGAGGCGGATGTAGCCATCGCGTTGATGGGGAACCAGCTGGACGCGGGGTTGCTGACTCTGGCCGGTGCCAGACCTCTCGTCCAGGCTGGAAAGCTCGTGCCGCTAGCGGTAACCGGGCGCAGCCGGTTGCCGAGTATGCCCGACGTGCCTCGGGTTTCGGAATTCGCCCCCGGATTGGATCTCAGGGCCTGGATCGGAGTTTTCGTGCGGGCCGGCGCGCCTCCGACACATCTGGAGCGGCTGGAGAAGGAACTCGCCACCGTAGTTCGGACCTATGGACCACTGATCGAGTTTTTCCGCTCCAATGACTATCCAGTGATCGGGATTGGAAGCTCTGAAGCAACAGCGGTATGGCGCGCGGACTACGATTCGACGGCGAGGTCCTTGAACAAATTGGGTATCAAGCCGCAATAGTCCTTTCGGGCCGGATATCAACGTCGTCCGAACCGTGCAACGGGCGGCGGTCGACCTTGCCTCCTGCACGACTGAATTTGCAGGAAGCAACCGGCGAGATCTGACGGCTAGATGGAAGAAGCGTCGCGCTCTTCCGGAATGGGCGATGCTTTCGGTGCCAGAGCGCTCTCGACCTTCTGAGCCATTTGAGCAAGCCTCGGCCCCAATTCCTCGTACAGGAGGTTCGAAGGCAGAAGGTAGGCTGGCCCCCCGAGGTTCAGCGCGTAGATGGTTCCGCTCATGGAGTTGCGAACCGGAGCCCCTACGCCGTGAATATCCTTTCTCCAATCACCGGCGCTGACACAGAACCCGAACCGTTCCACTTCCTTGACTGCCTGCAGTACCGCCCGCTCCAAGCCAGCCCATTCATCGCCATACCGCGGGCGAAGCCGTCTGAGGAGCGCTTCACGCTCGTCTTCGTTGATGCCGGACAGATATGCGCGCCCCATCGCTGACGTGATGATGGGAATGCGAGACCCGGCAAAAAGTCTGAGCCCCACCAACGCCTCACCTTCGTAGGTATCGGTGTAGACCATAAGGTCGCCCTCACGGGTCCCGAGCCCTACATTGAAATCCGCCTGCCGGGCCAATTCCTGCATCAAGGGCTTGGCCTGTTGCCGCACATCCAACGAAGTCAACGCCACCTGCCCTAGCGCCAATGCACTTGGGCCCAGCCCGTAGACTCGAAAGCGCGGATTGAAGCTGAGATATCCGCAGCGCGCCAGGGTATAGGCCAAGCGCGATACCGTGGGCTTGGTCATCTGCGTGCGTTCCGCCAGTTCCGCATTCCCTAAAGCGCTTTCTCCGGACCGAAAAGCGTTGAGCAGGCGAAGGGCTCGTATCACTGAAGCGACCAGCTGGGTGTCGTCTCCGTCCATCCATTCTTGCGGCCCCGAGCCGCTGTCCGTCAACGCCTGATCGGCTTGGAGGCGTTGACGAGGGGCGCGGGCCGGGCGCGAGATGCCCTTACTGGTCCGCGGCTTGCGATTGCTTCGTGAATCCATTCCAAGAGTGTAAGCCAATGGGCAGCCGTTCGTGCCCTCTCAAAATTCCCTTTCGCACTGAATCGGAAATGATTTTCGAATATTCTCGGAACCGGCCGTGCGCCGCTGGCCTCGGCATAGCGTCGTAGACGCTGGCCGGAGTCTGACTGTTCAATGCTCCGTGTCTCGCAGCGGCAGCGGATCAGACTTCCCGATCTTGTCCTTGCTACGGACCAGGCCGCTCTTGTGCACTGCGGTCAGTTCACCGCCGCCTTGGTGGCGAAGCATCCTCTTCCCGGACAGTTAGCCCATGCGCTAAGTTTGCGCTATCATACTTAGCCTTATGGATCAGTATATGGAAGACCTCGACGCCATCTTTCAGTCGCTAGCCGATCCCACACGTCGCGCGGTCGTCACGCGCCTGGGTAGAGGGTCGGCGAGTATCACCGACCTGGCGAAGCCATTCCAGATGGCTCTGCCGTCATTCATGAAGCACATCCGCCAGCTCGAAGGCAGCGGCCTGATCCGCACGCACAAGCATGGACGGGTGCGCATCTGCACCATCGAGGAAAACAAGTTCGTGATGATCGAAGCATGGCTGAAGGAGCAGCGCACGCTTTGGGAGGCCCGGCTCGACCGGTTGGAAGCATTTGCGATGAAGACGATGAAGGAACGCGCGGAATGACATCGAAACGGAACCCTGAGGGCATCCCTGCGGCGCCCGATCATGCGAAAGGCCGCTTTGCGACGCTGATGTTCGAGCGGGAGGTGGCCGCGCCATTGCCGGTGCTGTGGCAGGTTTGGACGGCTCCAGCCGCACGGGCGGTCTGGTCTGCTCCCACGCCCTCGGTCACGGTGGAGTTTCTGGAGGCCGATACCAGGGTGGGTGGGCGCGAAGTCTCGCTCTGCAAGGTCGAGGGCCGGCCGGATGTCCGCTGCGAGTGTGGCTGGCTCGAGTTGCAGCCGGCGCTGCGCAGCGTGAACTACGAAGTGGTCTCGTCCGGGGGCGTGACACAATCGGCGGCGCTGGTGACGGCCGATTTCTCCGGCACGGACGAGCGCAGCCGGCTGGTCGTGACAGTGCAGCTCTCCTCGCTGGCCGAGAGCATGGAAGCCGGCTATCGACAGGGCTTTGACGCGGGGCTGGGCAATCTCGCCGGAGTTGCCGAGCGGACCATGGTGCTCCAGCGCGTCATACCGGCGCCGCGAACCATTGTCTGGAACACCTGGATGAACCCCGAGACGCTGCCGCAGTGGTGGGGGCCGGACGGGTTTTCCTGCCGGACACAGAGGATCGACCTGCGAACGGGCGGTGAATGGGTCTTCGACATGATCGCCCCTGATGGCACGGTCTTCCCGAACCATCACCGCTATACCGAGGTCCGGCCGGAAGAGAGGATCGGGTATACGCTGCTATGGGGCGAGAACGGGCCGAAACATGCCGACGCCTGGGCTTCGTTCGAGGATCAGGACGGGGCAACCAGGGTCACGCTGGGCATGGTGCTCAGCACGAAGGCCGAGTTCCAGGAGGCGAAGGGCTTCGGCGCCGTGGAACTGGGTCTGCAAACGCTGGGCAAGCTCGAGCGCTTCGCCACATCTCGCTGACGTGCTACGTTGAATCGACGGCTTGGAGCCCCTGCCCCGAGTCGTTTCCCGGCGGCTGCCCGCCAGCGGCCGCCCGGACGCCGGCAAAACGACACTCCCCGGCCAACTACACTCAGTCGCCGGCCGGGCGTTGCTTCGCCGCCATCGAGTCGACGGTCTCGGCGATGAACCGGTTGCGCGCGACCGAATCGGGCGCCAGCCCGCGGGCGGCGCACCAGGCAACGAAGGCGTCGGGGTCGATCTCGATCCGGACCGGCACGGAACCCTGCCGCTTCAGCTCACGCTCCATCCGGACCGCCTTCTGGCGCCAGGCGGCATGGGTCTTGGGGAACGCGATGCCGTCCGAGAATGCCTCGATCGCCCGGGCGTAGCGATCCATCCGGTACCACGCGATCCCGACGAGGCGAGTGGGTGTCGGCGACATGAACTGCTCCAACCGGTCCGGCACGATCATCATGCGCCGACCGTGGCGCGCGATCAAGTCGGCCGGCTTTCGCGTGTGAAGCGTCGCCGTTCGTGACAGTGGCGCGGTTCGCCACGCTCGGTGCAACCGGGCGGCAGCCCGGCCACCACCGGCGCCGGACTCAGCGCTTGATCTGATAGCCGGTACGGAACATCCAGGTGACGACGCCGAGGCAGACCGCGAGGAACAGCACGATCATCGCCAGGCTGATGCCGACGCCGACGTCGGAGCTCTCGTAGAAGCTCCAGCGGAAGCCGCTGATCAGGTAGAGCACCGGGTTGAAATAGGTGATCGTCTGCCAGACCGGCGGCAGCATCGCGACCGAGTAGAAGCTGCCGCCGAGAAACGCCAGCGGCGTCACGATCAGCAGCGGGATGATCTGCAGCTGCTCGAAGGTATCGGCCCAGATGCCGATGATGAAGCCGAGCAGGCTGAAGGTGACCGCGGTCAGCAGCAGGAACGCGATCATCCAGAACGGATGCGCGATCCGCACCGGGACGATCAGCGAGGCGGTCGCGAGGATGATCAACCCGAGGACCACCGATTTGGTCGCCGCGGCGCCGACGTAGCCGAGCAGCACCTCGAAAGTCGAGACCGGCGCCGACAGCAGCTCGTAGATCGTGCCGGAGAACTTCGGAAAGAAGATCGCGAACGAGGCGTTCGAGATGCTCTGCGTCAACAGCGACAGCATGATCAGCCCGGGCACGATGAAGGCGCCGTAGTCGACGCCGTCGATCTCGCTGATCCGCGAGCCGATCGCCGAACCGAATACGACGAAATAGAGCGCCGTCGACACCACCGGTGAGACGATGCTCTGCATCAGTGTGCGGGCGGTCCGGGCCATTTCGAAGCGGTAGATCGAGCGGACTGCGTAGAGGTTCATCGACGATGGCGCGGTCAGGCGGTCGGATAGTCGAGGGTCGGGTGTTCGAGCGGTCGAGCATTCAGGCGGTCGAGCATTCAGGCGGTCGAGCATTCAGGCGGTCGAGCATTCAGGCAGCCGGGCGCTCGTCGGCCGGGCGTTCGTCGGCCGGCGGCGGGGGCGTCCCGGCCGTTGCGCCGGCCGCCGGCTGCGCGGCCGCCACCACCGGCCCGGCAGAGCCTTTCTCGAGCAGCGTCACGAAGATGTCCTCGAGCGAGCTCTGTGTGGTGCTGAGGTCCTTGTAGCGGATCCCGGATTCGGCGAGGTCGGCGAGCAGCCCGGGGATGCCGGTCTCGCCGGTCTGGGCATCATAGGTGTGGATCAGCCGTGCACCGCCTTCGACGAGCTCCAGCCGGTGCCGAGCCAGCCGGGCCGGGACCGCGGCGAGCGGCTCGGCGAGCTCGACGGCGAGCTGTTTGCGGCCGAGCTTGCGCATCAGCTCGCGCTTCTCCTCGACCAGCATCAGGCGGCCGCGGCTGATGATGCCGATCCGGTCGGCGATCTGCTCGGCCTCGTCGATGTAGTGCGTCGTCAGGATGATGGTGACGCCGTCGTCCCGAAGCCGCCGCACCAGCCGCCACATGTCCTGCCGCAGCTGGACGTCGACGCCGGCGGTCGGCTCGTCGAGGAACAGGATCCGCGGTTGATGCGACAACGCCTTGGCGATCATCACGCGCCGCTTCATGCCGCCGGACAGCGTCATGATCCGGTTGTCTTTCTTGTCCCACAGCGACAGGTCGCGCAGCAGCCGCTCGATGTAGGCCGGATCGGCCGGTTTGCCGAACAGGCCGCGGCTGAACGAAACGGTCGCCCAGACGCTCTCGAACGCGTCGGTGGTCAGCTCCTGCGGCACCAGCCCGATCAGCGAACGGCTGGCGCGATAGTCGCGGACGACATCGTGCCCGCCGACCCGGACTTCGCCGTCGCCAGGGTTGACGATCCCGCAGACGATGCTGATCAGCGTGGTCTTGCCGGCTCCGTTCGGGCCGAGCAACGCCAGGATCTCGCCGTCGCGGATCTCCAGATCGACGTTGTCGAGAGCCCGAAAGCCGTTGGCATAGACCTTGGAGAGACGGCGGACGCTGATCAGGGTGGACATGACCGCAATGTACCGCCGTCGCCCGATCGGTCCAAACCGGCGATCATCGCCGATCGTCCGGCCCGGCCGACAATCGGCCGGCCGATCATCGACCTGGGCGGCAGCGATCGGGCATGCCGCTTGCATAGGGGGCCGCGTAATGTCCGAAACGCCACTGTCGTTCCGCGTGCTGACCGTCAATACGCACAAGGGCTTCGGGCCGCTCAACCGGCGTTTCATCCTGCACGAACTGCGCGACGCGGTCCGCTCGGTCGGAGCCGACGTCGTGTTCCTGCAGGAAGTGCACGGTACCCACGAGCGGCACCCGGCGCGCTTTCCGGGCTGGCCGCAGATGCCGCAATACGAGTTCATGGCCGACCAGTTGTGGCCGCAGTTCGCCTATGGCCGCAATGCCGTCTATCCGGACGGCGATCACGGCAATGCCGTGCTCTCGAAGTTCCCGATCGTCCGCTTCGAGAATCGCGACGTCTCGGTGATCGGCCGTGAACGCCGCGCGCTGCTGCACTGCGTGCTGCAGGCGCCCGGCTGGCCGGGCGAGGTGCATGCGGTCTGCGTGCATCTCGGCCTGCTCGAGTCGCACCGGCAGCGTCAGCTGCGGCTGCTGTGCAAGCTGGTGTCCGAGGAGATTCCGCCGACGGCGGCGGTGATCGTCGCCGGCGACTTCAACGACTGGCAGCGCCGCGCCCATCGGATCCTGGCGCTCGGCGCCGGGCTCACGGAGGTGTTCGTGACCGCATACGGCCGCGCCGCCCGGACCTTTCCGGCCCGCTATCCGCTGCTCGCGCTCGACCGCATCTATGTGCGCAACGCCCGCGCCCATGCACCCGTGGTGCTGCCGCGCAGTCCGTGGTCGCATCTGTCCGATCACGCGCCGCTCGCCGCGCTGATCAGTCTCTGAGTGCCGAACCCGGAAGCCGGCCGCCGGACTCGAGACGTCACCATGAGCACCCGCTGGATCCCCGGCAATACCTTCGAGCTGCTCGAGAACGGCGAGGCTTTTTTCCCGCGCGCGTTCGCCGCGATCGGCGCGGCGCGCGAGCAGGTACTGGTCGAGACCTTCATCCTGTTCGATGACAAGGTCGGCCGGGCGCTGAAGACGGCGCTGCTCGACGCCGCCGGTCGCGGCGTGACCGTCGACCTGACGATCGACGGCTGGGGCTCGGCGTATCTGCCGGCGGGGTTCGTCGGCGAACTGACCGCGGGCGGTGTCCGGGTCCATGTCTTCGATCCGGGGCGGACGATCCTGAACTGGCGGACCAACATGTTCCGGCGGATGCACCGCAAGATCCTCGTGATCGATCATCGGCTCGCGTTCATCGGCGGCATCAACTATGCGGCCGATCACCTCGCCGATTTCGGTCCGGAAGCGAAACAGGACTATGCGGTCGCGATCGAGGGCCCGCTGGTCACCGCGATCGACCGCTTCGCCCGCGAGACGCTGCGGCGCCCCGCGCCGCGGCGCGGCTGGCTGCGGTCGCTCCATGCCGAAGTGCTGGCGCAGGCGCTGGTCGACTCCGGTCGCGGACCGCGCCGGCGCCAGCCGCGCACCGGCGCCGTCGACGCTGGTCGTCCTGCCGACGCTGGCCACGCCACCGACGGCGGCCTGGCGATGCTGGTCACCCGCGACAACCGCAGCCATCGCAACGACATCGAACAGCACTATCGCACCGCGATGCGGCTCGCGCGCCGGCGGATCGTGATCGCCAATGCCTACTTCTTTCCCGGCTATCGGCTGCTACAGGATCTGCGCCGCGCCGCGCGCCGCGGTGTCGACGTCCGGCTGATCCTGCAGGGCGAGCCGGACATGCCGATCGTCAAATCGGCCGCCTCGCTGCTCTACCATCACCTGACGCGCGCCGGTGTCCGCATCTACGAATACTGCGAACGCCCGCTGCACGGCAAGGTGGCGATCGTCGACGACGAGTGGGCCACCGTCGGATCCAGCAATCTCGATCCCCTGAGCCTGTCGCTGAACCTCGAAGCCAACGTGATGATCCGTGACCGCGGGTTCAACCGTGAACTGTCGCAGCGGCTGGAACGGCTGATGCGCGAACGCTGCCGGCGGATCGAGGCCTCCGAGCTGCAGGAATCGAACCTCTGGCGGGTAGTGCGCAGCTTCTTCGTGTTCCACTTCCTGCGCCACTTCCCGTCCTGGGCCGGCTGGCTGCCGCGCCATGCGCCGAAGCTGCAGCCGGCCGACGACGGAGAGCCGTCGTGACCAGCCGACGATCGCGAGACCCCGTGACCGGCCGACGACCGAGAGACGTCGTGGCCGGCCGACGATCGGGAAATGGTGCGACCGGCCGATGGCGGCTCGTCAAGCGGGCCGTGACCTGGGCGTTCTTCGCGCTGGTCGGCTATCTGCTGTGGATCAACGCCCGCGAGATCGCCTGGGGCGAAGTCGCGGCTGCGCTCTCGGCGCTGCCGGCGTGGACGCTCGCAGCCGCGGCGCTGTTGACGATCGCGAGCTATGGCGTCTACACCTGCTACGACCTGCTCAGCCGCCACTATGTCGGCCATGACCTGCCGGCCGGTCGGGTGCTCGCGACGACCTTCGTCAGCTACGCGTTCAACCTGAACCTCGGCGCGCTGGTCGGCGGCCTCGGGTTCCGGCAGCGGCTGTACGCGCGCCAGGGGCTCGCGACCGGCGCGATCTCGCGGATCATCGTCTTCAGCATGTGGACCAACTGGTTCGGCTACCTGACGCTCGCCGGAGCCGCTTTCCTGCTGCACCGGCTGGAGCTGCCCGGCGACTGGCAGCTCGGCGGCGCGGCGCTGCGGATCCTCGGCGCGGCGCTGCTCGCGGGGTCGGCCGGCTACCTGTCGCTGTGCGCCTTTTCGCGCCGCCGCGAATGGACCGTCCGCGGCCACCGGATCCGGCTGCCGGCGCTGCGGCTCGCGCTGCTGCAGCTGACGCTCGCGGCCGGCAACTGGGCGTTGATCGGCGTGATCGTCTGGACCTTGCTGCAGTTCCGGGCGCCGTACCCGACCGTGCTGTCGGTACTGCTGATCGCCGCGGTCGCCGGCGTCGTCACGCATGTTCCGGCCGGCCTCGGCGTACTGGAGGCGGTGTTCGTCGCGTTGCTCGCCGGCGGCGCGTTCGGCATGACGAACAGCGAGGTGCTCGGCGCGCTGCTCGGCTACCGGGCGATCTACTATCTGACACCGCTGGCGATCGCGGTCGCCGTCTATTTCGGCCTGGAGGCGCGGATCGCCGGCGACGCAGTGCCATCCGGCGGAGTGCCCGCCGGGGACGATCGCGGCGGTGTCAAGGCGCCATCGCGAGCCGCGGCAGCCAGGTGGTGATCCACGGTACGTAGGTGATCAGCAGCAGCGTGATGCCGAGCGGCACGTAGAACGGCAGCATCGCGACCAGCACCTGCTTCATCGTCACCTTGCCGATATCGGCGACCAAGAACAGCGCGAGCCCCATCGGCGGCGTCAGCAGGCCGATCATCAGGTTGAAGACGACCACCATGCCGAGATGCACCGGATCGACGCCGGCCGCTTCCAGCGGTTTGGCCAGGATCGGCGCGATCACCAGGATCGCGGTAGTGCTGTCGAGGAACATGCCGACGATCAGCAGCAGCACGTTGGCGAGCAGCAGCAGCACCCACGGCTCGGTCGAGATGCCGAGCATCCAGGCGGTCATCTGCTGCGGCACCGCCTCCACCGACAGGATCCAGCCGAACAGCGCCGCCACCGCGACGATCAGCAGGATGCCGCACGACGCGACGATGGTCTCGACGGCGGCGTCGCGCAGCCCGCGCCACGACAGCTCGCGGTAGAACAGCGCGCTGATCAGCACCGCGTACAGCACCGTCATCGACGCGACCTCGGTCGGCGTGAAGTAGCCGATCATCATGCCGAATGTCAGGAACACCGGCGCGAGCAGCGCCGGCACCGCCGGCAGCGTGTCGCGCCACAGCTCGCGCCAGGTCGGCCAGCGGTCGGCGCGCGGATAGTTCCGCCGCTTGGCGAGCCAGGCGGTCATCACCATCAGCGCCACGGTGCAGACCAGCGCCGGCAGCACGCCGCCGATCAGCAGCTGGATCACCGAGGCGCCGGTCACGGTGCCGTAGATGATCAGCGGGATGCTCGGCGGGAAGATCGGGCCGAGGATCGCCGACGAACCGGTCACCGCGCAGGCGAAGCCGGGGTTGAAGCCGCGCGAGCGCATCGCGTCGATCTCGATCCGACCGAGCCCGCCGATATCGGCGAGCGCCGAGCCCGACATGCCGGAGAAGACCAGGCTGCCGAAGATATTGACCTGCGCCAGGCCGCCGGGCAGCCGGCCGACCGCGGTATCGGCGAACTTGTAGATGTTGCGCGAGATGCCGGCCGAGTTCATCAGGCTGCCGACGTAGAGGAACACCGGCACCGCGATCAGCGGGAACGAGTCGAGCGCGTAGAGCGTGCGCTGCGCGATCAGGTCGAGCGGCAGATCGTTGCCGATCATGTAGATGATGCACGGGATCGCGATCGCCAGCACCACCGGGAAGCCGAGCAGGAACAGCACCAGGAACGCGAGAACGACGAGGAATCCCATGGTCGGCGGCTCGGCAGGCGGTTTGGCGGTCAGGCCGGGTTGGCAGCGGTCGGGCGGTCAAGCCGGGTTGGCAGCAGTCGAGGTGTTCGGGTCGGTCGGCGGGCGATCAGCTCAGCGTGGTCTGCTTGGCATCCGCGCGGCCCCGGGTGAAGGTCGCGAGGAACTTCACGAAGGTCTCGACGATCATCAGCAGCGAGCCGACCGCGAGCGGTGCCATGAACAGCCAGAACGGCATCTGCAGGGTCGCGGTCTCGTTGTCGAGGTTGTTCAGGATGGTCACGACCGACGCGACCAGGAACACCACGAACACCGCGACGCCGGACAGCTCGATCGCCATCTGCAGCAGCCAGCGCAGCCGCGGCGGCAGCACCGCCTGCAGCTCTTCCATCCGGATCTGGCCGCCGGTGCGGGTGACCCACGACGCGCCGACGAAGGTCAGGCAGACCAGGAAGTAGCGCGCCAGCTCCTCGGCACCGGAGAACGGCAGCGTGAACACGCCGCGCATCACGACCTGCACGATCGGCGTCACGATCAGCAGCGCGAGCAGCGCCAGGCACAGCCAGCGGACCGCGGTCCGGACGGTTTCGAGCAGCTTCATGCCCGCCGCTCTACCCCGGACTTTCCGGCGCGCGCGGTAGCGCGACGTGCAGTCTCTCGCACGCAGGGGACCCAGGCCAGCAGTCGCCGCGGATCCGGCTCCGCCGGACCGCTGGCGGCGCCCCCAGTGGGGGGGCGGAGCGGGACACGAACAGTCCCTGCGGACTGTTCGTGCCAGCGCAGCGACTTCGGCCTCCGGCCGAAGGCTCCCGCCCGAAGGGCGCCAACGGGGGCGTCATCTTACCGCCTGGATCTGCTCGATCAGGGTCTTCCATTCCGGGAAGTCCTTGTCGACCTGCGCCAGCACGGCCTTGCGGAACGCCGGCACGTCGAGCCCGTCCTTGGCCTCGACGAAGATCATGCCCTTGCCTTCGAGGTCCTTGCGGTAGCGCGCGCTCGATTCCTCGTCCCACTTCAGCGTCTCGCGGCCGACCTCGGTCATCGTGTCCTCGATGATCTTGCGGTCGGCCTCCGGGATCCGCTGCCAGATGCGCTCGTTGATGAAGGTCGACAGCACCGACTGCATGTGGTCGGTCATCATCACGTACTTCTGCACCTCGTAGAGCTTCAGGTTGTAGATGTTCGGCAGCGGGTTCTCCTGGCCGATCACCAGCCCGGTCGCGAGCGCGGTCGCGAGCTCGGCGACCTCGACCGGCGTCGCCACCGCGCCCATCCCGACCAGCATCGACGACCACAGCTTGACCGGCACACCGCGGTACTTCTTGCCGGCCATGTCCTTCGGCGACAGCACCTTCTCCTTCGAGGTCAGCTCGCGCGCGCCCTGGTAGGAGCTGCCGATGATCCGCATGCCGCCCTTCTCGACCAGCTGGCGGTTGATCTCCTGCAGCGCCGGCGAACTGCGCGGGTCGGTCGCGCGCATCGCATGCGCGGCGTCGCGATAGACGAACGGCGTGTTGAACACCGCGGTCGCCGCCAGGATCTTGCCGAGCGACGCGAAGTCGTGGTGGCCCATCGAGATCGCGCCGGACTTGATGCCGTCGACCATCTCGCCGACGCCGCCCAGCTGCGAGTTCGGGAACACCTGGATCTCGATGCGGCCGGCGGTGCGCTCCTTGACCAGCCGCGCGATTTCGTCGGCGTAGCGGGTCTGCGGCGCGTTGGCGACGCCGACGTGGGCATAGCGCAGCTTGGTCTGCGCCGCGGCGGGTTGCGCCACCGCCAGGCCGAGGCCCAGCGCAAGCACGGCGGCCCAGACCGGGCCGGGCCGGCCGGGGCGAAGTCGAGCGGATTCACGCGTCATCGTCGTCTCCTCTACGGTTGACTGATCGGATCGTCACGGCGCCGCGCGGTCGTACAGCTTGACGACCGCCGCGGTATCGAGTTCGGCGTGGCCGAGATGCACCAGCATCCGGTACAACGACAGCGCCTGCGCTGCCATCGGCGCCGGCGATCTCAGCGCGGCGCCGAGCGCGCTCACCATCTCGAGGTCCTTCAGCAGCTGGCGCGCGTAGCCCTGCGGTGCGAAGCGGCGCTCGGCCATCCGCGGGTACAGCAGCTGCAGCAGCGTGCCGTCGGCATGGCCGCCGGCCAGGCATTCGGGGATCCTCGCCGCGTCGATGCCGGTCGCCTCGGCGAGCACCAGCGCCTCGGCGAGCACCGCATGGGTACAGCCGACGATCAGCTGATTGATCATCTTGGCCGCGAGCCCGCTGCCGACCGGGCCCATCGGCGTACAGCGGCGCGAGACCAGCTCCAGCAGCGGCGCGGCACGCGCGAGGTCGTCGGCAGCGCCACCCGCCATCACGGTCAGCGTGCCGTTGCCGGCCGCCGGCGGGCCGCCCGACACCGGCGCGTCGATCCAGCCGCAGCCGGTCTGCTGCTGCAGCCGCGCCGCGTAGTCGCGGCCGTCTTCGACCGGAATCGTCGAGAAATCGATCACCAGCGCCGGTGGCCGCAGGGTCGCCGCGGCGCCGGCGGCGCCGAACATCGCGTCGGCAACCGCCGCGCTGGTCGGCAGGTTGAGCAGCAGCAGGCCGGCGCCGGCGGCGACCTCGGCAGCGACCTCGGCCGCCGAGCCGCGGATCGCGACGCCCGCGGCGGCGGCGCGCGCGGACTGCGACGGCGCGCTGTCGTAGCCGACGATCCGGCAGCCGTTCGCGATCAGGTGGGTCGCCATCGGCAACCCCATCAGGCCGATGCCGACGTAGCCGATCAGCGGCAGCGGCGCGGTCACGACGGTGCTCCGGCACCCGGCAGCGCCATGGCGTAGACCGCGACCGCGTTGTGCTCGAACAGCCGGCGCTGCTCGGCGGCGCTGAAGCCGGCGACGATCGCCCGGAAGCCGTCGAGCAGCGTCGCGAAGTCGGTGCAGAGGCCGTCGACCGGGAAGTTGCTGGCGATCAGGCAGCGCTCGACGCCGAACCATTCGATCGCCCGCAGCACCGGCTCGCGATTGGCGGCCAGCTGCCAGCGCGGACCGGGCGGGTCGGCCTGGCCGAGCCCCGAGAGCTTGACGACGACGTTGTCGCAGGCCGCCAGCCGCTGCATCGCGCGGCCCCAGCCGGCGAGCCCGGCGGCGCTGCGGTCGGCCGGCAAGCCGGTATGGTTCAGCACGATCCGGGTCGACGGGAAGCGGTCGGCGAGCGCGGCGGCCTCGTGCAGATGCCACCATGGCGTCTGCAGGTCGAAGCGCAGTCCGAGCCGGGCCAGCCGCGCGAAACCGTCGCGCCAGGCGGTATCGGTCATGCCGCCCGGCGTCGCATCGGCCGGCGAATGATTGGCGCGCGGCTTGTGGCGGATGCTGCGGACCAGCTCGAAGCCCGACTGCTGCTCGAGCACCTCGGCGCAGTCGTCGCGATCGAGCCAGGCCTGCGCGACGACCACTGTCGGCAGACCGTACTGCCGCTGCAGTTCGGCCGCGTAACGGGTCTCGCCGATCGGGTCGGACGGATCCCATTCGGTCTCGACATAGACCGAGCCGGCAACCGCGACGCCGGCGCGCGCGGCGTCGGCGCGATAGTCGTCCGGCAAGTAGCGGCGCTTGAGCCGGGAATAGTCACCGTAGCGGAACGGGATCGGCGGCTCGTCGCGCAGCCACGGGTGGTAGTTGCGCTGTGGGTCCCAGAAATGCTGATGCGCGTCGACGAAGCGAAACGGAGCGCTGTGCGCCGAATCCGGAGTGCTGAACACCGAATCCGCAGGCTGCGGCATCCATCTCCTCCCTAATGCGCAATGCGTAATTACCGATTATCATAGTGACCATGCCCAGGACCGTCAACCGCGCCAACGCCGACCGCAGCGATATCGATCGCACCGACGCCAACCGCCGGGAGGCCGGCCGCCCACGGCCGTTCGGGTCCGCGCTGCAGATCGTGCGGCCATCGCTGCATGAAGAAGTCGTCGCCCGGGTGCGCGATCTGATCGTCGAGAATCACTTGCCGGCCGGCGAGCGGATCGCCGAGCTGGAGCTGGCCGCGCAGCTCGGCGTTTCGCGCACGCCGCTGCGCGAGGCGCTGAAGGTGCTGGCCTCGGAGGGCCTGATCGAACTGCTGCCGCTACGCGGCGCAGTGGTCAAGGCGTTCACACCGCAGGATGCGCAGGACATGCTCGAGCTGATCGCGGTGCTCGAGGTCCACGCTGCGCGCAAGGTCGTCGCCACCGCCAGCGACGAGGAGCTCGCGGCACTGGCCGCGTTGCATGCGCGAATGGCCGAATGCTTCGAGCGTCGCGAGCGGCCCGAGTACTTCCGGCTGAACCAGGAGATCCACAACGGCATCGTCGCGGCCGCGCACATGCCGACGTTGACGATGATGCACACGACGTTGCGCAACCGGATGCGCCGGATCCGCTATATCGGCAACGAATCGCCGCCGCACTGGAACGCCGCGATGTGCGAGCATCAGGCGATCATCGACGCGCTGGTCGCCCGCGACGCCGAAGCGACGGTCGCAGCGGTCCAGCGTCATTTCGACAATACCTGGCCGCGTGTCCGGTCGAGCGCGCCCTCGCCCGATCAGTCGGTCTGAATGCGCGGGTCGCGGCCGGCCCGCTGGCGCGACCGCCCCCAGCGGAGAGTGCAATGACGAACCCTGCCGTAGCGACCCGCCCGACCGTGGCGCTGTTCATGGGCGATCCGGCCGGCATCGGTCCGGAACTGACGGTTCGGCTGCTCGCCGACGGCCAGGCGGCGCGGCAGGCCGATATCCTGGTGATCGGCAGCCGCAGTGCATTGGCCCAAGCAGCCCGGGAGACCGGTCTGCCGTTCGACGTCACCGAAGGCGACACCGCCGACGCGCGCGGCCGCGTGCTCGAACGGCCGCTGCTGCTGCGCTGGCCGGGGCTGGAAGCCGACGGCTTCGAGCGCGCCCGGGTCACCGAGCGCAACGGCCGCTTCATGCTCGACGGGCTCGCGCTCGGGCTCGACCTCTGCCGCGACGGCACCGCCGACGTGCTCTGTTTCGCGCCGCTCAACAAGGCGGCGCTGCGCGCCGGCGGGATGAATCATCCGGACGAATTGCACTGGTTCTGCGAGCGGCTCGACTTCCACGGCGACTGCGTCGAGTTCAACGTACTCGAAGGGCTCTGGACCTCGCGCGTCACCTCGCACATGCCGCTGAAGGACGTCAGCGCGGCGCTGACGCCGGCGGCGATCGCGGCCGGCATCCGGCTGCTCTACAACGGCCTGCGAGAAGCCGGCATCGCATCGCCGAAGATCGCGGTCTGCGGCTTCAACCCGCACAACGGCGACGGCGGCGCGTTCGGCCGCGAGGAGATCGACGTGATCGAGCCGGGCATCGCCGCGGCACGTGCCGCCGGCTTCCCGGCCGAAGGGCCCTACCCGGCCGATACGATCTTCGTGCGGGCGACCCGGAACAAGGATCGCGGCGGCGGCTACGACGGCGTGCTGACGATGTTCCACGACCAGGGCCAGATCGCGATGAAGCTGATGGGATTCGAGCGCGGCGTGACCGTCCCCGGCGGACTGCCGATGCCGATCACCACCGCCGCCCACGGTACCGCCTACGACATCGCCGGCCGCGGCATCGCCAATGCCGGCGCGATGCAGAACGCGTTCGCGCTCGCCTGCCGGTTCGGCGCGACCCGGCGCGCGGCCGGCTACGCCGGTCGCCCGGCAAGCCCGAGCTGACTCAGGCACCGGCTTCAGGAGGCATCAGCCACGCCGCAGCAGCCGTACTTCAGATCAGCTGCAGTGCCCGGGTTCCCTCAGGCACGACTTCCGCGGCCAGCTTCTGGTCCATCGTGGCAAGGCGACCGCCCCGCATGTGCGCAAGCGCGAGCAGGTAGCTGTCAGTGACGCGCGAGTGACTGGTGAGCAGCGCCAGGGAAAAAAATGTGTCGTCGGCGATGCTGATCTCGTCGGGCCAGAACCGATGACCGGCGAGGCGACGGATCCCGGTCAACGACGCCAGCACGACGCTTGGCGGGCCCGGCGAGTTCGGGTACTTCGGATGCCCGACGATGCGCACGAGCCCGTTCTCGGTCAGCGGACAGGTTGCGAACGCCTTGTGTCCGACTCGAGCGAACCAGTCATGCGCCTGATCGTGCTGAACGTGCGCCGGATCGACTAGCGCGATCAGGACGTTCACGTCCAGGAGAAACACCGTCACGGCAACTCGTCGCGCAACGAATTGACGAGTTCCGGCGTCACCGGGATGCCGTTGCGGCGGCTCGCAAGCAGCGGCACGCCGTTCCGTTCAGCCCTCGCAGTGCGAGACGAGCGTGCCAAGCCTTGCCGCGCGAGCGCAGAGACCACCTCGCCTACGGTCTTCCGATCGCGCTCGGCCAGATGTTTCGCGGCAGCGAGGACGTCATCATCGATGGCGAGCGTGGTTCTCATGGCCGCCCCTGATGTCTGATGCTCAACATCTTACATCACGCATCACCGAATGGCAACGCCGCCGCGACCTGGGCATTACGCCCGACAACTTGCAGCGAATTCCGCTGGATGCGCTGCCGCGCGAGATGCTGCCGTTGGCGTGCGCGGCGAACTTGGCGCTGGAACGGCTCTCGCAGCCGCTGGCCGCGGAGAAGCGACTCGTCGCCGACGCTGCCCACGAGCCGCGCACCCCGCTTACGGTGCTCGATCTTCGGCCGCAGAAAGCGCGCATGGACGGCCATTCCGACTGGTCGGCGATCGACAGCGACATGCAGCAACTGCACCAGCTGACGGAACAGTTGCTGCGGCTTGCGCGGCAGGCCCGGATGAAGGCGACGGCCGCCTCCGCGCACCGGCTCAGGTGAGCTTGTCCAGCGTGTTGGTCGCCTCGGCCAGCAGATAGTAGAAGGTCACGCGGTTCTTGCTGCGGTCGCCCTTCATCTTCTCGGCGACGGCTTTCATGCCGGCCTCGGCTGCGTCGGGCGCGAGGCCCAGCTTCTTCGCCGCGAAGCCGTCGCGGACAGTGGCCAATTCCTTCGCGTCGCTGGTCGATACCATCGAGGAATCGCGCCGCTGCAGCGCGATACCGCAATACTTCACGACGGCGGCGACCTTGGCGGCATCCGCATTGGGCGAGTACTTCTGCACGTCTGGGAGATAATCCATCGAGTCGGCTCCTGAGGCAGGTGAAAGATTCGGGCCGTTCGGCCGCCGCCAGTATCGAACAATGCCGCTAGCGGTGTCTACGCCTCCCGGTGCAGGCGAATGCAGTGAGACCGTGCTCCGCCGTCAATGCCGCGGTGAGCGCGCTCCCCGGGCGGGAGGTCAGGACACGCCGCCGGGCAGATAGTCGGCCAGATCCAGCGTAGCCGTGCCGGGAATGTCCTTGCGCTCGAACTCGGCCTCGCGCCCCCACGGCTTGGTCGCGTCCAGGCCCAGGCGGCCCCAGTGATCCTTGTGGGCATCGCGGTAGAAGCCGGCGACATTGGGCACGACCAGCGTGCGCGTGTCGGCGCGGCCGCGCGTCAGGAAGGCCCAGATCACTTCTTCCATGTCGTAGATGTCCACGTCCTCGTCGACGACGACCACCAGCTTGTTGTAGTCCAGGTGCGAGCCCATCGCCGCCAGCAGGACATGGCCGGCATGGCCCTCGTACTGCTTGCGGATCTTGACGATGGTGTTCATGACGGTGGGGCGGCAGCTCACGTCCAGCACGCCGGGCACCTGGGCTTTCAGCACCTTGTAGATGCGCGCGGCGGTGGCGGCTTCGAGCGGCCGCAGATCGTCGGCCGACCCGCAGATCAGGCCGTGGTAGAGCGCGCCCTGGCGCCAGCACACGTGCGTGACCTCGAAGACGTGGTTGTCGCCGACCTCGACGTAATACCCCATGAACTCGCCGAACGGCCCCTCGGGCCGCTTGACATTCGGCAGGATGCGGCCCTCGATGACGATCTCGGTCTGCGCCGGCACCTCCAGGTCGATGGTCTTGCAGCGACGCATCGCAAAGGGCGCGCCCTGCATGGCGGCGGCCAGCGCCAGTTCATTGCCGTCGGGCGGCAGCGACACGCAGGCCGCCATGAAGACCGGCGGCGGCGCGCCGATCAGGATCGCAGCCTCCAGCGCCTCGCCGCGCGCCTCGGCCTCGCGCTGGAAGCGTGCCAGGTCGTGCGAGCTGCCCAGGCGGATGCGCAACTCGTCGTCCGAGACGAACAGCGAGCGGTGGAAGGACAGGTTCGGCACGCCGGTGGACGGGTTGCGCGCCAGAAACACGCCCGAGGTGATGTACTTGCCGCCGTCGCGCGTATGGTGGTGCAGCAATGGCAGGTCGGACAGGCAGCCCGCCATCCAGGGCGTCGTGTCGTCCGGCGTGGTGCCCGGCCCGTTGCTGCCCGCGGCCGGCTGCGTCGTCAGCTGCTCCAGCCGTTCGCAGAAGGTCTGCTCGCCTGCGCCCACCATCTCGCACAGGCGCGCATGGTCGGTATAGAGGTTCATCAGCACGGGCATGGTGTGGCCGCGCACGCGGTTGAAGAGCACCGGCTTGCGGCTCTGGTCCTGCAGCCGCCGAGCCACGGCCGCGAGTTCGTGGCGCGGATCGACCTCGCGCTCGACCACCAGCAGCTCTCCGCGCGCACGCAGCCGATTCACATAGTCACGCATGATGTCTTCCAGTTTCGGGGGAGTATGGACCTGCCTGCGGTATGGCTCGGGCCTGCCTGGCCATTGCGCGATGGTGCAGCAGCTCCTACAATAAAAACAATTGTATTTTCTCATGAAGACCACCGATCCGCCTACCCGCCGCCGCAGCGCCCGCCTGCCGGAGCGCATCTATCGCGAAGTGCATGAGCGGATCGCGCGGGGCGAGCTCGACCCGGCCGAACGGCTGACCGAGACCCGCCTGGCCGATCTGCTGGGCGTGTCGCGCACCCCCGTGCGCGAGGCGTTGCTGCGGCTGCGCCGCGAGGGCCTGCTCGAAGGCCCGGCGCGCGCGCCGGTGGTGGCCGCGCTCACGCCAGCCGACCTCGAGGAAATCATGGAGGTGCGCCTGCTGGTGGAGCCCTACATCACGGCCCGCGTCGCCGAACGCGCCACGCCGGACGACGTCGCACGGCTGGAGGCGTCCTGGCAACGCGAGCTGCAAGCCGTGACGCAGCGGTCGTCGCAGCAGTTCACGATGGCCAACCACGACTTTCGCGTGCTGCTGCTGGACCTGGCCGGCAACTCGCGCCTGGCCGAGATCGCCCGGCGCTACGACAGCCAGATCCAGACGCTGCGCCGCCTCACGCTGCGCGGCGCGACCAATCGGCGCACCGTGGTGGCCGCGCACCGGCGCATCGTGGATGCGATCGCCCGCGGCGACCGGAGCGCAGCGCAAGCCGGCATGCAGGAACTCCTGACCAACGCCCGGACCGCCGTACTGGCAACCGCGGCACGTCATCGAAAAGGGCCGCCACGCGGCCGGGAAACGTAGAGCACCATGGCACGGCTGGGTATCGATATCGGCGGCACCTTCACCGACTTCGCACTGGAAGTCGAGCGCGAGGGCCGGCTGCAGCAGCACTTCGCGAAAGTGCTGACCACCCCGCAGGCGCCCGAGCAGGCCGTGCTCGAGGGCACGCGGCGCGTGCTGGCGCAGGCCGGGCTGCGGCCCGCCGACCTGCAGGCGGTAGTGCACGGCACCACGCTGGCCACCAACGCCGTGATCGAGCGCCGCGGCGCGCGCATCGCCTTCCTGACCACCGAGGGCTTTCGCGACACGCTCGAGATGGGCACCGAGAGCCGCTACGACCACTACGATCTCTACGTCGACAAGCCCGAGCCGGTCGTGCCGCGCCATCGGCGCTTCGCGATACCCGAGCGCATCGCGGCCGACGGCAGCGTGCTGCGTGCGCTCGACGAAGACGCCGTGCGTGCCTTGCTGCCGCAACTGGACGCGGCGGGTGTCGAGGCCGTGGCCATCGGTTTCCTGCACAGCTTCGTGAATCCCGCGCACGAGCGCCAGGCCGCGGCGCTGCTGCGGTCGCTGCGGCCGAACCTGCTGGTCTCGCTGTCCTGCGAGGTGGCACCCGAGATCCGCGAATACGAGCGCTTCGCCACCGTCTGCGTGAACGCCTACGTGCAGCCCGTCATGGCCGGCTATCTGGCGCGGCTGGAAACGGCGCTGGTGCAGATGGGCGTTGAGGCCCCGCTGCTGCTGATGTTGTCCAACGGCGGCCTGTGCGAGGTGGCGATCGCCCGCCGTTTCCCGGTGCGCCTGCTCGAATCGGGCCCGGCCGGCGGCGCGATCCTGGCCGCCCACGTGGCGCGTGCGCTCGACATCGACCGGGCGCTGCTGGTGGACATCGGCGGCACCACGGCCAAGCTCTGCTTCATCGACGACGGCATGCCGCAGACCGCCCGCACCATGGAGGTCGCGCGGATCGCGCGTTTCCAGGCCGGCAGCGGCATTCCGCTGCGCTTTCCGGTCGTCGAGCTGGCCGAGATCGGCGCCGGCGGCGGCTCGATCGCGCATCGCGACAGCCTCGGCCGGCTGCAGGTCGGCCCCGAGAGCGCGGGCTCCGAGCCTGGGCCGGCCTGTTACGCCCGCGGCGGCACCCGGCCCACCGTGACCGACGCCCACCTGCTGCTGGGCCGCCTCGACGCGGAGGCGTTCGGCGGCGGCCACATGCGCCTGGATGCCGCGGCCTGCGCCAGGGCTTACGCCGGGCTGGCCGGCGAACTGGGCCTGTCGGCCGAGGACGCGGCCTGGAGCGTTTGCGAGATCGTCGACGAGAACATGGCCAACGCCGTGCGCGAGCATGCCGTGGAAGTGGGCAAAGGCGTGGATGGCCGCACGCTGATCGCGATCGGCGGCATGGCACCGCTGCATGCGGCGCGGCTGGCTGCCAAGCTGGGCCTGGAACGCGTGGTGGTGCCGGTGGGCGCCGGCGTGGGTTCGGCGCTGGGTTTCCTGCGCGCACCGATCGCCTTCGAGGCCACCCGCAGCGTGATGCTCAACACCACCGGCTTCGATGCCGCTGTCGCAAACGCCATCGTCGAGCCGCTGATCGCCGACCTGCAGGCCATCGTGGCCCGTGCCGCGCCGGGCCGCGAGGTAGTAGTGCAGCGCACCGCCTGGATGCGCTACCGCGGTCAGGGCCACGAGATCCGCGTGCAGCTGCCAGCGCGCCGCTTCGCGCAGGACGACGGTGTCGTACTGCACGCCGCCTTCGAGCAGGCCTACCACGCGCTGTACGGGCGCAGCATCGCCCAGGCGCCGGTCGAGATCCTCGGCTGGACCGTGCGGGTCGAGGCGGTGCCGGACCTGGCCAGCCAGCCGGCCCCGGCCGTGGCGGCCGGCGACATCACCGGCCGCCCTGCCCGGCGCCGCGCCTACGACCAGGGCCGCCGCGCCTGGCAAGAGGCCCGGGTGCTGCGCATCGAGACCCTGCCGGCCACGCCGGCGACGCACGGCCCCGCCTTGCTGGTGGCCGACGAAACCACCATCGTCGTCCCTGACGGCTTCGACACCCGCACCGGGCCGCACGGCACCATCGTGCTCACCCGCGATGCCGGCGAGGCGAGCACCACCCCGGGCGCCGCGCAGATGCCGGCCGACATCCGCGGCCAGGTGTTGTGGAGCCGGCTGATCGCCGTGGTCGAGGAGCAGGCGCGCACGCTGATGCGCACCGCCTTCTCGCCCACCGTGCGCGAGGCCGGCGATCTGGCGGCAGGGTTGTTCGACATCGAAGGCCGCCTGATCGCGCAGGCCGTCACCGGTACGCCCGGCCACGTCAACTCCATGGCGGCCTGCGCCGGCCACTTCCTGGCCAGATACCCGGCGCACACCATGCGCGAGGGTGACCACTTCATCACCAACGACCCCTGGCTCACCTCGGGCCATCTGCACGACATCACGGTGTTGTCGCCGGCCTTCCAGCAGGGCCGGCTGGTCGGCTTCTTCGCCTGCACCTGCCACCAGGTGGATATCGGCGGCCTGGGCATGGGGCCCGACGCGCGCTCGATCTTCGAGGAGGGGCTGTACCTGCCGATCCTGCCGCTGGCCCGCGCCGGCGTGCTCAACGAGGACGTGCTGGAGATCGTGCGCGCCAACGTGCGCCAGCCCGATGCCGTGCGCGGCGACATCCTGTCGTACGTCACGGCCAACGAGGTCAGCGCGCGGCGCCTCGCCGCCACGCTGGACGAGTTCGGTGCGCAAGGCCTGGAGAGAATCAGCGACTTCGTGCGCAGCCGCTCGGCGGCCGGCATGCGGGCGGCCATCGCGAAGCTGCCGCAGGGCCGGTTCCGCCACCAGCTCGAGCTCGACGGCTACGACGCGCCGGTACACATCGATTGCCAATTGCATCTGGCGGGCGACCACATCCGCGTGGACTTCGACGGCACCTCGGCGGCGAGCCCGCACGGCATCAACCTGGTGCTGAACTACACCCGCGCCTACGCGGCCTTCGGCGTGCGCGCAGCGGTGGCGCCGGAGGTGCCCAACAACGCCGGCTCGCTGGCGCTGGTGCAGGTGGAGGCCCCACGCGGCTCGATCCTCAACGTGCAGCATCCGGCGCCGGTGTGCGCGCGCCACATCATCGGGCAGTTCCTGCCCGAGGTGGTGCTCGGGGCACTGGCGCATGCGCTGCCCGGCCGCATGCCGGCGGAAGGCGCGGCCTGCAACTGGGGGCTGCAGCTGCGCGGCCAGCGTGTTGGCGGCGGTGGTGGTGGTACAGGCACAGGCACGGACGGAGAGGACGAGACCCGCGAGCCGTTCGAGATCCTGTTCTTCAACGCCGGCGGCTCGGGCGCGCGCCCCGACAGCGATGGTCTTTCGGCCACCTGCTTCCCCAGCGGCATCCGCGCGATTCCGGTGGAGATCTGCGAGAACTTCGCACCCATCGTGATCTGGCGCAAGGAGCTGCTGCCGGCCTCGGGCGGCGCCGGCCGGTTGCGCGGCGGCCTGGGCCAGCGAGTGGAAGTGTCCACGCGCGACGGTGCCGCCTTCCAGTTCTTCGGTCTCTTCGACCGTGTGCGCAATCCGGCGCGCGGCCGCGATGGCGGCGAGGACGGCGCGCCGGGCTGGGTCGGCCTGGTCTCGGGCCGGCCGCTGCAGTCGCTCGGCCTGCAGACCGTGCCCGCCGGCGAAGTGCTGCGCATCGACGTGCCCGGCGGGGGCGGTTATGGCGCTCCCGAGGAACGTGACGACCAGGCCTGCCGGCGCGACCTCGAACACGGTTACGTGCTCTCGACAACCCTTTGATTTCTTCGCAAGGAAGCCCCATGACCTCCTCCCGTTCGTCTGCGCGCCGCCGCTGGATCGGCGTCGTCTCCATGGCCTTCGCCGCCGCGGCCTGTGGCGCCGCCGCCGCCCAGGACAATGTCCCGATCCGCCTGCTCGTCGGCTTTGCGCCCGGCGGCATGACCGACGTGGTGGGCCGCGTGCTGGCGCAGGGCCTGCAGGCCGAGCTCGGCCGCACGGTCGTGGTCGAGAACCGCGCCGGCGCCGGCGGGCAGATCGCGGCCCAGACCCTCAAGGCCGCCAAGCCCGACGGCAACACGCTGTTCCTGACCAACAGCCACGCCACGGCGATGATCCCTCTGACCACGCTGAATCCCGGCTACGACCCGGCCAAGGACTTCACGCCGGTGGGACTGGTCGCCACGAACCCCAACTTCTTCATGGTCAGCACGGCGCTGGTGGGCAAGGACGTCAACTCCCTGCAGGCTTTCGCGCAATGGTCCAAGGCCAATCCGGACCGCGGCAACGTCGGGGTGCCGGCACCGGCCAGCGCGCCCGCGTTCTCGGTGACGGTGCTGTCGCAGGGCGCCGGCGCCGACCTCAAGTCCGTGCCCTACCGCGGCGACGCGCCGATGGTGCAGGACCTGATCGCCGGCCAGATTCCTGCCGGCATCTCGGGCGTGGCCTCGGCGATCCAGCACGTGCAGACCGGCAAGATCAAACTGCTGGCCGTCGACGGCCCGCGGCGTCTGCCCGGCTTTCCCGACGTGCCGACCTATGCCGAGGCCGGCATCCCGGGCCTCGAGGACGTGATCTTCATCGGTGTGCTGGCGCCGACCGGCACGCCGCGAGACCTGGTCATGAAGTACAACGCGGCGATCAACAAGATCGTCAACTCGAAGGCTTTCCACGACCGCACCAGCGAACTCGGCATCATCCCGCAGTCCGGCACGCCCGAGGACATGACCCGGGCCGATGAGAAGAGCCGCCAGGCCAACCTGCCGCTGATGAAGGCCGCGGGCTACCAGCCGCAGTGAACGACGCCCTGACGCCGCTGGCGGTGCGCCGCCTCGCCCGCGCCGGGCGCTGGCCGGGCAGCACGCGCGGTGCCGTAGAGGGCGTCGTGCAATGCAATCTGGTGGTGTTGCCCGGCGCCGAGGCCGATGCCTTCGGCGCCTGGTGCGAACGCAACGCCGAGGTGGCGCCCGTGATCGCGCGCACCGCACCGGGCGTCGCGGCGCTGCCGGCGCTCGGCGAGGACCTGGACCTGCGTTTCGACCTGCCCGCCTACAACCTGTTCGAACGCGGCCAGCGGGTCGGCGAAGTGCCCGACCTCGCGGCGCGCTGGCGCGAGGACACCGTCGGTTTCGTTTTCGGCTGCTCCTTCTCGCTGGAAGACGCGCTGCGGGCCCACGGCATTCCGCTCGACTACGAAGCGCGCGGCTTCGGCGGAGCGATCTACCTGACCAACCGGCCCACCGTCGCCGCCGGCGCCTATGCCGGGCCACTGGTGGTATCCATGCGCCCGTTGCCGGCAGCATGGACCGAACGCGCCGTGGCGGTGTCGCGCCAGTATCCGCTGCTGCATGGGGCGCCGGTGCACGTGGGCGACCCCGGCGCGCTGGGCCTGCGGCTCGACGAGCCGATGCAATCGCTCGGGCCGCCGAGCATCGCCGACGGCGAGGTACCGGTGTTCTGGGCCTGCGGCGTGACGACGCAACTGGTGCTGGCCAATGCTAATCCGGTATGGGCCGCCTCGCATGTCTCGGCGCGCATGCTGGTGACGGACGTGCCGATCTCGGCGATGCACGTCGCAGGCTGACGACCGTCTCCGGGTACATGCTCGGCTGCCGGTTGCATGCCTGCCGGCAGGCGCTCGCGGACGGCGCCTTTGCCCGCCTGCAGATCTCGGAGATCGCCTACCGCTGGGGCTTCAACTTCGCTCAGACATAGTGCCCTGACCGCTCCAGGACCTCGATCTTGTAACCGTCGGGGTCCTGAATGAAAAAGAAGCGGGCAAGCCTCTCTTGGCCGCGCTTGAATTCCTTCACCGGGGTGGGATCGATCCCCAGACCGGACATCCGGGCATGTTCGCCCTCCAGGTCCTCGACGGCGACGGCCACGTGCCCATAGCCATCGCCGTGGGTGTAGGCGGGCTCGCGACCCTTGTTCCAGGTGAGCTCGATCTCGAAATCATTCTCGGGATTGCGCAGGTAGACCAGCGAGAAATCGTCGAAGTCCAGACGGTGACTGGTCGTCAGCCCCAGCGCGTTCTCGTAGAACTGCAACGACCGTTCCAGATCGTGCACACGTACCATGGTGTGGATGATTTTGGCCATTCGAGATCCGATCGATGAAGGCCGGCATGATCGCACCGGCCTGTTGGGGAGTCGAGATTAGCCGGAGAACGGCGTGAACGTCTGGACAGCGATCCGGCCATCCTTGACGTAGAGCGTGCCGGTCGCCAGCGTGACCCAGGGTTTCGCCTCCCACGCGAGATAGGCGATTTCGCTGGCGAGTCGCAGAAGGTTGCGGCGTAACGGATCGGGCGGATCGCAGACCGGTCCGCCCGGTGGCAGTCTCGGCTGGTAACGGGCTGGACAGGTTGCGTGCGACTGCAGACCGAGGTGGTCCGCGTCAGGCCGCGGCGCGGGCCGCGTCGTCGTTCGCGCATTCGGCGGTCAGCCGGCCGACGACCTCACGGCCCTGCGCCGTCGCAGCGGCAATCGCCTCGGCCCGCGCCGCCGGTCCCATCGCGACGCCCTCGGCGCGCAGCACCGTGATGTCGGTGATGCCGAAGAAGCCGAACACCGCGCGCAGATACGCCTCCTGGTGGTCCATCGCGGTTTCGAACGCGGTCCCGGCGTACTGGCCGCCGCGGCTCGAGACGATGATCACGCGCTTACCTCCGGCAAGGCCCTGCGGTCCCTGCTCGGTGTAGCGGAAGGTCCGGCCGGCCTGGGCGATCCGGTCGATCCAGGCCTTCAGCTGGCTCGGCACCGAGAAGTTGTACATCGGCGCGCCGACCACGACGACATCGGCGGCGAGGAATTCCTGCAGCAGCGCCTCGGTCAGCGCCGCTTCGCGCTGGAACTCCGGATCGGCCGACGGCGACGAACCCGGCGCCGGCCGGATCGCGGCAAGCACGGTCGCGTCGAGGTGGCCGATCGGCGCGGCGACCAGGTCGCGATAGGTGACCTCGGCCCGCGGTGCGGACGCGGCGATCGCGTCGGTAATCGCCGCGGTCAGCTCGCGCGAGACCGACCCGGCGCCCAGCGCGCTCGAGTCGATGTGGAGCAGGTTCAGCGGTTTGGTATCGATCTGGCTCATTGCACTCTCCATTTGGGATGACTCGGGCATCGCGGTGCAACAAGTCTATGAACGCAACAATTCATAGTAAACTGGCCAAATTCGAAATCACTTTCCTGGTTATGCAAATATCAACGGACCGCGACCTTGAATGATCTGAACGCGATGTACGGCTTCGCCAAGGTGGTCGAACACGGCGGTTTCAGCCACGCGGCGCGGGTGCTCGGCGTGCAGACTTCGCTGCTGTCGCGCCAGGTCGCCGAACTGGAACGCCGGCTCGGCGTTCGGCTGTTGAACCGGACCACCCGGCGGATGTCGGTCACCGACGTCGGCCAGACTTTCTATCTGCACTGCGCCGCGCTGGTCGCCGACGCCGAAGCCGCGACCGAGGCGATCGAGCGGACCCGCTCGGAACCGCAGGGCACGGTTCGGATCAGCTGTCCGGTGCCGCTGCTCGAATCCGGGGTCGCGGTGATTCTGTCGCACTTTCTCGCCGCCTGGCCCGCGGTGCGGATCCTGGTCGAGGCGACCGGTCGCCGGGTCAATCCGGTCGAGGAAGGCATCGACATCGCGCTGCGGGTGCGGCCGCCGCCGCTCGAGGACTCCGGTCTCGTGGTCCGGCCGCTCGGCTACGGGACCGGCACGCTGGTCGCGAGCCCAGCGCTGCTCGCACGCCATCCGGCCCCGGCGTCGCCGGCCGACCTGACGGTGCTGCCGACCGTGGACATGACTCGTGCCGGCGATCGCTTCTCCTGGACGATGGCCGGCCCCGACGGCACCGAACGGACCGTCATGCACCAGCCACGGCTGGTCACCGACGACTTCGTGACGCTGCGCCAGGCGGTGCTCGACGGCGTCGGCGTCGGACTGTTGCCGAGCTATCTGGTCCGTGCCGCGATCGAAGACGGCCGGCTGGTGCGGCTACTGCCCGATCACTGCCTGCCGGTCGGGCTGGTCCATGCGGCATTCGCGTCGCGCCGCGGGCTGGTACCGGCGGTGCGGCTGCTGATCGACGCGCTGGTCGCCGGGTTCGCGGCCGACCGCAGCAACTATGGCAGCGGCGAGACCGTCTTCGGGACCATCCCGGACACGGAACGGGCGCTGCCCGGCGCCTACGACGCTTACCGGTAGCCCGCTGCCGTACCAGGTCGCCTCATCTCGAACACCTCCTTCACGGCCAGGTAGCTGAATCCTCCCAGACGCGCCAAGGGTCGGGCCTTGAGCACGTCGAAGCGGCCGTCCGCGTCGAGATAGGCATCGTCGATATGGATGGCGAGCACGGCACCGAATACCACCGTGCATTTGCGCGTGCCCGGGGCTTGCGCAGGGAAGCAGACGACGTTGATCAGCTTGCACTCCATGGCGACGGGTGAGTCGGCCACCCGCGGCGGCTTCACGCGGACCGAAGCGCGCTTTTCCAGGCCTGCGAGCGCGAATTCGTCGACGCCATGCGGTACCGGGGCGGAGCTATGGTTCATCTGCTCGCGCAGCGTGCAGGTGGCGAGATTGGTGACGAATTCGCCGGTAGCCTGCACGTTGCGCAGGGTGTCCTTGTCTTCCCGGTCTTCCGGGTCATTGCAGGCGAACATCACCATCGGCGGTGACGCCGAGATACCGTTGAAATACGAGAATGGCGCGAGGTTGGCGGCACCGTTCTCGTCCAGCGTGCTGATCCAGCCGATCGGGCGCGGCGCCACGATCGAATTGAAGACGCTGGCCCGATAGTTCTCCGGGTCGGCGGCATCGATATACACGTCAGTGGCGCCCGGCTGCGCGTAGGGCCGAGGCATGTCCCGGACGACCAGCCCCCTCGGGAGGACGGGCCCGGAGAATAGCAGCCCCCGTGGACCGCTCCTGCCTGCGGAGCAGCCGCGAACCTCGGCCGCTGGCGGCCGAGCGAAGTGAACGTGGGGGTTGTTTCATCTCAACCGAGAAGCCCTGCGCGGGCCAGGACATCGTCCAGCCGGCGCTCGATCTCGGGCGAGGCAGGCGCCATCGGCAGGCGATGCGTGTTGTCGGGCAGCAGACCAAGACGTCTCATCATGTACTTCATCGGAATGGGATTGGTGTCGTAGAACACCGCCTCGTTCAGCGCATGGAGCTGATCGTGCAGCATGCGCGCCCGCGCCATATCGCCGGCCATGACCGCGTTGGCCAGATCCGCGACCTGGCGCGGCGCCACGTTGGCCACCGCGTTCATCAGCCCGCACGCACCCACGGCCATCATGGGGAAGGAGAATTCCTCCAGGCCCACGAAAATGCGGAACTGCGGACCGAGCGCCGCAATGGCCCGAGTGACGTAGCCGAGGTCGTTGGCAGCGTGCTTCATGCCCACCAGGTGAGGTACACGCTCGGTGATCGCGGTCAGTGTATCGAGCTCCACATTGACCGCGGTCCGGCCGGGAATGTGGTAGATCATCATCGGCAGCTCGGTTCGCCTGGCCAGGCTCTCGTAGTAGGCTACGAGCCCGCGCTGCGGCGGCCGGATGTAGTAAGGCGTCACGATGAGCAGCGCATCGGCGCCGGCGCGCCCGGCGCCATCGGTGAGCGCCGCAGTCTCGTCATGCGATTGCGAGCCGGTCGCAGCCACCACGGGCACGCGGCCGTTCGCGGCCTGCACGGCGGTCTTTACCAGCAGTGTCCGCTCCTCCTGGGTGAGCGTGGAAGGCTCGGACGTGGTGCCGTTGACCAGGATGCCGTGGGTACCATTGTCGATCTGGAAGTCGATCAGCCGGGCGTAGGTGTCGTAGTCCACCGCGCCGTCGCGGAACGGCGTGACGATGGGCGGGATCGAGCCCACCAGGAAGCCGCTGTCGAGCTCGATCACGCGGCGGCTCTGCGGTTGGTGGAGAAGCCCGACTGCGACCCGAGCAGCGCAGCGGCATGGTGCATATCTTCCTGCCAGAGCAACGATTCCATATAGATGTTCAGCGGCTGGTCCTGCACCGTGAGCTCGTAGACCTGGCTGCCGTCGTGGGAAGCATGGTTGTGCACGGTCCAGCCAGGGGCGGACAGCATGAGATCGCCCGCCTTCCATTCGTAGCGATTGCCAGCCACGTTACTGAAGCCGCTGCCGTGGAAGTAGTAGTTGATCGCTGCCGAGACGTGACGATGCGGGCGATCGACGATCCTGGGTGGGCGGATCGTCATCGTCGCGAAGAAACTGGGCGTAATGCCGTTGAAGCGCCCGGTCATCGGGTTGTACATCATGTACAGCCGCCGACCGATGTAGTCCTTGCCCAGCGCCTCGAGCTTGTCCAGCTCGGCGCGCACCGTCTGCCACGGGAAGTGCAGCGGGCGCGATTCCACGGCGGTCGGATTGATCAAGGTTTCGTAGGGCATGAGCATGCCGCCCTGATCGCCGATCGGGATCGTGCCGAAGGGGCTGTGGCGGCGCGGGTCCCGGTTGGCCGCTTCGGCCGCACCGTATACCCCGGCGGGTGCCGGATCGTCCTCGGGCAGGTAGACCTGCATGTTCTTGAGCAGCGGAGCGTTCGAGTAGGTAAGACGGACCTGCAGGTCCGATCCGTCGTTCACATGGATGTAGGTGGCGTATGAAGGATGGTTCCAGACGTCGTACCGTTCGAAGGCGATCTGCCTGCCGGCGACTTCGGTATGGCCGCTGCCGCGGATGCAGAAGTTGACTTCGGTGGCGTTGTGCCGGAAGGGTGCGGTGCGTTCATTCGGCTTGAGCACCTGGATGCGCACCTCGATGCCGGGGGCCAGGCCGGGCGCGTTCGCCGGCGCATCGGGATGCACGATCAGGGATTCGCGGCGGCCGTTGGCCGGTGCGGGCAGCGCGGCCAGGCGCTCCACTTCGTCCTCGATCTGCTTCTTGGTGATGACGACGGGCGCCCAGTAGGCATTACGGTCGGCCGCGGGCTGGCCGGACTGGTCGATGAATAGACCCGTGGGTCGGCCGAAGGCTTTCGTCAGGTCATTCATGTCCGTCTCTCTGGATTTTTGCAGGGCCGCATGCGGTCAGAATACAAACTGGCAATCTAGCGATCAATCTGGATTAAGTAATCAACGTATGGCCTCGCTCAAGAAGCCCGTCCCCCGCACTCCGCTGCCGCCCAGGGCCGGCACGGCCGGAATCTACGTGACTGCGGCCGACGCCTGCGCCGCGCTGGGCATCAAGGCGTCCACGCTGTACTCCTATGTGAGCCGGGGCGTCATCCGTTCCATCGTGCAGCCCGGTCAGCGTAGCCGGCTCTACTACCGGGAGGACGTCGAACGGGCGGGCAAGCGCATCGGCGGACGCGCTGGCATGCCCGATACCGTCGAGGCCGTGCTGAGCTGGGGCCAGCCCGTGTTCCAGACGAGCATCGCAGACCTGCGCGACGACGGGCCGATCTACCGAGGCCGCTCGGCACTGGCGCTGGCGCAATCCGGCCGCAGCTTCGAATCGGTGGCCGAGCTGCTCTGGAGCGGCATGGACATCGCTCAACTGCGGGCATGGGATATAACGCCGCTGCCGGGGGAGGTTCGGCAGCGGCTGAACGCGGCGCTCAAGGGTGCGCAGGCGCTGACCTGTTTGCGGATCATGGCGGTGACCACGACGCTGATCGCGGTGGGTGGACAGCGGCGGCCGGACTTCGAGCGGGGCTCCACGATTCCGGACGCACGGCAGCTGATCCAGTCCTACGCCGGCGCGTACGGCCTGCTCGGCCCGAAGGGAGCCTTCGTCGCTCCGAACGAAGGCGAGCCGCTGGCAGCGATCTTTCTGCGCAGCATGGGCGCCACGCCCACGGCCGCGGCAGTGCGGGCGGTGAATGCGGCGCTGATCATCTGCGCCGAGCACGAGCTGTCGCCCGGCAGCCTGGCTGCGCGCGTTGCCGCGTCGTCGGGCGCGGAGCTGCGTGCCTGTCTGCTGGCCGCTATCGCCACGCATTCGGGCACGTTTCTGGTCGGCGGGTGCGATCAGAGCGAGGCGTTGCTGCGCCAGGCCCGCAGCGCCGACGAGATGTACGCCCTGATGTCCTCGATCGAGCGATCGGGTGGCCGCATCCCGGGCTACAACCTGCGGGTGTATCCCAAAGGAGATCCCCGCGCCCGGTGGCTGCTGGCCTTGGCCGAATCCGTGAGCCCCAAGGCGCGCCGCATCCACACCCTGATCGACAGCGTCGAGGCGCGATTCGATCTGATGCCCAGCCTGGAGGTCGGGCTGGTGGGCCTCTCGGAGGCGCTCGACCTGCCGTTGCGCTCGGCCTCAGCCATCTGGTCTCTCGCTCGCGTCGCCGGCTGGGTCGCGCACGTCATCGAGCAGCGTCAGGCCGGCTTCATGGTGCGGCCGCGTGCGCGCTACGTGGGCCCTGGTCCATGCGGATGAAAGAACGCATCGCCGAGCCGAACGCGCAGGAAAGCGACGGCATCGTCCAACGGCTCGCCGGCCGGCTGAAAGTGCGACCCAGGATAGACATGCAGCCGCTTGTCGCTGCAGCCCAGCCGGTCGAATAATTCCAGCGTTCCTGCGCGGGAGAACAATTCGTCGTCCCATCGCTGGATGAACAGAACCGCGCAGCGCACGGCGGGCGCATCCTCGCGCAGGCGCTCGCTGTTCGGGTAGTCACCGGCCCATTTGCCCAGCACGGCCGCCTTGATCACCGGGCACGCCGCGACGACCGGCAGACCGTAGGCGGTACCCATGGATGTCCCCATCCAGCCGATTCGGGTGGCATCCACATCGGCGAGTTCGCTCAGGCCGGCTACCACCGCCAGCCAGTCCTCCACCATGCTGGGGATGCGATTGTCGCGCGCCCACATCGCGAGGAAGTGGTCGCGCATCGCCGCACCCGAAGCCGGGACGTCCGCACGCTCGCCATGGATGGGACCATCGATGGTGGCGGCCAGGAAGCCTGCTGCCACGACCAGCGGCCGCAATTGCGCGACGATCGCAGGATCGGCCTTGTGTCCGGAACCACCGTGCTGGACCAGCACCAGAGGCCGCGGTCGCGCGGCCGGAGCCATACCGTCCGCCGGTGCGGCCGCAGGTCCGATCCACAGTACGCCCGGCACCTCGCGGCGGGCCACCTTCACCCGGAACGGCCTGGCGCGCAGACCTTCGATCTGCGTGTCGTCGTGCCAGCACCACTGCGAGGCGCCCGGCGCCGCCGGCGCCGGCTCAGGACCGGGTGGCAACGCCTGCATCGAAATGGACGCCGATGCGGCCCAACGCATCCACGGTCTCCTGACCGTACTGCTGCGCGATCTCGTCCTGCAGCTTGGGAACGAAGGCGATGCGGTCGCCCTGCTCCTGGCTCTGCACGTGGATGATGGCCAGCAGCCGGCCGGTTTCGTTCGAGACGTTCTTGAAGCCGCGCACCACGCCCGGCGGCACCGAGCAGAAATCCATCGGTCCGAGTTCGATATGGTGCTCGCCTTCGTCGCCCCACTGGATATGGAAGCGGCCGGAGACGCAGAAGAAGTTCTCGATGGTCTGTTCGTGGATGTGCAACGCGGCACCATCCCCCGGCGGCGACTCGGTGAGAGAGATGATGAGGCCGGCTGCGCCCTTGATCGGCGCCTGCTCGCCGCGCCCCTTGTAGCCCACCGGCACCATGACCGGATAGACGCGGTGAGCAGCCAGGCGCTGCAGCGCTCCCGCGGGGATGCCCCGCGCGTCCTGATGCTGCTGCTGGTAGGGCTTCATCTCCGCGTAGCGCGCGGTACGGTGCTGCATCTCCTCATCGGTAAGCGGCAATGACTTCATCAACGTCTCCTGCGTAGTGGGCGCCTGCTGGCCGGGCTCAGGCTCCGGCTTCGAGCTGATGCTCGAAAGTCATGCCGATGCCCTTGAGCTTTTCCAGCACCTCCGGCCCGTATTTTTCCTCCACGGCGCGGCCGACCTTGGAGCTCACCAGCAGATCGTTGAATGCGTCGCCGGTCTTGCCCTGGATGAACACCAGCATGCGCGCGGGGTGGTCATCCACGTTGCGGAAGCCGCGGAACAAGCCGGGCGGGGCATCGAACATGTCGTAGGGCTTGAGCACCGTGCTGTGCTGGCCCTGCTCCCCCCAGTAGATCTCGTACTTGCCGTCCAGCGGCATGAAGCTTTCGCTGGTGCGCTGGTGGCGATGCAGGCCGGCGCCGGTGCCTGGTGGGCATTCCACGATGACCACCTCCAGGCCATGCCTGGAGCTCAGCGGCGCCACTGCGGCGGCGCGCGCGCTGCCCTCGGCCCCCATCACGCGATAGATGTCCCGCGAGGCGATCATCTCGTAAGCGCCCGGCGGCACGCCGTTCTTGGCGTCGAGCGCGCGTTTGGTGGGCTCGAGCTTGTCGAAGCGCGCGATGTACTTCTTCTCCATCGAGTCGGGAGGCAGATCGAGATCGTGGTCGGTCATGGAGGAGTTCCTCGAGGTCTGGGTTGCTGAGGCGAGAGAGCGTTCATACCGGCTCGATTTCGCGTACCGTGCACTGCCGCATCTTGCGGGGATGCGGACCGTCGTAGGGCGTCGCCCGGTGCATGGTCCAGCGGTCGTCCCACATGACGAGGTCATGCAGCCGCCACCGGTGCGCGTAAACGAACCGAGGCTGGGTGGCGAAGGCGATCAGTTCCTGCAGCAGCGCACGGCCCTCCGGCAGCGGACGACCGACGATGTGCGAAGCATGCGAGGCCAGATACAGGGACTTGCGGCCGTTGGCCGGATGCACGCGCACCAGCGGATGCGTGACCGGCCGGCGCGCCAGCGTCTCGCCGCTGAAGCTCTGCGCCGTCATGCCGATCTGCTCGCGCGAGCGCAGGATGCTGTGCTCCACCATCAGGCCGTCGAGCCGAGCCTGCCGTTCCGGCGGCAGAGCGTTCCAGGCCGAGCGCATGTCGGCGTATTCCGTCGGCGGCGGCTGCGGCGGCAGCTCGCGTGCCAGCAGTGCGGTGAGGCGTACCGGCGGCTGATTGAAGGAGCCGTCCGTGTGCCAGAGCCGGTTGGCCAGCAAGTAGACGGAGCGCACGTTGTCGCAGGCGATGGGCCTGCCCTCGTCGTCCACCGTTCCCACGTCGATGAAATGCCGGTTCGCCCCGGCGATTTCCTTGACCGGTGTGTCGGTGGGCGGCCCGAAGGCACGGATGAAGGCTTCCTGCTGCTTCGCGTCCAGCGGCTGGTCGCGAAAGATCACGACGCCGTGCTCCGCCAGCGCTGCCTCGATGGCCGCTCGCACGTCCGGTGTCGGCGCCTGGCGCAGATCGAAGCCCGACGCCTCGGCTGCAAAGCCGTTCCTGCCGATACAGTGGAATGCCATGCCCATCCGCGCCTCCGGCTCAGTCGCCCTTGATCTTGTTGGCCACGATCACCGCGGCCCACTTGTCGGCCTCGGAACGGATGAATTCGCCGAATTTCTCCGGCGTGCTGTCGGTTACCGGCTCCAGGCCCTGGCCGCGCAGCTTGGCCAGCATGTCCGGGGCATTGATGATGCCGCCGACCTCGGCAGCCAGCCGCTCGGTGATCGGCCGCGGCAGATTCGCCGGACCGATCAGGCCGTACCAGGCCACCGCCGAGAAGCCGGGATAGCCGGATTCGGCGATCGTGGGCAGATCGGGCAGCAACGAACCGCGTTGCAGGCCGCTCCACGCCAGCGCCTTCATGGCCCCCGAGCGGACGTGGACGATCGCGGTGCTGGGGACCGCGAACTGCATGGCCACGTCACCGCGCAGGATACCCATCTGCGACTCGACGTCGTTCCGATACGGCACATGCACGATGTCGATGCCGGCAGCCGCCTTGAAGCGTTCGGACGACAGATGCACTACACCGCCGTTGCCGGTCGACGCGTAGGACAGCCGTCCCGGATTGGACTTCGCCAGCGCCACGAGCTCCTGCAGCGTGTTGACCTTGAGCGAGGCCGGCGCGACCACCAGCGTCGGAACGATCACCTCCAGCGCGATCGGCGTGAAGCTGGTATCGACGTCGTATCCGAGGTTCGGATACAGCTTGGGCGTGGCCGACAGGTGGCTGCTGACCGAGCACAGCGTATAGCCGTCCGGCGCCGCACGTGCCGTCGCGGCCATGGCGATCGTGGAGGCCGCGCCCGGGCGGTTCTCCACGATGAAGGGCTGGCCCAGCCGGTTCCCCAGGCCGTGCGCGATCTCGCGCGTGAGCGAATCGATGCTGCCGCCCGCCGGAAAGCCGAGCAGCACCTTGACCGGCTTGTTCGGCCATGCGGCTTGGGCTCGGGCCGGTGACAGGCACACCGAGGCAGCAGTGCCGGCGCCTGCCAGCACGAGCTTCCGCCTGCGTTGCGATATCCGATCGTGGTTCCCGTCCATCTATTGACTCCTCGTCGCATGCAGGTCGGCAATCTCGGCATGCCATGACCGGTTCGCCTCGAGATCGAGCGAACGGGCACCCGATCTTCGAAACCCCGGTTTCATGTCAGGCTAGAGCGGCTCCGTCTCGAGCACCGCACACTGGCGCATCTTGCGCGGATGGGGGCCGTCGTATGGCGTGGCCCGGTGCATGGTCCAGCGATCGTCCCACAGCACCAGATCGTCGAGTGACCAGGGATGGGAATAGACGAAGCGCGGCTGCGTGGCGAAGGCGATCAGCTCCTCGATCAACGCGCGCCCGCGCTCGAACGGCCAGCCCACCACGTGCGACGCATGCGAGGCGAGATAGAGAGACTTGCGGCCGTTGAACGGATGGACGCGCACGAGCGGCTGAGCCACCGGTGGCCGCGATTCGAGGGTGGCAGGATCGAATCGCTCGGCCCTCATGCCGAATTGCTCGCGCGAGCGCAGGATGCTGTGCACCACCCGCAGCCCTTCCAGCTCGGCCTTCCGGGACTCGGGCAGCTCGTCCCAGGCGGCCCGCATGTCGGCGAACTCGGTCGGCGGCGGCACGGGCGGGAGTGCGCGTGCCAGCAGAGCGGTGAGCCGGATCGGCCGCAGGTTGAAGCTGCCATCGGTGTGCCACAGGCGGTTCGCCAGCATGTACTCCCCGCGCGGGCTGTCCAGGGGAATGGGCCGGCCCTCGTCATCCACGGTGCCGACGTCGATGAAGTTCGGGTTGCTTCCCGCCGCCTCCTTGAACGTACCGTTGCGGCCCGGTCCGAAGGCCCGGATGAAGCGGTCCTGCTCGACCTCGTCGAGGCGCTGTCCCGGAAACACCAGGACGCCGTACCGGGCAACGGCGGCCTCGATCTGATGCACGCGCTGGGGCGTGGGCTCGTACCGCAGGTCGATGCCCTCCGCCACGGCGGCGAAGCTGCGGCCGACCTGCCGAAACGAGCCATCCACGCTCATCCGTATCTCCTCACGCCTTGTCCGGCTTGATGTCCAGCCGCTTGATCAATGCGCTGTAGACCGGCCCTTCGCTCTGGAGGCGACTCATCAGGTAATCACGCGTAGGCGGCACGGTCAGCAGGGCGTTGTCCTGGCAATACGCTTTCACCGACGGCGTGGCGAGCGCCGCGGTGAACGCCTTCTGGATCGTGTCCAGCATCGGCCGCGGCGTGCCGGCAGGCGTGGCCAGACTCCACCAGCCGTACATCGAGAAGCCGGGATAGCCCTGCTCGGCCACCGTGCGAACCTTCGGCATGGGCGCGAGCCGCTCGCGGGTGGACACCGCCAGGGCCGTCAGCCTGCCGGCCGACACCGCGCGGTTGGCGCTGGGAATGCTGTCGAACATCAGATCGATGTGGCCGCCGAGCAGGTCGGTCTGCGCCTGGGCCGGCCCCCGGTACGGCACATGCGACAGCCGGATGCCGGTGGTTTCCATCAAGCGCTCCACCACCAGGTGCAGCGTCCCTCCGGTACCGGTGGAGCCGAAGGTGATCCGACCCGGGCGGCGCTTCGCCTCCGCGACCAGGTCCGCCAGCTCGGTCCACTTGCGGTCGGGCCGGGCCACCAGCACGTACGGTGTCTCGGCCAGCATCATCATGTGGTCGAAATCGTCGAAGGCGTAGCCGCAGTCGGGATCGATCACCGGCTGCACCATCCAGAGCGCGTTGTTGCCCAGGAAGATCATGTAGCCGTTGCCCGGCTTCGAATTCGCCACGTACCGCGCCGCCAGCATGTTGGAGGCGCCCGGCTTGTTCTCGACGATGACCGGCTGCTCCAGCAGCGTCGAGACCTCGCTGGCCAGCAGGCGTGCCAGCGTATCGGAGCCACTGCCTGGCGGGAACGCGATCACGAACGTGATCGGCCGGTTCGGGTACTTGTCCTGGGCCCGGGCCCCTGCCCAGGGACAGCCCAATGCGGTCAGGCCGGCGGCCAATGCGGTGCGGCGGCGCATGGCCCCCACGCGACTCAGCTTCATTGTGTGTCTCCTTCCATTCCCGCGCCACGGTGGGCCGGGGTGCTGCCGGGTCGGCAACAGGTGGACGTTGCATGAGGACGTGAAGGCCTGAATGCTAGATGGCCGGCCTGCGCCCGGCCTAATGCAGCGTTCGGATGTTCGGCATCGATGCCGTGCATTGGTCCTGTGCTACGCTGCTGCGGCACCGCGGCCGCAGCGGAGACACGGCGAGGAGCGACCGGTTGCATTTCCGAAAGTTCGACCTGAACCTTCTGGTGGCGCTGGACGCGCTGCTGCGGGAACGCAGCGTCACCCGCGCCGCGGACAATCTGTTCATGAGCCAGTCGGCGATGAGCCACGCCCTCAGCCGGCTGCGCGACATGCTGGGCGACGCTCTGCTGGTCCGTGGGCCGGGAGGGCTGATCCTGACACCGCTCGCCGAGGAGCTGCGCGAGCCGGTCTACCTGACCTTGCTGTCGGCCGAGACGGTGCTGGGCAAGGGCATGTTCTCGCCGGCGAGCACCAACCTCGTCTTCACGCTCGGGACCACCGACTACTTCGACTCCCTGCTGCTGCCGCGCCTGACCGAGCGGATGCGCAGGGAAGCGCCGCACGCCCGCATCCTGGTACGCAATGTCGTACGCGAGCACCTGCGGGACGATCTGGCGCGCGGCAACATGGATCTGGCGATCAGCTTCGTGCCCAGGACTGCGGCGCATGCCAAGCCGCTCTTCGCCGAGACCTATTCCTGCGTCATGCGCGCCGGAGCGGGCAAGGCGCCCCGGTCGATCACACTGGAGCAGTACCTGCAGCGCCGTCACGTGCTCGTATCGCCGAGCGGATCCTTCGCCGGTGCGGTGGACAACGAGCTGGCACGCAAGCGGCAGTCGCGTGCCGTGGCGGTGTCCACGCCGCGCTACCTGTCAGCAGCGGAGATCGTGACCCGCTCCGATCTGGTGCTGACCGTGCAGACACGGCTCGCACGCAAGTTCCTGGAGTATCTGCCGGTGCATGTCGTGGACTTGCCGTTCGCCATGCCGGCCCAGTCGCTGGTGATGCAGTGGTCCGAGCGCACTCACGGCGACGCCGCGTACCGCTGGCTGCGCAAGATGATCGTCGAGCTCGGCGAGCCCTAGCGTGACTCGAGCCCGTCGACCAGAAGCACCCGGCGGGCTTCCCTGCCCCTGGTCAGAGATCCTCGAGGGGGACCTGGCCCCCGCGATCGATCACGAGGCGTCCGTCGACTGCCAGCGTCGCGTCGCTCCACGTGAGCCAGCGGTGAAACGACGAACGGGTGGTACCGCCGGATAACGTGTTGTCGCCGAGGATCAGCCGGACCACGCCCGCGCCGAAGCCGTAATGCGGCAGAAAGGTGCTGCCCGGTACCGGCTGGAGCAACGGATTGCAGCCGATGACGATTTCGCCGAGCCCGCCTTTGTCGCCGGTCTCCTGCGACCAGCTTCGTACGAGCGCCTGCTGGTCGCCGCCGGTTTCCATGCCCACCACCTGGCCATCGCGGAACTCGAAGGTCAATCCGGCATCGACGAAGGGCTGCGTGTGGAAGCCCCGGCCGAGCGCGGGGGGCTCGCCGTCCCGGCGGCGTGGGAAAACGATGCGGCCGCGGGCGCTGCCGGGCTCGGGGATGAAACGGAAGCTGCCCACGGGCACCTCCTCCTCCCGATCGCGCCCGCTGGTGAAGCCGGCCATTCGTTCGCGCGAGGCATCGCCGTAGTTGGTATGAAAACGCACGCCAGCGCGAAACCGCAGGTCGGTGCCGGCCTCGTCCGTCAAGTGGAGTTCGCGGCCGCTCATGCGGTCGACCATGCGCTGCATCAGGGAGCGGATCCAGTCGTAGTCGAGATCGACGATGGCCGCCTCGTTCACCCGATCGTGCGCCAGGCTGACCGGGTGCGAGGGGTCCGGAAAAGCGGGATCCTGGAACCAGTGGAGGTGCACCGCGCGTCCCCGGGTCCATCCGTCGACAACCTCGTCCGATTGCGAGGTGGCGAGGGTGCGGCGACCGCGCCGGTCATTCATCAGCAACACGAAAACGTCGGCACAGGAAAACAGCGCCTTCATGGCCGCCGTCTCGATCCGGTCGAGCTCTGGGTCCGGATGACGGCCGTTCGGAAGCCGCAACTGCGCGACGGTCGGCGACCAGTGCAGAATGGTCGCCAGTTCCAGTGCACCGACTCGCTGGATCTCGCAACGGAACGCGTCCAGCGCGGCGCCCCCGTAGTAGGGGTCGGCCGAAAAGATGACCTTTTCCCCGCGCTGCACGGCCAGGATGCGCCGGACCAGCGTGCTCGCGATGCGTGTCCAGTCCACCGCCTGGGTAGTTCCGAAGCTCGGGTGTCTCGATTCCGGGAACGGGTCGAAGCGTGCCGCTGCTGAATTCATGTCGGTCTCTCAAGCTTCCTGGCCAGAAACGAACCGCGGTACGAAACCACCGGCATCTCTCGAGACACGCACGACGAAGGGTGCCGCGAAATGCGTCGGAAACAACAAGGCGTCCTTCTCGACACAATAGTCCAGCACTTTCCGTCTCGTAATGCGTGCAGCCTGCTGGTCCTCGCAGAACGAGCTGTTCAACTCCGGCCTGAATATCTGGAACACGTGGTGCAGAATGTCCCCGGAGAACAGGCCATGCTCGCCGTCATCGCGCAATTTGAGCAACACGTGTCCTGGCGTATGCCCGGGTGCCGGCTCGACGATCATTCGCGAATCGATCTCGTGGTTGCCCGAGACCAGCACCAGTTGGCCGGATTCGGCGATCGGCAGCACGCTGTCGTTGTATATCATCGCGCGTTCGCGCTCGATCGCCGCGTTTCGAGACGGGTTGAAGCGCTGATCATCCCGATCCGAACATAGATACTTGGCGTTCGGGAACGTCGGAACCCAGGTACCGTTCTCGAGACGCGTGTTCCAGCCTACATGGTCCGCGTGCAGATGCGTGCATAGCACGATATCGATATCCTGCGGCTCCGCGCCGGCCGCTTGCAGCTGAGACAGGTAGTCTGTATTCAGTTGGTGGAAGCGCGGCCTGTCGGGGCGCTCCTTGTGATTGCCGCAGCAACAGTCCACCAGAATCTTCTGCTTGTCGGTAGCGATCAGCCACGAGTGGATACTGGAGACGTGCCGGTCGGTCTCGAGCGAGTATTGACCTGGCATCTGATCGAGGTACGAGTCGAATACATCGCGATCGATATCGCGAAAGAACGTCTTCAGCTCGAAACTGCTGGGCCCGAGCTGTTCCCCGACCCGCACCACCTTGACCGATCCAACTTGCCAGCTGAGCATCTCACATCCTCCCGCTAGATGACGCGCCGAGCTTCCAGGGGATCACGAGGCGCTCGATCCAACCCAGCACCAGTTGCAGCAGAAACCCGAGAAGCGCCACCGCCAGAATGCCGACATACATGTCGGTGACCTCGAATACCTGCCACGAACGCCAGATCAGGAACCCGATTCCGGACGTTGCACCGAAGTTCTCGGCGACCACGACGACGATCAAGGCCATTCCCAGACCCAGCTGGCACCCGTTGAAAATGAACGGCAGCGCGGCTGGAAACGCGACGGTCTTGTACATCTGCCACCGCCTCGCCTTGAAGTTTCTCGCGACATCCAGATAGATCGATTCGATGTTCACGACGCCGGCGAGCGTGGTCAGCACGACCTGGAAGAACACCGCCACTGCCACGATCACCCATTTCGATACCTCACCCAGGCCGAAAATCATCATGATGAGCGGGAACAGCGCGATCTTCGGTATCGGGTAGACCGAAGCGATCGCCGGACGCAGGAAGGCCCTCAGGAACGGGGACAGCCCCATGATGATGCCGAGGAGCACGCCAGGGATGGCGCCCAGGGCGAAGCCGACCAGCACCCGCTGAATCGTCCATTGCAGATGAACGAACAGTTCGCCGTTGATCACCAGCTCGCCCATTGCGCGGACCACGGCCGACGGTGCCGGAAAGAATCTGGAATCCAGCACGCCGAGACGCACCGCACTCTCCCAGAGAATCAGCAGGAGCACGGGCGAGGCGACTGCCATGAAGCCATTGGATCGGGAAAGGCGCTCGATCGGACTGCTCTTCTCCTGCCGGGCCGATACCGTGAAGGTGAGCTCGGGGGCCGCCTTCGCTGCTGTAGGGGATTGATTCATGATTTCATCACCTCGCCGCGGAGGTGTAGCCAGATCTCGCGACTGATGCGACTGAACTCCGGGTCGGCCTTCAGGTCGAAGACGGCGCGTGGCCGCGGAAACGTGATCGGAATGTCCGCCATCAGCCTGCCAGGACGCGCCGTCATCACGATCACGCGGTCAGCCAGCACCAGCGCTTCGTCGATGGAATGGGTAATGAACACGACTGTCTTTCGGGACTCGCCCCATATCCGGATCAGCTCCTGCTGCAGCAGGATCTTGTTCTGCTCGTCGAGCGCCGCGAACGGCTCGTCCATGAGCAGGATCTCCGGATCATTGGCGAAGGCCCTCGCTACGCTGACTCGCTGCTTCATTCCGCCCGATAGTTGATGCGGAAAGGCATCGGCGAAAGGCAGCAGTCCGGTCAGCTCCAGAAAATGATCGACCGCTCGCAGCGTCTGCGCCTTGGGCGCCCCTCTCAGGTCCAGTCCGTAGGCGACGTTCTTTCGAATCGTCATCCAGGGAAAGATGGAGGACTCTTGAAAGATCATCGAAGCGATCGGCTGCGAGGCGTTTCGACGGGTCATCGTGACCTGGCCTTTCGACGGCACTTCCAGATCCGCCAAGATCCGCAGCAGCGTGGTCTTGCCGCATCCGGAAGGACCGACGATACAGATGAACTCCCCTTCCTGGATATCCAGATCGATGGGGTCGAGGGCGGCGACGCGCAGCTTCCTGTTCTCGAAAACCTTGGTCACACCCTCGACCCGGATCTTCGGGCGGCGGCGCTGCTCAGTCGGCGCCTCGCGCGTTGCACCCGAACCTTCGGCTGCCGATGACGGCTTGATCGTTGCTGGCGACATGGTCGGCACAGTCCGCGGCCCCGCACCTACTGACTTTTCGCCTTGTTCGCTCCGAGCTTGGCCAACGCCTTCTCGATGTAGGAGTGGTCGACCATCCTGGCGATATCGATCGATTCCTTCATGCGCCCCGACTCGACGAACCATTTCATGTCGTCCTGCATCCCCTTGAGGTTCAAATACCCA
>JBFWQR010000031.1:0-53963 GCA_050249335.1 Lautropia sp.
GGCGACTACTTCTACATGCACTTCGACGAGATCGCGGCGAAGGACACCCAGTTCGGCAAGCGGATCGCGCACGGCTACTTCGTGCTGTCGGCGGCCGCCGGCCTGTTCGTCTCGCCGGCGCCCGGCCCGGTGCTCGCCAACTACGGGCTCGACACGTTGCGCTTCGTCAAGCCGGTCGGCATCGGCGACACGATCCGGGCGCGGCTGACCTGCAAGCGCAAGACCGATCGCGGCCGCAAGGACGACAAGGGCGTCGGGCAGGGGGTGGTCGCCTGGGACGTCGAAGTGACCAACCAGGACGGCGAGCTGGTCGCGAGCTATGACATCCTGACGCTGGTCGCGAAGCGGGGCTGACAAGCGGGGCCGGCAAGCGCAACCGGCAAGCGCAACCGATTCGCAAGCGGCCCGCTCCGGTCGCTTCGCCGAGGCCATTCGAGGGCGGCCGCTGCGCTACTGCCGTTTCATGAAGACTTCCTGCGCGAGCGCCGCGTCGAGCACGCGTTCGCCATGGGTGGCGACGGCGACCTCGTGAATCGTGCCGTTGAAGCGGAACGGCGCCGTGTAGCTGTCGTTGAACGGCTCCATGTGGTGATAGCCGCAGGTCAGCGTTCCGGAGAAGTTCAGCATTACCGGCGCGGTGGGATCGATCCGGCCTTCCGCCAGCACCGTGCCGTCCGCGAGCAGCTGCACGATCCCCGGGGCGCCCCGGCCTTGCGCGAACTCGGGAGCGCCTTGCTTGCGGAACACGACGCTGATTCGGTGGCGGCCGGGTGCTAGGGGATCCGAGGCGGAGACGATCGTCTCGCGCAGGCCCAGGTAGTTGTAGAGAAACTGCGGCCGTCCCTCGATGAAGAACAGTGCATAGCCGCCGAACTTGCCGCCGTGGGCCAGGATCATGCCTTCGGCCGGTTGCGCGCCGACCTCCAGATCCGCCGAGATCCGGTAGTTCGCGTTGATGATGTCCGGTGCTGCCTCGATGAACACCGGCGCAGTATCCGGATAGAACCGATGGAGCCGGACCGGCTGGTCCGGGCCTTTCGGCGCGGCAGGGGGCTTGCCGGCCAGCGGCAGCACGCCGTATCGGCCCGCCTCGTGCCACCACCAGGCGACCATCGCGCGCAATCGCTCGGGCTCCGTGGTGGCCAGGTCGTGCGTCTCGGCCGGATCGGTGCGGACGTCGTAGAGCTCCCAGCCGCGTTCCTCGAGCCGTTCGAGATCGGCCGCGAGCAGGTCGGATGGCCAGGGACGCCCGGCCTCCTTCCAGGACGGTCCGGGCCATGGGCAGACCGCACGCCAGCCGTCGCAATGGAGCGAACGGTGGCCCATGATCTCGTAGTACTGCACGCGATGCCGGCTCGGTACCGCCGGATCCAGCAATTGCGCGCGGAAGCTGGTCCCGTGAAGCGGGGCCTGTGCGACGCCGGCGAGCGTCGCCGGCGCATCGAGAGCCAGCAATTCGAGCACGGTCGGCACGACGTCGATCGCATGCACGAATCCGTCGCGGTTGCCGTGCCGCTCGGCCAGGCCGCCCGGCCAGGACACGACGAACGGCACCGCGCAGCCGCCGCGGTAGGTCTCACGCTTCCAGCGCCGGAACGGCGTGTTGCCGGCCCAGGCCCAGCCCCATGGATAGTGGTTGTACGCGTCGGGTCCGCCGATCGCATCGAGGTTGTCCAGCGTCGCGGAGACCTGGTCGATCTTGCCCTGGAAATGCTGGTTGTTGTAGGCCCCGGCGATGCCGCCCTCGGAGCTCGCGCCGTTGTCGCTCATCGCGATGACGATCGTATCGTCGAGCTCCCCCATCGCCTCGAGTTGATCGAGCAGGCGGCCGACCTGGTGGTCCATATGGGCGGTCATGCCGGCGAACGCCTCCATGAAGCGCGCGTGGACGGCGCGCTGCTCGACCGATGCGTCGCTCCACGCCGGCACGTCCGGATCCCGCTGGGACAGCGGCGAGCCGGGCCGCACGATCCCCATCTGCTGCTGGCGTTCATGGACGATCTCGCGATAGCGGTCCCAACCCATGTCGAACCGGCCGCGATACCGGTCGATCCACGCCTGGGGCGCATGATGCGGCGCATGGCTCGCGCCGAAGGCGAGATACATGAAGAAGGGCTTGTCGAGATCTCCGGACCGCAGCTCCTTGACGTACCGCATCCCGGTGTCGACGAGATCCGCCGACAGGTGGTAGTCGCCGCCGGTCGTGCGCGGCGGATAGAGCGCGCCGTTGTCGACGCAGAGGTGCGGATCGAACTGGCTGGTCTGCCCGGCCATGAAGCCGTAGAAGCGTTCGAAGCCGCGCCCGAGCGGCCAGGCATCGCGCGGTGCCGCCGGGTTCAGGTCGGCGAGCGAAGTCAGGTGCCACTTGCCGAGGCACAGCGTCGCATAGCCGTGCTCGACCAGCATCTGGGACAGGAAGCCGTGCTCGCGCGGGATCCGCGTGTCGTGCGCCGCGAGACCGCTCGAGAAGCGCGGGATCGCCGGCATGTGGCTGCTATGGTGATTCCGGCCGGTCAGCACGCAGGCCCGGGTGGTCGTGCAGAGCGGTGTCACATGCGCGTTGGTGAAGCGCATGCCGCGATCGACCAGGCGCTGCAGCGCCGGCATCTCCACCAGGCCGCCATAGGGGCCGAGGTTGCCGAAACCGACGTCGTCCATCATCCACAGGACGATGTTCGGCCGTCGTCGGCGCGTCACCGCCGCCACCGGCGGGATGACGGATTCGTCGAGCGTGCGTCCGATGAAGGTCGGCGGGGGCGTATCGGCCATGGCCAGGCTCTCGTGCGATCGGCGACTCAGTCGGCCTTGATGTTGTTTTCCTTCGCGACCTGCTTCCATTTCGCGACGTCGGCGGCAAGGAACTGCCTGAAGGCGTCGGCGCTGCCGCCGACCAGCTCGAAGCCCATCGTCTTCAGCCGTTCGCTGATGGCAGGTGTCGTCTGCGCCCGGTTGAACGCGTCGTTCAGGCGCTGGACGATCGGCGCCGGAGTCGCCGCCGGTACGACGATGCCCTGCCAGGCGACTGCGTCGTAGTCCGGCAGCTTCGCGGCCTGCGCGATCGTCGGCAGGTCCGGCAGCTGGGCCGAGCGCCGGGCACCGGCAACGGCCAGTGCGCGCAGCTTTCCGGTCTTCACATGCGGTACCAGCGAGGCCTCGTCCGCGATCGTCATGTCGACCTGGCCGCCGAGCAGATCGTTGATCGCCGGCCCCATGCCCTTGTACGGGACATGCAGCAGGTCCAGGCCGGCCTTGGCCTGCAGCAGGGCGACGGCCATGTGCTGCGCGCTGCCGGAGCCGGACGTCGCATAGGTGACCTTGCCCGGGTTGGCCTTCGCATGGGCGATCAGTTCGGCGACGCTTTTCGCCGGCACCTTCGGGTTGACCGCGAGGATGTAGTTGACCATGACGGTCTGCACGACGGCGGCGAAGTCGGTGAGCGGGTCGTAGCTCATCTTCGGATGGACCGCGGTGTTTATCGACAGCGTCTGGATCGGACCGGCCATCACCGTGTATCCGTCGGGTTTTGCGCGAGCGACCGCCGCGGCGCCGATCATGCCGCCGGCACCCGGCAGATTCTCCGGGACGACCGGCTGCCCGAGCTGCCGCTCGAGCTCCTGCTGCACGACCCGGACGTAGGTATCGAGCGCGCCGCCGGGTGGGAAGGGGACGACCAGACGGATCGGACGCGACGGGTAGTCGTCCGCTCGCAGCAGCGACGTCGCGCAGAGCAGGGCGCCGGCCCCGGCGGTTCGGATGAAGGTTCTACGGCAAGACACGTTCGATTCTCCGTTGCAAGTCGGTCGGCGGGCACGGCGGCCCGGATTCAAGCGAGCCACGCTTTGATCCGCGCGGCCAGCGTCTCGGGGCTGATTCCGTAGCGCTCGTGCAGCGTCGGCAACGCTCCGGCGTCGAGGAACGCGTCCGGCAGGCCGGCGAGCTGGAAGCCGGCCGGCTGGACGCGGTTGCGCAGCAGCAGCGTTGCGACGGCCTCGCCGAGACCGCCGACGACCGAGTGGTTCTCGGCGACGACGACGAGCCGTGCGCGCGCACGCACGGCCTCGATGATCGCCGTCTCGTCGAGCGGCTTGATCGTCGGGCAATGCAGGACGGCGACATCGATCCGGTCGGCGGTGAGCGTTGCGGCGACCTCCAGCGCTCGCATCGTCATGAATCCGCTCGAGACGATCAGGACGTCATGGCCGTCGCGCAGCAGCTTCGCGCGGCCGAGCTCGAAGCGATAGTCGTACTCGTCGAGGACCAGCGGTACGCTGCCCCGAAGCAACCGCAGGTAGACCGGGCCGGGGTGGTCGGCGATCTGCGGGACGGCCTGCTCGATGTCGAGCGCATCGCACGGGTCGACGATGGTCAGGCCGGGGATCGCGCGCATCATCGCGATGTCGTCGGTCGCCTGGTGGCTGGGGCCGTAGCCGGTCGTCAGGCCGGGCAGCGCGCAGCACATCTTGACGTTCAGGTGCTCCTCGGCGATGACCTGGTGGATGAAGTCGTAGCCCCGGCGGGTGCCGAACACCGCATAGGTGGTCGCGAACGGGACCAGGCCTTCCTTGGCCATGCCGCCGGCGGCACCGAGCAGCAGCTGTTCGGCCATGCCCATCTGGAAGAAGCGGTCCGGCCAGGCCTGCGCGAACAGGTGGAGGTCGGTGTACTTCGCGAGATCGGCCGTCAACCCGACGATCCGCGGCCGGGTCCGGGCCGCTTCGACCAGCGCCTTGCCGAACGGGGCGGCCGTGACGCGCTGGTGTTCGCCGGCGATCGACGCGATCATCGCCGACGTGGTCAGACGCGGCTTGCTTCCTGCAACCGTCGAGCTCATGCCGTGACGCCTTCGTGCCGGGCGGCCTCGTCGAGAATCCGGATGGCCTGCTGCCATTCCGGCGGGTCGACGCGGATGAAATGATTCTTCTCGCGCTGCTCGAGAAACGGGACGCCCTTGCCCATCAGGGTATCGAACAGGATCACCCGGGGCTTGCAGTCGCCGAGGTTACGCGCCGCGTCGAAGGCGACGGCGACGGCGGCCAGGTCGTTGCCGTCGACACGCTGGACGTGCCAGCCGAATGCCGCCCATTTGTCCGCCAGCGGCTCGAAGCCGAGCACCTTGCCCGACGGGCCGTCGGCCTGCTGGTTGTTGATGTCGACGAGGCAGATCAGGTTGTCCAGCTGGTGGTGCGCGGCACCCAGCGCCGCCTCCCAGGTCGCACCTTCGTCGAGCTCGCCGTCGGACATCGAGTTGTAGACGAACGCGCTGCGCTGCTGGTGCCGCAGGCTCAGCGCCATGCCGACCGCGATCGCGAGACCCTGGCCGAGCGAACCGCCCGAGATCTCCATGCCCGGCGTGTAGCTGGCCATGCCGGACATCGGCAGCCGGCTGTCGTCGCAGCCGTAGCTTTCCAGCTCGTGCTCCGGGATGATGCCGCCAGCGATCAGCGCCGCATAGAGCGCGATCGCATAGTGGCCGTGCGACAGCAGGAAGCGGTCGCGGTCTTCCCAGGCCGGCTCGGCCGGCCGGTAGCGCAGCGCGTGGCCATAGGCGACGGCCAGCACGTCGGCCCAGCCGAGCGCCTGGCCGATGTAGCCCTGGCCTTGCACTTCGCCCATCCGCAGCGCGTAGCGGCGAATCCGGTAGGCGCACCGCCGGAGCTGGTCGAGTTCGGTCATATCGGTTCCCCTTCGCGAGGCGAGGCGGTCAATGGATCAGCATGCCGCCGTTCACGTCGAGCGTGATGCCGGTACAGTAGGCGGCGAGATCGCTCGCGAGGAACACGCAGGCGCCGGCGACGTCGGTGGCGCGCCCGAGCCTTGCAAGCGGAACGGTGCCGGCGATCTCGGCCTTCTGCCGATCGCTCAGCTTGCCTTTGGTGATGTCGGTCTCGATCAGGCCGGGCGTCACGCAGTTGATGCGGACATTGTGGCCGCCGAACTCCCGCGCCATCGCCTTGGCCAGCCCCAGGACGCCGGCTTTCGCTGCCGAATAGTGAGGGCCGCCGAAGATGCCGCCGCCGCGCTGGGCCGATACCGACGAGATGCAGATGATGGAGCCGGCGTTGGCGTCACGCATGGCCGGCAGCACCGCCTGCGACATGTAGAGCGTGCCCCGCAGGCTGACGTCCAGGATCCGATCGTAGTCGGCGGCCGTGATGTCGAGCGTCTTGACCGGTTGCGTGACGCCGGCATTGTTGACCAGCACGTCGATCCGTCCGTACGTCTTCAGCACCGCGGCGACCGCGGCCTCGCAGGCGGGCTTGCTGGTCACGTCGGCGACCGCGCCGAGATGGCCGGCGCCGAGCTCGGTTGCCGCGGTCTGCGGCCGGGCCGCCTCGAGATCGAGGATCGCGATGCGCGCGCCGTGTGCGGCCATCAGCTTCGCAGTTGCGAAGCCGAGGCCGTTCGGACCGGCACCGCCGGTGATGACGGCGACTTTGTCTTTGAGAAGCATCCGGAAGATCTCCAGCGAGGTTGGTCTGAAACGTCGGGTGCGGTCAGTCCGTCAGCCGGCACGCGATCACGTCGTAGGGACCGATCGATTGTCTGGCGGCGGTGGTCGCTCGCTGCATCTGCTGCCAGGGGGCGGTGGCGGCGGCGAAGGCGGTAGGGACATAGTCGAAGATGTCCGAGGCGGATGCGGCCCCTCCATCCGATGTCGCGCTGGTCTCCATGTTCGTGGCGGCGACTGTAGTTCGGTTGCGGGCATCGGTAAATTGAATTAACTTGGCTAATTGATGAACTGAGTTCAGCGAAATCGATGCGCAGGTTCCCGCCCCTCAAGGCGCTCGAGGCGTTCGAGGCCGCTGCCCGGTTGAACTCTTTCCGGGAGGCCGCGGACGAACTGTTCCTGACGCCGTCGGCAGTCAGTCATCGGATCCAGAGTCTGGAACGAGAGCTGGGCGTCACGCTGTTCCATCGCGTGAACCGCGCCGTCCGGTTGACCGATGCCGGCGCACGCTATGCGAGAGGTATCGGTGACGCGTTTCGGACCATCGAGGCAACGACCCGCGACGCCGCGCGGACCGGCAAGAGCGATGTACTGACCGTCCACTCGGTGCCGAGCTTCGCGACCCAATGGCTGATGCCCCGTCTTGCACGCTTCGCGCAGATCGCGACCGACATCGACGTCCGGCTGAACGCGAGCGCCGAACCGGTCGACCTGATCGCGGGCCATACCGACATCTGGATTCGCTATGGTCCAACGCTCAGGCAGGACGGCATCGTCACCGAGCCGTTTCCGGACGAGACGGTCGTGGTCCTCGCATCGCCGAAGCTGCTGCGCGCGGCCCCGATCCGGAAGCCGGCCGACCTCGCCCGGCACGCATTGATCCACTCCGAAGTCAATCTCTACTCCTGGCGCGCGTGGCTGCGCGACCATCCCGGCGTCGAGCTCAATCTCGAGCGCGGTGCGCGCTTCGATCGGTCCTTCATGGCAATCGGTGCCGCCGTGGACGGACGGGGCGTATGTCTGGAGAGCACGCTGCTGATCGAGCGTGAGCTGAAGAGCCGGCAGCTGGTGATGCCGCTCGGGAGCGATGGTGGCCGCATCAGCGGCCACAGCCTCAACTACGTCGCGGCGAAGCTTCGGCTGCCGAAATTGCGGCTGTTCCGGGAGTGGCTGACGCCGCAACTGCAGGAGACCGCTGCCCGCGTCGGCGGCCTGGACGGGGCCGGCCGGGCATCCCGGAACGCACGGCGCCAGGCTCTCCCCGACGCGGAGCGCCTTGTCGTCGGCGCCAGCGGGGACGGGCACTGACGTTGCCCGAACCCGGTACACGGAGCCCGGTACACGCGTTGCCCGAGCCCGGTACCGAAGTCCGTACCGACGTTGCCCGAGCCGGGTACCGTCGTACCACCACCGACGTTGTCCGAACCGGGTACCACCCCGAGTCGGGCATCACACCGGAGCGCTCGATGACTGCCACTCCCGACACCGACAACGCCAACCCTACCGCCGATGCCCTGGTCGGGCCCGATGCGGCTTCGATCCGCCGCTGGGCCGCGAAGCTCGATGCTTCGGAGGCCCAGATCCGGGACGCGATCCGGGCCGTCGGCCCGCAACCGGCCGACGTCGAGGCCTACCTGAAGGGCAGCCATGCGACGACCAACGCCGAGCGGGTCCGCGCGGTCCGCTGACCGGTACGCCGTGATCACGAACCGGTGTGCCGCGACCGCTGGCCGCTGTGCCGGGATCGCTGACCGCTGGGCGACGATCGTGCTGGCCGCCGGGCTGGCCGTCCTCGGCGGCGGCCTGAGCGGCTGCGCGACGCAACTCGCTGCCCAGGTCACGACGTTCAACCAGGTTGCCGATGATCCCGCTGCGCTGGCGGGCAGGCGGTTCTCGGTGGTACCCGACGAAACGCAGCGAGGCAGCCTCGAGTTCGACAGCTACGCCGGCATGGTCCGCCGCGCGCTGGTCGGCAAGGGACTGATCGACGCCGGCGCGGGAAGTGCCGATATCCTGGCGAATCTGAGCTACGCGACCACGGCGATCGGTTCGACAGTGAGCGGTCCGGCCGCGGCCAGCGGTAGTGTCGGGTTCGGCGGCGGCGGATTCGGCATCGGCATCGGCTTCCCGATCGGCGGCCGCGGCGGCGACCAGGCCGGTTATCGCCATCAGCTGCGCGTGACGCTGGAGCGCATCGGCACCGCTTCGCGCACGGCACCGGCGGATGGTGCGCCTGCTGCGAACGTTGCCCGGGTCTACGAGGGTACCGCCGTCAGCGAAGGCCCGTCGGCCTCGCCGGCCGCGGTGATGCCCGCGCTGGTCCGTGCCTTGTTCGCGGCGTTTCCCGGCAAGAGCGGGGAGACCCGGTGGGTCGAGGTACCGCTGGAGGCGCCGCGGGAGGAGTCGGCGAGCTCGCGCTGACGGCGCTTCCGCGCCTGCGAGCTCGCCCGGTCGGATGCGGCGCGGTGGCGGCTTGCGGCAACGGCCTCCGAACGGCTCCGGGCGGCGCGCTCAGCCGCGCGGCCGCCGGATCTTCGCGTCGCCGTCGGTCAGCTTCAGGCCGTTCTGGTCCTGGCACCAGATCGCGAGGTCGATGACGACGCTGCCGTCGTCGGCGGTGTCGATGCTGCGGATCTTGCCATGCGTCGAGACGCGAACGTCGCGGTAGACCGGCTTGATGAACTTGGTGCGCAGCTCGCCGCGCTCGAGATAGTCCATGCCGAAGTGCGCGGTCAGCATGCTCGAGCACCAGTTGGTCATGATCATGCCGTCGCCGATGACGCCGGGCAGCCCCTGTGCGCGCGCATAGGCATCGTCGGTATGGATGTTGACCCCGACCTGCGTCAGCACGCCGCGAGCCGCCGAGCGTAGGCCGCTGTCGTACCACTCGATCCGCTCGGCGGTCATGGTCCGGACCGGGCCGGCGATCTCGGCGCCGACGACCAGCCAATCCTCGGTCGCGTTCATCGCTGCGCCTCCTGCTGCTGTACAGCCTGCTGCTGCTGTGCCTGCTGCTGCGGCGCTGACTGCGCGCCCTGCTGTGCGCCGCCGCGGTACTTCAGCAGCGTCCGGTCGGTGTAGGTCGTGATCAGCCGCCCGTCCGACGTCCGCACTTCGATCGCATAGTCGATGTAGGTCCGGCCGCGCTTCAGGTAGCGGTCGGTGATCATGCCGCTGACGACGATTCGTTCGCCGACATAGGCGACGCTGTGATGCCGGGCGTGGTATTCGAAGTGGATCCGGGCGTCCGGCGCCTGCTGGCCGCTCATCCGCTTCTCTTTCGGGCAGTTCTGCTCGAGCAGGCGCATCTTGTCGACATGGACCATCGTCGGCGGCCGGATCTGCCGGCCGTCGGGGCCGGCCGACGCATGGAAGCGCTCGTCGTTCTCCTCGACGCCGTGGGCGTATTCGCTCGCCATGAACGGGGTGATCACATATTCGACCGGCTCGAAGACGTCACCCTTCTCGAGGTCTCCGACAAAGCCACCCAGCATCGCGCTCCTCCTGTCTTGCATCGATCGATCCGATGCTATAGTAGCTGAAAATTGAATGGATTCATTCGGAGACGAACCTGGCGACTGCAAGTGCAAACTCGGCGGCAATTTCGGGCACCGGCGCATGGGCCCGGATCCGCCCGCTGCTCGAACCGTCGAGCGTCGCCGTCATCGGCGCATCGGACCAGCCCGGCAGTCTCGGCGGCCGCGCGGTCGCGCTGCTGTGCAAGTTCGGCTATCCCGGCGACATCTGGCCGATCAACCCCGGCCGCGAGACGGTCGCCGGCCTGCGCTGCTATCCGTCGCTCGAGGCGCTGCCGCGTACGCCGGAGCTCGCGATCCTCGCGGTCGCCGCGGCCGGCACGCTCGATGCGGCGCGGCAATGCGTCGCGGCTGGCGTCCGGCACGGCATCGTCTGGGCCGGCGGCTTTGCCGAAACCGGTGAGGAAGGCGCCCGCCTGCAGCAGGAACTGACCGCGATCTGCCGTGATGGCGGCTTCACGATCTGCGGGCCGAATTCGCTCGGCATCGTCAACACCTGGCTGCCGCTGACCGGCACCTTCGCGGCGCGGCTGGTCAACACCGGGACGCTGCTGCGCGGCTCGATTTCGATGGTCAGTCAGAGTGGCGGACTCGGCATCGCGTCGCAGGCGATGGCGCAGGACGACGGCTTCGGCTTCCGCTGCTTCATCAGCTGCGGCAACGAAGCCGTGCTCGGCATCGCCGACTACCTGGCCGCGCTGGTGGAGGACGAAGCGACCGCGGTGATCGCCGCCTACGTCGAAGGCCAGCGTGACGGCAGCGCGCTGGTCGCCGCGCTGGCACAGGCGCGCGCCGCCGGCAAGCCGGTCGTGATGCTGAAGACCGGGCTGACCGCGGCGACCGCGCGCGCGGCGGCCGCGCATACCGGCGCGCTGGTCGGCGACGGCCGTGTCTGGAGCGCGGTGCTGCGCGAACACGGCGTGATCCAGGTCGATACGGTCCGCGAACTGCTCGACGTCTCGATCTTCCTGTCCAGCAGCGAGCGTGTGATCCGGCCGGCCGGTCGCCGCGTCGCGATCGTGTCGTTCGGCGGCGGCTGGGGCGTGCTGTGCACCGACCTCTGCGCGCGGCACGGCCTCGAGGCGCCGCTGCTGTCGGCGGCGATCCGCGCGAAGCTGCAGGACATGGTGCCGCCGATCGCGTCGATCGCCAATCCGATCGACCTGACACCGGCGACGTTCCAGCCGCGCTGGCTCGCGCGCTTTCCGGAAGCGCTCGAGACGATCGCGTCGGACCCGGCGATCGATACGGTGTTCTTCGCGCTGAACGCGATGGCGACCGGCGGCCGGGAGGTCGCCGAGGCGATCGTCGCGCTGCGCGGCCGCACCGGCAAGACGATCTGCGTATCGTGGGTGCTGGCGCCGCCGGAAGGGCTCGCGATCCTCGCCGCTGCCGGCGTGTTCGTGTTTCCGGAGCAGGGCCGTGCGCTCGCGGCGGTCGCGCGGATCGCCGCGTCGGTCGAAGCGGCCGGCGGCAGTGGACCGGCGTTGGCCGCGAGCGTGCCGGCGGCATCGAGCGCGAGCCGGCCGGCAGCCGGCACGGGCCATCGCGGCGAGCCGGCACACCCCGCTGCCATCGATTGGCGCGAACACGTACCCGATCCCGCAGCCGGCACCGTCGTCTCCGAAGACCGCTGCCATCGGATCCTGCAGCTCGCCGGGCTGCCGGTCGCGCGCGGCAGGCTGGCGCGTTCCGCCGACGAGGCGCTGGCGGCCGCGCGCTTTGCCGGGTATCCGGTCGCGATGAAAGGCATCTCGGCGGCGGTCACGCACCGCGCCGATGCCGGTCTGCTGCGGCTCGGCGTCGGCAGCGACGCGGTGGTCGCCGCGGCCTACCACGAACTCGCCGAGCAGGCGCGCGGCAACGGGATCGCGCTCGACGGCGTCTACGTGCAGCAGATGGTCCGCGCCAAGGCCGAACTGCTGATCTCCGCGTTCCGCGATCCGGCGTTCGGCGTGATGATCACCTGCGGCGCCGGCGGCGGGCTGACCGAACTGATCGACGACGTCGCGCTCGCACGTGCGCCGCTCGACGCCGACGCGGCGGCTGCACTGCTGCGCCGCTCGCGGCTGGTCCGCCGCACGCTGCAGCGCGAGCCGGACTCGGACCTGAGCGCGCCGGCCGAATTCGTCGCGCGGTTCTCGCAATTGGTCACGACCATTCCGTGGCGGCGCTTCGTGTTCGAGATCAATCCGGTGCGCTGGCAGGCCGGTACCGCGGTCGCGGTCGATGGCCTGCTGATCATCGAGCAACCCTGATCTTCGACAACCCGATCCTGACCTTCGACAACCCGGACCTTCGACAACCCGGACTTTCTACAACCCTGGCCTTCGACAACTCCAAGCGCCGAGCAATCCCGAGTCTCGCCATCCACACGATCACAAAGAGGAGACGATCATGGAATCCATCGAACAATGCGGTACCGAGCCCGATACGCGCCGGCATGACCGGCACCGCCGTCGCGCCGGCCTGAAGCTGGCAACCCTCGCGGCCGGTGCGGCGATCGGCTGGCCGGCGGTATCGCGGGCGCAGACTTTCCCGGACCGGCCGCTGCGCGTGGTCGTCCCGTTCGCGACGGGTGGTGGCGCCGACGTGCTCGGCCGGCTCATGGCCAGGAAGCTGTCGGAGATCCTCGGCCAGCCGGTCGTCGTCGAGAACCATCCCGGCGCTGGCGGCTCGCTCGGCTCCGAGATGGTCGCGCGCGGCGCGGCCGACGGCTATTCGCTGCTCATCGTCAACGCCAACGCGCACGTCGCCAACTCGGCGCTGTATTCGAGCCTGCGCTACAGCCCGATCAACGACTTCACGGCGCTCGGCTCGTTCGGCATCATCCGCTACGTGCTGGTGGTCGGAGCCAAGTTCCCGGCGCAGAACTTCGCCGACTTCACCAAAATGGTCCATGCTGCGCCGGGCAAGTACAACTATGCGTCCGGCGGCGTCGGCAGCGGCCCGCATCTGGCGATGGAGATGCTGAAGCAGGCGGCCAAGCTCGATCTGCCGCACGTGCCGTACAAGGGCAGCGGTCCGGCGCTGGTCGACGTCGCCGGCGGTCACGTCGCGACCGCGTTCGACAACGTCGCGGCGATTCCGCTGATCCGCTCGGGCCAGCTGCGCGCGCTCGCGATCACCGGCAAGCGCTCGACCGCTCTGCCGGACGTGCCGACCTTCGCCGAGGTCGGCATGCCCGATTTCGACGTGTCCGGCGTGTTCGGCTTCCTCGCAGCGAAGGGCCTGCCGGGGCCGGTCGCGGCCAAGCTGAAGGAAACACTGCTGCAGGCGGCGCGCGATCCCGGCGTCCAGCAACAGCTGGTCGCGCAGGGCATCGACCCGGCCCCCGGCACCGGCGAGCAGTACGAGACCGTGCTGAAGAACGAGTCGGTCCGCTGGGAGCGCGTGATCAAGGCTGCCGGCATCAAGCTCTGATCGACCAGCACACGCCATGCGGCCAGCACACGCCATGACATCATCCGATCAGCGCGCCGTCGACAGTCACGTCCATGTCCTCGGCCCCGGATATCCGTTCGACCCGGCGACCACCTGGAAGCCGGATCCGAGTCAGATGGGCACGGTCCGCAACTTCCGCGACGTGCTCGCGAGCCATGGCCTGACGCACGGCCTGCTGGTCGGCGCCCAGCCGTACGGCCGCGACAACCGCTGCATGCTCGACGCGATCGCGTCGGCGCCGCCGGGGCGGCTGAAGGGCATCGCGCTGGTCGATCCGGCGGCGAGCGAGCGCGAGCTGGCGCAGCTGCATGACGGCGGCGTCGTCGGCATCCGCGTCAACCTGCGGACCTACGGCCTGCGGGAGCTGCTCGAGCCCGGCGCCGACGCGCTGCTCGCACGGATCCGCGAGATGGGCTGGTTCCTGCAGATCCAGTTCGAGAAGGATCAGCTGGTCGAGGCGGCGCCGCTGCTCAGGAAGACCGGCCTGCGCGTGATGTTCGATCACTTCGGCCGGCCCGACATCGCGGCCGGCACCGGGCAGGCCGGCTTCGCGACGATGCTCGAATTCGGCCGGCACGATGGTGCCATCGTCAAGCTGTCCGGCCCGTTCCGCTCGTCTGAGCAGGGCGTGCCGTACCGCGACGTCGATCCGTTCATCGCCGCCGCGATCGAGGCGTTCACGCTCGACCGCTGCGTCTGGGGCTCGGACTGGCCGTTCCTCAAGGTCGCCGAGCGGATCGACTACGGCCCGCAGCTCGACTGCGTCGCGCGCTGGCTGCCGGATCCGGCCGACCGCCGGCGCGTGCTGTGGGAGACGCCGGCCCGGCTGTTCGGGTTCCGCTGATCACCGGCTCGGCGGCGGCTCGGCCGTCGTCGACCGTCCGGGACTTACAATCGCGCGCCAATCAATCGCGCGACAACCCGACCGTGATGACCCGACCCGCTGCCACGATCGACGACGTCGCGAAGCTCGCCGGCGTCTCGGTCGGTACCGTGTCGAACGTGCTGTCGGGCAAGGTGCCGGTCCGCGAGGCGCGGCGTACGCAGGTGCTGCAGGCGATCGAAGCGCTCGGCTACGTGCCGAACAGCTTCGGCCGCGCTTTGCGCCAGGGGCGCTCGAACCTGATCGGGATCTGCTTTCCGCATGTCTCGACCGCCTACCTGAACCAGCTCTCGGAGACGCTCGAGGACCTGATCGCGAGCGACGGCTTCGCATCGTTGCACGTGTTCAGCCGGCAGAGTTCGCAGACCGAGCTCGCGCGTGTCCGCGAATTGCTCGCGCTGCGCGTCGACGGCCTGATCCTGCTGCCGAGCCCGGCGCCGGAGCCGACGTTCCAGATCGCCGCCGACCATCGCGTGCCGCTGGTCGTCGTCGACCGGCCGACCGGGGACCGGCGCTTCGACCATGTAGTGCTGAACAATCGCGCCGGCATGCGTGATTGCGTGAATCGACTGATCGCGCTCGGCCACCGGCGGCTGCTGTTCGTCTGCCGCCGGCGCACGATGCTGGTCGCTCAGTATCGGATCGATGGCCTGATCGCGGCGCAGCGCGCGGCGACGATGCCGTTGGCGGTCGATATCGTCGAACTGCTCGACGACGAATCACGCTTGCTCGCCGAGCTGACCCGGCTCTGCGCCGAGCCCGATCCGCCGACCGCGATCATCGTCAGCAACAACCGCCAGGCGTCGTACCTGCTGCGTGCGCTCCGCGTGCTCGGGATCGAATCGCCGCGAACGGTTTCGGTGCTCGCGTTCGACGATCCGGAGTGGTCCGAGCTGGTGACGCCGCGGCTGTCGGTGGTCCGGCAACCGGCCGTCGCGATCGCCCGGGCGGCGTGGCGAACGCTGCGTCGGCGGCTCGACGACGTCGACGCGCCGGTGCGGACCATCGCCATGAAGCAGGTCATCGACTTCCGGGAGTCGATCGGGCCGGCGCCGGCCCGGGGCTGATCGCGGTTTACGGCCGCAACACCGTCGACAGCACCGCCGGTGGAACCTCCCCGGCCTTCAAGTATCCAGCCAGGCTCCCGCTGATCCGCAGGTACCAGTCCGAAGGCAGCTTGCATCCGTCGTGATCCAGCGCGATCAGCCCGGTGCCCGGCGGCAGTTCCTCCGTTCTGGCCACCACCGGCATCACCGCGGTCGCCTCGTCGACCTCGTCGAACATCGCGATGAACAGACTGCGCGCGCCGGCAGCGAGGCGTGTCTGCCCTTGCTGCCAAAGGAAGTCTCCGCAGCGACGCGGCACGCGGTTCTGGGCCGCCTGGGCGGTGTTCCCGTTCCCCCGGCTCTTCATCAGGTTGGCCCAGGAGAACCCGGGATACACGACAGGCAGATAGCCGATGCCGAGTCGCGTCGTCTCTTCCAGGTCGGGTATCACCAGGCCTTGCACGTAGCCCAGGTTGGATGCCTCGTCCGAATAGCGGCCGACGGACCAGGGGCTGATCACGTCGAAGCTACGGTATAACGTTGCCCATTCAGCACCGGTCCTGGAGTCACCGTTGGCATTGCGCCAGCCGGACGGTATGCCACCGATCAGCAGCACTCCCGGTGTCGACCCGCGACGCAGGTCCGCCATCAGCGCCCGCACCTGACCCGGATCGCCGGGACGGTCCCTGAAGCCGAATCCCCAGATCTGCAGCAGCGGCATCCCATGCCCGCTCAGATAGGCGCTGCTGGCGGTGAGGGCCAGTTCCCCTGTCAGGCGCCGCCAGTCCGCCCGGATGTCGTCGTACACGGTCGCCGGGTCTGCGCCGCTGATGTCATAGCTGATATAGAACACCCGGCCGTGCGCCTCGGCCGCGCCACGGATCGCCCGCAGGATGGCGTCGCTGCGTTCGCGGTCGGCGCCGGGATGCAGGTCGCTGACGAAGCGCTGCACCGCCGCCCCGTCGATGCCGTGAGTCTGCATCCATTCGAAGTGCCGGTCGATGACGGCGGGATCGGCCGATGAGAAGACGGAGACGACGCTGCCGTCGCTGCGTCGCAGGCCGGTTGCGCAGCGGGCCGACTCCGGCAGCGTGCTGACGTCGGGGAGCATGTCCACGGTCAGGCTGGACGCGTCATCCACTTGGGCAGCGAACCAGTGGCGCCAGCGCGCCGCCGATCCGCCGACGGTGGTCTTTCCTCCGGCGGTGTCCGGCGCGCCCAACTGCCGCTCGCCAGGGCAGCCGAACCAGGCCTGGTAGCCGACGATCGTCCTGCCGGCGAGGGCCTGCGATGCAGCCGTCCGGTCGGCTTCGCTGCCCGTCTCGCCGCGCTCGGGCGCAACGGGCGAAGAGCCGACTGCTGTCGTCTGGCTGCTACCGCCGCAACTGCCGACGAGCAGGCTGAAAAGCAGCCACAAGCCGACCGTCTCCTTCCGTCCGGCCATACCGAGCCGTCGCAGCCGCATTCCCACCCTCGCTCCCGAGTCCGGGCCCGACCGGGGCCCACTGCGGCGCATTCTCGGGGGCGGACTGCCTTTCGTCGGCGACAAGACGCCGTTCGGCGGTGTCAGGATCGCCGACCGCTCCAACATCCGCGTGCGGACTTGATGCGGCCAAGTTCGGCTTCCAGCCCGTTCACGCGGCCGAGCAGCGCCCCGATGCGGCCGATGGCCGAGCAGAGCGATAGACTTCATGGCAGATTTCATGTCGCCGAATTTCGAGAATCGGACGGCCATGAACGATCGGACCTCGATGCCCGACCCGACCACCCGGCGCCTGGTGCTCGGCGACCATGTGCTCGATCTCGTCGAGGGCGAGCTGCGCACCGCCGACGGCCGGCTGGCCGGTCTGCGCCGGCGCTCGCTGGAGCTGCTGCTGGAGCTCGGCGCCCGGTCCGGGCAGGTGGTGAGCCGCGACGACCTGCTGCGGCAGGTGTGGCCGGGCCTCGTGGTCGGCGACGACTCGATCACGCAGGCCGTGGCCGACATCCGCCGCGTGCTCGGCGACGCGGAGCACCGGCTGCTGCAGACGGTGGCGCGGCGCGGCTACGCGCTCGTGCCCGGCGGACCGAGCGTGCCGCCGCCGGGCGCTGCACCGGAGGCGACGGCTGCCGCGGCCGCAGCGGTTGCCGCGGCCGAAGCGGCTCTGCCGCCGGTGGCCGGCATCCCGCGGCGCAGCCGCTGGATCGCGGCTGGGACCCTGCTGGCTCTGCTGCTGGGCGCCGCGATCTGGCTGTCGATGCGGCCGGTCGCGCCATCCGCGGCCGGATCGCCCGTGTCGCTCCCGCTACCCGCGTCGACGCCCGCGCTGTCGATCGTGGTGCTGCCGCTGCAGATGGAAAGCGGTGCACGCGACAGCGTCTGGTTCGCCGATGTGCTGCACGGCGACCTGATCACCGAGGTGTCGCAAGTGCTCGACAGCGTCGTGATCGCGCGCGATACGGCGTTCACCTACCGCGACCGCGACGTCGATCCTCGCCAGGTCGCGCGCGAGCTCGGGGTGCGCTACGTCGTGCGCGGCACGCTGCGCCGCGACGCGGAACGGGTGCGCATGAGCCTGTTTCTGATCGATGGCGAAAGCGGCGCCCAGCGCTGGTCCGAACGCTATGACTTCGACCGCGCCGTCCTGCCGCAGGTCCTGGACGACCTCGCCGTCACGATCGGGCGCTTGCTGCAGGGCGCGCTCTATCGCAGCGGGGCCGAACGCCGTGCCGCGCTGTCGGTGTCGGAGGCCTCGGCCGACGATCTGTCGATGCGTGCCATCGCGCTGTGGTTCCGCGGCGTCAATCAGGAGAACATCCAGGAAGCGATGGGCTATGCCGAGCGTGCGGTGGCGCTCGATCCGGACTCGTTCCGCGGCTGGGCCGCCCTGGCCTTCATGGGCGTGCAGAGCCTGATGAACGGCTGGGCGACCGATCGCGAGACGATACAGCGTCGCACGGTCGAGGCGGGCCGGCAACTCGAACGGCTGGACAGCGAGGCCCACAACACCTACCAGTCCCGCGTCATCCAGGCCTTCCTGGCGAAGGACTGGCCGGCGATGGTGCGTCTGGCCGAGGCCTGGGCGGCCCGCCACCGCCACCCGACCGCATTCGGGGCGCTCGGCGGCGCGCTGACCCTGAACGGACGGCATGACGAGGCACCGGCGCAGCTGGAGCAGGCGCTGCGCCTGAGCCCGCTCGACCCGTTCCGCGGCGAGTGGCTGTATCGCCTGTCGCTGGCCCACTTCGTCGGCGGCCGTTACGAGCAGGCGCGCGACTGGGGGCGCAAGGCGGAGGCAACCAACCCGAGGCTGCCCTGGCCGCCGGTGCACGCCGCCGCGCTGCTGCGCCTGGGGGAGCGCGCCGAAGCGAAGGAAACCCTGAACCGGGTCCTGAGCCGGCACGCCGAGCTGACGCTCGCGAAGATCGAGCAACGCCTGCCGAGCCAGCAGCCGACCTTCGCCGAAGGCCGCGACCGGTTGACCGCCAGCCTGCGCGAACTGGGCCTGCGCTGACGGGCGGCGCCTCGCTTAGCGGCGCCGCTCGGCGGTATCTCGGCCGGCCTGCAGACCGGCATGGGCGGCCGCCTTGTTCTCGCGCCACCAGTCGATCATCTTGTCGAAATCACCATCGAACCTGCGGGCTTTCAATTCGTCTGCCGTCGCCGCGCAGGACGTGAACCTGTCCACGTCCAGCACGCTGACCGTCGCCATCCGGTCGCAGACCCAGAACATGCGCTCGAGCTCGGCAACCGTCAGGCTGGCCAGGGTTGCCGGCGCAGCCGGCGCTCGCGGCGGCTGCGCGACCGCAGGCATCCCGGCGCCCAGCGACAGGACGGTCAGCACAGCGGCCGACCGCGCGACGCGGCCGACAGGGCGGGCGAGCGCAAGGGCGGATTCCATGGTGGACTTCATGGCGGACTTCATCGTGGATCTCCAATCGGAAGGCACGCCGCTACGCTAGGCTGCCGCCGCGCCGGAGACCTGAAAGAACGATGAAATTTCGCTGAAAGTTCCTGGCGCCCCAGAAACCCGACCACGCCAGCTCCGCCGCGGCGTGATCTGCGCGAGACCATGATGGCGCACGGCGGCTCCGCCCACGCCCAGGCGGGCTATCCGGACGAGCCGATCCGCGCCATCGTACCGGTCGCGCCGGCGGCGGCAGCGACAGGGGCGGCCGCACCGTCAGCTAGCCGTGCCGGGTATCCAGCGGGTTCCGGCGAGCGGTACGCCGGCCATCGCCGCGGCCTCGACGGTCAGCGCCACCAGGTCCTCACGCTCGAGATGATGGACGTCCTGCTTTCCGCACGCCCGGGCAATGGTGGCGACCTCCATCGTCAGGGTCTTCAGGTAGTTGCGGACCCGGCGCGTGCCCCAATCCGGCTCCATGCGCAACTCGAGCTCCCGATCCTGGGTGGTCACGCCAACCGGGCAGCGGCCGGTATGGCAATGCTGGCAGGTTCCCGGGGAAACGCCGATCCGTTGGTAGTCGGCCACGGCCGAGTGCCACTGTCCTGCCTGCCAGTAGCTGTCGCGGTTGCAGCCGAGCGCGAACAGCATGCCCTGTCCGATCGAAACCGCATCCGCGCCCAGGGCGAGCGCCTTGGCCACGTCGGCGCCGGTCACGATCCCGCCCGAGACGATCAACTGGACCTGGCCGAACATGTCGAGGTCTTCGAGCGCGGCGACGGCCTGACGGACCGCCGCCAGCGTCGGGATGCCTACGTGCTCGATGAAGACGCTCTGGGTCGCGGCGGTACCGCCCTGCATGCCGTCGACGACGATCACGTCCGCGCCGGAATGGACCGCGAGCTTGACGTCGTTGAACACGCGCGAGGCGCCGATCTTCACGTAGATCGGCTTTTCCCAATCGGTGATCTCGCGCAATTCGCGGATCTTGATCGCGAGATCATCCGGACCGGTCCAGTCCGGGTGGCGCGACGCGGAACGCTGGTCGATGCCGGGCGGCAGCGTACGCATGGCCGCCACCCGCGGGTTGATCTTCTGCCCGAGCAGCATGCCGCCGCCGCCCGGCTTGGCGCCCTGCCCGATCACGATCTCGATCGCATCGGCACGCCGGACGTCGTCCGGGTTGAAGCCGTAGCGGGACGGCAGGCACTGGTAGACCAGCGTCTTCGAGGCCGCGCGCTCTTCGGACGTCATGCCGCCGTCGCCGGTGGTCGTCGAGGTACCCGCTTCGGTCGCGGCCCGGCCGAGCGCTTCCTTGACCGCCGCGGACAGCGCGCCGAAGCTCATGCCGGCGATCGTGATCGGCGTTGCCAGCTCGATCGGACGGGAAGCATGCCGGGTACCGAGCACGGTGCGGGTGCTGCAGCGCTCGCGATAGCCTTCGAGCGGATAGCGGGACAGCGAAGCACCGAGAAAGCTGAGGTCGTCGAAATGCGGCACCCGACGGCGCCCGCCGAGACCGCGGATCTCGTAGAGACCGGCCTGCGCGGCGTGCTCGACGTAGTCGAGCAGCCGCTGCTCCGGTCCGCTGCCGCCGGGCAGGCAGCCCGGCGGCGTCTCCGGCCTGGTCGACGGGTGCATTACCGCGTTCTGATCGGTCTGCAAGGTTCAGTACTCCTGATCCGCTTCGCTGTTCCAGTAATAGAGGGTGCGCGCCGATGCGACGCGCTTGAACTCGGCGGGCTGGTAGGGCATGCCGGCTGCCGATAGCAACCGGCGCAAGGTTTCGCGATCGGCCGCCTGCAATGGTTCGATCCGGGCGTCCGCGCCGAGCGAACGGATCGCGCCGCGGACGTAGATCACCGCTTCGTAGAGCGAGTCGCCGAGCGCGTCTCCGGCATCGCCGCAGGCGACGATATGTCCGGCCTGCGCCATGAATCCGGAGAAGCTGCCGATCGAGCCTCCGACCACGATGTCGCCGCCCTTCAGCGAAATTCCGCAGCGCAGGCTGGCATTGCCTTCGATGACCAGAAGCCCGCCGTGCATGGTGGCGCCTGCCGACATCGATGCGTCGCCGCGCACCCTGACCTCGCCGGACATCATGTTCTCGGCGACGCCGGTGCCGGCGCTGCCTTCGATCACCACCCGGGCCCGCTTGTTCATGCCGCCGGCGTAGTAGCCGGCATGGCCGGCGATCCGGATCGTCACGTCGGCATCGACACCGACGGCAAGCGAGTGCGCGCCGTCGGGATGCAGCACGTCGACCGAGCCGATCCCGGCCGGCAGCGCATGCAGGAAGCCGTTCAGCGCGCGAACGGTCTGTTCGCGAAGATCGAAGCAGCGGTTCAAGCGTTGCCCCCGGTCCGCCAGACGTAGATTCGCTCGGGAGCCGGCTCGAAGATCTCCGCATGCTCGATCCCCGGGAGCCGGGCCAGGCCGCGGAACTCCGACGAGATCGCGACCCAATCATCGGTCTGCGCGACCACGGCCGGCTTGCAGGCGAACGGATCGCGGACCAGCGCCAATTGATCACGGGTGCCGATCAGGAAAGTGAAGAAGCCGTCCAGCTCGGCGAGGCCGCGCTCGAGCGCCGCCTCGAGCGAATCGCCCTCGCGCATCCGCCATTCCAGGAAACGACAGGCCGCCTCGGTGTCGTTGTCGGTGACGAACGACATGCCGAGCGGTTCGAGCCGGCGCCGTACGCTGTAGGGGTTCGACAGCGAGCCGTTGTGCACGAGGCAGAAGTCCTGACCGGCCGTGAACGGATGGGCGTGCGCGGGCGTCACCGCCGATTCGGTCGCCATCCGGGTATGTCCGACGACGTGCGAGCCCTGCAGGGCCGCGAAATCGTAGTTCTTCGCGATCGCGAGCGGCAGGCCGGTGTCCTTGTAGAGCTCGATCGATGCGCCGGCCGCGAGCACATGCAGCTGCGGGTCGTGCCGTTCGAGCCAGCGCCGCGCCTGTGCCGGATCCGACGCCGTCTCGAGCGTCGCGTGATTCGATGCGTCGATCCCGTGCACGGTCAGGCGCGAATCGCGATCGTTCGCGGCGGCGAATGCCGCATGCAGCGCGTCCCAGTCGTAGCCGGTTGTCTCGAAATAGAGGCTGAGCTTGATCCGGCCGTCGTCGCGGGCGCCGCTGAAGACGGCAAGGCCGGCCGAATCAGGCCCCCGCTCGGTCATTGCGCCGAGCATCGGCAGCATCAGCTCACCCAACTGCGGCTGCAGCTCGGGTCGCTTGAGCAGCAGTCCGACGATTCCGCACATGTATTGCTCCCGTAGTCAGAAGAATTCGAGATAGCGACGGGTTTCCCAATCGCTGACGTGGCGCGAATACTCGATCCACTCCATCCGTTTGAGCGCGACGAACTCGCGCGTCAGATCCTCACCCAGTGCACCGGACACGACGGGGTCGGCTTCGAGCGTATCGAGCGCGGCGGACAGATTCTGCGGCAGCAGGCCGATGCCGCGTTCGGCCCGACTCGATTCGGTCGACTGGTAGAGATCCTCGTTGACGGGCGCGCCTGCATCGAGCTCGCGATCGATCCCGTCGAGGCCGGCGCCGATGATGGCGGCGAGCGCGAGATACGGGTTGCAGGCGCTGTCCGGCAAGCGAAGTTCCAGGCGGCCGTACGGGATGCGGACCATCGCCGTCCGATTGTTGTCGCCGTAGGCGATGAACGCCGGCGCCCAGGTCGCGCCCGATAGCGCACGGCCGACGACGAGTCGCTTGTATGAGTTGACCGTCGCGCAGCAGATCGCGGCGAGCGCACCGGCGTGGGCAAGGATGCCGGCCAGGAAGTGATACGCCATGCGCGAGAGGCCAAGCCCGTTCGGGTCGGACTCATCGAGAAACAGGTTGGCTGTCTGCCCGTCGCTGACCGACAGATGGAAGTGAGCGCCGGAACCGGTCCGCGTCGACAACGGCTTCGGCATGAAACTCGCGATCAGACCCTGACTCTGCGCGATTTCGGTGGCCGCCATCTTGAAGAGCACGAACCGGTCCGCGGTGGTCAACGCATCGGCGTAGGTGAAGTTGACCTCGAACTGACCGTTGGCATCCTCATGGTCGACCTGGTAGACGTCCAGACCCATCGCCCGGACGGCGGCGACCAGTGCTTCGAGGAAACTGCGCTGTCGCGACAGGCCCTTGTAGTCGTAACAGGGCTTTTCGAGCGTATCGGTCGCGTCCGCCGGAACCACCACGCCGCCGCTGCCGCGCGCGAACAGCATGAACTCCGGCTCGATGCCGACATTGAGCGTCAGGCCGCGCTCCGCCAGCGCGGCGACCTGGCGCTTGAGCACGACGCGCGAACAGTAGTCGTAGGGTTTGCCGTGCACGTGGCCGTCGCAGGCGATCCGGGCGACCCCGGGCTGCCAGGGCAGCGCGGCCAGCGTCGACAGGTCGCCGACCGCCATGTAGTCGGGGCCGTTCGGACCGATGCCGAATCCCCAGACGGCAAAGGCCGCGAAACCGGCCCCGTCGGTCAGTACCATGTCGAGATGCTCGACCGGTACCGACTTCGCCTTGGCGACGCCATGGATGTCGACGAACTGGGCAAGCACGTACCGGATGCCGTTGTGCTCGAGCCATTTCCGGGCATCCGCCGCGTTCGAGAACGACTGCATCGATGTGCACCTTGGTAAAATAAGTTTATCTGTATGATATTTGAACGGCACTGCCCGTCAATCGTCGAGCAGGCGATCTCCTCGCACCGGACGAATGACGGAAACCCATCGTGAACCCCCAGAAACCGGCTGCCGATCGCAGCCGCAAGCCTGCCAAGGGCGGCGGCGCCGCCGCGAAGACATCGGCCGCACGCGCCGCGAGCGGCAAGCCCGCCGTTGCGGTTGCCGGCCCCAGAGCGGTGCAGGAGCCGGCGGAACGGGCGACCATCGAGACACTGGACCGGCACCTCGGCAGCACGGTTCGCGATCTGCGGCGGCGCAATCAGCTGACGATCAGCGATCTCGCGACGCGCGCCAGCATCTCGCCCGGCATGCTGTCGAAGATCGAGAACGGTCAGACCGGCACCAGCCTCGCCACGCTGGTCGCGATCGCCAATGCGCTCGGCGTCGGCGTCTCGACGCTGTTTCGCAGCTACGATACGCCGGCCGGCCGCGGTCGTCTCGTCAAGGCAGGCCAGGGCATGGAGGTCGTCCGCCGCGGCACCAGCAAGGGCCACACATATCGGCTGCTGTCCTACGACCAGGGCCCGCGCAAGCGCTTCGAGCCGTTCCTGATCGCGATGGACGATGCGTCCGAGGTCTTCCCCACTTTCGAGCATCCGGGCACCGAGTTCATCCACATGCTCCAGGGCCGGCTCGAGTATCGCCACGGCGACTCGACCTACCTGCTGGAGCCCGGTGATTCGCTGACCTTTGCCGGGGCGGTGCCGCACGGCCCGGAACGGATCCTCAAGGTACCGATCCGCTTCATCACGATCATCATGTACGACGACCGGGAGGCCGAATGAGGCCGAAGGACTTGCGCTACTCGGCCTGGCGAATCTTGAAGGAAACCCTGACCGGACATCGCGGCTGGCGCCCGCTCTGGCGCAATCCCGATCCGCAATCGGCCTACGACTACGTCATCGTCGGCGGCGGCGGGCACGGGCTCGCGACGGCCTACTACCTTGCCACGACCTTCCGGAAGGCGAAGATTGCCGTGCTGGAAAAAAGCTGGCTGGGGTCGGGAAACATCGGCCGCAACACGACCATCATCCGCTCGAACTATCTGCTGCCCGGCAACGAGCCCTTCTACGAGTTCTCGATGAAGCTCTGGGAAGGGCTGGAGCAGGAGTTCAATTTCAACGCCATGGTGAGCCAGCGCGGGATCGTCAACCTGTTCCACAGCGATGCGCAGCGCGACGCCTACCGCCGTCGCGGCAACGCCATGCGGCTTGCCGGCGCGGATGCGGAGCTTCTGGATCGCGACCAGGTGCGGGCGATGATCCCCTTTCTCAATTTCGACAATGCCCGCTTCCCGATCAAGGGCGGTCTGCTGCAGCGCCGGGGCGGCACCGCACGCCATGACGGCGTCGCCTGGGGCTATGCCCGCGGGGCGGACCTTGCCGGCGTCGACCTGATCCAGAACTGCGAGGTCACCGGCTTTCGCATCGAGCAGGGCCGCGTCCGCGGTGTCGAGACCTCGCGCGGCCCGATCGGTGCGAGCAAGGTCGGCGTAGCCGTGGCCGGCGCCACGGGACAGGTGATGGCGCGCGCCGGAATGCGCCTGCCGATCGAGACCCACGTGTTGCAGGCCTTCGTTTCGGAGGGGCTGAAGCCGGCCATTCCCGGCGTCATCACCTTCGGCGCGGGCCATTTCTATGTGAGCCAGTCCGACAAGGGCGGCCTGGTCTTCGGCGGCGACATCGACGGCTACAACTCCTATGCCCAGCGCGGCAACCTGCCGGTCGTCGAGGACGTGGCCGAAGGCGGTATGGCGCTGATGCCCATGATCGGCCGTGCCCGCCTGCTGCGAATGTGGGGCGGCGTCATGGACATGTCGATGGACGGCAGCCCGATCATCGACCGCACCCCGGTCGAGGGGCTGTACCTGAATGCGGGCTGGTGCTATGGCGGCTTCAAGGCGACGCCCGCCTCCGGCTATGCCTTCGCGCATCTTCTCGCCACCGACACGGCCCACGACACCGCCCGGGCCTATCGGCTGGATCGCTTCCAGCGCGGCTACCTCATCGACGAGAAGGGCGTGGGCGCTCAACCGAACCTGCATTGAAGGCCTTGTCCGATGCTGATCCCGCACCCCCTGCTCGGGCCGCGCGACGCGCAGGAATTCACCTATCTCGGCGATGCCGCATTGCTCGACCGTCCGGACGGCATGGCGAGCGGCGCGGCGGAAGCCTTCAACGACTATGTCCATCTGCGCGACAATCCCGCCGGCGTGCACCGCGAACTCTGGTACCACGAACAGGGCGACCGCAGCTGGCTGGTCGTCACCCGAAACACCGTGACGCATGAAATCCTCGGCGCGGAGCTTGCCCGCGACGTGGCGATGCGCCTGATGCGCGCCAGGCAAGGCGGTCCGGCATGAGGCTCGCGGGCGGACTGATCGACCGCAGCAAGACGCTGCGCTTCACCTTCGACGGCAAGCCTTATCAAGGCCACCCCGGCGATACGCTCGCCTCCGCACTCCTCGCGAACGGCGTCCGCCTCGTCGGGCGAAGCTTCAAGTACCACCGGCCGCGCGGGATTTTCTCGGCCGGGTCCGAGGAGCCGAACGCGCTGGTGGAACTGCGCTCCGGCGCACGGCGCGAGCCGAATACGCGCGCGACCGTCGCCGAGCTGTTCGACGGGCTGGAGGCCCGCAGCCAGAACCGCTGGCCTTCGCTGGCCTTCGACGCGCTCGCGGTGAACGACCTGTTCGCGGATTTCCTGACTGCGGGCTTCTACTACAAGACCTTCATGTGGCCCAGCGCGTTCTGGGAGAAGCTCTACGAGCCGGCGATCCGCCGGGCGGCCGGGCTCGGCAGCCTGTCGATGCAGGCCGATCCGGATCGCTACGACAAGGGCTTCCTGCATTGCGACCTGCTGGTGATCGGCGGCGGCGCGGCCGGACTGGCGGCGGCGCTGACGGCGGCGCGCGCCGGAGCGCGGGTCATCCTGGCCGACGAAGACAGCCGCCTCGGCGGACGGCTGCTGGCCGAGCGTGACTTGCTGGACGACGCGCCGGCGAGCGAATGGATCGCCGGCATCGAAGCCGAGTTCGCCAGCCTGCCCAACCTGCGCGTGATGCGCCGGACCACCGTGTTCGGCGCCTTCGATCACGGCATCTACGGCGCGGTCGAACGGGTGAGCGACCACCTCGCCGATCCCGGCGCGAAGGTGCGCCAGACGCTATGGCGGATCACCGCGAAGCGCACGGTCCTGGCGACCGGCGCGATCGAGCGCCATATCCCGTTCCGCGACAACGATCGTCCCGGCATCATGCTGTCCGGCGCGATGCGCGCCTATGCCAATCGCTGGGCCGTCAGCCCCGCCGAAGACGTGGCGATCTTCACCAACGGCGACGACGGCCATCGCACCGCCCGGGACCTGTTGGCGAAGCGGGTCCGGATCGCTGCGGTGGTGGATTCGCGCACCGACGCCAGGGCCTCCGGCGAATACCGGCTGATCGCCGGCGCGGCCGTCTCCGGCAGCAAGGGCCGGCTCGGCCTCGAGTCCATCGAGGTGACCCGCGGCGGCGCGAAGGAATGGATCGCCTGCGGCGCGCTCGCCGTCTCGGGCGGCTGGAACCCCAACGTCCATCTGGCCTCGCATCATCGCGGGCGGCCGGTCTGGAATGAGGGATGCCAGGCCTTCCTGCCCGGCCGTGACGTGCCGGCGGGGATGGCGGTCGCCGGCGCCGCGGCCGGCGAGGGCGGTACCGCGGCCGCCATGGCCTGCGGCGTCGAGGCAGCGGCGGCGGCGCTGCGCGCGCTCGGGATCGAGGCGGCGCGACCGGCGCTGCCGCGCGCCGAGGACGCGGCGGCCGGTCTTCAGCCGCTCTGGCATGTGCCGGGCAGGGGCCGCGCCTGGGTCGACTTCCAGAACGACGTCACCGTCAAGGACATCAGGCTGGCGTATCAGGAGAACATGCGTCCGGTCGAGCATCTGAAGCGCTGGACCACGCTCGGCATGGCGACCGACCAGGGCAAGACGGCCAACGTCACCGCGCTGGCGGTGATGGCCGAATTGACCGGCCAATCGATCCCGCAGACCGGCGTCACGACCTTCCGCCCCCCGTATACGCCGGTTTCGCTCTCGGTCCTCGGCGGCGGCGATAGCGGCGAGCATTTCCGCCCGCGCCGGCTTACCCCGAGCCACGAATGGGCAAAGGCGCAAGGGGCGGTCTTCGTCGAGGTCGGCCCGTGGATGCGGGCGCAATATTTCCCCAAGGCGGGAGAGACCCACTGGCGCCAGTCGGTCGACCGCGAGGTGCTCGCCACCCGCAGCGGCGTCGGCATCTGCGATGTCACGACGCTCGGCAAGGTCGACGTGCAAGGAGCGGATGCCGCCGAGTTCCTCGACCGGCTCTATTGCAACGCCATGAAGAGCCTGAAGGTCGGCATGGTGCGCTACGGTCTCATGCTGCGCGAAGACGGCCACGCGCATGACGACGGCACCTGTGCGCGGCTGGCCGAAGACCACTACGTCGTGACCACGACGACCGCGCAGGCCGGCCCGATCTACCGCCATATGGAGTTCGCCCGCCAGTGTCTCTGCCCCGGATTCGACGTGCAACTCATCTCGACCACCGACGCCTGGGCGCAGTTCTCGGTCGCGGGGCCGAACGCGCGCGGGCTGCTCGAGCGGGTCGTGGACGGCTTCGACCTTTCCAACGCGGCCTTCCCCTTCATGGCCTGCGCCAGTCTCACGGTCTGCGGCGGCCTCAGGGCGCGGCTCTTCCGCATCTCCTTCTCGGGCGAACTGGCCTATGAGATCGCCGTTCCCGCCCGTTACGGCAATGCGCTCTTCGCCCGGCTGATGGAGCAGGGCGCGGACCTCGGCGTCACGGCCTACGGAACCGAAGCGCTCGGCGTATTGCGCATCGAGAAGGGCCACGCCGCCGGCAACGAGCTGAATGGCCAGACCACGGCGCAGATGCTGGGCATGGGCCGGATGGTTTCGGCCAGGAAGGACGCGATCGGCGCCGTCATGTCGCGGCGCGAAGGCCTGGTGGCGGAAACGCGCGTGCTGGTCGGCCTCCAGCCGGTCGATCCGGCCGATCCGGTCGTCACCGGCGCGCATCTCTTCGCTGCGGACGCAAGGCAGGCCACCGAAACCGACCAGGGCTGGATCACCTCGGCCTGCTTCTCGCCGCATGTCGGCTCGGCCATCGGCCTCGGCTTCCTGGCCAACGGTGCCGAACGGCTCGGCGAGGTGATCGTCGCGGCCAATCCGCTGCAGGGCCAGTCGGTCCGGCTGCGCGTCGTATCGTCCCATTTCGTCGATCCCGAAGGAGAGCGTCTGCGTGCCTGACCTGAAACCCGTCACTGCGCTCGGGGGCGCGACGGCCCGCATCTCGAGGCAGGGCGTCCTGACCCTCGAGGAAAACGCCGAGCTGGCGCTGGCGTCGCTGGCCCTGCGCCGCGACGGCGGCGAGCCCGCGCCGTTCGGCCTGCGCCTGCCGGGCCCCGGCCTCTGGACGAGCGGCGCCGGCATCGCAGCCCTGTGGACGGGCCCCGGCCAATGGCTGATCGAGGGGCCCGGCCGCGCCGAAACCGACTTTGCCGCCGACGTCGCCGCCGTGTGCCCCGGCTGCTCCGTGACCGAGCAGACCGACGGCTTCGCCGCTTTCGAGATCCGCTGCTCGGCCGGCGCCGCGCCGATCGTCGCGCTGATGGCCAAGCTGGTGAATCTCGATGCGTCGCGGTTCGGGCCGGGAGCGGCCAGCCGGACCGGCCTCGAGCACATGAGCGTCTTCGCGATCCGCCGTGCGCCAAGCCAGCTCGCGGTGCTCGGCATGCGCTCTGCCGCCGGCACGCTCTGGCATGCGCTGGAAACCGCCGTTTCACGCCTTGCGGAGCGGGTGCCGTGACCGATACACCTCCACCATTGCCGATCGGCGCATGGACCGCGCTGCCGCCGCGGGCGTATTCGACGTTCAGGGGTTGTCGATGAACAGCAGGCAGCTCGGCGCTTCGCCGGACTTTCGATCAAGCGGCCTTCGGACAGACTCCTTACAGTGGGGCCTCATCCCCGATCGAGGCAGCCCGGACCGTGAGCATCATCGACAAGGCCTTGTGGATCATCGAACGGAATTCGGGTCGCGCGCTGACCCTGGTCGGCATCGCCGATGCCTGCGGCGTGTCGCGCTCGCACCTGGCGAATGCCTTCGTCGGCTCGACCGGCTGGCCGGTGATGAAGTATCTGCGCAGTCGCCGGCTGACCCAGGCGGCCGAGGCGCTGGCCCGCGGAGCCCCCGATATCCTCACGGTTGCACTGGATGCCGGCTACGCCTCGCACGAGGCGTTCACCCGTGCCTTTCGCGATGCCTTCGGAATGACGCCGGAGCAGGTTCGCGAACGGGGCGGCATCGAGGGCCTGTCGCTGGTGCATCCGACCGGGCTGTCGCGGCGTCCGGATGCGCCGCTCGAGCACCCCCGCGTCGTGGAGGGCGAGGCGATCCGGGCCGTCGGCCTTGCACGTCGCCACCGGTTCGACGCGCTGATCGAGATCCCGCGTCACTGGCAGGCGTTCATGGCGGAGATCGGTGCGATCCCGGACCGCAGCGACTCGATCCCGGTCGGGTTCGTCCATGCGGCCGACGACGATGCGTCGTTCGAGTACGTCTGCGCGGCCGAGGTGAAGCGCTTCGGCCCTCGCGTTCCGGCGGGAATGACGGCGATCGAAGTGCCGCCGCGGCCCTATGCGGTGTTCGAGCACCACGGGCATGTGTCGACGCTGTTCGATACCCATGCGGCGATCTGGAGCCGGGCATTGCCCGCGCTCGGCCGGACTCCGGCTGACGCACCCGTCCTGGAGCGGCACCTGGAGCACTTCGATCCCGGCACCGGCGAAGGCGGCGTCGCCGTGTGGGTACCGTTGGAGGCTGGACGATGAGCGCGCCCGCCCGGCCGCCCGAAGGGCGCGCTCCTCTCCCCCGGGGGCGAAGGCGGGGTTTCGCCGAGCACCGCTCGGCGCCGCCGCAGCCGCCCGGCCCTGCAAGGCCGGGCGTGGGCCGCGCTTCGCGGACAGAGGGTAGTCCAATGAGCGCCGCGAGCCGTTCCTCGGCCCGGACCCGTCACCCCCCCGACGCGGATCCGACGATCGCCGCGTACGAGCGCTATGCGCGACGATACGCGATCGCGGTGGATCCGATGCCTTCGGCTGCGACCGCTCGGGGACTGCATCGGCTGGTCGAGCAGTTGCCGGCCGGCAGTCGCGTCCTCGAGATCGGTTCGGGTCCCGGATGGGATGCAGACTATCTCGAAACCGCGGGCATCGGGGTCCTGCGCACCGATCCGACCGCCGCCTTCCGCGCCGTCCAGGCCGAGCGTGGCAAGGCTGTCGAAGCGCTCGATATCGCGGCCGGGGACATCGCCGGCCGCCATCCGGCGATCGTGATGCTGGCGGTGATCCAGCACATCGCGCGGCAGCGCGTGCGATCCGTGCTGGCGAAGCTCGGCGGCGCGCTCGCGCCACGCGGATTGCTGCTGCTCTCGCATCCGTTGGGCGATCGCGACTTGTGGGAGCACGGCACGTCGGGCGACTATCGGGTCGTGCAGTGGAGCGTCGAGGCGATGGACGAGGCCCTCGCACAGGCCGATTTCATGGTCGAATGGTCGGAAACGGACGACGGCGAGGGTGGCGCCTGGCGGTGGTTGCTGGCCCGCAGGGGCTCGTGACTTCAGTCCCTTCGGGGATCCCGGGCACGCGGCCCCGTCAGCGGCACGTCGCGGCCGAACAGCTTCTTGAATCGAGTTGCCGCTACTGCGGTTCCGGCCGCTTCAGTGCGTCGATCAGCGCCTGCTCGTAGCCGCGCAGCACGCGGCCGCGCAGGTACGCGATCCGGGTCAGGTTGCGGGCGAACGGACGGCCGATCGGTAGCCGGACGAACCCTTCGTCGGATTCGTGATCGCCGTGCCGCCCGCCCGTCGCCGGCAGAGCGGTCGTGCCGTTGACGACGATGTTGGCCGGATCGAGTGCGAGTTCGGAGACGATGCCGACGCCGAGGCCGAGCCGCACGTAGGTCTTGATGACGTCGGAGTCGGTCGCTTCCAGCACGATCCGCGGCGACAGCTTGCGTGCTCCGAACGCGCGGTCGATGTGCGCGCGGCCGGCGAACTCCGGGTCATAGGTGATCAGGTCGTACTGCGCGAGCTGACTCAGCGAGACGTTCGGCAGCGTGCCCAGCGGGTGACCGGGTGGCGCGATCGCGGCGTGGTACCAGCAAAACAGATCTTCGGCTGCGAGATCGGCCTGATTGCCGATCGCTTCGGTCGCGATACCGAGATCGGCCTGGCCGTCGCGCAGCATCGCGACGATCTGGGTCGGGTTGCCCTGGTGCAGGCGGACCACGACCTTCGGGAACGCCGCGCGCAGCGTGGCGATCGCCAGCGGCAGCGAGTAGCGCGCCTGGGTGTGGGTCGCCGCGATCCGCAATTCGCCGGTCTGCGCGTCGTGCCAGTCCTGCGCGCTGCGTCGCAGGTTGTCGATCTCGAGCAGCGCGCGATCGACGATCGCCATCACCGAGCGGCCGGCGTCGGTCAGCTGCGTCAGCCGCTTGCCGTGGCGGACGAAGATGGTGATGCCGAGCTCGTCCTCGAGCTCGCGGATCGCCTTCGACAGGCCGGGCTGCGAGGTATGCAGCGCCGCGGCGGCCGCCGTCAGGTTCAGGTCGCGCCGGACGGTTTCGCGCAGATAGCGCAGTTGCTGCAGGTTCAACGCGGGCGCCGCGGCGGACAGCTGCTCGGCGGCATCAGCCCGCGAGCGCAGCGGGGACGATCGCCGGGACGTCGGCGGTGTCGTTCGCGGTGCGCTCCGGCCCGCGGCCCGGCGGACCCCACGGCGCGTCGACCGCGGTACCCAGCAGCAGCAGCGCCGGCCGGCCGGCAATCCCGGGCGGCAGGGCCTGCAGACGCCCGACGCTGGTCGGGATCACCGTCTGGGTCGGCAGCGAGACGTCGATCAGCCAAGTCGCCGGCGTGTCGGCGGCCATGCCGAGGGCGAGCAGGCTGGCGCGGACGCGGGCGGCCGCGGTCGCGGCCATGTAGACGGCGCCGCCGCCGGCGTTGACCAGCGCGCGCGCCCATTGCAGATCGATCGGCGCGGCCGGGTCGACGGCCGCGGCGGCGCGTTCGGCGGCGTTGACCTGCGGCGTCGCGAACACGATCGAGCGGCGCCGGCCGCGTTCGGTCATCGGTACGGCGAGCGCCGCGTGGGCCGCCTGCGCGGTAGTGATACCCGGCACCACTGCGACCGCGACGCCCGCCGCACGCACGGCGTCGAGCTCTTCCCGAGCCCGCGCGAACAACAGCGGGTCGCCGCCCTTGAGCCGGATCACCAGGCCGCCGCGTCGGGCACAGTCGATCAGGATCCGGTTGATCTCCGCCTGCGACGTGCTGCGCCGGCCGGCCCGCTTGCCGACCGCGATCCGGGTCGCGCGCGACGCCAGCGCCAGTACGTCCGGGTGGACCAGCGCGTCGTGGACCAGCCAGTCGGCTGCGCCGATCAGGCGGGCAGCCTTCAGCGTCAGCAATTCGACGTCGCCGGGGCCGGCGCCGACCAGCACGACCCGGCCCGGCAACCCCACGCCAGGGAATTCGGGGCCCGGCAACGCCTGGCTCGGCAGCACGTGTTTCGGCAGCGGGGCGTTCATCGGAGGCGTCGGGGCGGTCGGCGTGCTCGCGGCAGTCGGGGTCAACGCAGCGTCGCGAACATCGCCGTGACCCGGACATCGTCGGCGAAGCGCGCGTCGCCGTCTGCCGGCGGCTCCGGGCGCGCCGCCGTCGCCGGGCGTGGCGCTGCCTCCGGATGTCCACGGTAGTCCAGATACGCATCGCCGCCGGTCAGCGGCACGGCGCCGTCGATGATCGCGAGGTCGGCGATGTCGGCCGGCACCGCGGCGCGCCGTTCGAACAGCGGCCCGCGGTCGACGGCCGACTGGTAGGTCTCGGAGAAATCGCCGAACGCGGTCAGCGCGTCGGCGACCGCGACGCCGTCGGCCAGCAGGAAGGTGTCGAAGCCGCAGCGCGCCAGGTAGAACAGCTGGTCGCGCAGGACGTCACCGACCGCGCGCAGCTCGCCAGTGTAGTGATAGCGACTGCGCAGCAGCCGGGCGGTCGAGTAGCCGCGGCCATCGGTGAAGCTCGGGAATTCGACCGCGATCAACGACAGGCGGCCGATGTCGTCACCGAGGTCGGCCGGGTCGTCGGCCGGCGCGAGCTGGACGCCGATCCGGCGGCCGCCGGCGAGCAGCGCCGCGCCGTCGCGGCGCCAGCGCGCGAAGCTGACCAGCAGCTGTGCCGCGTCCGGCAGCGGCGCGTCGGCATCGGAATCGGGCAGCAGGACCCAGGCATCGTCGCGCGGGCCGTGCCGGTCAATGAGCGTGGGCATAGACGCGTTCCTTGAAGGGTTCGAGGCCGAGGCGGTCGACGACGTCGATGAAGCGCTCGTGCTCGGCGCTGCGGCGCTCGAGATAGACGTCGATCAACCGGCCGACGACGTCGGGCACGTCGCCTCGGGCAAACGACGGACCGATGATGCGGCCGATCTTCGCATCGTTGCCCTGGCGGCCGCCGATGGTGATCTGGTACCACTCCTCGCCGGCCTTGTCGACGCCGAGGATGCCAATGTGGCCGACATGGTGGTGCCCGCAGGCGTTGATGCAGCCGGAGATGTTCAGGTCGAGCTCGCCGATGTCGTACAGATAGTCGAGATCGTCGAAGCGGCGCGTGATCGCATCGGCGACCGGAATCGACACCGCGTTGGCGAGCGCGCAGAAGTCGCCGCCCGGGCACGAGATGATGTTGGTCAACAGGCCGATGTTCGGGGTCGCGAGCCCGAGCGCGCGCGCCTCCTGCCAGAGCGCGTGCAACCGGCCGACCTCGACGTCGGCGAACACCAGGTTCTGTTCGTGGGTGACCCGCAAACGGCCGAACGAATAGCGATCGGCGAGATCGGCGATCGCGTTCATCTGCGCATCGGTCGCATCGCCGGGCGGCGTGCCGACCCGCTTCAGCGACAGCGTCACCGCAGCGTAGCCGGCGACCCGGTGGGGATGGACGTTGCGTTCCAGCCAGCGCGTGAAGGCCGGTTCGGCGGCGCGCAGCGTCTCGATGTAGGCATCGGTCGCCGGCAGCTTGCGATATTCCGGACGCACGAACCGGCCGGCAATCCGGGTGATCTCGGCTTCGGTGACGGTGCCCGGGCCGCCCTGCAGGTGCGCCCATTCGGCGGCGACCTCTTCGGCGAAGCGCTGCGGCGTGCGGTCCTTGACCAGGATCTTGATCCGCGCCTTGTACTTGTTGTCGCGCCGGCCGTAGCGGTTGTAGACCCGCAGCACCGCTTCGAGATAGGTCAGCAGGTCCGGCCAGGCGACGAACGGCGCGATCTCGTGACCGATCATCGGGGTGCGCCCGAGGCCGCCGCCGACGATGACGCGAAAGCCGACCTCGCCGCGGTCGTTGCGCAATGCGACGACGCCGATGTCATGGACCAGCACCGCAGCGCGGTCGGCGAGCGAGCCGCTGATGCCGATCTTGAACTTGCGCGGCAGGAACGCGAATTCGGGATGGAAGGTCGACCACTGCCGCATCAGCTCGGCCCAGATCAGCGGGTCGACGACCTCGTCGGGCGCGATGCCGGCGAACTGGTCGGTGGTGATGTTGCGGATACAGTTGCCGCTGGTCTGGATCGCATGCATCTGCACCGTCGCCAGTTCGGCGAGGATGTCCGGCACGCGCTCGAGCGCCGGCCAGTTGAACTGGATGTTCTGGCGCGTGCTGAAATGCCCGTAGCCGCGGTCGTAGGTGGCGGCGATATGAGCCAGCTTCCGCAGCTGGTGCGACGACAGCAGGCCGTACGGGATCGCGACCCGCAGCATCGGCGCGTGCTTCTGCACATAGAGGCCGTTCTGCAGCCGGACCGGCCGGAACTGATCCTCGGTCAGCCGGCCGTCCAGGAAGCGCCGCGTCTGATCGCGGAACTGCGCGACCCGCTCGTCGACCAGCCGCTGGTCGATCTCGTCATAGACATACATCAGGATTGTTCCCACGGCAGGCCGGCAGCGCGCCAGCCGCCGGCGCGCCCGCGCTGCTTGTTCGCGTCGAGCGGGCCTTCGAAGCCCTGCAGGATGTTCCAGGCCGAGCGGTAGCCGGCCGCGGTCGCGGCCTTGGCCGCGGCCACCGAACGGACACCGCTGCGGCAGAGAAACAGCACCTGGCGGTCGCGCGGCACCTTCGCTTCGAGCTGCGGCAGGAAGTCCGGGTTGCGTACCGATTTCAGGCCCATGTTCCACTCGACGTGCGCGGCGCCCGGCACCCGGCCGACCCAGTTCAGCTCTTCGGCGGTGCGCACGTCGACCAGCGTCGCCGCGCCCGACTGGACCAGCTGCCAGGCTCGAGCCGGCGCGACGTCACCGGCATAGCCGAGGTCGGCCGGGGTCGCGGAAACGGCCGGGGCCGGGATCGAAGCGGGGGTCGTGGTCATTTTGCTGGCAACCGATCGGATGGAGCGCCGGAGGCGGCGGCTCGGCCCGGCGCGCAAGCACCGGGGTGGTAAGGATAGGTGGATCGCTTGAAACTCACAACGATCGAATAGGTCTGTTCATATATCTGAAAGTAATATGAACCGGGATTCTCGAACCGGGGTTCTCGGGAGAGCCCGGGCCCGCTGGGCCCGGCTGCCGGCGCTACTCGCCGAACCCCGCCAGTACGGCCGCCCGGACTGCCGGCGATTCGAGCAGCGTCGGCATGATCCGCAGCTGCAATCGCGGCCAGCGGCGCTGCGCCGCGTCGGCCAGCGCCGGCAGGTCGACGCGGGTATGCGCGCCCGGCGCGAGGAACAGCGGCACGATCGCGATCTCGTCGCAGCCGTCGGCAGCCAGAGCGTCGAGCGTCTCGGGCAGCGATGGCGCCATCAGCTCGAGGAACGCGATCTCGGTGCGGACCGCGGGCTGCCGGGCCCGCTGCTCGGCGACCAGACGGTCGAACGGCACGCGCCACGCCGGATCACGCGAGCCATGGCAGAAAAACACGCATGCCCGCATGTCGGGATCTCCGCGCTCCGGCCGCCGCGTCCGCTGCCGCCGGCTGCCGCCCGGTCCGCAGGGCCAGCGCTCGCCTGCGGCGACGGCGCAGTCAGTCGATCCGGACGGTCAGCGCCCCGAGGCCGTCGATCCGGCCGACCATGACGTCGCCGCGGACCACCGCCGCGACCCCTTCGGGCGTACCCGAATAGATCAGGTCGCCGGGGGCGAGCGCCCAGTAGCTCGACAGATGCTCGATCGTCTCGGCGACGTTCCAGATCAGCTTGTCGATGGTGCTCGACTGCCGGACCTTGCCGCCGACTTCGAGCGAGATCGCGCCGCCGTCGATCCAGCCGGTCTTCGCTTTCGGATGGATCGGCCCGATCGGCGCCGACTGGTCGAACGCCTTGCCGATCTCCCATGGCCGACCCTGCTTCTTGGCTTCGCCCTGCAGGTCGCGGCGGGTCATGTCGAGGCCGATCGCATAGCCGTAGACGTGGTCCCGGGCATTCGCCGCCGCGATCTTCTCGCCGCCCTTGCCGATCGCGACCACCAGCTCGATCTCGTGGTGCAGGCTCTCGGTGCCGAGCGGATAGCGGATCGTGCCGGTCTTGCCGTCCGGCACGTAGACGATCGCGTCGGCCGGCTTCATGAAGAAGAACGGCGGTTCGCGGCCGGTGAAGCCCATTTCCTTGGCATGCTCGACGTAATTTCGCCCGACGCAGTAGATCCGGCGGACCGGGAACGTGTCCTGGCTGCCGTGGATCGGGATGGTGACGGGGGCGGGTGGGGTGACGACGCTGGCCATCGGTGGAACCTCTCGAAGCGATGCTGCAATCATACAGACGTGCCGGCAGACCGGCAGCTGCGCGGCCGATCGTCCGGGTCCGCCCGCCGCCGGGCCGCTGGTTTCGGCTTCCAGCGTACCCGAATGCCGGGCGCTGCCGCCCCGATTGGCTAAACTGCTCGTTTCCTCCTCTCCGACCGGTCCGATGACCCCTGCCCACGGCCCGATGGCCTCCGCCGCCGAAACCCGCCTGCGCCAGCTGCTCGCCGAACGGATCCTGATCCTCGACGGCGCGATGGGTACGATGATCCAGCAGTACAAGCTGACCGAGGCGCAGTACCGCGGCGACCGCTTTGCCGACCATCCGCACGACGTCAAGGGCAACAACGAGCTGCTGTCGCTGACGCAGCCGCAGGTGATCCGCGAGATCCACGACCGTTATCTCGCCGCCGGCGCCGATCTGATCGAGACCAACACCTTCGGCGCGACCGCGATCGCGCAGGCCGACTACGGGCTGTCGGAGCTCGCCTACGAGCTGAACGTCGCGTCGGCGAAGCTCGCGCGTGCCGCCTGCGATGCGGTGGCGACGCCGGCGCGGCCGCGCTTCGTTGCCGGTGCGCTCGGGCCGCAGCCGAAGACCGCGTCGATCTCGCCCGACGTCAACGATCCGGGCGCGCGCAACGTGACGTTCGACGAGCTGCGCGCGGCCTACCACGAGCAGGCGCGCGGGCTGGTCGACGGCGGCGCCGACGTGTTCCTGGTCGAGACGATCTTCGACACGCTGAACGCCAAGGCCTGCCTGTTCGCGCTCGACGAACTGCATGCCGAGCGCGCCGCACAGGGCCTGCCGCCGCTGCCGATCATGATCTCGGGCACCGTCACCGACGCGTCGGGCCGGATCCTGTCGGGCCAGACGGTCGAGGCGTTCTGGAATTCGGTGCGCCATGCGCGGCCGCTGACGATCGGGCTCAACTGCGCGCTCGGCGCGGCGCTGATGCGGCCGTACATCGAGGAGCTCGCGAAGAAAGCCGACACCTTCGTCTGCGTCTATCCGAACGCCGGCCTGCCGAATCCGATGGCCGAGACCGGCTTCGACGAGACGCCCGACGTCACGTCGAGACTGCTCGCGGAGTTCGCGCACAGCGGCTTCGTCAATGTCGCCGGCGGCTGTTGCGGCACCACGCCCGAGCACATCGCGGCGATCGCCCGCGCGATCGAAGGCGTCGCGCCGCGGGTCGTGCCGGAGATCCCGGCCGCGATGCGGCTGTCGGGGCTCGAGGCGTTCAACATCGACGCCTCGTCGCTGTTCGTCAACGTCGGCGAGCGGACCAACGTCACCGGTTCCAAGGCGTTCGCGCGGCTGATCCTCGGCGAGAAGTTCGACGAGGCGCTCGCGGTCGCCCGCCAGCAGGTCGAGAACGGCGCCCAGATCATCGACGTCAACATGGACGAGGCGATGCTCGACTCCGTGCGCGCGATGCCGCGCTTCCTGAACCTCATCGCGTCGGAGCCCGACATCAGCCGCGTACCGATCATGATCGACAGCTCGAAGTGGGCGGTGATCGAAGCGGGCCTGAAGTGCGTCCAGGGCAAGGCGATCGTCAACTCGATCTCGCTGAAGGAAGGCGAGGCCGAGTTCATCCGCCAGGCGACGCTGGTCAGGCGCTACGGCGCCGCCGCGATCGTGATGGCATTCGACGAGCAGGGCCAGGCCGACACGTTCGCGCGCAAGACCGAGATCTGCGAGCGCGCCTACCGGATCCTGGTCGACCGCATCGGCTTCCCGCCGGAAGACATCGTGTTCGATCCGAACATCTTCGCGATCGCGACCGGCATCGAGGAGCACGACAACTACGCCAACGACTTCATCGCCGCCTGCGCCTGGATCCGCGAGCATCTGCCGCATGCCAAGACCTCGGGCGGCGTCTCGAACGTGTCGTTCTCGTTCCGCGGCAACGATCCGGCCCGCGAGGCGATCCACACGGTCTTCCTGTATCACGCGATCCAGGCCGGGCTGACGATGGGCATCGTCAACGCCGGCATGATGGGCGTCTACGACCAGCTCGAACCGGAGCTGCGCAGCCGCGTCGAGGATGTCGTGCTGAACCGCGGCGCGACGCTGCCGGCCGACCTTCCCGCCGACTCGCCGGAGCGCGGCAAGACGCCGACCGAGCGGCTGATCGAGTTCGCGTCGTCGATGAAGGCCGGCGGCGCCAGGAAGGAGGAAGACCTGGCGTGGCGCGCCCAGCCGGTCGAGCAGCGGCTCGCGCATGCGCTGGTGCAGGGGATCACGACCTTCATCACCGAGGATACCGAGGAAGTCCGCGCCGCGATCGCGGCCAAGGGCGGCCGGCCGATCGAGGTCATCGAAGGGCCGCTGATGGACGGCATGAACATCGTCGGCGATCTGTTCGGCGCCGGCAAGATGTTCCTGCCGCAGGTGGTCAAGTCGGCACGGGTGATGAAGCAGGCGGTCGCGCATCTGCTGCCGTTCATCGAGGCCGAGAAGCAGGCGATCGAGGCGGCCGGCGGCGATACCCGGGCGCGCGGCAAGATCGTCATCGCCACCGTCAAGGGCGACGTCCACGACATCGGCAAGAACATCGTCACCGTCGTGCTCCAGTGCAACAATTTCGAGGTCGTCAACATGGGCGTCATGGTCCCGTGTGCCGACATCCTCGCCACCGCCAAGCAGGAAGGCGCCGACATCGTCGGGCTGTCCGGGCTGATCACGCCGTCGCTCGAGGAGATGGCCCACGTCGCCGGCGAAATGGAGCGCGACGACTATTTCCGCGAGCGGGCGACGCCGCTGCTGATCGGCGGCGCCACCACTTCACGGGTGCATACCGCGGTCAAGATCGCGCCGAACTACTCGGGGCCGGTGATCTACGTGCCGGACGCCTCGCGGTCGGTGCCGATCGCGCAGGCGCTGGTGTCCGACGAGCAGAAGGCCGGCTTCCTCGACAACCTGAAGGTCGAGTACGAGCGGGTCCGGGTCCAGCATGCCGCCAAGAAGGGGCCGCAGCTGGTCAGCCTGCTGGAGGCGCGGGCCAACCGCGAGCCGATCGCGTGGACGCTGACCGCCGACGATCATCCCGACAAGCCGGGTCCGCATCCGATCGTCCACTACCAGCCGCCGCGGCCGAAGTTCATCGGCCGCCGGACGTTCAAGAACTACGATCTCGCCGAGCTCGCGACCTACATCGACTGGCAGCCGTTCTTTCAGACCTGGGACCTCGCCGGCCCGTTCCCGCAGATCCTCGACGATGCGCTGGTCGGCGAGTCGGCGCGGCGTGTCCATAAGGACGGCCGCGACATGCTGAAGCGGATCATCGACGGCCGCTGGCTCACCGCCAACGGCGTCGTCGCGTTCCTGCCGGCCAACACGGTCAACGACGACGACATCGAGGTCTACACCGACGACAGCCGCGAGACGGTCGCGTTCACCTGGCGCAACCTGCGCCAGCAGGCGGCCAAGCGCGACGGCGTCGCCAACAAGTGCCTGGCCGACTTCATCGCGCCGCGCGCGATCTCCGGCCGCCCCAGCGGCATCGCCGACTACATCGGGCTGTTCGCGGTCACCGCCGGCATCGGCGCCGAGAAGCGCGAGAAAGCCTTCGTCGGCGCGCTCGACGACTACTCGGCGATCATGCTGAAGGCGCTCGCCGACCGGCTCGCCGAGGCGTTCGCCGAATGCCTGCACCAGCGCGTCCGCAAGGACCTGTGGGGCTACGCACCGGACGAGGCGCTGTCCAACGACGCGCTGATCAAGGAGCAGTACCGCGGTATCCGTCCGGCGCCCGGCTACCCGGCGTGCCCCGAGCACACCGTCAAGCGCGACCTGTTCGCCATGCTCGACTGCGGCGAGATCGGCATGTCGCTGACCGACGGCTTCGCGATGCTGCCGGCCGCGAGCGTCTCCGGCTTCTACCTCTCGCACCCGCAGGCGAGCTACTTCAATGTCGGGCAGATCGGCGTCGACCAGCTGAAGGACTACGCGGCACGGTCGGCCAGGGACGAGGCGGAATTGCGGCGGGCGCTGGCGTCGGTGCTCTGATAGCGGGCCTCGGGTCCCCCGATAGCGGCCTCAGGTCCCGCAGAAGGTCTGATAGCAGGCGGTGACTGCCGCCGGCGCCGGCTCCATGTAGACGGCATGCTCCGGCACGTCGTCGTACGGCCGGCGCAGCGCCGCAAGCAGTTGCTCGAACGGCGCGAGATCGTCGGAACGCGTTGCGGCTGCCAGCGCCTCCTCGACCTGGTGGTTGCGCGGGATCACGATCGGATTCGCACGCCGCATCCGGCTCGCGCGCCGCATCCGGTCGGCACGTGCCGCTGCTGCACGGGCGATGTCGGTCGCACCGGCGCCGCCGGCCGTATCGGCGGTACCGGCCGTATCGGCGGCTCCGGCCGCATCATCGCGCGCGCAGCGCGCCCGCCAGCGTTCGAGCCATCGGTCGAGCGCCGTCTGCTCGGCGAACAACGCCCGCAACGCCGCCTCTTCGTTCGTTGCCGCTTGGTCCGCGGCGCCGTTGCCGGCGGTCTCACTGCCCGCAGCCGCGTCGGCCAGCCGGCGCCACGCCAGCGTGAAGTCGACCCGCTGGGCCTGCAGCAGCGCGAGCCAGTCGTCGGCCAGCGCGGCGTCCATCCGTTCCGCGTCCACACGTTCCGCGTCCATCCGTTCCGCCAACCCGAGCTTGGCCATCTGTCCCGCCCGCAGCGCCGCGTCGTACCAGTCCGGGAACGCATCGATGACCTGCGTCGCGCCGTCGATCGCACGCTGGCGCGCCGCCTCGTCGTCGCCGTCGGCGATCAACGGCAGCAGTGCCTCGGCGAGCCGCGCCAGGTTCCAGCGGGCGATCTTCGGCTGATTGCCGTAGGCGTAGCGGCCGCCCTCGTCGATGCTGCTGAACACGGTCTTCGGGTCGTACGCTTCCATGAACGCGCAGGGGCCGTAGTCGATCGTTTCGCCCGACAGCGTCATGTTGTCGGTGTTCATCACACCGTGGATGAAGCCGACGTTCATCCATTGCGCGATCAGCGCTGCCTGCCGGCGCCCGACCGCCCGCAGCAGCCCGAGGTAGCGGTCCGGGGTGCCGGCGAGCGCCGGGTCGTGGCGGGCGATCGCATAGTCGGCGAGCCGGCGCAGCGTCTCGACGTCGCCGCGCGCGGCGAAGAACTGGAAGGTGCCGACCCGCAGGTGGCTGGCAGCGACGCGGGTCAGGATCGCGCCCGGCAGCACCTGCTCGCGGTACACCGGCTCGCCGGTCGCGACCACGGCGAGCGCACGGGTGGTCGGGATTCCGAGCGCCTGCATCGCTTCGCCGATCAGCACTTCGCGCAGCATCGGGCCGACCGCCGCCTTGCCGTCGCCGCCGCGCGAGAACGGCGTCCGGCCCGAGCCCTTCAGCGCGATGTCGCGCCGCTGGCCATGCTGGTCGATCACTTCGCCGAGCAGCAGCGCGCGGCCGTCGCCGAGCTGCGGCGAGAAGCCGCCGAACTGGTGGCCGGCATAGGCCTGTGCGATCGGCTCGGCGCCTTCGGGCAGCGCATTGCCGGCGAACCAGGCGGCGCCGTCCGGGCCGGCCAGCGCGTCGGCGTCGAGATTCAGCTCCGCGGCCAGCTCGCGATTCAGGAACAGCAGCCGCGGCTGCGGCACGGTGGCGGGCTTCCAGGCGACATAGGTGCCGGGCAGGTCCCGGACATAGCTGTTGTCGAAGGCGATGGTCGGCATGGCGTGACGGGTCTGACGGATGGATACAGCTTACCCCTTCCGGCGGTGCGCCGACGGACAGCCCATGGCCGGGTCGGCGGCAAGCGACCAGCGTCGCGGCGCGCGGTGGCGGCACCACCGAGATGCCGTCGCTATCATCGACCCGATGCGTTCTCGAGATACTTCACGTCCACGACCCGCACCGGCCGCCGGTCGTCCCTGGCAGCTGAGCGAAGCGGCCCGGCGCCGCTTGCTCGCGACCGTCGCCAGCCGGGCCGGTGCGATCGGCGCGACGCCGAGCAGGGATCCGGCGCGCCGCGAGATCGATGTCGATGCCGCGATCGCCGCTGCGATCCGCGAGGAGACCGCGGCGGCGATCGGACGCGCCGGCCGCCGGCTGCAGGCGGCGATCGCTGCGCTGGCCGCATGCGACAGCGAGGCCGACGGCGGTCATCTTGGCAATACCGATCGCAGTGCTGGCAGCGACGCCGGCAGCGGCGATGCCGGCAGCGGCGATGCCCGCGAGCGCCGCGACGAGCAGCGCCGGTACCTGCTCGCGGAGGCGGCGAATGCGCTGTGGGAATGCGTGGTCCAGCGCGAGGCGATGGGGCTCACCGACCACCAGATGATCGACCGGATCTACGGTGTCCCGCCGGTGCTGTGGCGGATGATGGGAGCGCGAACCGACGGATATTAATGAGAACGATTCTCAGTCGTGCTACAATTAGGCTCGATTTCTTCGTTGGTTCGATCTCCGAACCTTGCGGCCACCTCCGGGTGGCCTTTTTTTTTGGCGTTTCCGCGGAAACGTCCGCCGGTTGCCGCGCTCCCGCTCCCTGAGCAACCCATCGACCACCATTCCATAATGCGCAACATATATAGAATAACTGCATGGGTTTGACCAAGTTCATCGCTTCCCTTCGGAAAGTAGAGCGTCTAGGATCGTTGACGGCCACGCTCCCGCTGCAAGCCTTCGCGTGCCCCGGTCTACACGCATGGCGGTGGAGGGATCCTCGTTGGCAGCCGCCGAAACCTGTGAAGGGCAGTCCGGTAGTCGCACGATGTCGATCGACCCCGGAGTCGCCGAAGGCCGGCGCCTGGCCGATGCCTGCAGGGTCCGCCATTCCCGCGAAATCTGGGAGCGCTACAGGACGACAAGCCGTTGGAACGACCGGCTGGTTTGCCCTTGCCCGCATCGGCGCAGTGGCGGTGCCGATCAATACGACTTCCACGGCACGCGAACTCTCACAAGGTCTCGCAGCAGGCGCTTCGCGCCGCAGCGGCGGCGTCGATGTCCAGAACCTACGACTCGAGCGCGGAGCGATAGATCATTGCCGGACCGGAAATCACTGGAGAGCCTGCGGCCGGCTCGTCATGCGCTCTGACCATTGGAGAATCGTCAATGCCTAGTTCCAGAGAGAGTTCGCTGAAGTGGCTTGGGGGAATGCTGGTCGCCTGGCTGTTGCCTTTCGGACTGGCTCACGGCAACGGCTACCCGAGCAAGCCGATCCGATTGGTGTTGCCGTTCGCTGCCGGCGGCGGAATCGACTCGGCGGGTCGCGCGCTCGCCGCCGGGCTGCAGGCCGAACTGGGTCAACCCGTCGTGGTCGACAACCGCGCTGGTGCAAGCGGAACGATTGCCGCGAATGCCGTGCGAACCGCGGAGCCGGACGGATACACCTTGCTCGTGGCCACGACCAATATCCTGTCCTTCCCGGCATCGGTTCTCCGCGGCAAGAACTTCGACGCCCGGACGGACTTCACGCCGGTAAGCCAGATCTTCGAGGCGCCGCTGTCTCTGGCCGTCAACGCTGCCTCTCCGATTACCGATCTTCGCGGGCTCATCAGCGCGGCGCGGAAGCAGCCGGGCAAGCTGACCTACGGCTCGTACGGTGTGGCGACGACCAGCCACTTCTGCGTCGAAGAGCTGAAAAGGCGCGTCGGTGTCAGCATGGTCCACGTGCCGTATCGCGGCGTTCCGACCTTGGACCTCGTCGGCGGGCAGATCGACGTCGTCTGCGACACGGTCTCGCCGATCATGCCGTTCGTCAAGGCTGGAACCGTACGGATCATCGCGGTTACGACGAACGAGCGCAGCAGGTTCGCGCCCGATGTCCCCACGGCTTCGGAACAAGGAACTTCCGGCCTGGTCGTCACAACCTGGTCGGCGATCGTTGCCCCGAAGGGAACGCCCGCCGAGATCGTGGCGCGCTTGAATGCCGCAATCGGCAAGGTACTGCGCAGCTCGGAGCTTCAGGAGCGGGTCGGTGCGCTCGGGTATGAAGCCAAGCCGAGCACACCGGAAGAGCTCCGGCGCTTCATCGAGGCAGAGAGCAGTCGGTGGCAGGCCCTTGTCTCCGAGGCGAAGATCTCGGCGGAGTAGCTCGGACCGGTTGTCCGATGATCTCTTCGCGTCAGTTGCAGGCATTCGTCGCGCTCGTCGAGCAGGGAACGATGACTCGCGCTGCGGAGGCGCTCGACCTGACCCAACCGACCGTGAGCAAGCTCGTTCAGACCCTGGAGCGGGAAGTCAAGGTTCAGCTCTTCGTCAGGACCAGGCAAAGGTTGATACCGACACCCGAGGCGTTGATTCTCTGCGAGAGCGCCAGGCGCATGGTCTCCGACACACGGCGATTCGAGGGCCTGGCGAAGGAGCTGCACACTCTGGAGGCGGGTCGGCTCGAGGTGATCGCGGTACGTTCGATCGGAACGCACGTGCTCGTCGACGTGCTGGAGTCGTTGGCGCGTACTCGATCGGAGATCGCGATGTCGCTCGCCTCGACGGTGGAGCGGGACGTCGCCGATTGGCTGGCGACTTCGCAGGCCGATTGGGGCTTCTGCCTGCTTCCGGTCGATCGGGCGGACATCCTGTGCGAACCCGTGTGTCGGTTCGCCGCGTGCTGCGCATTGCCCGTCGACCATCGGCTCGCGAAACGGTCGATCCTGACGCCGGCGGACTTCGGAGGCGAGCGCTTCATCTCGTTTCGGCGTGACAGCCGCGTTCGCACGGCGGTCGACGAGGTTTTCGTGGCCCGCGGGGTTCGGCGCCGGTTGAACCTGGAGGTCTATGGTTCGGAGGAGGCCTGCGCGATGGTCTCGCGCGGCATGGGCGTGGCGATCGTGGAGCCGTTCTCGATCAAGGGCTATGTCGACCGCGGCGAAGTCGTGTCATGCCGGTTCGAGCCCCCCATACCCTATACCCTGTACCTGCTCCGCAATCGCATGCGGCCTCCGTCGCAGATCGGCCAGCGGTTCCTGGAGCTGTTCCACGAGCATCTGCCGCGGATACTGGAGAAATACGAGGTCACTCCCCTTTGAATTCGCCATCGGGAAGTGACCGACAGCGGGAATGCAATGAGATGAAAGCCATCGACGTTACAACGCTGGCAACGCTTCAGGGTGCCCTGCGCGCAGCCGTGGAAGAGATGAATCACGTGGTCGTCCGTACCGCGAGAAGCCCGGTCTTCAAGCTTGCGAAAGACTTCTCTTGCTCGCTCTGCGACTGGGCCTGCCGGCAGATGGTTCAGGGCCGCGCGGAATTGCCCGTGCAAGTCAGCTCGATCCCGTTCGTCTGCCAGGCGACGGCGGACGCCTATGCCGATTCGGTTGCGGACGGCGACGTTTTTCTATGCAACGACCCGGCATCCGGAGGACTGCATTTGAATGACGTCGCGTTGCTCCGGCCGGTGTTCGTCGGCGGCTCGCTCCTGTTCTGGACGGTCATCCGTGCGCACTGGCAGGATGTCGGAGGGGTGGCGCCGGCCGATCTGCTGCGCGCCCAGTCGGACTGCTACGGGGAAGGAGTGCGGATTCCTCCGCTCCGCATCGTGGAGAAGGGCGTGCCCCGGCAAGACGTCGTGGCATTGCTCTTTGCAAACATGCGGTTCTCCGAGCGTACCCAGGCTGACCTCATGTCGATGCAAGCCGCCAGTCGCATCGCAGGCGAGCGCCTGAAGGCGCTGATCTCGCGGTATGGCGAGAGCACGGTACGCCTGGGAATCGAGGAGCTCTACGCCAGGCTGGAACGACAAGCGCGCGATGCCATCCGGTCGCTGCCGGACGGCACCTATGTCGGGAGATCGCGGATCGCGGCGCGCGATGACGGCGCTCCGATCGAGTTCGTCGCCGAGGTCACCATCCGCGGGGATTCCCTTGCGATACGCATCGACTCGCCACCTCAGTCGAGAGACGTCAGGAATTCTCCGTACGCCGCCACGACAGCTGCGGCGCGGCATGCGGTCGCGATCTCGTTGGGATTGCGGCCGCCCTTCAACGACGGCCTCTACCGGGCGGTGACCATCGACTGCGGACCGCTCGGCTCGACCGCCAATGCACGGGTTCCGCCCACAGCGACGCTTGGTTGCACCACGCAGCCGTTCTGCGAGCTGGTCGATTGTGTTCGGTCTGCGCTGGCACTGGCCATAGACCCCGCGAGGCGCAATGCCGGTTGGGGGGCCGCCGCCAGCACCAACATATTCGGCCACGACCCCGCCACGGGGCAGTTCTATGGGCATTTCATGCCGAACGCCGGCAGCGCGGGAGGGGCGGGGGCCGTCCATGGGCAGGATGGCTGGTCCGGAGTCGGGTCCGAAGCCAACGGCGGTGCCGTGCTGCTCGAGCCGATCGAACTGCTCGAGTACGAGTTTCCGCTGCGAGTGCATCGCATGGAGCTGAGGACGGACTCCGGCGGCGCGGGACGCTGGCGAGGTGGCCTCGGGCTGGATTTCGAGTGGGAGCCGATCGGGCACGAGCAGACGGCTCGCTTTCACGGGGTGATCGATACCTATGCCGCCCTCGGTGTGGCCGGTGCCCGTTCCTCGCTGATCGAGCCGAAGCTGGGCGCCCGATGCGCCAGGGATGCCGATGGGGTCGTTCGGAGTGCCGGACGGGACTCCCGGCTGCGCTCCGGGATCGGGGGCAAGCTGGAGACGCACAATCCGGGCGGCGGCGGAGTCGGCGACCCCTTCGACCGGGATCCGGCGGCGGTGCTCGTCGACTTTCGCGAGGGGCTGATCTCTGCCGAGGGCGCGATGGCGGACTACGGGGTCGCCGTTCTCGCCGACGGTTCGGCCATTGATCATCCCGCGACCGAGAAGCTGAGGAGCGTGCGCTGATGGATCGCCTGGGGATCGATATCGGCGGGACCTTCACCGACTTCGTGCTGATATCGCCAGAGGGGGGCGCCACCATCACGAAAGTCCTGTCGGATCAAGGCAATCTGCGTTCCGTGATCTCCTCGGGTCTTGGACAGCTTGCCGCGATGCGGGGCGTGACGCCCGGACAGCTGCTCGATGGAATCGACCTCGTCGTTCATGGAACGACGATCGCGACCAATGCCCTGATCCAGCGGCGCCTCGCGAAGGTCGGCCTGATCGGGACGCACGGCTTTCGGGACATTCTGGGCCTGCGTGAAGGCTTCAAGGAGGATGTCTTCGACTATTTCCTGCCGCCGGTCGAACCGATCGTACCCAGGCGTCTGAGCTTGACCGTGCGGGAACGGGTCGACCGCGATGGCCGCATCGTCGTGCCGTTGCACGAGGATGACGTTGCTGCGGCCGTGCAGTTCTTCAAGTCCGAGGGCGTGGAAGCCGTGGCGGTCGGACTGCTCTGGTCGGTCGTGAACGACACCCACGAACGCAGGATCGGAGAACTGCTCGCGAACGCGCTTCCGGGCATGCCCGTCTTTCTGTCTTCGGCCGTGTCGCCGGCACTCCGGGAGTACCCGAGGATCTCGACCGCTGCGCTCTGTGCCGCGTTGGCCGGCCGTCTCGAGACGTACCTCTGCGACCTGGAATCGAACCTTCGGGCTGCCGGGTATGCGGGTGCCATCCGGTACATTCAGTGCAATGGAGGAACGACATCGGGAGACCTCCTGCGCGTCCGTCCCGTGCTCGCGCTGGATTCCGGTCCGGCGGCAGGCCCTGTCGCGGGCCTGCATTTCGCGCGCCGACTGGGATCCGAGAATGTCGTAACCCTCGATATGGGTGGCACGAGCCTGGATGTCAGCCTCGTCAGCGACGGCCGGATCGAGACCGTCAAGAACCTCTTCGTTCACCGTCACTGCGTCAGCGTACCGATGGTTCGGGTGCATACGATCGGAGCCGGCGGCGGGAGCATCGCCTGGGTGGACGGAGCGGGGCTCCTCCAGGTCGGCCCCCAGAGCGCAGAGAGTATTCCGGGCCCGGCCTGCTACCGAAGGGGTGGCGAGCTGCCCACCGTGACCGACGCGAATGTCGTCCTGGGCTATTTCAACGGGCGAGCGCTTCTCGGCGGTGCGATGCCGATCGATCGGTCGCTTGCCGAGCGGGCGATCGAGCGCAAGCTCGGCGCTCCGTTGAAGATCGGCACCTACGAGGCTGCCCATGCGGTGCATGCGATCGTGAACGAGAACATGGCCCACGCCGTGCGACAGATGTCCACGGAACGCGGCTTCGACGTTCGAGACTTCGTGTTCGTATGCGGCGGCGGTTGCAGCGCCGCGCACGCCGCGGGAATTGCCGGCATCCTGGGCGTCGACCGCGTGCTGGTGCCCCGCGTTTCATCCGTCCTGTGCGCATTCGGGGCGGCCATTTCCGATGTGCGGCACGACTATATCCGAATGAGCCCCGGCAGCCTCGGATCGATCGACACCCAACGCGTGCGGAGCCTGTTCCAGGAGATGGAGGAAGCGGCCAGATCCGATCTGGCGATCGAGGGGTTCGGTCCGCAGCAGACACGGGTGCTGAGGACCATGGACGTCCGCTACCAGGGCGAGGTTTCCGACCTGACCGTCGATATCTCCGACGTCGACTTGTCGGCCGGCGCGCCTGCCGAAATCGCCGCGCGCTTTCACCGGATTCACGAGCAGGCCTATACGTTTTCCGATCCGCAGTCCGAGTGCGAGGTGATGTCCGTCGGCCTCGCTGCGACTGGCGTACGGGTCGGCGATCGAGCGGTGCGCGCTGCTCCGATACGGGTTTCTCCGCCCGCGGACTCGTCCGGGCGGTTGCCGAATCCGACGGAGTATCGCGACGCATGGTTCGACATGCGCAAGCTGCGCGTGCCGGTTTTTCGCGAGAATCTCGCAGGCCCGGACATCCGGATCGCAGGGCCCGCGGTAGTCGAGGAATCAACCACGACGATCGTGGTGCCGCCGGGTTGGGAGATCAGCCAGATCGATCCGGAGGCCTGGTTGCTGACCAGGCGCATGGCTTAGACCTGCGCCGATACCCCCATTTCGGGGGGATCCCCCCGAATGGCGGGTTCCCCCGGCCGGCCCACCCGCCGATGATTCCTGCCAAGGCACGGCGCTCCGGACCGTTGCCGATGCGGGGAGAGTCACGATGGCAGGCGGATCGACGACGGCTCTGGCTGGTGTCAAGCAGCGGCGCTGGCACGGCTGGCTCCCGGGATTGGGGCTCCCGGGACTGGTCGTGGCCCTGCTTGCCGGCTGCGCGACCACCGGCCCGGTGCCGGCCGATGCCGGTCAGGCTCGGACCGGCGGACCCCAGGTTCCGGCGTTCGTCGCCCGGGCGGTCGACGCGACGACCACTGCGGTGCAGCGGATCCGGCAATCGCTCGAATCGCAGGAACTGCAACGCAAGTTCCATGACGCAGCCGAGCACGGCGAGGAATCGGTGCTCGCGCTGCTGCGCCGCGCCGGCATCGGCCGTGGCGCCCCCGGCGCCGGTACCGGCCGCAGCATTACCGGAGCGGGCAGCAGCGCTACGGCGGCCCGCGGCCGCGTCGCTCCGGCCGCCGGCGCTCGCGGTCATTCCGATGCACCGGCGGCCGATTCTCCGCTCGCCGACGGCAGCCTGCGCTGGCCGCTCGACGCCGGCGTGATCAGCTCCGAGTTCGGCCATCGCTGGGGACGCCAGCATCGCGGCATCGACATCGCCGGCGCGATCGGCGAGCCGGTGCGCGCGGCTGCCGAGGGCGAGGTCATCTATGCCGGATCCGGCCTGTCCGGCTACGGCAACGTCGTGATCCTGCGGCATGCCGGCGAGACCACCACGCTCTACGCTCACAACAGCGCACTGAAGGTCCGCCCCGGCCAGCGCGTGCGGCAAGGCGAGGTGGTCGCGCTGCTCGGCAACACCGGCCGTTCGACCGGCCCGCACCTGCACTTCGAGATCCGGCGCGGCGAGGTCGCGCTCGATCCGCGCGCGGTGCTGCCGCCGACCCGGCTCGCCGGCGGCTTCGCGACGCCGATCGTGGCGCTGCGGTAATCGCCGTGGCAACCACCGTGCTGGACCGCGTTCCGGCCGCGAGCGCGGCGCCGGGACGGGCTGCGCCGGGACCGGCCGCGCCGGCGATCTGGCCGGTCCGGCTGTTCTGCGCCGCGGTCGTGGTCGCGCTGGCGATGCCGTTGTGGCTGGCGGCCGGGCCGTGGGTTGCGCTGTATCGGATCAAGTCCGCGGTCGACCGCCACGATGCCGCCGCGCTCGCCGAACTGGTCGCGTTTGCGGAGCTGCGCACGCGGGTTCGTGCCCGTCATGCGCCGCCGCCGGACGCGGCCGCCGGCTTCTTCGCCGGGCTGGCGACCACGGTCAAGGCGCGGCTGGTCGACGTCGCAGTCGACCGGCTGGTGACCCCGGCGATGCTGGCGCGGGTGCTCTATGGGCGACGGGTCTGGCAGGCGCTCAGGGCCGAGCCGGTCGACGCCGGCGCGCCGCCGTCGCTGGCCGACGCGCTGGCGCGGACCCGCTTCGGCTATCAGGGCCGGACCCGGTTCTCGCTCTGGGTCCGCGACGACGACGGTGCCGAGGCCTGCCTGGTGCTGGTGCTCGACGGCGCGAGCTGGAAGATCGGCGACGTCGTGCTGGCGCGCTGACGCTCCCCGCGCTATGCAGCGACCCGATGGGCCGCATCGCTCGCGCGAAGGACCTGCCAGTCGGGAAGACCCCGAAAACGGCAGCTTTGACAAGTCGTGGATCCCGGATACAGTTCATCGTTGATCGATGTCAGGCTTGGTGCGTGCAGCGGCGTGATCGCCTGCTTGATGCGTGGATACCGGCCTGCAAGCGCGACGAGAGACCTGCAAGGGGGAAGAAATGCCTAGAGTGCTCGGGTGGGGGCTCGCTGCCAGCCTCCTGGCTGTTCCGCTGATTGCGATGGCGGCCAAGGATACGGTCACCATCGGCCATACGCTGGAGCCGCCAGGACTCGATCCGACGGCCAGCGCCGCGGCGCCGATCCGCTACATCACCTATGTCAACCTCTACGAAGGGCTGGTGCGCGTCGTGGAGGACGGCTCGGTGAAGCCGCTGCTGGCCGAGAGCTGGACCATCTCGGGCGACCAGAAGGTCTATACCTTTAAGCTCCGTCGCGGCGTCAAGTTCCACGATGGCTCGCCGTTCGACTGCTCGAACGTGAAGTTCTCCTACGAGCGGGCGGTCGCACCGGATTCCACCAACGCGCAGAAGGGCCTGTTCGAGCCGATCGAGAAGACCGAATGCACCGATCCGGGCACCGCGGTCGTGACGCTCAAGCGCCCGACCTCGAACTTCCTGTTCAACATGGCCTGGGGCGATGCGGTGATGTTCTCGCCGGCATCGGTCGCCGGCAACCGGACCAACCCGGTCGGCACCGGCCCATTCAAGTTCAAGGAATGGTCCAAGGGCGACAAGGTCGTGCTCGAGCGGAACCCGGACTATTGGGGCCAACCGCCGAAGCTCAGCCGGGTGACCTTCAAGTTCGTCGCCGACCCGTCGGCCGCGGCCGCGGCGATCCAGGCCGGCGATGTCGACGCCTTCACCTCGTTCCAGGCGGCGGAGCTCGTCAACCGGCTCAGGAGCAACGCGAACCTCGAGGCCAAGGTCGGCAGCACGTCGGGCAAGGTGGTGCTGGCGCTGAACAATGCCCGCAAGCCGTTCGACGACGTTCGCGTCCGCCAGGCGCTCGCGCATGCCATCGACCGCAAGTCCCTCGTCGAAGGCACCTATTCGGGCTTCGGCACGCCGATCGGCTCGCACTACACGCCGGTCGAACCGGGCTATGTCGATCTGACCGGCGCCTATCCCTATGACCCGGCCAAGGCCAGGCAGCTGCTCCAGGCCGCCGGCGTTGCCCCGGGCACCAAGATCACGATCAAGCTGCCGCCGCCGGCCTACGCGCGCCGCGGCGGCGAGATCATCGCGGCGATGCTGGCCGAGGTCGGCATCACGGCCACGCTCGTGCCGCTCGAGTTCCCGCAGTGGCTCGAGCAGGTGTTCAGGGGCTCGGATTTCGATGCCACGATCATCAATCATGCCGAAGCACGGGATCTGGATATCTATGCCCGCGACAAGTACTACTTCAACTACCAGAATCCCGAGTACAAGGCGCTCTACAAGTCGTTCATCGAAGCACCCACCGAGGCAGCACAGCTGGACCTGATCGGCAAGCTCCAGCGCAAGCTGTCGGCCGACGAGCCGAACGTCTTTCTCTATGCGTTCCCGAAGATCGGCGTCTGGAACAAGAAACTGAAGGGTCTGTGGGTCAACATGCCGGTGCCGAGTGACGACCAGACGCAGACGTACTGGGAAGACTAGGCTAGGGCCTGTTAACG